>NZ_JAQMYO010000019.1:0-73666 GCF_028369215.1 Brevibacillus sp. AG | reverse complement strand
GGCGCTACAGGGGCCACTGGCGCTACAGGGGCCACTGGCGCTACAGGGGCCACTGGGACAGCCGGAGCCACTGGCGCTACAGGGGCCACTGGGACAGCCGGAGCCACTGGCGCAACCGGGGATACTGGGACAGCCGGAGCCACTGGCGCTACAGGACCACAACTGACCAATAGTGCGCATGTCTATAATTTGACTACGATTATAACAACCTTTGCTAATCAGCCTGTCGCCCTCAGTAACAACGGCGTCATAACGGGAACAGATATTACCCATGTTGCGGGCTCACCTGATATCGTACTGGCAGGTGGCCATACTTACTTTGTCACTCATTCAGTCAATATGACGAATAACACACCTCCTGCCATCTTTCTCACACTGAATGGAGCTCCGGTTCCAGGCTCTGGATATACGACTATTGCGAAAACACCCCTAGCCTCCACCTATTCCGCTATCATAACGGCTCCTGCTGGGGCACCCAGTGTCCTTAACCTCGTGGCGGCAATCATCGGAACGGTCTTTTTTGCAGAACCATTCCCTCCCCAAACAGCCAATGTCAGTATTACCGTTATCGAGTTGTTTTGAGAATAGAAGAAGCCACCCATCTCGGGTGGCTCTTTCTCTCTCTATGCTAAAGGAAAATGACACGCGACCTGCCGATCCTGCCCAACCTCTATGAGCTCGGGAATCTCCTTGCTGCATCTCTCCTGCGCCATTGGACAACGAGGATGAAAACGACAACCTGACGGCGGATTGGCCGGAGATGGTACATCCCCTTGCAGGACGATCCGCTCTTGTCGCCGATGCGGAGTAGGCTTCGGAATCGCCGACAACAATGCCGCCGTATACGGATGCAGTGGCTGTGCAAACAAGTCATCCGTTCGTGCAATCTCCACCATTTTCCCCAAGTACATCACGCCTACCCGATCAGAAATATGGCGTACCACATTCAGACCGTGCGCGATAAATAGATAGGTCAGCCCCATCTCTTTTTGTAATTTCATCATCAGGTTCAAAACCTGTGACTGTACGGACACATCCAGTGCAGAAACAGCTTCATCCGCCACAATAAACCGTGGAGAGAGGGCAATCGACCGCGCAATGCCGATCCGTTGCCGCTGTCCGCCGGAAAACTCATGCGGATACCGATTTCTCCTCGAAGGATCGAGTCCCACCAGACTCATCAGCTCGACTACCCGCTCATCCATTTCCTTTGCAGATGCACGCAGATGAACCCGTAACGGCTCTCCAATAATATCACTTACCAAGAATCGCGGATTCAACGAACCAAATGGGTCTTGAAATATAATCTGCATATCCCGTCTCAGCTTCAAATTCTCTTGTCTGTTCACCTCATGGATATTGGTTCCGTCAAACAGCACTTCTCCGCTCGTCGCCCCTTGCAAATTCAGCACAACACGCCCCAACGTCGACTTCCCGCAGCCTGATTCTCCTACGAGACCGAATGTCTCCCCTGGCCGAATTCCGAAAGATACATCATCTACGGCTTTTACATGACCGATGACACGGCTCAACAGGCCAGCCTTAATCGGAAAATACTTTTTGATTTGTTTTGCTTCGATCAAATATTCCCGGTTCATTGGCGGTTCACCTCTGCTTTGCTTCCAGCGACTGCATTGGCACGCTGATTTATTCTGAAGTGATTGCTGACATCTTCATTCAACCAGCAAGCCACTTGTTGTCCCGTAACAACCTCGCGCAAGATGGGTTCCTCTTTTCGGCATTTGTCGATCGCATGCGGACAACGCGGGTGAAAACGGCAGCCCGTCGGCAATTGGGTAATGCTCGGGATGGTACCTTGGATGGTGTACAATTCTCCGCCGCGCTCCCCTTCAAATCCGGGAATGGACTGTAGCAAGCCGATCGTGTAAGGATGCCGGGGCTCGTCAAATATGCGTTCGACCGTTCCTTCCTCCACAATCGTTCCTGCATACATCACCGCGATACGATCCGCCATCTCTGCTGCTACCCCCATGTCATGGGTGATCAGTAATATTGACATGCCCAATTCCTTTTGCAGCCGTCTGAGCAAATCCAAAATTTGCGCCTGAACCGTTACATCAAGAGCAGTAGTTGGCTCGTCTGCTATCAGCATTTCCGGTTTGCAGGCCAAGGCCATCGCGATGACAACACGCTGGCACATCCCACCAGACATTTCGTGCGGGTACTGTTTCACTCGTACTTCCGGCGCTGGGATCCCAACCAGACGAAGCATCTCGATCGCTTTTTTGAACGCATCTATCTTGCTCATATTTTGATGCAGCATCAAGCTCTCCGCAATTTGATCGCCTACCGTAAACACCGGATTGAGAGCCGACATCGGGTCTTGGAAGATCATCGCGATTTTGTTCCCGCGAATCTGCATCATTTCATCCAAGTCCTTTGCCGCCAGATCCTGACCGTGAAACATGACGTTCCCACTCTGAATAAATCCGCCCGCATAATCAATCAGTCGCATGACCGCAAGTGACGTCACACTTTTTCCACTGCCGGATTCCCCTACAAGGCACACCGTCTGTCCTTTGCCAACGTTGATGCTCACTCGATCCGTAGCCTTGACCGTGCCGTCATCCGTAAAGAAGCAAGTGGTCAAATTTTTTATTTCGAGGATGTTGCGTTCCACTTGTTCAGCCTCCTTTTCGGGTTCTTCTTTTTCTTCCGTGGGTCGAATGCATCGCGGATGCCGTCTCCGACGAAGTTAACCGCTAGCACCACGAGCAAAATACAAAGACCAGGATAAAGTGCTTGTAAAGGATCGACCAGCATGAATTCCTGTGCCTTGCTCAGCATTAACCCCCAGCTTGTTTCAGGCGGTTGAATCCCCAAGCCTAAATAAGAAAGACCTGACTCTGACAGAATGGCCGAGCCAACCATGAGAGTCGCGTACACAATGATGGGAGCCATTGCATTGCGTACCAGGTGGCGCGTAATAATGCCCCAGTGCGAAACGCCGATCGCTCTCGCTGCTTCCACATACTGCATTTCCCGTAGTTGCAAAAACTGCCCGCGCACTAGACGTGCCACACTTGTCCAGCTCGTCAGCGACAAAATCAGGATCATGTAGATAAATTCCGCTCCGAAGAGAGCCAGAACCAGAATGTTAAAGAACAGACTCGGAATGGAGTTCATCACGTCAACGAGACGCATGAAGCAGGTATCAATCCAGCCGCCGAAATATCCAGAAATCGCTCCAATCAGTGTCCCAATGACAACCGCAGCAAAAGCAACGCTGAAGCCGACCAGCATGGACACCCGGCTGCTATGAATGAGGCGGGACAAAATATCACGACCGAGCTCGTCTGTTCCGAGCACATGCCCTTCTGTTCCAGGAGGCAGATTGGTAATCATAAAATCAACCTTTGCCGGATCATGCGGTGCAACCCAATCGGCAAACACAGCAATCCCAATAAAAAACAACAGTACGATCAGCCCACCAACAGCATATGGATTTCGCATAAACTTTTTGCCCGCTGTTGCAAAGAGCCCAGGAGGTTTTTGACCAACAGGATTCGTCGGGAGCTGTCCACCCGGTCGATTCGTTTCAACGACAGTATCATCTTGAAGCTGTACTTGACTCATGCTGCCCTGCCTCCTTTGCGTCCAAGCTGCACTCGTGGGTCAACCAGTGCGTAGATTAAATCGGCAAGCAGGTTTCCGATAATTACCATCAGGGAAATCAGCAACGTGATCGACATCAACACAGAGTATTCACGCGCAACAGCCATTTCCACAAACAGACGCCCCATGCCTGGCCAGTTAAATACACTCTCTGTCAATGCTGCACCTGCTACCAGAGTCGGCAAATCCAATCCGATGATCGTTACAACAGGAATCAGTGCGTTCCGCAGAGCATGGCGGAAAATAACGCGTCTTTCCTTCATCCCTTTGGCACGGGCCGTCCGAATATAGTCTTGCTCCAAAACCTCTAGCATACTGGCGCGCGTATATTTGACATAGGCTGCAATGTTCACCAGTGTTAACACCGTAACAGGGAGAATCAAGTGCAAAATGAGGTCGCTTACTTGTCCCTCATTCCCCATCGTGTACATGTCAGATAGTGGGAGCAGATTCAGCTGCATCGCGAAATACTGCTGTAGCATAATCCCAAACCAGAAGGTCGGCATCGCGAATCCGAGATAGGCAACAATGGAGGCGATCTGGTCAGATAGACCGTATTGTTTTGTGCTGTTGTAGATCCCCCACGGGATGGCGATCAGCATGGAAAGCCCCCACGCTACAGACATGAGCACAAACGTATTCCAAACCGTCGGCCACAAAATATCACCAACAGGAACGTTATTTTTAAAGGTATGGCCTAAATCGCCTTGCAGCAAATTACCGACCCATTTCATGTATTGAATATAGACCGGCTGATCCAACCCCATATTTTTCATCTGGATGAGCTGTGCCTCAGGAGACATTCCCGGTGAGAGCATGACTTTTAGCGGTCCTCCGGGTGCTGCATGCATGAGCCCGAACGAAACCACTGTGATCAAAAATAACACAAGCACGGCTTGTAGTACGCGGCGTACTAAATATTCAGTCAATTAGCATCCTCCTTTCGTTTGAAAGGGGAAGGGACATAAGGCTGCCCTTCCCCCTTTTCATTTTGCTAACCGCTACCAGCCGAGCTTATTTTTTGGTATCGTCGATCCACCAGTTCAGGAAGCCAAAGGTCTCCCCATATGGAATCATGGATACTGGTTTAAACTCATCCTTATATTTGACGCGAGAAGTCATGCCTCGTGGCGTTCCGTACTGATACATGAATACGTATGGCAGGTTCGTCGAGATTTCTTTTCCGACTTCTTTATAGATCGCTGCGCGCTCCTCTTGTTTAACCGTGGATACAGCTTTTTCCCAGAGCGCATCCAGCTTCGGATTGTCGTACCAGCCAGCGTTGTTGCCTGGCGGGAATGCCTTTTTCCCGAAAGTAGAAATGCCATCCGGATCTGGGTCAGACAATTGCCATCCGAGTAACAGAACCTGGAATTTACCAGGGTTGGCATACTGATCGACAAGAGCCGAGAAGTCTAATGCTTTTGGCTTCGCTTCAATTCCGATCTCTTTCAGGTTTTGCTGAATAACGACTGCTGCCTGTTCACGACGACTGTTCCCCGAGTTGAAAATGAATTCAAAGGAGAACCGATTGCCGTCTTTGGCAAGGATTCCATCTGACCCGGCTACCCATCCGTCTTCTTTCAGCAATTGTTTTGCTTTCTCTGCACTATATTCGTAATGGACTGCTGCATCGCCCGGGTCTGCCCATGTACCTGGCAGGAACGGTGCATCCATAATTTTTCCGGTTCCTTTCAAGATATTGTCGATAATACCTTGACGATTGATAGCGTGAGCAATGGCCTGACGCGTTTTTTGACCTTCAAACAACCCGTAGTTGTTCGGGAAGTTCTTCTTGTCGAAGTTGAAGGCAAAGTATTCATAGCTAGGACCTGGCTCCGTCGAGATGTTGATCGTTCCTTTCGCCTTCACCGCTTCGAGCTGCGTGACAGGAATGGAGTCTACCAAGTCAACGTCACCTTTCATCAGAGCCTGTACTTGTGTGTTTTGATCCGCATAGATTTTGTACACAACCTTTTGGATATGCGGCTTCTTTTCCCCCCAGTAATCTGGGTTAGCATCTAGCACATGGAATTCCTTTTGTTTCCACTCTGACCATTTGTACGGTCCGGAAGTTGGTGTCTTGGCTGGATCTTTTCCGTAAGAATGGGCTTGCAATTCTTTAAACGGTACGTCTTTCAACACGTGGGCTGGTGCCAACTTTTGCATTAATCCAAAAGCAAACGGAGCATACAATTGAGTCAATTTGATTTCTACGGTGTAATCATCCAGTTTTTTCATCTCTTTAACTTTGTCGTATTTCGTAATTTCTGGTGATCCAGTCTCAGGAGTTTTGATAGCATTAATGGTAAAAATCAAGTCGTCAGCCGTGATTGGCGTTCCATCCGACCATTTCGCATTATTCTTCATCTTGATTGTATAGGTGAGGCCATCTTCGCTTACTTTCGGCAACTCAGCTGCAAGGGACCAAGGGTAAACCGCTAAATCAAAAGCTGGGTTTCGATTGTACAAATACGCCTGGGTGTACTCCATAACATCGCCAGATGCCGTGTCATTTCCGAAAATCGGATTGATCGTGACGATGTCAGACGTCGTAGAATGCGTGAACGTTCCACCGTCTATTGGCTTCTCATCATCCGTACTGGTCGCCTGAGGAGCCACCTGCTCCACCGGTTTTTTTGTTGGTGCTGGTGTTGCAGTTCCTGGCGAAGCATTGTTCCCGCTTGAGCAACCAACCAACAGCGCGCCGGTTAACGAGAGCAACGCCAACGGCTTCAACCAACCTTTCCCTTTTTTCAAATCATTTCCCCCTCTTTCACATGTATTTCAAGCCTTTTCCATAATGGGCAATTCATCCCAAGGCCTGTCTTTCTAATATTAAATAATTTTCTGTTATTTGAAAATATTTTCCTTTTAAAATATTTAAAAAAATCAGATGATTTTATATTCTTTTATAAACCTTCATAATAAATCCCCCTTCTTACTGAAGGGGGAGCGTACATGTCTGCTCTACACAGTTTGGAACTGCAACAGTTCACGTACAATGCTTAGCGCCTTGTCGATATCCGCCGTCTCAATACCGGAATGCGTCACCGCTCGAATTCGGCCGTGACCGAGCTCAGCTACACGCAGCCCATGTGCTTGCGCTGCTTCTATGAAGGTCTGCCACGTATGGATTGGGTGTTCTATCCGGAAGAACACAATATTGGTCTCTACATCTTCCACATGAGTCACGATTCCTGGAATCTCCGCAAGACCACGCACTAAGCGAAGGGCGTTTGCGTGATCGACTGCCAATCGATCCGTCATCTGCTGCAAGGCAACCAGACCTGGCGCTGCAATAATCCCAGCCTGGCGCATACCGCCACCCAGCATTTTGCGAAGACGATACACTTTCTGAATAAAATCTTTTGACCCGACGACAAGGGAACCAATCGGTGCTGACAACCCTTTCGACAAACATATTTGCACGGAATCCGCATAACGCGCAATCTCAGCCGCATCCACGTCAAGAGCAACTGCCGCATTGAACAAACGCGCACCGTCCATATGAACAGGCACAGCCTTTTCGTTTGCAAATGCGCGAACCTCTGCCAAATAAGACAGCGGTAGGACACGTCCCCCCATTCGGTTATGCGGGTTTTCCAAGCAGATCAGGGAGGGCAATGCGAATTGTGGATCTTCTGGCTCCAACGGAAAGACCCGCTCCATATCTGAGATGTCCAGCCTTCCATCTGGCTGCGTCGGAATCGGTTCGTACATAATACCGCCGCACACAGTCGCGCCACCCGCTTCATAGATGTAAATGTCGGTCTCATTGCCTACAATTACTTTGGAACCGCGAGGACAATGCGCCATTAAGGATGCCAGATTAGCCATCGTTCCACTCGGCATGAGAATGGCTGCCTCCTTGCCCAGCTTTTGGGCCGCTTCTTGCTCCAATTGGCGAACCGTAGGATCTTCCCCATACACATCGTCACCGAGTACCGCCTCTTGAATGGCATCCATCATCTGACTTGTCGGCAAAGTGAATGTATCGCTTCTCAATTCTATCAACGGTTTCATACCCCACTCTCCAATTGCTGAACTACTTGTACCTTTAGGTTGTCATTTACCTGTTGGATCAGCTCAGCGGTCTCGCTGTAATGCTTCCCTTCCACGATGACATAGCCGAGACGATGCGAGAAATTTTGCGGCGGTTGGACGTTTTGACCAATTTTTGCATGAATCGCTACTTCAGCAATCCCCGGCAGGTTGCGAACGGTATCCATTCCATGTATCCTGCTAAAGGCTCCCTGACTCTCAGACACGAGAAAATGAATGCCTGCATATCGTTGCACTTCGACTGTTTGAGACAATTCAGGCGCAAGTCCAGCCGCACACCGAATCTGTTGCAAAAGCAGATCAATCCCTGTTGAACGGCGAACCAGCTCTGGAATCATTCCACCGGCAAGCCTTGCGTTGACCTCGATGACAACACAGCCTGCTGATGTCCACTTCACTTCTGTATGGGCAGCACCGAACTGGTAGTTCACCGCCGCTAACGCCCTTTCCACTGTTCTCTCGATCTCCTGCTTATCTTCTGCCGACAGCGGTGCAGGGAAAATGTGCCCTGCTTCCACGAAAAATGGATATCCCGTTAACCGTTTCTGGGTAATCCCGATGACAAAGCATTGCCCTTGCCACGAGAACGTCTCCACGCTAAATTCAGGGCCCTCGACATACTGCTCCAGAAGAACTGTTCGTGCTGTTTCCTGGCCGCGCGCATTGTACTTGATCGCAAGAATTTCCGCTGCCATATGCTCCACTTCATCCCAGCTAAAGCACAGCCGTACGTTATTTGATCCGCTATCATCAGCGGGCTTCACCACGCAGGGCAGGGAAATGGAAGAGCGCGCTTCCATCAATGCCTCCATAGAGCCTATTGCCAAAAATTCAGGCTGAGACACTTGATACCCCTGAAGCTTCTCGCGAAACATCGCTTTATTTCGGCAGGTCTCAATCGCCTCCAGAGAATTGCCTGTCCAACCGAATTTCCGGGCCAGCTTGGCTACCGATTCGAGGTAATAATCGCTGGTCGACATGATTCCGACTATCTCTCTGCCTTCCTTACTCACTTGTGCTACACTGTCAGTCAGCTCTGCTTGGGAATTCGTATCTGTCACGACTACGTGACATTCCAACTCATTCAAACCGTGGTAACGTTCAGGCTTCTCTGTGAAAAATACGGGCGTAAACCCCAATTCGCGCGCCTTTTTAATAGCGAGCATACCTGTCCCCGTCGTATTGGCTTCAACGAACAGAAAGTGTTTGTTCATTCGGATACATCCCCATTAATTTAGAATAGGACCAGCTAGTCACGACTGTCTTTGGTTCCACACATTGCGGCGTGTCTGGCAGGTTCGTTTGCATCAGACCTTTGCTCTCACGGTAGGAGTCGCTATAGATCGTATCGACATAACGATCCCCTCGATCCGGCAATATAGCCACGATATTGCACTCACTCCCGACTTGGCTCGCTAACCAGTTGGCTACGGCATACACGGAACCCGAGCTGTTGCCAGCAAAAATATGCTCATTACGGGCCAGCTGCAGCGTAGCCGCAAATGCCTCCGCATCGTTCAACCAATGCACTTCATCGATCATGGAAAAATCTACATTCTTGGCGACCAAACTGTTTCCCAAGCCACCCTGTAGACGCGTAGGCTGATCGGGCTGTCCGAATATCACACTCCCCGCTGCATCAACCGCTACGACGCGCAGCTCCTTATAATGACGCTTCAGCTCTCTGGCGGTCCCGGACAAGGAGCCTCCGCTGCCGACTGCACCAACAAGCACATCAATTCGTTCGAGGTCTTGCATCAACTCAGACGCCAGCGCAACGTACGAACGCGGATTCTCCGGATTTTCGTATTGTCGAGGCCAGAACGCTCCTGGATACTCCCTCATTAATTCTTGGAGTCGTTCCAGTCTGGCGCTTTGCCACCCTTGTTTTCCCATCTGCGAAACTACGTGAACATGGCAGCCAAGCGAGGTCAACTTGGCATAGGTAATCGGGTCAATTCTCGGATCAGTCACGATGTGTACGTCGTGCCCCAACTGACGCCCAACCAAGGCCAAGCCACACGCCAACGTTCCTGACGAGCTTTCGATAATCGGCATGCCCGCCTGAAGCTCTCCTGACTGTATCGCTGCCAAGACCGATTGCTTGGCTACGCGATCCTTCATACCGAACGGGTTCATTAACTCGAGCTTTGCATATACAGAACCGACTGCTCCTTCATCAAGCCTCAGCTTGACTAGAGGGGTATCCCCGATAGTATCTGCCAGCTGTTCATACCGCATCTACGCTCACATCCTTCCCTTGCTTGCCAGAAAGAAACCTCTTCATGAACCTCTCCCGCCTTTCTTCGATCGCCTGCAATTGCCCTTGTCGATCCTGCCACTCCTGTTGCAGCTTCTCTGCATGCTCCCTCTGTGCACTCAGCATCTGCTGTACTTCCTCCGGGTTCGTGGAGCCCGTTGATTTCTTCGCGTACAAGCCCCCCTGCACATCGAAGGAAGCAGCGAGGAGCGAAGCCGTATCTGGTACTTGAAAGCCTGCTTCCGCGCAAGCGTCATCGAGTAGCCGTGGATCTCCCGGCTCCGGCGATACACCGTGTTCCAGCGCGCTTACGATGTATCGGCCTGCGATTACCTGTGCTGTGCGATACGGAATCTCATGCTCCAACGTCAGCAAATTCGCAAGAGTAAATCCTCCAAAAAAGTCCCGTTTACATATATGGAGCAAACGATCCTCATTGAATTGCAAATGATCGATCACCGCTTTTAACAGGCGCAACAACGTTTTGGTTTGTTGAAACAACGTCAGAAGATGAGTGCCTGCCTCTTTAGATGTCTCTACCAAATTCGTGAAAGCTGTATTGCGCTGACCTAGCACCATATCCATATAAAATCCGGTTAGATGCGCACTCTTCCCCCGGATACGCTCCAGAATCGGGAAGTTTCTTTTCTGTGGCATGGCAGAAGATATACCTGATAGCTCATCCGGCAATTGGAGGAAGTTCATTTCGCTGCTGCCCCATTGAATCAAATCCGTTGTAAACCGGGAGACCAATACCGAGAAGGTGGACAGCTCTCCTGACATTCTCAAAACCCATTCCCGAGACGCGACCGCCGACAACGCACTCATTCGAGGCTGTCTGAACCCAAGCAGCTTGGACAACTGCTGACGGTTCCACGGCAGTTCAACTCCTGCCATGGCCCCTGCCCCAAGCGGGCACTGGTTCATGTCGTCATAGATTTGTATCCATCGATTCATGGCTTGCAAAAATTCACCGTTAATAGAGGAAAGATAGAATCCAGGGGTAATCAATTGTGCGGATTGGTAATGCGTATATCCTGGCATGGGAACCGAACGATATTGAACAGCCAATGTATGCATCGATTGAATAAGCTGTCCCAATTCCCCCATCGTCTCCAGCCATTGCGCACGACCAAACATCACCTGGGCGCACGCTTGAACATCATTGCGGCTGCGATCCATATGCCAACACGGTACTGGTCTCGGGAGTAAACCTTCAATATAACGCTCGAGGGCAAAAGAAATATCAGACATGTTTCGTCCAGGGTCAGGAGCTATTGTTTCTGGTGCAGCACCCTGAAGTGCCTTTGCGATAAGCAAAGCGTCTTGTCGTGTAATCAAGCCCATTCTGACATATTCCAAAAGCATGGCGAATTCAATCTGAATATACCCAGGCAACAAGTGATCGACTTCATATTTGAACTGCGGTTCCAATACTTCATCATGCAAGAGACGGCTTGGTGTCGAAGCAATTCTGCCCGTTAATTTTACACTCATGCAAAAAATACACCTCGCTTCCGACTGAGTAACGATCCAACCAGGAGTTGCACTAAAGAGAGATTCCCCCTGATTTCTGTTCCGCATAATCGTAGTGATGTTCTTTTTTCATTCTCAAGTGTGGGTTCATCAGCATAAGAACCACAATGAGAAGTCCCGCTCCGCCAATGATTCCAAATATCGTAAAGATGGAAACAAGACCAGTAGTCAGACCTACCAGGAAGACGGAGACTGGCATGGCGCACATAACCATTACACTGATTAAGCTCGATGCTCTTCCCAAGACTTCCTTAGGCACCATCAAGGTAATCAACGTGCTCATTTTGATATTGACGAATGCCGAGCCTATCCCATTCACGAATACACATATGACTTGCCATACAAGTGGAATACCAAACGCAAACATTCCGATTCCGATACTGAACAGACTAATGCCGCAGCAAATGTAAATAATCGCATCATATCGATTCAAATAATTAATACATAGCGACCCAAGCATAATCCCGATAAAAAAACTAATCTCGAGCATGGCTAATTCGGTAACATTGGTAACGACCAGTGGCAGCAAGATCGCTTCTGGAGCCGTCAAAAAATTGAGGATGGTAAAATAAATCATGCAGTTTCGCAAAAAATCATGCTTCGTAATCGCATGGATTCCATCCTTCAAATCGGTCATGATCATTCTTGCTGTAAACTCACTGACAGAAGAAATGACAAGCTCCCTCTCGTTTATCCATAAAATAATCAGTGCACCTAACAAATAGGTGACGACATTCAAAATAAAAGCATATTCCATTCCAAACGCGATCAACCCCGCTGCCAATGCCGGAGCCGCCAAACTGACAATCGTTTGAATCATCTGCGATAAACTTTGGGCTTGCGTCATATGTTGTTCGGGAACCAGCGTCCGTATCGCTACCGTGAGTGCTGGCCTGAAGAAGGCACTAACCGTAGTCAGCAAAACGGCAATGATGATCAGTACAGCAGGATGCAGCATGTTAAACAAGAACAACAGGACGATGCATAAAATGAGCGCAGCTCTCAATATATGCGAAACGACCATGATCCTCTTTTTATTTCCTCGATCAACAAAAACTCCCGCGAACAATCCGAATATGATCAATGGGATGGTCTCCGCTGCCAATAAAATCGCCATTAACAAAGGACTTTCCGTCAAAACCTTCATTAGCCAAATAAGCGCTAATCGATATACTCCATCTCCCATGTTCGATACAAATTGCGAAAAGATTAAATAGCGATAACTTTTCAAGCCAAGCAACGCCCGAAAAGATACCTTTTCCTTAACGCTTACTGGCTGTTCCATCTCGATAATCCACTCCCAATGCGAACGAAATCAATTTTTGGGGAAGATGACTTCCGAGCATGCCAGAAGCCATCTCTTGGATCTGATCCTCTAGGTGTGGTACACATGCACTTCTTTATTCAGTTCACTTAACCATCTATACCCCAGTTCCAGCTTTTGATAGAAATCAGGTTCTTCTTTCAACAATAAAATACCGAGGCTGGTCCCACTATGTGCCACAACAGTACCTAACCCGCCAATTTTCTCGTTGATCTCCATGACTTCCGGCAATAATTTTTTGGGCAGAATCTTTTGATTCAAGATCGCACTTCGGGAAGAGACGGCACCTATCATGTGGACATCTCTTTCTCTGATTGCTTTCGTGATTTTTTGTAACAACACGCTGTACTCCATCTTGTCTTCTTGGGTATAGGGCTTTGTTCGCTTATTGAACTCAACGGTATCGATGGTTCCTCCCTCATCAATGCTTAAAATGCATAATGCCGGCAGTTCCCCGATGTATTCTCGCAATCTGACTTCTTTATGGTAGTAAGAAACAGCCCCCTCATACATAACGCCATCCGTCGGCTCAATACTCGACAAAAACCACTCTAGTAAGGAAGGCTCAATGCTTATATCGAAACAATTTCCAACCGCTCTGGATGCAGCCACCAAATCTGCTGATGAGCTTGCCAAGCCTTTTCCAACCGGAAGTTCTGAGTTGATCTCTAAAATTCCACCTGCCGGCAATCCATAATGCTGAATGATTTTTTCCGCCAACCTTTTTGATTTTTGCTTGGAGCGTGGCACGATGATGATCTCCTGTAAGGTTGGAATCGAATAAAAAGTAGCGTAGGATGCATTTTTGATAGGCAAAGTCACCAGAAAATCCAGATTATTTTCCTCTAGAATCCCCTGCAGTAGTTCCCCAAAAGTACCGATAGATACACCGATTCCTACGTCATTCGTATTAGGAAAACGACTAATGGAACTGGAACTAGTCTTTATCATGCTCATAGTGGCCCCCCCGTTTACACGAATATGATTTACATGATGATCGCTTCCGCAGGACGATAGCGCTTCATAAAGTAATCGAAAAATTCGATTTTGTTGAATTGACTTTTATTTGTACTAACAAAGACCCCCATTTGTTTTTCTGGCAGGAACCACATAAAGGAGTTAAAGCCTATGACCTCGCCTGCCTTCGCCAAAATATTCTCATGTACGTATTCTGGGTGGAATTTTACTGTAAATCCATACCCTGTATTTGCCCCTGTTGGATGAGGTACTGATTTACTGGAGAACATTTTGTCTATCGAATCCACCTCTAAAATTGTTTCTTTGCCATCAGCGCCTCCACGTAAGAGAGCCAGCATGAATGTGGCGATATCGTGCCCCGTGGAGAGCATGCTGCCGTCTGGTGAGATTGCAGGGCTGAAATCGTACTTTTGCACGGCCTGATTTTCCAGATCATAGCCTGTGGCCATCTTCGCCTCTAATTCTGGTTGTAGTAGAAAACTGCTGTCTGTCATTTCGAGAGGCGTAAAGAAATGCTCTCTTACATAGCGATCAAAGGAAACTCCCGTAACTCTTTCCACAAGATAACCCGCCAGCATAAAGGCAAAATTCTCATTCCCATATTGTTCGCCAGGCTTGTAAATCACGGTTGGCATATAGCGGTGAATATACTCTCGTAACGTTAGGGAGTCACGCCCGCCAAAATGATAGCTTTGATCATTTCCCGCGTCTGGCGAGTCAAACCCTGTTGTGTAACTGAGTAAATGTTCTACCGTTAGTGGGCCCTCAACCCTTCTCGGTATTTCCATATCGAGGTATTGCTGAACATCCTCGTTCCATCCAATCAGACCTTGCTCCACTAGCTTCATAATGGCAGCGACTGTTACGAGTTTGGAAATCGAACCTACCTTGACTACGGTTTCATCTGCACTCATGGGCACTTTCTCTGATAGATTGGCGTAACCGTAAGCCTTCTTTACTTTCACTTGACCGTGTTGGACTACCACCGCAATTGCGCCAGGAAGATCACTCATCGTAGAAGAGTCGAAAAATCCGTCTATCACTGCTTCGAAGTCCACCCATTCTCCAGCGATTTCGTGGTCAGGATTGTTGCGCAATTTCATCATGCAGTGTTGGAGGACTTCCCTAAGACTATCCTGAAGGCATGCAGTAAGTCGTTCGATGGTTTCCGTTTTATACTGTGCCTCGCTGTAAGCTACCATAAAGTGAAAGCTTCCATTTAACACCACGCACTCAATGTCAATCTTGCATTCCCGGAACTGCTCCAGACTCATTGATTCTCCGCCTGAGAATGTAGACAATTGAATGTCGTCATCCTTTTCTTTTCGATCCATATCAAATTGTCCCAAATAATTAAAACTGACCTCAGGATGTACATTCATGGTGATGTTTGGCGATTTTGCAGACAAATATTTCAATATACCGTAGTGAATCCCTTTATGTGGTATTCGTCGTACATCTTTTTTGATTTTAGGAATAATAGCTGACGGATTCATTTCGTTCCCGACATCTACCATCACTGGATATTCACTCGTGAACCATCCCACTGTACGGTTAATGTTCAGATCTGGTAAAATCGATTCCCTACCATGCCCTTCCATATTCAAGACGACGCGATCGATATTTGCCCATTTTTTAAAGCCCATTCCAATAGCAGCCAACAAAAGTTCATCGATTTCCGTCTGATAGGCACGATTGGCTTGTTTTAGCAATTCCTCGGTTTGCTGCTCATCCATCATGACCGTTTTCGTCCTGGTTGTTTTCCGAAGCGGTTTTTGCTCATCGTAATCCGTTGGCAACGCTTGAGTGTCCCTTTCCTCGATTCGATTCCAATATTCACGCTCTTGCTCGAGCCTTTCGCTATTGGCATACTCGTTCAATTGTTGCGCCCATAATTGGACTGAATCACTTTTTAAAGGGAAACGAATCTCTTCATTACGGAGGAGCTGCCCATAAGCTGTTTTGAAATCGTCGATTAAAATGCGCCATGATACCCCGTCTACGACTAAATGATGAACAGCAATAAGCAAGTGATCGCCATCCGAGCATTGGAATAACCCTAGCCTCATTAATGGGCCATCAAAAATGTTAAGCCTCGATTGAATTTCACTGCATTTCAAGTCCATCGCTTGTTCGATCTCAGACCCATTCTTGTTTTGATAGTCCCAAATCTCCAGACGATACATGTCGCTAGTGTTGACGCCTCGATTATAAGCCTCATAACCTGTCTCGGTTTGGCGGAAAATCATTCGCAGTGCATCATGGTGCTGTACGAGCTTATCAATGACTTTGCTAACCATCTCCTCGTCAAACCGCTCTTTGCGGTACAACACAAAAGATTGGTTATAGTGATGGAGATACTGACTGTGTTCTTGTATCAACCAATGCTGAATCGGGGTCAGCGGTACAACGCCTTCAATATCCTTCTGGTCAATTTTCCTATTCATCAGTTTCAGTTTTGTACTGAGTTCTGCGATCGTTGGATATTTGAAAAGATCTCGAATCTCCATCTTGTATCCCAAAGCTGCTAATTGCGATGAAACTTGAATCGATTTGATAGAGTCGCCACCAAGTTCAAAGAAATGATCCAAAGTCCCAATCTTTTTCTCATGTAAAACGTCTTGCCACACAGCTACCAATATCTTCTCGTTGTCCGTTTGGGGCTCCACATATTCCATTTCACTCTGCAAGACGATGTTGATATCCACTAACGCTTTTCGATCAATCTTTCCATTCGGCGTTACTGGTATTTCATCTAGCTGAACAAAATGGGCTGGGACCATAAATGCCGGTAACGACTTCCGCAACGACTCTCTCAATACGTTCGATTCCACAGCTTTTGCAGCTACATAGAATGCAACCAGCCTTTTTTGACCGGATTCATCCGCTCTTGCGATAACGACCGCGTCGCGAATATCGCCTATCTTTCGTAATTCCGCTTCGATTTCTTCTAATTCGATTCGATTCCCACGTATTTTTACCTGATTATCCAATCGCCTTAAAAATTCAATATCTCCGCTGGGGAGCCATCGAGCCATATCCCCTGTCTTATACATGCTTTCACCGATACAAAACGGATTGGGAACGAATTTTTCATTCGTCAAATCTGGCCGCTTGAAATATCCTTTTCCTACTCCCAAGCCTCCAATATACAGTTCTCCTGGGACACCCACAGGCTGCACATGAAGATTGGCGTCCAGAATATACATCTTCACCCCTGGCAAAGGCTTGCCAATCGGCAAAAATTTGTAATCTTGCTGTTTATCTCTTTCAAAATAGGAGGAATCAATGGTAGCCTCCGTCACTCCATAGCTGTTTAAGATTCTCATTGTGCTTCCGTATCGATCAACAAGCTTGTGAAAGGCATGTAACGGGCATTGATCCGAGCCAAGAATCAATATTTTCATGAAGTCTATGTTGAGCCCATTTTCATAGAGATAGTCCATGAAAGGAATCACCAGGACGGGAGTCGATTCAAACAGATTAATCTCATGCTTTTCCATCAGGTGGTAAAGGCGCTCCAAATCCACTCTCGCATCTTTTGGGCAAATAACCAGTTTCCCACCGTTTAACAGACATCTTATATAATCACCCGTAAACACATCAAAAGAAAAACTTGCCCATTGCAAACTCCTGACGGGGAATTCATCCAGCTTGTATTCTTGTTTCCATGCCTGCGCAAGCGAATGAAGCTGTCGGTGTTCAATCATGACTCCCTTTGGCGTTCCCGTAGTGCCTGATGTATAAATCACATAAGCAAGCTGATCAAACGGAACAGGTAACCCCAGATTCGTATTCTCCTGATGATAGGACTCCTCATCGTCAAGCATGATCATTTTTTTGTCAGCATTCACTTTGTTGCGTACCGACTGATGCAACAGTAAAACTTCTGCTCCCGAATGTTCCAGCATGTACCGTATGCGCTCTTCCGGATAATCAGGGTCAATGGGGACGTAGGCTCCACCCGCTTTCACAATCGCCAATACGCCAACGATCATCTCTATGGACCGTTCTGCGATGATCCCCACCATTTGATTTGCATGGACGCCCGCAGCTACCAATGTCCGCGCCAGCTGATTCACCCGTTTATTCAGTTCTGAATAAGACAGTTCTTGCTCTTCAAAAGCGAGAGCAATGCGATCCGGGGTTTTCTCTGTTTGCTCCTCGAATAGCTCGATGATTGTTTTATGCTCATCCCCATTGGTAAAAGAAACTTCCTTATAGGCAGAGATCATTGCCTGTTTTTCTTCCACTGACAACAATTCGATATGCTTGAAATGGATATCTGGTTGATTGGCTACCTGTTCGATGATGTTGCCCAAATATTTGAGCATCCGTTGAACCGTTTCTGGCTTACATAAATCCGTGCGATATTCGACAGTCAAACCCGTTCCATTTTCTAGGTCCATGCATACGAGCGATAAATCGAAATTCGTCATGGAGTTATAGGATTGAACAGCTGTCATTTCCAAGCCATTTATTTCATTTTCCTCTTCCGTTTTTTCAATATATTGGAACATGAAAGAAAAAATAGGATTGCGGCTAACATCTCTTTCCGGATTAATTTTTTCGACCAATTTATCGAATGGATACTCATGATGCATGTAAGACTCCAGTGCTTGCTGGCGCCAAACCTGCAACGCCTCGATAAAGGTATGCTCCTGATTGACTTCTAGTCTCAACGGGAGTGTGTTAATAAAAAATCCAATGACCTGTTCAATATCCATGTGGTTCCGGCCAGCCTCCGGAGTACCGATGATGATATCCTGTTGATTGGTCAGCTTGGACAGCCAAATGCCTATCGTTGATAAAATCACCATAAACATGGATGCATCATGTTGCTGAGCAATCTCTTTCATGCGGCTAAACGCTTTTTCCGGAATTTGATAAGATTCCGTTGCCGAAAAATACGTTTGTACAGGCTGTCGCTGGAAATCTGTCGGCAAGTCCAATACTGGGATCTCTTTTTCGAATGTCTTCAGCCAATACGCTTCTGATTCTGCCAGCTCTCCATGATGAATCGACTGATTTTGCCAGACTGCGTAATCTTTATACTGGATGCTCAACTCCGGCAATTCGAGGTCTATCCCTTGATGCAAGGATTCGTAGATGGTGCCCAAATCCTTCATCAATATCCCCCACGACCATTGATCACTGATCATGTGATGCATGTTCATTAACAATACGTATTTTTCTTTCGCAGCCTTGCATAACTTCACCCGAAACAATGTATCCCTGTCAAAATCAAAGCTGGTTTCCGTCTCTTTTTGGATAATCAGATCAATCGCTTCTTGCTTCGACGCTTCTGACTCCTTGGAAAGATCGACAAATGCATAGGTGAAGTCATTGCTCGGCAGCACCTGTTGAACGGGGCGTCCGTCTCTTAACAGGAACTTTGTTCGCAGCACTTCATGTCTTTTTACGAGCAACCCGAATGCCTGATGCAGGACACGCTCCTTCAATGGTCCCGTGATATGGTAGATCGTCGGCATATTATAAGCCGTATTCTCAGGCTCTAGCTGCTGAATGAAAAACAGTCTCCTCTGCGCATGTGACACCGGGTAATACGCTTGCTCTGTTGCCTTGGGGATCGTTAATCGATCATGTTGCGTATGGAGCTCACCTGCGGACAGCGCTTCCTCGTGATGAAACAGGGAGGATAATTCCCGAATGGTTCGATGCTCGAATAAGTCCTTGATGGTAACTTCTATGCCCATCTCTCTTTTCATGCGCAAGCGAACCTGAATCGTTTTCATAGAATGCCCGCCAAGCTGGAAAAAGTCATCGTCAATCCCAATGTCCTCTATGTTTAGTACGGTACGCCAGATAGCTGCCAAGCTTCGTTCCAGATCGTTGCGCGGAGCGACGAATGCTTCAGACTTCTTTTGAATCACGTCTGTCTCTGGCAATGCTTTTTTGTCTACTTTTCCGTTGCGATTCAGTGGCATTGCATCCAGAATGACGATTCGCTCCGGAATCATATACTCCGGCAAGATCGTTCTGAGATAGGCTTGCAGCTCATGCTCACTCTGCTGTTCATGCATGACCACATAGCAAGCAATTCCGTTCTGCCCATTTTCATCTTCCCGTGCAACCGCTACACACTGTCTCACCAGCGTGTGACGTAAAAGGGCATTTTCTATCTCGCCGAGCTCTATGCGATGTCCGCGTACTTTCACCTGAAAATCAGCACGCGTAACAAATACGAGTCTCCCATTTGACAAATAACGTCCCAAATCGCCTGTTTTATATAGCCGTTCTTTTCTACCCTGCAAAAATGGATTTTCTGAAAATGCTAGCTCAGTGCGTTCAGCATCATGGAGATACCCCCGCCCTACGCCAGTTCCAGAAATGTAGATTTCCCCGACACAACCAACCGGAACGGAGCGCATCCATTTGTCCAGCACATAGTGCTTCATATTGGCGATCGAGCTTCCCAAGGCCACATAAGGATAATCATCATGCGAATACGAACGATCAATGATTTCATGCATCGTATCATCTGAGCACTCCGTAGCTCCATACGTGTTCACTACAATCACATCGGGATACAGGCTTTGCCACTTTTGGCACAGGGTTACCGGCAATCCTTCACCAGTAGAAATCATGTATTGCAATTGAGGTAACACATGCTGTTCCGGTGGAAGAGTCAGTGCAGCATTGTGCAATGCTTCTATCATCGCCGGTACCATTTGAATTACGGTGACACCGTCTCGATTCAAGGCTTGGAGCAATGCATCCGGATCAGTAGCCGTCTCGTTGTCGTAAATCACTAGCTTACCCCCTGCCATCAAGGGAGCCAGGAATTGCCACACCGATATATCAAAGCAATGAGAAGCATTCTGCGCTACGATGCTATCTTCATTCAGTCCAAGGACATCCATTTTGGCGTAAAGATGATTCAGCATGCCGCTATGCTCGATCATTGCCCCTTTTGGCATACCAGTGGAGCCTGAGGTAAAAAAGACGTTTGCCAAATCAGCATGCGCATGGATGATCTCTGGATTCGATGTATCCGACGCTTGCAAGGAAGAAATGTCCGAGCTTGTCCCGTCCCCCTTGTTCAGGCAAAACACAACTGGCTTGTGCTCCAATCTGTCTGCCAAGGCCATGCTACGCGATTGGAAACGCGCCTCGGTCAGTAAAACCTTCGCCTTGCTGTTATCAAGAATCGTAAGGAGTCGTTGATCGGGATGGGCTGTGTCAAGCGGGACATAGGCCCCTCCTGCTTTCAGTACAGCCAGAATGCCAAGCAGCATGTCGACGCTTCTCTCAGCAAATAGGCAAGCAAGATCATTTCGGCCAAATCCTTGTCTTCGCAACCAATGCGCCAATCGGTTCGAATCCTCATTCAATTCCCGGTAGGTGATGGATTGCTTCCCATCGATAGCAGCAACAGCGTCAGGATTGCGCTTGACCTGCTCTTCTATGATATGGTGCGCAAATTGCTCCATATTGCGATTCGACATGGCGAAATTGCCCATCACCTTCGTCATGATCTCTTGTTCTTCATCCGTCACGATGTTCAGATCGCTGATGTTCCTGTCTGCCTCTGAGCAAATCTGCTCGAGCATATGGATGTAATGGGACTGCAATCGTTCCAGATCGCTCGTAGTGGACGCATTCATATGGAAAATTTGAATTTTCATGAGCTGCCCGACCGTCACCACTATCTCCACTGTTTGGAGACCGCCGCGATAAAGCATGGCAGATTCCTGGTGATCTTCTGCACCATTCCGTATCGTCAATGTCGTTCCAAATATAAGATCAGTTTCTCGGATGCCTGCATAGTTACGGACCATGTCTAGTGTGGCCATATCATTTTGCTGTAGTTGTTCCCAGCTTTCCTCGACATCCTTTACGACATCACGCACTTTTTGATTCGCGTGCACGGTCTGGAAAACAGGTAAGCTGTGAGCCAGTGGCCCAATAATGGTATTCGCCTCTTTCCATGTTTCCGGTCTGCCAGAGACGGTAACCCCAATGACCAGCTTGTCCTCGCCACTGTACATATTCTCCAAGAGGAGCCAAGCAGCCTGAAAGATGGCCTCTATGGATACTCGCTGCTCGAATGCCATCCTTCTGATGGACGTGGTTACCGCTTCGGAAAGAACAGCGTTGCAAGTGATCGGATGGCTCGCATCCTTCTGTGCCCCTTGTACTGGATAAAACACATTCTCGCTTTCATAGCCTTGGAATTGATCTGCCCAAAAGCTTTTGACTTTGGAGCCATCTTGGCTTGACTCCCAAGCAACGTACTCTTTGAATGAGGCCCGCTGGTCGGCAGATGGCTGATTACCCCGTACCCGTTTCAGCCATTCCGCTACAAGAAGCTCGCGACTGGCATCGTCCATACATAATGCATGATGAGTCCAGATGAGGACGGATTGATTGGCGTCCATCTGCAAAATCGATACCCGGATTAATGGCCCCTCCTCATACGGAATGGGCTCCTGATGGGATGTAAGTGTAGAGAGATACACTTGCTCTTGCTGTTCAGGAGATAATTCCCGTACATCGTGCCAGTCAATAGGAATGGGTAGCTCCTTCAATACGACTTGTACATGTTTATTTTTAAGCTGGCGGAAAACTGTTCGCATCACCGGCGTCTGGCTGACTAATTCCTTCCACGTTTCTTGAATGCGTTCCAGTTCGAGACGGTGCTCGATGAGATAGCGCATGGTTGTCATCTTGTCAGGACGTAATAATTGCTTTTGCACCATGGAAAGCTCTATGACTTCCAGTACGTTCTCTTTTGTTAAATGCTTCAAGCCAGTGCACCTCTTTCGCTACAGAAATAATTGTTCAAAATCATCACTGGTTAGAAATTGGCTGTTCAGATGACTGACAATCTCGCGGATTCTTTGATGCGACTCGGCTGTCACACTTTCCAACAAGTATTCATATTGGGTGCAGATCCGTTGCACTGTCTCCCTCTTGAATACATTCGATTTATAGGTAATGGTGCCATGTATGTGATTGTTAGATTCATGGATGCGGAGTTGAAAATCAATCGTGGAGGGATATTCATTCTTACTCATTTCAAATAAGAGTTGAGGCTCGTGAGTTTTAGGAAAGGACGCTTGATGATAATGGGCTTCTTTTAACTTGCTTTGTATTTGCAAAACCAAATCGCCAAGTAGTGGATTGCCTGTCAGATCAGCTCGTAAAAGCAGGGCGCTTGGGACATCCTCGCTCTCGTCCCACCCCGCACGAAATGCCAAAGCCAAACCCTCCTTCTCGGTTTCTGCATACAAAAGTACGAGAAATACGGTCATGAATATCGCATAGGAAGAGGCATCCCAAACTTTAGCCAGATGAGATATCCCAGCCTCCCGCAAGCATGTCCATTCAAACGTCACTTCCTCGAACTTTATTGAGTCGGTAGAGAGTGGGATGACGTCCTCTGGCAATATCTTGAGGGAAGGCAAAGTGGAAAGACTCTCCATCCAATCAGCGGGCTTGCCTGCAAGTGCAGGGATGTTTTCACCATCATTTTTCAAAAGAGAAAGACTGGTGCGTTCAAAGTCGGAAACCCATTTGGCAATGGTTTCTTCATCCAAAATATCCGAATTGTATTCGAATCCTGCCAGTATGTCATGATGGTTGTCCTTTTCAACGACCAAACATAAATCATACTGGGACACATCTTTGCCAATCGGATAGGTGCTTACGGTAAGATCATTGCTATGAAAAGTATTTTGCGCATTGCCCAGCATAATCGCTGCATCTTGCTTAATCGCTTTTTGATGGACGAAAGCTGTTGAAAAAAAGGAAGCATATTTTTTATCGCGCTCATATTGCAATTCAGCTGTAATCAAAGAGATTGGATAGTTTTGATACTGTGAACATAAAGACAATTCTTCATGAATCTGCTTTGCCAACTCACGAAGCGAGCTGTTCTTAGGAATTTTGATTCGCAGGGGAAGCATTACCATACACGGTCCCATGATCGTATGAAACTCTCTTTTTGGCCTGCCGTATCTCGGTACGCCAACAATGAGGTCGTCTTGCCCAGTTATCCGATAAAGAAAAGCACTAAAAAGGGATAAATAAATGACATCCGTAGGATATTTGTGATGTTTATGATAAGCAATCAACTCATCCCGGAGTTGGCGGGTAAACGTAAAGAATGATATCCCCCCTTTAAACGAAGGGGTACTCGGACGCTTTTTATCTGCCGGTACTTCTACCCTCTCAAGAGTCCCACCCAATTTCTTTTTCCAAAAACCTCTCGCAGCTTCGCCTTCTGGGCTCGCTATGTAATTCTGTTCCCACTCCACAAAGTCCGCGTATTGGTGTATTTGTGGTTGCAACTCGTGATCATTGCCCTTGATCAGTAGTTGGTAGATCATCGTAAATTCATCGAGCGTGAGCGAAACACTCCACCCATCAAAGCAGATATGGTGATACTTGAAATATAAAATACTGCCGCTTTCTTTATAATCCAGCAATCTGCAACTGAATAACGGCCCCTCTTCCAGCGTAAAAGGCTTGCTGAACTCCTCATTGAAATATTCTCTAATCATCGTGTCGTCCCAGGTCGTGGAAGACACATGTTCAAAATCCAATACGGGTTCGCTATATACTTTTTGGATGGGCTCATCTTCCAAAACAAAAATGGAACGATAGATTTCGTGGCGTTTCACGATCTCGTAAAGTGTACGAATCGTAACCGATACATCCAATCGGCTTTCGAAGTGGAACAGATACTGCTCCTGATAATATGGACTCATTGGATAGACTAAATAGTGTAGATAGTAATCTTTTTGAGCCTCAGACAGAGGGATGGTTTTGATAAAAGTTTTATCCATCATTCGTAGTCTCCCCGATACGCAACTGCGTAATGGTTGGGCATGCGGCTCTCACCAGCATGCCCCAACAGCCATAAACTAGTTAGCTGAATAGTTCATTGAAATCATATTCTTCCACCAAGTTTATTTGAGACAAGCGCTGCATTGGATTGTCAATCATTTGGCAAATGACATGCTTTAACTGATCCAGTAACGTATCCATGGCATATTCACTGAATGCTTCCGTGTTGTAATGTGCAGTTAACGTCAGTTGGTCATGACGCGTGGACAAAAATAACATCATATCCAATTGATCGTCTTGAACAAAGTGACTGCCTTCATATGCTTTGATAATCGTTTCATCCAGAAAACGACGTAACGGACATTCTGTAAAGGTCATTTCATCTGATTCAGGCTGATTGTTCGATACATGTTGTCCAATAAAAACAAGGGAATACAAACTCTTCTTATCGCCTGTGGCAGCTAGTTGATCCTCTACAACCAAATTGTACGGATACTCTTGATTCTCGTACGCACCATATGCGGTTTCTCTTGTTCTGTTCATCATTTCCAATACAGTCGGGTTGCCAGACAAGTCTGTACGCATGGCGACCGGATTGATTAGCGGACCAATAATTCCTTCTAGATCCGTCTGCGTGCGGCCAGATAATGTCGAGCCGACAGTTATGATGGTTTGATCTGTGAGGAGTGACAGCCAAATGTTGATCGCCGCAAGCAAGCTCGTATAGACGGTACCACCAGTCATTCGAGTCAATTCTAAAAGCGATTGTCCCTTCACTTGCTCGATTGGAAGCGAAGCTACGTTTGAAATTCGGTTGCCGTGTGCGAACGATTGTGTCTCTCGCGGTATGAACGGTGCATCTACATTTTGTTGCAGTTGTTTTAACCAATAGTCCCGTTGTCGGTTCAGTTCTCCATTTTGCAACCGTGCTTGCTGCCACAAGGTGTAATCCATATAATCCAATGGTTTGGAAAACTCCTGTTGCACCCCACTCTTTACTTGTTGATAAATGCCCGCGAGATCATTCATAAACACATCTAACGACCAGCCATCAAATCCAATATGATGCGCGCTCAAAATGAAGAAGTGCTTCGTTGATGAGATTCGATACAAAGTCATCCGGAAGAAAGACTCTCGCGAAAAATCAAATGGTTTGTACAGAGCGGATTGCAAATCCATTTTGATACGCTGCTCGCCTTCCGTCACAGATAACGAAGACAAATCTACAAACTCATTCTCCACCTCAAGGTCGTCATGCACCTTTTGATACAATTGCCCTTCGTTTTCTATAATCGTCGTGCGCATGATTCTGTGACGTTCAAACATGAGGCCCATAGATCTGTGCAGAGAATGACTATCAACGGGACCGTCTACTTCAAAGAGGTACACCCCTCCTACTGCTTCTTGGTCACTGAATTTTGCATGGAACCATTGTCTCCTTTGCCCGTGGGATACTTCGAATAAGGAGACATCTGTCTGATTTTCCACGCGCGATACTTCATGGATGCGGGTATTCGTCTCACTGCCTTGCTTAATCTCAGAAATACGGGCGGCAATCGCTTCAATGGTTGGAAACTCAAAAATCGTGCGCAAAGGTATGTCCATCCCCAAAACATTTCGCATGCGGGAAATGACTTGCGTAGCCAATAAGGAATGTCCACCCCTATCAAAGAATGAGTCCTTGATCGAAATCCGATCCACCTGTAATATATCGCACCAGATGGAGTGGATAAGTTCTTCAGGTATCGTGCGCGGCTCAATGATCGAGCAATCGCTTGGTTTCATGACTGGTAATTTCAGTCTATTTCGGTCAATTTTTCCACTCGTGGTTTTAGGAATGCTGTCCAACTTCATGAAATAAGTTGGAATCATATAAGCAGGCAAATGCTCCTTCAGGAATGCCCGCCATTCGTTTACATCCCCGTCCCCCACGATATAAGCAGCCAATTCGGTAGCTGACCTGTCGTTTTTCACAGAAATAACGGCTGCTTCACGAACGGACGGATGCCTGCTTAATGTGGATTCAATTTCACCCAATTCAACCCGCATGCCTCTAATCTTGATTTGATTATCTTGTCTGCCTACGAATTTAATGTTGCCCGAAGGCAGGAAGTACCCCTTGTCGCCGGTTCGATATATTCTTTCCCCAGGTACAAACGGATTCTCCATAAATACTTCTTGGGTTTTCTCGCTATTATGCAGATAGCCTCTGGCCAATCCAAGGCCACCAATATAAAGGTCGCCAATGACGCCAATTGGGACAGCCTTCCTATTTTGGTCAAGAACATAGACTCTGTTGTTATCAATCGGCCTGCCTACACTCACACAATCCTTTTCCAGCACGTCCATTGGTGAGCATGTGTAAATGGTGGAGTCGATCGATACTTCTGTGGCCCCCCACGTATTATGGAGTTTGGCATTTAGCTTTTTAAAGAACTTGCCTACTGTTTCGGGTAATAGCGCCTCACCACTGGAGATGACATTTTTTAATTTGTGCAATTTAGATGCATCTTCTGGAGTAAGGGCGTCCACAAACATATTGAGCATGCTCGGTACAAATTGAATGCACGCTACCTGATAGTGAATAGCAGCCTGGATAATCGCCTCAGGGTCCCGATGCAGCCATGGTTCCAAGAATGATATCCGTCCCCCTACAGACAATGGCCAAAAAAACTCAACAGCTGCATCATCAAATGTTAAGGTTGTTTTTTGCAGTACAGACTCGCCCTGCCCCAAGCCATGTTGTCGCTGCATCCATAACATGCGATTTACCCAACCATAATGGAGGTTTTCAACGCCTTTCGGATTTCCGGTCGAACCTGACGTGTAATAAATCGAAACTAAATCTGTCGGTTTTACGGTTTGCTCCGGCAATCCCTCCGGCATGCTTGCTATTTTTTCTTTTTCCGCTTGGGAATCTATACATCTCACATGAGTGGCTTGTCCAAACAGGTTCATGAACTCCAGCTCGGATATACAAATGTTGGTTTTGGAGCTTTCCAACAGTTTCGCCATCCTCGCTTGTGGCATTTCGGTATCCAAGGGGAGAAATGCTCCGCCAGCCTTTACGATGCCGAGAATCGAAATGACAAGCTCGATGGAGCGATTCATACATATCCCGACAGGCGTATTGGGTCCAACCCCCAGCATAATCAGGTAGTGCGCCAACTGGTTAGAACGTCTGTCCAGTTCTCGATAGGTCATCTTTTCACTGCCATATTCAGCTGCAATGAGTTCCGGTGTCTTTTTTGCTTGTTCGATAAACAAATCATGCAGGCATGTATTCTCTGGAATGGCGACTGCTGTATCATTCCACTCCACGAGGATTTTGTGACGTTCTTTCTCGCTCAACAATTCTAGCAAGGCCATCGGCACGTCCGGTGCATTCACAAGCTCTTGCAACCAATTTGCGAAGTGCTCTGTCATTTTTTCAATCGTGGATGCATCAAATAAATCCGTGTTGTAGATCATGTTCATCACGAGACCGTCCTCAGACTCACCCATAGATAACTGAAGATCAAATTTCGCCACATTGATCTGAACCGGCATTTTTTCTAATTGCCCACTGAACGAATGATAGACATCCTCTTTCATTTCTGCCCATGTGAACACTGTCTGAAATACCGGGGAGTAGCTTGTATTGCGTTCCAGTTGCAGCATTTCTACGATTTTTTCAAACGGGACATCCTGGTACTCCTGTGCCTGTAGAGCTTTTTCTTTTACTTGGGCAAGTAATTGCTGGAACGTTGGATTGTCTTGGAAGTTCGTCCGGTAGACGAGCGTATTGACGAAAAAGCCAATCAATCCTTCGATTTCCTTTACATGTCGATTCGCTATGGGGCTTCCCACCAAAATATCGGTCTGTCCGGTATATCTGGATAAAAAGCCTTGGTAAGCGGCCATCAGGGTCATAAATAAGGTGGTATTCTCTTGCCGACTAAACGCTTTCAGCTTCTCAAGCAATTCGGATGTCAGCACCATCTTATGCATACTTCCAGCGTAGGTTTGAATGCTTGGTCTTGGTCGATCAATCGGCAATTGCAAGACAGGAAGCTCTCCAGACAACTCCGCTTTCCAATAGTCCAGTTGTCGGCCCATCACTTCATCCGTCAGCCATTCACGCTGCCATACCGCGAAATCAGCGTATTGAATCGGCAATTCTCTCAGCTCCGTACGTGTTCCACTTTCTACTTCCTCGTAAAAGGCCAACCATTCTTCCAATAAGATATCCTCAGACCAGCCATCCGTAATGACATGATGCATCGTGCACAGCAAAAGGAACTGATCCTCTTCGACGACGATTAACTTTGCTTGAATCAAGGGTCCCCGCTGTAGATCAAACCTTCTGTCTGCTTCCTGCATGATAATATCGTGAATTTGCTCTTCTTTTTCGGCGGCAGGTCGATCGCGTAGATCAGTCACTGGCAACGTTCGAGAAGCATGGGGTTCAATGACTTGGAAAGGTTGACCCCCTTCATTCGAAAACACAGTGCGCAAGATGTCATGGCGTTGAAGAAGCGCATTCCATCCCGTTTCCAACGCCTGCGCATTCCACTGCCCTGTTAAGCGCCACATGTGAGGAACATTGTACGCCGTACTCTCCGGTTCTAATTGATGTAAAAACCATAGACGCTGCTGGGCATGCGATAACGGCAGCTTTTCAAGATGCGAGGCTTTCACAATAGCTGGTGTCCGTTCTTTTTTTCCATCCCGGCCAAGCTCCATCATTTTGGCATCTAGACTTGCGATTGTCGGGCATTCAAACAGGATGCGCAACGGGATCGACAGATGAAAGGCTTCCTGCAAGCGGGATATGACCTGCGTCGCAAGCAACGAGTGTCCACCCAAATCGAAAAAGGAATCGTGGATACTCAATCGTTCCGTTTCCGTTTTTAAAACTTCACGCCAAATCTCTGCGATCTTATTCTCTGTATCCGTACGTGGTGCGACAAATTCGTCCTTCATCGTGCGCATTTCTGGAAGCGGCAATGCTTGACGGTCCACCTTCCCGTTAGCTGTAAGTGGGAAAACGTCCATTTTCACAAAATAGGAAGGGACCATGAAAGATGGCAATTGTTCACTCGCATACCGTTTCCATTCATCGACATCCCCGTCTCCCGCGATATAAGCAATCAGACGTTTATCGTCCGCTCCATATTCATGTATAAGGACGACGGCGTCTCTTACGCTCTCATGATGACTGAGGACAGCTACAATCTCACCGAGCTCAATCCTGTTCCCTCTTATTTTCACTTGATTATCTTTTCGACCGATAAATTCGATTCCTCGCCCCGGCACATATTTCACCAGGTCGCCCGTCCTGTATAATCTCGCTTCAGAGTCTTGTTGAAAAGGATGCGGAATAAACTTCTCTTGGCTCATTTCCGGTCGGTTCCAGTATCCGAAAGCTAGTCCCTTGCCTCCCACATACAACTCCCCCACGAGACCGTCAGGAACTACCTTTAACATTTCGCTTAAGATATACACCTCCGTATCATTGATCGGTCGACCGATCGGAACGGAGTGCTGGATTTCGCTCTTATTTTTTATAGGATAATAGCAAGTAAATGTCGTGTTTTCTGTCGGGCCATACCCGTTAATCACCAATGTATCTGGTAACATATCCAAGGCACGTTGCGCATGCTTGGCAGACACGATGTCGCCGCCAGCCAACAATTGACGCACCCCTTTTAAATACTCGATCCGGTAATCGATCATTTGATGAAAAACGCCTGCGGTTAGCCATAACGTGCTGATTTCCTCGTCACGCAGCACTTGTCCCAACTCTTCAAGAGACAGGCCGTGAAATGGATAAATCACCAATTTCGCGCCATTGAGCAAGCTCCCCCATATTTCGAAGGTAGCTGCATCAAATGAGATCGACGCGAGTTGCAGCATGGTTTCTTCCGGTGTGAGTGATACATAAGAGGCATGCTTCGTAAGTCGGATCACCCCTCGATGAGGGATGAGTACCCCCTTCGGATTTCCTGTCGAACCGGACGTATACATCAAATAGGCAAGGCTTTCCGAAGTCGTACTCTCGCCTAGATTTGTATCTGATTCCTTGTTGATCTCACGAGCTTGCAGGTCGGGACAAACGATTTTCAATCCATCTGGCAGTCTGGACATCAAGCTTTCTTGTGTAAGTACAATCGAGATGCTTGCATCTTGCAGCATATAAAGCAAGCGTTGCTCAGGGTAAGCAGGGTCAAGCGGAACATAGGCACCGCCTGCCTTTAAAATAGCGACCATACTGATGATCATTTCAAACGAGCGATCCATGTACAAACCAACTCGGCTATCTGCGCCTACTCCGCACGATTTTAAATAATGCGCCAATTGATTCGCTCTGCTATTAAGCTCTCTATAGGACAAGCTCGTGCCTTTGTATGCTAATGCAGTGGCGTCAGGATGAAGCTCCACTTGTTCTTCAAATAATGTGGAGATGGAATCTTGCATAAAGACTGTAGCCCCATCATTTTTTCCAAAGTCACCACTAGTATGATTCCATTCGAGTAAGAGTTTGTGACGTTCTTCCTCAGTCAACAATTCCAGCAAGGCAATCGGCACATCCGGTGTGTTTACAAGCTCTTGCAACCAATGCGCGAAGCGGGCTGTCATTTTTTCAATGGTGGATGGATCAAATAGATCCGTGTTGTAGATCATGTTCATCACGAGGCCGTCTTCGGACTCACCCATGGATAACTGAAGATCAAATTTCGCCACATTGATCTGAACCGGCATTTTTTCTAATTGCCCACTGGACGTGCGATAGACATCCGCTGTCATTTCCGCCCATGTGAACACCGTCTGAAATACCGGGGAGTAGCTTGTATTGCGCTCCAGTTGCAGCATTTCTACGATTTTTTCAAACGGGACATCTTGGTATTCCTGTGCCTGTAGAGCTTTTTCTTTTACTTGGGCAAGTAATTGCTTGAACGTAGGATTGTCTTGGAGGTTCGCCCGGTAGACGAGCGTATTGACGAAAAAGCCAATCAATCCTTCGATTTCCTTTACATTACGGTTCGCTATCGGGCTGCCCACCAAAATATCGTTTTGCCCGGTATATCTGGATAAAAAGCCTTGGTATGCGGCCATTAGGGTCATAAATAGGGTGGTATTCTCTTGCCGACTGAACGCTTTCAGCTTCTCAAGCAATTCGGATGCCAGTACAATTTTATGCATATCTCCGGCATAGGTTTGAATGCTTGGTCTTGGTCGATCGATCGGCAATTGCAAGGCAGGTAGCTCCCCGGACAACTCCGCTTTCCAATAGTCGAGTTGTTGGCTCATCACTTCATCCGTCAGCCATTCGCGCTGCCATACCGAGAAATCAGCGTATTGAATCGACAATTCTGGTAGTTCCGCACGTGCCCCGCTCTCTGCTTCCTCATAAAAGGCCAGCCATTCTTCCAATAAGATATCTTCAGACCAACCATCCGTAATGACGTGATGCATCGTGCACAGCAAAAGGAACTGATCCTCTTCGACGACGATTAATTTGACTTGAATCAAGGGTCCTCGCTGTAGATCAAATCTTGTGTCTGCTTCCTGTTTGATATAGTCGTGGATTTGCTCTTCTTTTTCGGCAGCAGGTCGATCGCGTAGATCAATCACTGGTAACGTTTGATACACATAGGGTTCAATGGCCTGGAAAGGTTGACCCCCTTCATTCGGAAACACAGTACGCAAGATGTCATGGCGTTGAAGGAGCGCATTCCATCCCGTTTCCAACGCACGCACATTCCACTGCCCTGTTAAGCGCCACATGTGAGGAACGTTGTAGGCCGTACTTTCCGGTTCCAATTGATGCAAAAACCATAGACGCTGCTGGGCATGCGATAACGGCAGCTTGTCTCGATGAGAGACTCTCGCAATAGCTGGTGTCCGTTCTCTTTTGCCATCCCGGCCAAGCTCCATGATTTTGGCATCTAGGCTTGCGATTGTCGGGCATTCAAACAAGATGCGCAACGGGATCGACAGATGAAAGGCATCCTGCAAGCGAGATATGACCTGCGTCGCAAGCAGCGAGTGTCCACCCAAATCAAAGAAGGAGTCATGGATGCTAAGACGCTCCACCTTTAAAATTTCATACCAAATCTCTGCGATCCGATTCTCGTTACCCGTACGTGGTGCGACAAATTCATCCCTCATCGTGCGCATTTCTGGCAACGGCAATGCTTGACGGTCTACCTTCCCGTTAGCTGTAAGCGGGAAAGCGTCCATTTTCACAAAATGGGAAGGGACCATGAAAGGCGGCAATTGTTCATTCGCATACCGCTTCCATTCATCGACATCCCCATCTCCCGTGATATAAGCAATCAGGCGTTTATCATCGGATCCATATTCATGTACAAGGACGACGGCTTCCCTTACGCTCTCATGCTGATTGAGAACAGCTACGATCTCACCGAGCTCAATCCGGTTTCCTCTTATTTTTACTTGATTATCTTTTCGACCGATAAATTCGATTCCTCGCCCTGGCACATATTTCACCAGGTCGCCCGTCCTGTATAATCTCGCTTCAGGGTCTTGTTGAAATGGATGCGGAATAAATTTCTCTTGATTCAACTCCGGTCGATTCCAGTATCCGAAAGCGAGTCCCTTGCCCCCCACGTATAATTCGCCCACAAGTCCAACAGGAACGAGCTTTTGCTTATCGTTTAGGATAAAGACCTCGGTATCATTGATCGGTCGGCCGATTGGAACGGAATGTTGAATCTCACTCTTCTCTTTTATGTGATAGTAACACGTAAATGTCGTATTCTCTGTCGGACCATACCCATTAATCACCAGTGTTTCTGGTAACATGTCTAAAGCTCGTTGCGCATGTTTGGCGGACACGATGTCGCCACCAGTCAACAATTGACGCACTCCTCTTAAGTCTTCGATCCGATAATCGATCATTTGATGAAAAATGCCTGCGGTTAGCCATAGCGTACTGATTTTTTCGTCACGCAGCACTTGTCCCAACTCGTCAAGAGAAAGGCCGTGAAATGGATAAATCACCAATCTCGCGCCATTGAGCAAGCTCCCCCATATCTCGAAGGTAGCCGCATCGAATGAGATCGACGCTAGTTGCAATATCGTTTCTTCCGGTGTGAGTGATACATAGGAGGCGTGCTTCGTAAGTCGGATCACCCCTCGGTGAGGGATGAGTACTCCTTTGGGATTTCCTGTCGAACCGGACGTATACATCAAATAGGCTAGACTTTCCGAAGTCGTACTCTCGCCTACATTCGCATCTGATTCCTTGTTGATCTTGCTAGCGTCCAGATCAGGACAAACGATTTTCATTCCGTCCGGCAGTCTGGACTTCAAGCTTTCTTGTGTCAGCACAATCGAAATGCTTGCATCTTGCAGCATATAAAGCAAGCGTTGCTCAGGGTAGGCAGGGTCAAGCGGGACATAGGCCCCGCCTGCCTTTAAAATAGCGACCATACTGATGATCATTTCAAACGAGCGATCCATGTACAAGCCAACTCGGCTCTCTGCTCCAACCCCGCACGATTTTAAATAATGTGCCAATCGATTCGCTCTGCTGTTAAGCTCCTTGTAGGTAAGGCTTGCATCTTTGTATACCAATGCAATGGCATCAGGATGAAGTTCCACTTGTTCTTCCAATAATGCGGTAAGGGAATCTTGCATACAGCACCTCCTAATGATTACTCCACATTTCCAGCAGTTGTTTTTCTTCCTCTTCTGAAATCAATCGCAAGCCTTCTATTGACTCCTCAGGATATGCCATCACTTGTTCGAGCCAATTCACAAAATGTCCGATCATTCGTTCTATGCTGGACGGATTAAATAGGTCTGTATTGTAGCCGAATGAAATCGTCAACGAGTGCTCTGAATGGACTTCTATTGAAATGGACAAATCAAATTTGGCAACCTTGATGGTGCTTTTCACTGGCTCAATTTTTCTATTTGGCCATTGCTTTACGTTTCTCAGGTGGGTTTGCATCGTAAAAATCGTTTGGAAAACAGGGGAGTAACTTGCATTTCGCTCTGGCTGGAGAGCCTCTACTATTTTTTCAAAGGGCACATCCTGATTTTCTTGTCCGCGCAACGTTTTTTCTTTGACTTGGGCGACCAATTCCCTGAAGCTTGGATTGTCTTCGACGTTCACTCTGTAAACCAGCGTGTTTACAAAGCACCCGATTAACCCTTCCATTTCTTTTCGAGTGCGATTCGCAACCGGGCTTCCTACTAAAATGTCTGTTTGTCCGGTATACCGAGAGAGAAAGCTCTGATAGGCAGCCAGTAATGTCATGAATAGGGAAGCGCCCTCTTGCTTGCTGAAAGCTTTTAGTTTTTCTAATAATGAAGGGGCCAAATCGATATGCTGCATGTCTCCTGCATACGTTTGAATGGCTGGTCGTGGACGATCGAATGGCAACTGAAGCACCGTAAGATCGTCTGCAAGTTCATTTTCCCAATACGCCACTTGCTCTTTCATCGTCTCGTCTGATAGCCATTGTCTTTGCCAGACAGCAAAGTCCCCGTATTGAATGGATAACGGTGGCAGATCAGCAGGTGTTCCGCTGACTGCTTCTTCATAAAATACCATCCACTCGTCCAACAAGATATCCTCTGACCAGCCATCGAATACAATATGATGTACGGTACAAAGCAGAACATACTCCGATTCATCCTGCCTAATCAACTCGGCTTCAATCAACGGTCCTTGGCTCAAGTCAAATACGCGATCAGCACTCTGTTGAATATAATGCTGGACCTGCTTTTCACTTTCATCCGCGGAGAGACTACTTACATCTATGACAGGCAATGATCTTGATTGATGCGGCTGAACGAGCTGTACAGGAACGCCATTTTGTTTTGCGAATACGGTACGAAGCATTTCATGACGTTCAACCAATTGGTTAAATCCTTTTTCTAATCCGGCAACATCCCATGAACCGCTTAAGCGCCATACATAAGGAATGTTATAGACGTTGCTTCCTGGCTCCAGTTGGTCAAAAAACCACAACCGCTGCTGCGCAAAAGATAACGGAATGGTTTCCGTTCTATCCACTTGCAGGAGCGCAGGCAGTTGAACCATTTTTTCGCCTTGTCGCAATTCGGTTAGCCGCTTAGCCAACCCCTCAATGGTCGGGCAATCGAAGATCGCTCGGAGAGGTAGATGTTGACCAAACACTTCTCGTATGCGCGATACAACCTGTGTTGCCAACAGGGAATGCCCTCCCAATTCAAAGAACGAATCAAATACCCCTATTTGGTTTACTCTTAAAATTTCACTCCATATGAGTGCGAGCAATTCTTCCGTTGAGTTTCGCGGCGCTGTGTAGTGATGGCTTACTATGTGGATCTCAGGCAGTGGCAATGCTTTACGATCCAATTTGCCACTCGATGTGAGCGGCATTTCCCCCACCCGTACAAAATAAGAAGGAATCATATAAGGCGGTAACTGTTTCTGTAAATGGCTTTTTACTGTCTCTGCCTCTGATGCCCCACTGTAATAAGCAATTAATCGTTTATCCCCCGGCTCATATTCATAGGCAATGATTGCCACTTCTCCTGCCCCTTGCTGCTTCCTCATAACCGCTTCGATTTCACCTAATTCAATCCGATAACCGCGAATTTTCACTTGATTATCCATACGGCCGATGTATTCAATATTGCCGTCTGGCATCCACCGAGCGTAATCACCTGTCTTGTATAACCTTTCAGATGGATTGCCAAAAGGATTCGGGACAAAACGTTCAGCTGTTAACTCAGGCTTTCCGATATACCCTCGTGCAAGACCAATGCCCCCAATAACCAATTCGCCCATCACGCCTATTGGTTGCAGGTCCCCTTCCTTATTGAGGATGTAGGCTTGAATATTATCCATAGGCTTACCAATGGGGATTACCTTGCTATCGGTCTGGCAATCATAGTAGGTCACTTCAATGGTCGTTTCCGTAGGACCATACAGATTAATAAGAGTCGTATGATTCCTTTGCCCGATTAATCGATGAAAACGTTGAACCTGTTCCGCACTCAAAGCTTCCCCGGTTGTATAGACTCGCTGTAAAGTTTTGATTTCCTCTGCGCAATCCACGTTTTCCAAATGGTCTAAAAAGATGCTGAGCATAGATGGAACAAAATGAATATAAGTTATCTGATGCTGGGCAACCGTTTTGACAATAAGCTCCGGGTCTTTCTCTGCATGGGGTGCGAGGAAACATAATTTACTACCAGTGAAAAACCATAGGACTAATTCCGTTACGGAAACATCAAAACAATAGGGAGTCTTTTGCAAGATGGTGTCATGCTCGTTCATAGGGTAGCGATGAACCATCCAGTTCATCCGATTGACAACCGAGCAATGTTCGATCATGACTCCTTTTGGTGCTCCCGTCGAACCTGAGGTATAGATGACGTACGCCAAATTTTTCGAATGGGCAATGGACTCCAGATTATCGCACTCTACATCCTGATCCGGCCTATTCTCTTCCAATAACAGGACAGGTCCATTGAAATCGATCGCTGTCTTGAATTTCTCTTGCATGACGACGACCTTCGTATCGCTATCCCGGAGAATATAGGACAGTCTTTCTTTCGGAGCCACTGTGTCCATCGGCATATAGGCTCCACCCGCTTTTAGAATGGCAAGAATACCAATCATCATGTCGGGAGAACGCTCACTCAGTAATCCTACTAATGTATCCGGCTTCACTCCCTGATATCGCAATTTGCTTGCCAGGAAGTTTGCCCTGTTGTTTATTTGCCTGTAGGTCCATTGTTCGTTGCCGAATACAACCGCCATTCGCTCTGGCGTCCGGGCAGCTTGCTCTTCGAATATTTGATGGAGCGTTTTTTGATCCTCAAACGCAACTTCCGTGTCATTCCACTCTTGGAGAATTTGGTTCTCTTCAGAAGCGGTCAGCATAGGCATGGAATGCAACGTCTGGTCACTGTGCGTAAGAACGCTTTTCAGCAATTCAATATAATGCGCAAACATGCGGCGCATAGTAGATTCGTCATACAGATCCGTATTGTATTCCCAGTCAAGACTTATACTTCCGTATTCATCCTTTGTTAAAAGGGAAGAGGAGAGCTCCTCATGATTCGTCACTACTACGTTGATATCAAATTTGGCCGATCCGTTGCTAATGCCTTCGGTGAGTTGAATATTCAGATTGGATACAGGTAAATGCGTGACTTTTGCATCCTGGAAACTAAACATGACTTGGAATAGAGGGTTACGGCTTTGATCACGCTTCAGTTTTAAGGCATCGACTACTTGGTCAAAAGGAATCTCTTGATTTTCGTACGCTTCCAAGGCCGATCTCTTCACATCTTGCAATACATCCTGGAACGTCATATTGTCGGTAAATTGCGTACGGATCACAATATTGTTGACAAACATCCCGATCAATTCTTCCGTGTCTTTCCAGCGGCGATTCGCGATGCCCGAACCTACAATAATGTCTTCTTGATTGGAATAACGATGGAGCAAGGTTTGAAACGCAGACATCATGACCATGAATAAGGTCGTATTTGTTTTCATGCAGTAATCACGCAATTGAAGATACAGTTCTTCCGGTATTAATTGGGTGAACATATTCCCGTGAAAGGTTTGATTTACTGGTCGTGGCCTGTCAGTGGGCAGTTCCAGAACCCCATTGGCCCCTTGCAGTAGATTCTTCCAGTACGTTAACTGCTTGTTTTCCTTGCCGCGCTTAAACAGCTCATTCTGCCATACGCAATAGTCTGCGAATTGAATCGGCAACTCAGCCAGTGGAGATGGTTTCTTTTCAAGATAGGCACTGTATAGCGTAAACAGTTCTTTTAAAAATTTGCGGAATGACCATCCATCATGAATCAGATGATGCTCCACAAACAAAATGACAGACTCCAACTCAGAAATCTTATAAACAATCCATCGCGCCAATGGCAGCTGCGCGATATCAATCGGATTTTTGATCTCCATTTGAATGAGTCTTTGGACTTCAGCGGCACGATCACTCTCAGGTAAGTGCGAAACATCTATAACAGGCAATTCCACATCGAATGGTTCATAGATCACCTGATAGGGTTGTCCATTTTTCTCATGAAAAACCGTTCGGAATATTTCATGTCTGCGCACAATATCTGTAAAACACTTATTGAGTATGGGGAGATCCAGCATCCCGCGCACTTTCATTGTGGCTTGAAAAATATAAGCCAAATTATTCGCGCTTAACTGTTCTAAAAACCACACTCTTTCTTGCGAATAAGACAGCGGCAATTCTCGATCTCGTGATACCCTCTTGATGGCAGGTAACGCATCCACTGCATCTACCTCATCTGCGGCAGTTACGATCGGCACGATGCTCCGAATCGTCGGATGGGTAAACAGAGCAGACAACGGAATCTCTTTCTTGAAAAGAGCACGGATTCTGGCAATAACCTGAGTCCCCAACAGCGAATGTCCGCCTAATTCAAAGAAATTATCCTCGACTCCAATCTCATCGTATCCGAACAAATCCTTCCAAATGTCCAGGAGCTTCGTTTCCCATTCTGTTTCCGGTTTTACATATTCCGTCGAAACATGCGGACGACTATTACCTACCTCTGGCAGTGACTTCAGGTCAATTTTTCCACTGGGAGTAAGCGGGAAAACATCCATTTTCACAAAATACGCTGGAACCATGAACTCTGGAAGCTGAGCCTTCAGATAATCACGCCATTCTGTTACCGTTCCAGACCCTATCACATAAGCGATCAGCTTGTTATTTTCATAGGCGTCTTTTTTCGCGACAATGATTGCTTGCTCAACAGTCGAATGATTGCCTAAAGTGACTTCAATTTCCTCCAGCTCAATTCTGTACCCTCTCACTTTTACCTGGTTGTCATTGCGCCCGATATACTCCAAGTTTCCGTCGGCCAAGTACCGAACCAAATCTCCCGTTCGATACAAACGCGAGTCTGATTCTGGACAATACGGGTTGGAAATAAATCGTTCCTCTGTCAATTCAGGACGGTTCAAGTAACCTCTTGCTACGCCTGATCCGCCGACATACAGTTCTCCGGCAACTCCGACAGGTTGCATTTGCAAATGCTCGTTCAACACGTATAACTGTGTATTGGCATTCGGTTTTCCAATGGGTATTTGCGCGTGTTTTTCATCTAGATGGCATTTGAAGCTGGCAACCTCGACTGTCGTCTCTGTCGGCCCATATGTGTTGTATAAGGTTGTACCATGAGGAATGGTCAACAGATCGGTACATTTCGTAACAATAGGAGGCGGAAGTACTTCCCCTCCAACTGTGACGTATTTCAAGGAGGATAATGCAAAAGAAGAATCCTGATTTTCTATATAATCCAATACAGCTTTCAACATAGATGGCACAAACTCGAGATGGGTAATTTTATGCATCTCGACTGCTTTCACAAGCAAGGCAGGGTCTTTCTCATCGCTGTTCGGGAGGATGTACAAGCTAGCGCCTTTCAACATCCACCAAAAGAGCTCCCAAACAGAAGCATCAAAGGAAACAGACGTTTTTTGTAAAAGCCTGTCCGTTTGTAAAAGCGGACTGCGACTCTCCAGCGTTTGAAGAAAATTCATAACGGAATAGTGCTCAATCATTACCCCTTTCGGATTTCCTGTCGAGCCGGAGGTATAGATGACATAAGCAAGATTGTGGCCGTTTACTTCCATTGCAGGGGGCTCCGTGCTTTCATTCGACAAAATTTCGAAATAATCCGACAATTTTACCACTTTTATTCCGTCAGGCACTTTCGTCGCGGACGCTTCATCCGCAATCACTACTTGTAAAGCAGCATCTTCCATAATATAGTGGAGTCTTTGAACGGGATAAGCAGGATCGATCGGTACATAAGCGCCTCCTGCTTTCAACACACCTAATATACTCACGATCATTTCCATGGAACGCTCTTGGCATATTCCCACCAGCACTTCACTCGTTACACCAATCTTTCGGAGGTAATTCGCCAATTGATTTGAGCGGATATCCAATTCCCGATAGGTCATCTTCTCTTGCTTAAATACCAGCGCGATGGCATCGGGATTCCGATTGGCTTGGAAATCAAAGGCATTCAAGATTGTGTCAGGAACATTCGTGGGTTCATCATTCCTGCACCACTCGTCTACCAGTTCTCTCTCCTGGTTTTTGGTTATTAGTCTCAATAAATCGATAGGAGTTTCGACATCCGTGATTACTTGTTCGATCCAGTTACAAAAGTTCTCGATCATTCGTCGTATCGTCTGTTGTGTAAACAGGAAGGTATTATATGTAAATGTGATGCGCATTCCCTCAGCTTCTTCGACATCAACACGCAGCTCTACCTTTGCTATTTGGGAATCGACAAAAAGTTTGTTATCCCCATCCCCGGCTTTTCCCATTCTTAAAAAGGTATGAAATAATTTCGTAGTTTCGGAGTTGCTGGTAAGCTTCTCCTCCATCCTATTCTCTTTGACCTCGTTCAACAGCTGCTTAAAATTCGTCGTTCCACCCATAATCACTCGACTTGCAAAAAAGGCAGAGCTATCACTCGCTATCGCACCAATCCGAATGTCGTTTTGCCCCGTATATCTGTAAAGATAGCTATGGTATGCAGCCAAGAATAGCGTAAACATGTCAGTCTCTTCTTGCATGCAAAGTAATCTTGCTTTCTCCCCCACTGGTTTTGACAGATCAATCGATTGCCACTCTTCTTCATAGCGAACATTTTTTTGTCTGGGGATATCAAACGGAAGCTGTAGCAATGGAGCCTCTCCTGCCAATTCTGAAAGCCAATGACTCACTTGATCTTCCATGGTCATGGTTATCCTCCCTTTTTGAGCTTGATAATGAAGGGGGAACCCTCTAAAATTATGAAGTTCCTCACCCGCTCTGCTTGATCAGACTTTTAAAATGGATAGTAGTCGGTAAGCCTCCCCCTCCTTTACAAAGTAGGCGTTGACTCATCGAATCGTCCACGATAAAGACTGGACACCCGATTAGTTAAGGTGAAGCAAATAGAAAAAGGGAAAAACATAGGAATAGTTGACCAAACAAACATGTTGCTATCAAATTTTATCGTGCATGTTCAAAGCGGCTACAAACGAGATGTGAAAGGGAAGGTAACTGAATCGAATTGCTATGAATTCGCGAAAAAAGTGGAGTAGTGTTTGAATACAGTTGAGTATGAAACACCTATGCAGGGAAGCCTTGCAATTGAATGGTGAATTGTTCTTTCGAATCGTGGAAAGGCAGCTTCAGATTCTACTAAGAAAAGGGTAATTTTTAGAACAATTACCTATTAAGAGTATAAAATGTAATAGATTACCATTTAAGGGCATTATATCATATCTGAATTTTATGTCAAATATTAGCCTAGACATTGGTTTATCATCAAACAAAAATAGACATGTTTACCTTCTCGGGTAGGCTGGTGTAGAAATTGATCGATACCTGAGAAGGTTGAACATGTCTATTTTTCTTTGTAGAAATTTGCTTACTCGATACGTTATATCATTACCCTTGAAAAAGGGTATACCCTCCTACTACTATCGAGACTGCAAATAAAATACCGAAGTACCACTTCGTAAACCGAAGACTGAACCACGAGCCTTCCCACCATAAAATTCCAAAGAAAATAGCCCCAACCATCATGCTAGTGACAAAAGCAATGAATGCGTTTTCCATATTTCTTCACCTTTGAAAACAGAATGGAAAAGAGGCTGCCCTCCACAGTAGATCGAACAGCCCCTTTTCATTTACCAGACCGTAATGTTAATCGTAATGGTCTCGCCGCCGTATTCCACTGTAATCGTTGTTTTACCAGATTCCAGTGCGGTCACAACACCATTTTCTACGGTCGCAATCTCAGGATCTTCCACTGTCCATTCGGCATCCTTGGTGACGATCTCCTCGTATCTATTTTCATAGACCGCATACAGGACGATCTCTCCAGTATTGTCTGCCTTCAAGCGCAGCGAAGAGCGCGATACTCGCAAATCTTTTACTTTCTTTTCCTCTACTACGAGCACACGATTGGTTACCTTTTTACCGCCATATTTCGCAGTAATGACAGCCTTCCCTTCAGCCAGCGCTGTCACTTTTCCCTCTTTTGTTACTTCGATGACCTCTTCGTCGCTTGAGGACCAAGTTGCTTTTTCTGTCACCTCTTCGGTGTTCTTGTCACTGAAGACGGCTGTCAGAGTTAGTTGCTTCTCCTCATCGATCTCCAGCACCAAATCCTTGAAGGAAGTCGTCAACGAACGAATCGTTTTCTTAGAAACCGTCACCGGAATCTCCAGTTCTTCGCCCATATAGCGAACGGTAACGATGTCTTCTCCCTCTTCTTTTCCTGCCGTAATGCGGCCCTGCTTGACGGTAACCAACCCGTTTTCCGTGTCGTATTCAACATTTTTGTCTCGCGTGATGTCTTTGCGTTTTTTGCCTTCTACTTTATAAAGGCGTAAGGTCGTGGTTCCCTTTGGCTTCATCCAGAAGGATGGTTCGTTTGTTTCCAACTGGAAGGTGGCTATTTCCTTAACGGTTACTTCCACCGAATCGGTTTTGTTCCCATCCTCGGTCGTCACTGTAATCGTCGCGGTCCCAGGAGCTACAGCCGTGATCTTGCCTTCCTTATCTACCTCGACGATCTCAGAGTCGCTGCTTTCCCACTTGACTCGTTTGTTGGTGGCGTTCGTTGGTTTTACAGTGGCACGAAGGCTTTCTGTATCGCCAACACGCAGCGTTAACTCCTCTTCCTCCAACTCAACTCCGGTGACAGGCTCTCCCGTTGGCGGATTCGACACATATAGCTCAATGGAATCATCCAGTTCGACGGTGTTTCCTGCCTGGTCGCGAAGCTGGATCAGAACTTTTTTCGTGCCATTGCCATACGTCAAGTTCCACGGCACTGTTCCCGTCACTTTTTCCCAGCTGCTCCACTTGCCTTGGTCATTGGAGATGCGCATGTCGACATCTCCCAAATTGTCCGTAGCAGTAACATGCAGTCTCACGCTGGTGGAGCTAGTTAGACGATCATCATTGTTGATGACGAACGTTCCCGTTGGTGCTGTCTTATCCAAGGTAAACGTGATCTTGGTTTCGTTTCCGGAAGAATCTACGACCCGCAGTTCATGCTTGCCTTCACTTGTTACCTGGTCGCCACTTGCGAACGGAGCACTATTCAATGTCGCGGTTCCTTCATTGAAGGTGATGGTCACGTCATCTTTGTAAATGCCTTTGTCCTCGACTCCTGTAACAACTGGCGCATCTGCATCCAGCTCGATCGTATCGGAAACGGTTGTGATGTGCCCTGCCTTGTCCGTAATCTGCATTTCGACAGTCTTGGTTCCATCACCGGACTTCAATTGCCATGCTTTGGTCGCAGTAACTGCCTCCCAATCGCTCCAGTCGTTGTCACCATTGGCGAAGCGGATTTGCACATCGCTCGTACTGTCATTCGCTGTTATGGCGAGCGTAACATCACGAGACTTGGTATAGTTGTCTCCGTTATTAATCGTGATAGATCCAGTTGGCGCCACCACATCTAGCTCAATCGTATCGCTTAGCTTTGTGACGTTCCCCGCTTTGTCCCGCAGCTTGACATAAACCGTTTTGGTGCCGTTTGTACTGCCATTAGCCAGCTTCCATGCTTTTGACTCTGCGAAACGCTCCCACGTACCCGAATTGTCATCCGCGTTAGAGACCAGCATTTCGATATCGTCTGTATTCCCTGAGGAAGTAAGGTGTAGCGTCACATCTTCTGTTTTCGCAAATTCGGCTCCGTTATCGATGCTGAGCGTTCCTGTCGGTGGTGTTTTATCCAGCGTGAAACGAATCGTCGTGCGATTTTGTGCCTCATCTGTGACGACCAACTCATACGATCCTTCCACAGTGACGACAGAACCGCTCGTAAACGGACTGCCATTCAGTAATGCCGTTCCCTCGTTGAAGGAAATCGTTACGTCGCTCGCATAGACACCATTCTGGGCGACTCCTGTGACGACTGGTCCAGCTGAATCCAGCGTGATTTGCTTTTGAAGGGCCAATTGGTTTCCGGCTGGATCTCTCAGCTCGACATAGACCGTTTTGGCTCCATCAACACCGCTCAGCTCCCATGGAACGTCGCCTTTTGATGGTGCCGTTTTCCAATCGCTCCACGTCAGGTTGTCATTGGACAAGCGCATTTCCACACCATGAGCATCAGCCGACTCCACACTCAACGTAACCTTGCTCGAGTTGGTATACAACTGACCTTGATTGATTTCGAAGGCACCCGTAGGGCTGGTCATATCGAGTGTGATCTCATCGGTAAAGCTGGCAATATTCCCTGCTTTGTCCTTTACTTCCATGTAAACCGACTTGGTTCCGTCCCCAGTCGGCAAAGTCCACGCCTTTGTCGTGGTCAGCGTTTCCCAGGAAGTCCAATTGGCTGGATCACTCGTATCATGGGAAAAACGCATCTGTAGTTCATTACTGAAATCGGTAACGGCAATTTGTAATGTAGTTGCCAGTGTATGGGTATAATTGGCGTCACCATTGATCTTGAGACTGCCTGACGGCTTCGTTTGATCGATGGAAAATGGAAGGATAGTCGTATTGCCCGCTTCATCTGTGACAATCAGCGTATAGGCTCCATCCTCATTGACGATTTCTCCGTCAGCTATCGGCTTTCCGTTCAAGGTCGCCTTTCCTTCGTTGAAGCTGATCGTAACACTCTGATTGTACAGCTTGTTGTTCTCTACCCCTGTGACAACAGGTGCAACCGTGTCGAGTGTAATCGATGCCTGTAAATCATGGGTGTTGCCCGCTTCGTCGATCAACTGTACATAGACCGTTTTCTGTCCATCCCCAGTTGTTAGCTTCCAAGCCTTGGTGGTCGCAACATCCTCTGGAGCACTCCAGCTGGTGTTATCGTTGGACAGCTTCATTTTTACCTTGCTGGTAGCGTCCGTGCCATCAATTTGCAAAGTAACATCCTGGTTATTCGTATGAGTGGCTCCGTTATTGATCGCAAGAGTTCCAGTAGGTGCGGTTTTATCCAAGGTAAAGGTTACCGCCGTCGTATTCCCCGCTGTATCCGTCACAACCAACGTGTACTTGCCCTCCACACTCACCTTTGTCCCGCTGGCAAAAGGAGCACCATTCAATGTTGCTGTGCCATCGTCGAAGATAGGGGTGACATCCGCCGTGTAGAAGCTGTCATTCGCAACCCCCGTCACAATAGGCGGCGTTTTGTCTAACACGATGGTATCGGATGTCGTAAACAGATTCCCTACACCATCACGGAACTTCGCGTAGACTGTTTTTTGTCCGTCTCCACTAGCCAAGTTCCATTCCAGCTTGTTGTTGGCTGGGATTGGCAGCCAACTACCTGTAAAGTTGTTATCATTCGATAACATCAGTTCTACCGGGCCGTTCACATCGCTTCCCTGAATGGTCAGCTCTACCTTTTCTGATGAAGTGGCTACGTTCCCGTTATTGATCTCGATTGTCCCTACCGGAGGCGTCGTATCCAGTACAATGCTATCCTGCGCTTGCAAGACAGTTCCTGTTCCGTCACGCAGCTCCATGAAGACCGATTTGGTCCCTTCTCCTGTCGTGAGGGTCCACGTTACAGGTGTCACAAACGACTTCCATTCGCTCCAAGGACCACCTTCCACGTTCGTCAAACGGTACTCAGGCTTGGCCGCGTCAGGGTCATCATGGGTCATAGTGAGCGTCACATTTGCTGAATTCGTAATCGCAGCACCGCCATTGATGGTAACCGTCGCCGTCGTAGGTGGTTCATTTACATCTGTCACCTGGATGGTCATCATCTTGGTAAAGAAATTGCCAGCCGAGTCTGTTGCGGTTATCGGTACGTAGTAAGTCGACTTCGTTTCAAAATCAAATTTTTCCGTTACCTTCAGTTGATTTCCCTCAACAGTAAATGGCACCGGATTGTTTAGAATGCTGAACGTAACAGTATCTCCTTGATCAGGATCTACTGCCGACAGCGTACCAACTACCGCTCCTATTTGATTGTTTTCAGGAATCGAATTGGACGATAAGAGGATATCGGTTGGTGGAGTGTTAGCAGCATAAGTGATTTCCAGCTGAGAAGCATAGCTACTATTTCTTTTGTCGTAGAAAACGATTTGAGGCTGATACAAAATTGGTACTGGCGGCGCTGTTTGTCGTCCTCTTAAAACAAAGGTAGCTTTTTTGTCTGGAATCTGGCTCTTAACAAAGCTGGTTACATCAAACGATTTCCACCCTGTGAAATTATCGGGAAGCATCTCATTTGCTATGATTCTTTCTTGATGCATCGGTATCGTCACCGTAGAATCATCGTTCCAGCTGTCATCAGACGAGCCCCATAGATCAATAAAGGGCTTATCTCCACCTGTTGATTCTACCTTATGCACATAAATTTTCAGGGAAGCAGACTCAATTTTCTTCTCACTTTTCACGCTGCTCAGGTCAAAACGCAGGGCAGCATTCGCAGCCCCATAATCCCCGCCAGAGTCTCGCGCATAGCCGACGATCAACGCGTTCTGAATCAATTCATACTGCATTCCCTCTGGATAGGCACCAGACGCATCCACGAACTTGTCCGCCTCTACTCCAATCACATCTGTAAGACCGGCTGCATTCACTTTTTCATGAATAAACACAGGTTGGACAATTGCAAACAGCAAAGTAAATACCAACAAACGAGCAATCATTCTTTTCATCAATAACACTGTCCTCCTTCCTTCTTCATTTGAACTCCCACTACTGTCGACACACTCCCCTAGCAAAACATCTAGGTGAAACAAAAATATGGTAACAACAGTCTATTGCAAAAAATACTAACTAAAGTTATGTCTTTTCGTGATTATTTTCTTCCCAATAAAAAGCCCCACCGTAAACATGTGCCAAACAAAATAAAAAGAACCCCAAAAATGAGGTTCCAATTGATCGGGCGCTATTTAAGGGTTAGCTCCTTCTCCCATGTCTTTTCATTGCCTTGCTCATTTTGAAAGACCAAAATCAATTTCCCCTTTTCCCCCTTCAACTCATCCTTGTAAAAGAAACCAGTGAACTGTCCATTGCCGCTGATGTAAAATCCATTCCCACCAGGGATACCTTCTGTGTCGTTTTTGATCGCTTGCTCTATCGTGCTTACGATGTCAGTTTTCTCAGACTTCCACTGCATGCTAGCTAACGAATAGCCGGCAGGTACCTGTTCGATAAAGAAATCGAAGCTATTCCCATCGATGGGTTTCGGTTCCTGATCGACCACGACGAGAATTTCTTTTTCCTGCTGTTCTGCGGCTATGTCTTGTGCAACGTTCTCCGGTTGTTTCTCCTTGTTTTCTTTGTTTTCCTGAGGAACTTGCGGCGGCACTTGAGCATTCGATTCTGGAGGAAGCGGTGTGCCACAAGCACTCGTAACGAGTGATAGGACCAATACAGCCAGTAAGCTTTTCATTTTATTCTTTTTCAGATTCATTGTCATTTCCACCTTTGTTTTCATTTTCAACCAACGTGAAGGAAAAAGCGACTCCATTCACGGTATTTTCCGCACCATAATCACTGCCATGCAGATCGAGAATATGTTTACAGATCGCCAATCCGAGACCCGTGCCGCCAGATTTCCGCCAGCGAGAGCTATCTACTCGATAAAATTGCTCCCATATCCGCGTGAGTTGATCGTCTGGGATGTGCGCTCCTTCATTTTCGATTCGAAACCGGATGCACTCCCGCTCGCGGGCCCCCGTAATCCGAATCTCACTTGATGGATTGGCGTGCCGGACTGCATTGCCGAGCAAATTCACGATCACTTGCTCGATACGTCTTGGATCTGCCCATACGTTGTTCTCTTCAGGTAAGGTGAGACATAGTCGTACCTGCTTGTTTGCCAGCTGTAGTTGAAAGGAAGCGGCTACACGATCTATTACTTCCGATACGGGAAACGATTGTCTACGAAGCAAAATGGCTTTGGCTTCGAATTTGGACAACTCCAGCATATCCATAATGAGCTCGTTCATCTTGTCGACTTCGCTTAAAATGACGTCCATGTATCGCTCCCGCTTTTCATGTGCGACGTCATCTTTTAACCCTTCCGCAAAGCCCTTCACAATGCCAAGCGGGGTCTTGAGTTCATGAGAGATGTTTGCAATCAATTCTTTGCGAAGCTGCTCCATTTTTTCCTTATGCTCTAGATCCTCGCGAAGAGTGACGTTGGCATTCGTCAGGTCTTTTAATGTCTGATCTAGCTTGCCAGCTAACGTATTCAGATGGCGAGAGAGCTCACCGAATTCATCCTGAGAATGAATCGAAGCATGTTCTGTGAAGTCCAGATTAGCCATACGTGAAGCGGAATGATTCAGCGTAACTAATGGTTTCGTGATAATCTTCGAAAAGACAAAGGACAGCAGCAATAAGATGACGAGGATGACTGGCGTCGCGTATAGGGAATAGCTGGTCAGCATACTTACCGCATCGCTCACTGGTTGCAACGTCGTCACCGCCAGTATGAAACTCGCCCCGCCCTGATAGGAGAACCGATGAATCACGATGGCATAGTTTACACCACTCCACGGATCAGTCCACTTCCGCTGGATGAATGATCCGCTTTTCATCTGTGTAATCTCGTCGTATTGCTGCTCCAGCCATGGTCCTATTTGATCCGCTACGAGAGAATCCTGATAAAAAGGGTTATGTGCCCGCTGCTGACTAGGCAGCATGAGTTCAGAAATAACAGCCGTGACCCGGGTTAGTCCATTCTCGGATACATTTGTGGATGGACTTTGCCTTGCAATCCGTATCGGCTTCATGATCGTATCGTTCTCATCCATATAGATTCCGTCGATGGTAATCGTATCTCCAACACGGAGTCCTTCAGGGAGATCGGTGCTTTGCATTTCTTTTAGCGGTAAGGTAATCACTTGATTTTTATTTGCTACTTTTATTTCTAGAAAATAGGGGGTGAGATTCAATTGCCTGAGCTGCTCATCTACGATCGCGATGCTGGCATCTGTGCGATTCATCAATGTACCCACCAGCTTATCCAGCTTGTGCTTGTCGGGAGGGAGTTGGGCGTACTCATCTGGAAAAGATACCATTGCTTGCGAGACCTCGCTTACTTTCGTATTTAAATAAAAGCGCTCAAAGAAAATCTTTTCCCCTATCAAAATCAAAGCGTAGAGCAAAAAGACAAAAACAAAAGTGGCGGCAAATAATTTTGTCACAACGTTTAGTCGAAGGCGTTTCATCGTTTTGCCTCAAACTTATATCCAAAACGGATCATCGTCTGAATCAGATGCTGCTCTGTATCCAGCTTGGCACGCAGTTTTTTCACGTGGGTATCAACGGTGCGATGGTCGCCAAAGTAGTCCATCCCCCAAACCCCATTCAAAATGCTATCTCGGGACAAGACCGTCCCTTCATGCTTAATGAAGAACAGAAGCAGCTCATACTCTTTTGGTGTCAATGAAATCGGGACGCCTGCAATCGTAACGGTGTGAGCTCGTTTGTTTACCGTCAATGCTCCAAACTGAGCGATATCATCTCCCCTCCCGATGCTCCCCTCTGCCCTTTTCATCAGAGCTTTGGCACGGGCCACTAATACTTTTGGGCTAAACGGTTTGGTGACGTATTCGTCCGCGCCAAGCTCGAAACCCATCAACTGGTCATCATCGTCTACTCTTGCTGTAATGATCATGATGGGAATGTCGGATTGTTGGCGGATTTTTCTGCACACCGACCAGCCATCCATCTCGGGCATCATAATATCTAGCACAACTAAATCGACAGGGTGCAGAGCGAAAAGTTCCATCGCCATTTTACCGTGCTGCGCTTCGTACACTTCCCAAGCTTCTTTTTTAAAATAATCCGATACAAATTCACGTATGAGCTCGTCGTCCTCTACGAGTAACACTTTCCGTTTCATTTCCGCACTCCTTACTCGTGGTTGTGCATTTATTGCATAGATTACCAGTTTATTGTGAAACTTACGAATCCATATCTCACCGTCGCCATTCCGATGACCGCCAACCTTGGTTTTACAAGATGAGTATAGATGGCTGATGTGACCGTTGTGTGTACATGAGATGGATTTGTAAAGAAAACAAACACCCGAAAATGGCTGAGGCCACTGAAAGAGTGGACTTTTTCAGTGGCCTCCGTATAGGCGGGGTGATTCTAATGGTCGATCTCACTTTCTCTTAATCTGACGATGGCTTGTGCCCGATTTTTCACCTGGAGCTTGCTAAAAACTTGATGCACATGCCCTTTTACCGTCCCCAGTGTGAGATGCAGCTTGTCCGCAATCTCCGAGTTGGATAACCCTTCACCGATCAGTGCCAGTACTTCCGACTCTCTTTCCGTCAATTTTTCCAATGCAGGGGATACCCGGATTTGAATATCAAGCGTAGGAAATTCCTTCTCTACACTTTTGAGCAGCATCGAAAGATAAGTCATCTCTTGCTTGGATACGTTTTTGCTTTTATAGAGCGAATAGAGCATTTTGGCAACGCCAGGGCCTTCATCCAAAAAAGTGCGTACATAGTCTTCTGGCGCGGCTAACGTTACCGCCATGCGCATACACGCCATTGCTTCATGATGCTGTTTTTGGATCATGTAAGCTTGGCTGAGCAGAAGAAAGGCTTCAATCCTACTCCCGAGCCGATCCTTTATTTCCGCTTCGTGCTTTAAGCTGGTTAGTAGCATGATGGCTGCACTGTCGTTTTTTAAATAGATGTATACCCGGGCCAACGTCATTCGCTCAAATTCATGTCGGGAAGCGACAATATCGACATTCATTTTCGTATAGGGCTCGGCCCATTTTTCTATTTCTTCCCGTCGATTTTCTTCGATCCATAATCGGACGCGGAATGTTTCTACAAAAGACATCCAATGGGGAGGCGCATCGTGCTGGCGGCATAGCAATGTGATTTCCTCCATGGCCAGCCACATCTCTTCGTGACGACGCTCTGCTTTTCTCCATCGGGCCAAAGTCAGATACACGGGGACCAATACGCCAAAATTCAAGGAGATGGTGCCTAACTGGATTGCTCGCGGTACGAAATATTTTAACTGCTCAAAATCATTTTTCTCATAATAGAGCTCAGCCATCACGATGGAACCGTAGGCTAATATGCCAAGACCACTGTGCTTCCAGATCGCCCGTAGTTTTGGATAGTATTCATTCACGTTGGACAAATACCCGCTCAAGGCCACACGACTACGCAGCACGTACGGCTCATCTGAATTCAGCTCTATGCCGACGATGAAGTAGCGGCTGAATTTTGGCTTCATTTGAACTGATTCTTCCATATATTTGAGGGAAAGATCTACATTTCCCCGCATCACTTCGATATATCCCCGAAGCACACACATTTCTACTCGACAGTCGTCAAAGCTCCCATGATTGGTCCGTGTTGCTTCGTCAGCCAATTGAAGGAGGATTTCCGCCTGATCAATTTCGTTGGATACAGCATGCAGCCAAGCAAAAGCAATGCACAGCTCAGGGTTGCATTCCAACCAAGACTTCTCAAAGTATTTCATCCATCTGCGCAATGTTATATTTTCGTACTGTTTCAACATCCACGGCGCATGTGCAACGATCAAACGGCTCGCTCGGGTCCAATCTTTTCCGAGAAACGCATGCTCAGTCGCCTCCATGATCCACCCGTGACTTTCAAACCAACAGCTTGCAGAGATATGTAGGGCAGGAAGCAATTCGTTATAGGTTTTTCTTACATGGGAAAGCAGAAGTTCTGCGAACAAATGGTGATAACGATACCACTCATTTACGCCATCCAGTGCGATGACAAATGAATTCGTTCTCTCCAGCATGCGAAGGATGTCGTGAGCATCCGACTCTCCCGTAACGGCTGCGCATAGATCGCCTGTCAGACGCGGCAGTATGGACGTTTTCAACAAAAACTTCTGCACCTTTTCTGGAAGTCGTTTCAATACTTCTTCCGACAAATATTCCCCGACATACTTGTCATTACCGGAAAATTGATGAATGACCTTAGACGCTTCGGGCTTTCCTTGCATGGACAAGGCTGCTAACTGCAAACCGGCCACCCATCCCTCCGTTCGTTTGCTTAGCATGCCAATATCTTGTTCCGACAGACTCAGACCCAGCTGCTCATGGAATAAGCGTCGACACTCCTCCTCATTGAACCGTAGAGTGTCAGAGCCCAGTTGCTTCAACTGTTTCCGAACGCGTAGACGGTGTAGGGCAAAAGGAGGTTCCTCCCGCGTAATTAGAACGACATGCATATATAAGGAAGCATGCTGGATCAGTGTCTGCAGTCCTTCATGAATGGAAGGCTCCTTAATGAGATGGTAATCGTCCAATACCAGATAAAAATCACGTTCAAATCCCGCAATTTCTTCGAGTAACACGGACATCAACTGCTCAGCAGAAGCCGTGTACTGTGGATGAAGTACCGAGGAGGCTTCTTTGCCCAAGCCTTCCTGTGCCCTATCAATCGCCCTAGCAAAATATCGCCAAAAGCGCACGGGATCATTATCGGATTCATCCAGGGAGATCCAACCGGTCGGTTTGCCTGAATTTTGCGTCCATTGACTGACTGCTGTCGTTTTACCGAAACCGGCTGGCGCGCACACGAGAATCAATCTTGCAGCGCCCGCGTCATCGATTTCTTTCAATATTTGATGCCGAAGCAACAAGTCCGAACCATACTTCGGAACATGAAGCTTGGTTGCGATAAGTGGACTGTACGTTATTAAATCCATACGCATCTCCTGCCTAGAAGTAAAATGACATTCATGAAGGAAACATGGAAAGTAGCCTTACTATCGATGACCTGAAGCGCAATGAGGTTGGCTAACGGGGAAAAAGAGTCTATATAAAGATAGGAAATATTGCTCAGATTAAAGATACAGCAAAGTGATCTCTGAGTGGATATTTTTTTTATGAACGTCGCTTCCAAACAGAGAAAAACCCGACCGTTACAAATGTCGGGTTTACTTTGTCATCGAAGCATTCTGTTGATTCGTCTGGCTTCTATCGCGACTTTTTTACTGTACAGCCTTTTATCCTGTTTGAGTTGCAGCACCTTGGCACACTGATGCGCCTTTTTCAAAACATTACTGCTGTAGTTGTTAGTCGATTTCAATATCTGGTCGGCCCAGCGGTACGCTTCTCTAGCCAAAACCTCGTCGCTATCCTTTGCCTTCAAGCTGATATCCAACAAGGTCTCGCTCAAACTTCTGCCCAAACCGGCACTCCTCCAGGAAGAAAAGAGCTTGAGCTCTGGTTCGCACTGCTTAACGCTGGCAAAAGCCTGGACCCAGTCCTGCTTGAGCAAATGGATTTCGGCCATTTTTAACCAAAGAAATACTTTGTCAAACGAATCTTCTTGTTCCGGGAGATCCTGTGTGAGATAGTGAAGCGCTTTGTCGTACTCTTCCAATTCCTTTGCACGATGATACAGCAGAGAATAATTCCTTTTGTCAGAGCCTAGCTGCTCCTCCAGCTTCTCCAGTAATTTTCTGGCTTCTTCCCTGTTACCAAAATCGATTGCTCTGTCCATTAACGTAATCAAGGAGTCATCCTCTAGATTGGCGGGATAATTCCTTGCCTTGGCTTGAAACCATCGTTCCATATGTTCAGCCGTATACATCGTTTCCAGCTCCTCTTTCTTATTCTGAAAGAAAGAGCTGATTCGGTACAGATCGTTCTCTTCGATATACGTGATCGCCTCTTCAATCCCCGCCGAAATGATATACTCGGTATCAAAACCATAGTAGGTATCAAAATTGCTTAATTTTGCCTGCTCAAACAGTCGGATATGGTTGACATCCTTAAACTTCGCCAACAAATAAGCTACGATGTCCATCGATTCATGGAATCCCTGATACGGATGGGACTTATGCATCTCAATCTCTTGGCTCATCAAATAGTGCAGGAATTCCTTGTCTGCTTCTGTCACAGTCTGATCGTATTGAAGCTGAATGATCAGCGCGTATCTTTTCAGCCCGTTCTTGTCATAACCATAAGCATCCTTACATTTGCTGTATGCAAAAGAGCTCCAGAGGTCTTTTGAACGTTTGACCAATGGCAATTGCTCGGGTATTTGGTGGATTTCCATCTGCTATTCTCCTCTCACCGGAATGGGCTGGCAGCACCTACCTCATCAATTCCCATTCTAATCGTCTACAATTGACAATACAATTTTCAAAGTGGTTAAATGTAATATGTTTACATTTTTTTAGGAGGTGCACAAAATTGGAGCAACAACCGTCATCATCATCGGTACCGACAGAATTTTCTCCTCTTGTCCAGCAAGAGCCACCAAAAAACATGGGGGATTTATCGAAATCGTACGACAGGGCGACGATTTTTTTCACGAGATGGGGAGCCCATATTCTGGATCATATTCTTCTCGCTTGTTTTCTACTTGGACTCCTCTCCCTTGGGATTTCCATTGCTAAAGACGCCAACGCACTTTACTTCTTCATCCTAGCCGCCATTATCCTATGTTCTTATTATGTACTGTTAGAAGGACTTACCGGATATACGATCGGAAAATTTACTTTTCGCATCATTGCTGTCAATGCAGAAGGACGGCCGCCGGGGTTATGGAAATCATTCATCCGTTCCCTCATTCGTCTATTCGAAGCAAATGCGTTTCTTCTAGGCGGGTTGCCTGCCGGTATCAGTGTGTTGGCTTCCGACAAAAGACAACGGTTAGGCGATCTAGCAGCGAATACATACGTCGTTAAGGTGAAGGATCTGAACAACGTCAGCAAAAAGCAAACAACCGTACTCGCTGTTGTCTTCTCCAGCGTAGCTGTTTTATCCATCATTAGTATGATTTTTGGGATAATCGATCTCGCATCAAAAACGCCTACCGAAGAAATTTTCTATAGCAAGGATAAAAAGCTTCAAATAACAGCCCCTTCCAATTGGAGCAAGGATTCAGCCCTTCATGATGAGGCTGATATAGCCATCTCCAATCGAATCAGCGAAAAGTATTTACTCATACTATCAGATGCCAAACAGAATCTCGACAGTTCATTCACACTTCAGGACTATGCAGACTTCGTTGAAGCAAACATTGAAGATTCAGTAGAAAATGTATCCGTTGATAAACCGATTCGTACCGTAGTAAATAACCAGGTCGCCATCCAATTCAATGCCAAAGGGGAAGGAGACGGCGTCAAAATCGCGTATATTGTGACAGTGTTCGAAACGCCTACGCATTTTTATCAAATCATGGCTTGGACTGAGCAGAAAAGGTTTGATTCGCTCAAACAAGAACTGCAAAAGGTCAGTGCAAGTTTTCGCGAGGTAAAATAGCGACTGCCTTCTCCTCGGAAAAACACTCCATAGTTTTAATAAAAAATGAAAAGAGGAGCTCTTCTTAGGGCTCCTCTTCGCAGTTCACCGTTTTCTTTCCCACACACACTATTTCTCTATCGGCTCTTTATCAATGGCCTTTTTGCTGGCTATTTGATTCCCCCACGGAGGCTCTGCTCTCATTAAGTGCCGTACAAAATAATCCCACTTTCTGCGAATAAAGTACGGTTCCAAAGAAAAGCCGTGATGTCGGTTGGGCAATAGCAGCATATCAAAATCTTTATCCGCTTTAATCAGCGCATTCGCCATCCGAATCGTTTGGGAAGGATGCACATTTTCATCCATATCTCCGCTCACCAGTAAGAGCTTTCCTGTCAGATTGGCTGCCAGACGTGCATTGTCTTGATCCTTGTACAAGTCCGGGTCATACAGACCTTGATAGCGTTCCGCCCATGCTGCTATATACAGCCGTTGATCATGATTACCACACGCGGAAACCGCAGCTTTGTAAAACGCTGGAAATGAGAGCATGGCCCTTGTTGAAGCGTAGCCTCCCCCTGACGAGCCCCAAATGCCTACCCGATCAACATCCACATACGGGTAGCGCTCAGCCAATTGCCTTACCGCAGTCACATGGTCAAGCAAACCTCCTGCTTCCTCCAATTTTCCGTTCGAGATATCATGGAACCATTTGGAACGATAAGGTGTCCCCATTCCATCTAGGATCAATACGATAAAACCCAACTGCGCCAAAGATTGTCCACCACCCAGCGGGTCATGGCTTCGACCAGGATCGAGCGCGAAAGCTTTCGGCGTATTGATGATCTGTGGTCCCCCGTAAATGTAATCGACGACCGGATACTTGCGTGAAGGATCAAACGGGAATGGACGCAGCATCACCCCATAAAGATCGGTCACACCGTCTCGTGCTTTAACGGTAATCCTTTCTGGAAATTGGTACCCCATCTCGAGCAGCATTTCTACATCAGCGTGCTCCAATTCGCGAATCAGGGTGCCATCTATCGAGCGGAGAACAGAAACAGGCGGCAAATCAACTCGCGAAAACGTATCGACGAAATACTTCAGATTGGGAGAAAACACAACATCATGCTCTGCATCTTCTGGCGTCAGCAACGACAGATCCGTTCCATCCAGACGAACGCGATACAGGTGTTGATAATAAGGATCGCGCCCCTCTTCTAGCCCCCCTCCAGTGATATACACCCATCCCTGCTGCTCGTCCACTGCCATCAATTTTCGTACCGTCCAGGAACCCGATGTGATCGGATTGCGAATTTCCCCCGTTTTGCCATCGCAATGGTAGAGGTGGCTCCACCCATCACGCTCTGAGTGCCAGATGAACGAACCATCAGTCAATAACCGAATATTCGGATTAGTTTCTCCGAGATTATGCAGGTCTTGATTCAAAAACGTATCGCTTTGTTCCCGGAGTAGTGTGCAAACCTCACCGGAGCAAGGATCAGCCACGGAAAAATCGACAGAGCGAGCATCACGGGACATCCGGGCAAAATATACCTGTTTACTGTCGGCTGACCATCCGGCCATTTGCATCCCCGGAGTGAGGGGTGAGACTGGACATGCCAGTAAAGGCTCGCTTTCAATCTTAACTGTGGTTCGCCTTTCCAAATCACAGACGACCAGCTCTGCCAACGGTACGTGTGGATCGCCAACTAGTGGATAACGGTACGAGTGGAGTACCGGTCTGACTTCTTCGCCTTTCGGAACCGATTGAATCAGATACAAATCGCGCACCTTTCTTTGATCAAGCCGATGGGTCAACAGCATCTTGGAATCGGGTGACCAAATCGCTACTGGAGGAAGCTTTATGTTATTCAATCGCTCCCCCACCGTCGAGAGCCGACATTCAGGTTGGGTTCCGTAATCATAGTAAGCCTTGCCGTCGCGAGTTAGCCTGAAACGCTTTCCGGTCTCGAGTGACCGAACATACAAGTTGTGATCATATACGAACGCCACCCACTTTCCATCTGGAGACGGCAGTTCATCCATCGACGGCTTATCCATATGATCTATCGGCTTGCAGCTGTATTCCTGTAAATCACAGTTCCAGACAGTACCGCCCACCTTAAACTGGAATGACGATCCATTCTCGGTAAATAAAAGTTCCCCGAGTGGCAATGTTTCTGCGCTATACGTTTCTCCTGCCCTTCTTGACAAACAGACAGCTAATCGTGCGTGATCGAATGCTGGCTGACTCGTATTCTGTTCAGCATCCACGATCACATATTGCCTGCCAGTCCCCTTTTCCAAACGGATTTCTCGGATGTACCAGAACCGATTCCCACTGATCCAGTTTGGCCTGACAAAAGCATTGAATACTGCGTCGTAATAATTGGCAGGATGCAAGCGTTGTGCCCTCTCATACTGTTCCCCTGTGACAACATTCTCCATATGAATCCCCCTCTTCCAAAGTGAGATACAAGAATCATGTGCTTCACAATTTCGAACCAGAAGTTTCCTTAATTATCCATTTGTTACATGCATATGTAAATCGCGAGATAATATATCTCTGAATTTACTTTTTTAGCACCGAACAAGTGATTTTTTTTTCAAAAAGAAAGAGGCGCTCTCTCGCCTCTTCGCTCCTCACATAGATTACTCCACTTCCGCTATCATTGTTTGGTTCCTACCCGATCTCTTCGCCTTGTACATGGCCTCGTCAGCTACATGCATCAGATCTTCAGCAGAAACAGCATGGGAAGGATAGTGGGCAATGCCTTGTGACACGGTTAGCGGCTGCCCGATTGGATTTGTACTTGTTTCTAAGGTATGGCGTATTCGTTCGGCCACCTGATAGGCCTCCTCCAAGCCAGCATGGGAAACAAGGACAACAAATTCCTCACCGCCAAAGCGACTGCTCACATCTTCGGGCCGAAGTGATGAAGAAATCATTTTCGCAAAATGTTTCAACACCTCATCTCCAGACTGATGACCATACGTATCATTAATGGATTTAAATCGATCAAGGTCCATCATAATAAGAGAAAAGGGGATTTGCTCCATCATCCATTTTTGCATGGTTTCCTCGAGCGTTCTTCGGTTTGTTAGCCCTGTCAACGGATCTGTTCGCGCATCATGAGCCAACTGATCTGTCTGTTTTTTGATATCGTTTAATGTAAAGCGAATGGCTCGAGTTAACAGCTCAGCCTCTCGATTCCAATGCTGTTTACCTTCCGAGAACTCCACCTCTTCTCTACCTGCCTTGCTCACAAGATCGGCCAGGGAAACGAAAGGTCTTGCTACTTTGCGCGCAAGCCCAATCACAACTAGCATTAATAGTAGAAAGGGAGGCAGCGTATACAACAAAACGAATTGAATATCACGATTTATTTGTTCATAAACAACACTGATAGGGGACACAACAATGACACCCCAGTCATTCTCTGGAACCTTCACGTAAGCGGCCAATTCCGTCTGTCCCCTCAAGTTGACGATCTGTTCATAACCACTTTGTCCTTGAATGAGCTTGTGCACAGCTGGATTCGCACTGATATCCTCTCCGATCCGGCTTGCATCACGATGGAACAACAAATGACCATCAGATCCTACGATGTAGAAAGATGAACCTAGTTCATCTGTTGGGTTGCTCCCTAAGATCGCATTCAATATGTTATCTTCATGAAGATAAATCGTTCCCCCGATAAACCCCCGGTAGAGCCCGTCCTTATCAAATATGGGCTCGCTCATCAGTACGATGAGTCGCTTGGTGTTTGCAGTTACGTAAGGCTTAGAAATGTATGGCTTTTGTAAAGCCAATGCCGATTTCGCTGTTTCCGTTTTAATATAGCTTCCTACGGTACCAATATATCCGGGAGACACACTTCGAACCGACCCGGTTTCATCTATCACGGTAACCGAATTAAAATAGTTGTTTGTACGGCGGATCAATTCAAGCTTTGAATATACCTCATCTGCATTCATCTCGTTCCTATTGGAAAAGATGCTCGCCGAATACTGTAAGCTACTGCGCATGGATTTTATCAAAGAGTCTATGGTGTGGCTCATTTTGGTTGCACTTGTGTGATTCAAGGTCAACGTGGTGTGAATCAGTGCCTGTTTTTTGGACTGATAGAATGAGATAAGGAGAATGGTAACAGTCAGAACAACGGATAAAGAGACTAGTCCTGTTAATAGTGTCACGAGGCTAATCTTTTTCGAGTGGTTTGCTTTTTTTTGTAAGACAGGCATTGGATGCCCCCTTATATTTTGCATGTAGCTTATGCAATAAATAAAAAACAGTCTAACACTTGATAATATTCATTTCAAGTACATAAGATGGTTCAAACTGCCAACTCTTGGCATTTGGACATAAAAAAGCCACCTTTGTCAGGTGGTAGTTTTAGTACATCATTATCTAGGAAACCCGAAAGCTTTGTCTTCTCATCCACATCGTTGCGACCCACTTTTCCCCATGGATCACTTGTGTCCCAGCATGCAAAGTGAACTCGTTTAATTCTTGATTGCTATAAAAATATTCAAAGTAGACAGCCATGCCTTTGGTAGGGAAAACAGATAAATTAAGCAAAGGGAACACCGTTCCTCCGCCCTGCTCCACATCATTCAAATACATTACGAGCGTACTAATGCGATTGTTCGTACTTGCTCGACTCGTTTCTGCAAAGAAATCATAATGGGGTTTATATTCTTGGCCAGGGGTATATCGTAGAACTTGCAAGCCATCACCATGCTCAATCGGAATGTTCATGATTTGGGAGATACGCTTCTCGATTCTTGTAATCGTCTCCGTCTGCTCGCAGAACACCCCGCTGCTCGTTCGAATAGAATTGACTGAACGATCTTCGCCTATTTTTGAACGGTGCAATCGTTCTCTGGAATGTTCGATTAGCTCATCGCATTCGCTATCACTAAGCACATTTCCTAACACGACAACCAGTGGTTCCTCATACTTAGCAAGAATTCGAATCTCTCGATCTTCTGTCTTGATCCTATTTCCAGTATGATCAAAAATCGTCCGTTCTTTCTCTGCCGTGTGCCCTTTCACCCTATGCACCCCATATATATGACATCCATCGCAAAAAATAGAATAACATAAAATGGGTAATTCCAATCTGTAAACTTTAGAAAAATAAAAATATTTTTAACTCTCACTCGATGCTGATTGACTTATGAACAAAACCCGTCTCCTATATGGTAAGAGACGGGTTTGTAAGTTATTTTCATGCCTCTTTTTGTTTTTGAACGTGGTACGTATTCTTCCGGAATACACTGATCATGTATCCGCATACCCCGCCTATAAGAGAAGGCAGCAGCCAGCCCAAACCTACGTCATACAGTGGTAGGTACTGAGCAAAATAATGATGGACAACACTGTTTTCGAGTCCAGCAGCCTTTAAGCCATCAAACAGACTAATCAGAAAAGTGAAAAGTAAACTTCCTTGATACACTTCTGGTCTGCCATTGAATGCTTTGTGCAGAAACGTCAAGAAGAGTAACGAGATCGCAATCGGATACATGGTCATTAAGATCGGAACGGAGACCTTAATGAGTTGCGTTAATCCAATATTGGCAACGAGTGTACTGAAAACAGACAAAATAACCGCGAATTTTTTGTAAGAGATCTTCGGAAACCATGCATGAAAAAATGAAGAGCAGGCTGTAATAAGTCCTACACTAGTAGTTAGACATGCCACTGTAATCATTAATCCCAATAAAATGGCACCATAAGAACCAAAGTAGTAATTCGAAACTTTCGCCAAAACTTCAGCACCATTTTCTAAGTGGCCCAACTTTTCTACACTAGAAGCACCCATAAAGGAAAGTGCGGTATAGAAAAGTGCGAGAAGTAAACCAGCTATCATCGTTGCTTTTGCGCACGCAGCCAAAATTTGTTTTTTGGCAGTAACTCCCTTTTCTTTAATCGCATTCACGATGATCATTCCAAAAACAAAAGCTACAAGCGCATCCAATGTTAAATACCCTTCTTGAAAACCCTTGAAAAATACTTGGGATGTGTAATCTGCTTGCGGGGCTTGAAGGGCTCCAATTGGATAAATAATAGCCGTTACTGCAATAATTCCAATAAACGTTAATTTAATTGGAGTTAAGATTTTTCCGACTACATGGATAATTTTCATAGGATTGAGCGATAAGAAGCAGGCAATTGCGAAAAACAGGATGGTAAATAGAATCAGCGGTGCCGGACCTGCCTGTTCTGATAGGAAAGGCTTTACCCCAATATCAAACGATACATTGCCTGATCTCGGTATCGCAAAAAACGGACCGATTGCTAGATATAGAACAATCGTGAATACCATTCCGAATACGGGATGCACGCGACTGGCTAAAGAGCGCAAGTCGTCTTTTCCCGAATAAACAAAGGCTGTGATCGCTAACAAAGGTAACCCGACCCCTGTAACTAAAAAACCTGCATTGGCTATCCATACATTTGTTCCTGCTAATTGGCCAAGCATGGGCGGAAAAATTAAATTACCCGCTCCAAAAAACAAAGCAAATAACATGAATCCTATCGTAACTACAAAAGAAAATGGCGCTTTCTGTGACACAACAATCCTCCTAATTGTTCTCTATCTCTCATTCATAAATGTTCATTCAAATGGTTGCTTACCCAACCCTCATTTATTCATTCTGATACTATACTCTAAATAAACATTCTTTTCAAACATACATAACTCAAAGTACCGCTCCGCTTGCAAGAGAAAGCCACTCCAATCGCTATGGGCTTAGTTACTCCAAGTTGCCAGAAATCAAGCTTACACCCCTGATACAGTTTACTACAAGCACCCCTATTGTCGCAGCAGGAAGTACCTTCCCTGGAATAAGCCTCCATTAACAAAATTTATATATTTCAGAAAATATTTATTTTTCTTAACTTGAAATGAATTGTCAATTTTCCTTATAATTACAATTAAGCCTTTTGTTGATAGAGAGGTCATATAATTCCACTTTCATGGAAAGGAGGTATAGACTCATGAAAAAGGTCGTAAAAGTAGCAGTAAACAAGAACAAACAAGTGCAAGAAATGAAAGCGCTGAAATGGCGTGTAGTTGTTGATGTGTGCTTGTAAGAGAATCAAAAAGCATTCGTGATTTCCATAAAATTATAAAAACTAGGAAGGACGGGATTGCCCATGAAAAAGGTAGTGAAAGCACAACTTTCTAATAATCAAAACGTTCAAGAAATGAAATTGCTTCCTCTTCCAATTTTAACAATTGCATGTAGAATGTAATCAATTGTTCAAGAGCACCTCGTGTGCTCTTGAATTTTTTGCATAAAGTTCTCACTTTCCAGGCAGTAAGCAAACATGACGGGATGGTGCAGTTTATGAATCAAGCGCATTTGTTGGAAAGATATCATCAGTTGAGAGAGCTTGCCGAGGACGCAGACGCATGGCTAGAATCAGAGATCGGTTCCGATCTTTGGGTGGATGGAATTAACGTATTTTTAACGGTATCACCAGAGGATTTCATTGAGGGACTTGAGCAATTCGAGGGTAACTACGGTTTTAACAACCATGGAATTGTAAGCGATATACGTCAATTTCAACGTTATTGTAGAGAGGCAGCAGCGGATGGTGAATTTCCTTTATATCAGGCTCTAGCAGTTGGGATGACCTGGTTAAGCTTGCAGCCTCAAATAAACGGCGGCTATTTCAATTTGCCCGTTCAAATTACCAATCACTCCATCGCTTTGTTGTTAAGCCCAACCTATTTAGCTGTTTGGGCACATAGTTACAATGAAGGGATTGGATTATACTTAGATTTACACTCGACGCTACCAACGTTATTCCGACCAGAACATGGACGGATCTATCAAAATGCAGGATCGTATTTGGAAGGAAGTCACATCAAGTTTCCTTTTCAAAATTACTTCCACGAAATTGCTCATATCCTCTTCTTCCATGATGTCTATCAACGTGTACTGGGGAGCGAAGACGAATGCAGAAGCTACTGGACACATATCGAAGCATGCATTTATGGACTTGAGGAGCAGGTGCTCGCTGAAATGATGGAAGTGCAACCAGATTTGCATGCCATTGATGATGGATTCGGAAGTAGTAAAGGATTCGAGGAGTTTATCTCTTATCGATTTGGAATTCTCGGCGCTCTAGAGGATAGATTGATACCAAAAGACACGGTTCGAACGTACATCAAAAGAAACATGCAATTAGGCGAAGCGAATGAAAACATCCCTGATAATGAGGTAAAAGCGAGGATTCTTGCTAGTCATAAGCTAGATGAGGAACAATTACAAGAACTCGATACTCACTGCAAGTCATTTGCTACGGCATTGCAGGTACATAGCTTGTGGGGAATCAAAAGCTATCAACGAAACTCGATTCCAGCGTTTCGTGAAGTGGTAGAGTTACTCTCTCCTGATGCGTACTGCCTTCAAAAACTCGAAGAATCCCTGCGACCAGATTCATGGAGTACATTAGAAGATTTGTTATCGAAAAATCCTTTTGTTGAGATATGCTCTCAAACAAGAGAAAAAAATATTCAAGTATGGAACTGGCGTGATACCCTGTCTCGATTGGCAGAAATGCGCGGATATTTGGCAAACGCTAATGAACCTGGTTATGGTGAGACCAATCAAGAGCTATTTGGGATAGCGAAGCGTTTGGCTAGCGTCATTCACGAGGAGAAACAAAAAGTGGGCCTGGAAGAGCAGTATGAAATCCAGTACGCCGACATGAACCGAGAAATTAGCGAATCATTAAACCGACTGCCTAACGTGGAAGTACGCGATCATTTGCACAATCTCCTCTCCAAACCGTATTACTTTGTGTTAGAGCCCAATTAATAACTGATTATGAGTCAAAGACCGGCGATATTTACTATGTTGGTCTTTGTTTTTTTATGCATGTGTACATAATTCGTTATGAGGTTCAGATTTTATCCTTTTTTTAGAAATCGTTTAGGGTTTGTTTTGAACTCGCGTTTAGGATGGGGGTAATACAAATTATTCAGATGGGAGAGGTTTTTACATGCTTGAGATGAATGAGAAGATTCCCCTTCCCCCTCCTCGTGTGAAAATATGGAGGTACATGTTTATTGTCCTCGCGTGGGTATTTTTTGCTTTCATTATTGTTCAGGTATCACTGGCAGGTCTTGGGCTATTCGTCAACGGAGAACATTGGGAACTGCATAGAACCCTGGCTCACTATTTTGCATGGATTCCAGTCGGCATGTTGGTTCTCTCTTTCCTTGGAAAGCTGCCCGTACATCTTCGTTGGATTTGTCTCGGATTATACCTAATGATCGTTGCGCAGTTCCTTACCGTTATTTATTCCTCTCACTTAGGAATCCTCTCTGCGCTTCATCCTGTTATTGCCTTGTTTCTCTCCTGGGGCTCTCTCTCCACCGTAAAACATTCTCATAATCTAGGGGGGAAGAAGGTATGAAAATCCCTAAAATTTGGTGGGTATTATTTCTTGTATCTCTATTGGTTATCGTTCCATTTCTATTTCCCTATTTAACATTAGATCCTGCAAACAGTCGAATAACGATTATTCCAGGCACTATTCACTATCCTTTATTAGTTGCTCATATCGTTGCTGCTTTCATTGCTCTTCTCACTGGTTTTTTCCAATTTGTCGACCGAATTCGCCTAAAGAACCCAAGGATACATCGTTTTCTTGGGAGGATTTATGTGTACAGTGTGTTTATCAGCGGACTCCTCTCTTTAGCGAGTATCTTTTATGCAGAAAATTTCATGAAGGCAACAAGCTTCCTTGTGTTATCTTTCGCTTGGCTTTTCACATGCTGGAAAGGGTACCGTACCGCAATCAACAGGGAATATGAGGAACACCGAAAGTGGATGATTCGCAGTTTTGGAATGACATTAGTTGCCATAAGCGCGCGTCTATTAGTGCCAGTACTACTCCTTCTATACTATATTTTTCATGGTTTTTCTCTTCCGAATGGTATGGAAACCGTCATTGGAGAGGTATTGAATGTAAACATTTGGGCTGGTCTCATTCTTAATTTTGTGATAGTCGAGTGGGTTATATTGAAGAAATAGACCTCCTGAGTCACGCCACATGGGCGATGGAGTCGTAGCGCAAAGAAGGACTGTCTCGATCGTTCAATCGGGACAGTCCTTCTTGTAGATGAAAAACGCAAATCTAGATATGTTTTACCGGCACACAAATACCGACGACGTACCTGTCCCCTACTTGCCCACCTGTATAGGATTCTCATCCGGTACATAACCACTCTGTGGCCGCCATGTGACGACGCGGTTGATTCGTGATCGGTATTCGTGAGACTCGGCTTTCCCTCCCGGAATCAGAAACGCAGTAGGAAAGTGACCTAGAAGTATGAATTCCGATTCAGACTGCGTTTGCTTTTTTCAAGTGTCTTGATCATTAAATACTTTTGTACGCCCTGGGATTCGGCAATGGCTAGTTGACCGTATTGTTCTGCTTCTGCCATGTTTCCTTGGTGATAGGCCACTTCAGTATCGAGTGACAACTGGTAGATACGATTTTTGATCTCGGATCGGTGTTGGTTGTAGGCATCTTGGCTGTTTTTTAGGAGTGCTACATGTGCGGAGTAATAATGGCGATGCTCTGATGAATCAATCTTACCGAGTGCTATTTCTACCAAATCGTAGTTGCCGCGATGAGTTCTACCACTATGGTGATGTAGGCGCGGAGTTTATCGGAAGTAATTTTTGCTAGTTCTTTCTCGTCTTCCGCCTCGGTGTCGTGTTGATAGGCGTACAAGAAACGATAGTAAGGTTGTTTTGAATGTTTTACGTAGTGTTCAACTGTATTCATGTTGAATTTTAAAATATACAGGTCTTTGCTGATGAGAATGACGAAAGCGATCAGGAAAAAGGTGATCCATACGATAGGCATAGGTTCTATGTCTAGGAAGGAGATCGTTAAGCCACCTATAGCTCCGAGAAGGACCATGGTTAGTAGGTTACTTAGAGTGGAAGACATGGTGGTGCTCCTATGCTTTTGGGAGTATTCCTTTAATTTAGCATAAGGGAAAAACTCTGCATCCCAAAATTGGGGAAAGGGTCTTTTGTGGGTTTTATGGGACGCTCCTTAAAACTGCACAAAGTTTCTCACATCCCTGCGCCCAGCGACTCGAATCGCATTAGATTTCAGTATATCTGGGCTGAAGCTCTATAACATTTGTTATATCGCTTTTCCCAAACCGTAATTTATAGTGGACAGCTCCCCCATAAACGAAAAAGCCCCCTCATCAGGTGGCTTCACTTTATGTATTTGGTGGAGGCGGGTCGTGGCAGTTTAAAACCACAATCCAAAGAGAAATACTCATAAGAACTTTTATTTCTGTTGCATAACTTGCTTAGATTGTTCCCTAAGAAGATTCCAAATACCCACCTTTTGCAAAACACTTATTCTAATTAAAAAAGGAGACTGTACATTTTAGCACTGTCTCCTTTTGTATAACCTTTATTTATGACATTGTTCCCATACAGTTTGAATAGCTGGATGGAGTTCCTTCTTCGGTATACGATCACACAGTCGCATGTAATCAGAGATTTCTTCACGAAGTCCATCAGCAACAGCGTACGCATCAGAATCATCGCGAATGGACCTTAACATCTGATCGAAATCTCCCATTGCAGAAAATCGATTTAAACGAACTGCTGCAAATAACACACTTATAACTGCAAGCCTTTTTAAATCAGGTAGAATAGCATTTCTAAAAACGATATTCATTCTATAAGCTACTGTCTCAGCATGGTGAAATGCATATCCACCTATCATGTTATCAATCGCACTCGTGTATCTTTTCAATACCGGTTCAAACTCTGCCCCCATATTTGCAGCATAAACTTGTAGTAATCTATCAGGGATTTTATGAAATAATTCAATACAGTCATCGTCATCTTCAGTGCTGTAAACTAGTTGAATTATTTTAGATGCATTTTCAGGATCATACAGATTTTCCTTTAGTTTTTCTTCTGCAATGTTAACAAGTTGAGTAAAAACATTCTTAGGGTTCATAGCTGGGTCACTTGCTCTTCTAGCATCATAGAGAGCGTCCAACATTTGATCAATCGATCTATACCGTTCGTCAGGATTCTGTCGAGTTGCCTTTTGTATCACATACCAAATCCCCGCTGATACGGCTCCTGAATTTAATACAGTTGGTCGATTTCCAGTAATTAAATGGTATAAAGTTTTTCCGAGTTGAAAAATATCACCACGATGATCCAAATCTCTTGTACCACCGTAAGTCATTTGTTCCGGAGGCATATAGTCATATGTCCCCATGTAGATGCTGGCTCGAGTTAATACAGTACTATCTCGTTCGTCAAATTTTGCGAGACCTAAGTCCGAAACAACAATTTTTCCTCCTTCAAAAACAAGAGCATTATCAGGTTTTATATCACGATGAGTAAAGCCACTTGAATGTACCGCACTAATTCCTTTGCAAATGGACTCAAATACGGCTATTGCCTGATCAATATTGTTTTCAAGTATTGGAATTAATTGAGTAACTGAATGTAATGCCAATGGCATCGTGAAGTACGGTGGTGAATGCTCAAGATTTGAGTTCATAATGTTAATTACATTTTCATGGTCTAAGTTGCTCATTATTCGTACCTCACGTGCAAATCGACGAATGTGTTCGGGATCGGTTTCGGTACAGTATTTAAGGGCAATAATTTGATCTGTTTGTAAATCTTTTACACTTACAACTCTTCCAAAACCTCCGCCTCCCTTCTTTTCGACTACTTCGTACCTTCCATCGATAATATTGCCACTATGGAACTCGCCAACCATAAACACCCTCTCCTTTTAAAAATATTTAAAAGTATTAGTTTTCGCTACACTAGTGCCCTACCGTCAGTTCCCTTAGTCAGTTTAACTTTTTCATCATTAGTTGTTCCATCATGTTCAATTTCAATTACCCCTACATATCCCTCAGCAACATCATATCTTGCTTTAGACCAGACATTAAAATACGGGCTTAGCTCTCTGAAATTTCCTACCCTGTCAGTCAAATATTCATACATCTCACGTGATGGAAGGATTAGAACCCCTCCAATTAGTTTTCCATTTAGAATTCCTGTAACAATTTTGTTGATTGCTCTATGGGATGAACTAATGTTTCCAGTTTCCCACTCTACAGCAAAGAATTTGTCACCTACTGGATAAACAGCATCGATAGGTCCCGGTTTCGAATTAGTAACGCCAACATCAAGCCTATATTCAAGTAGCCACTCATTTTGGCGAAGATACTGCATGAAAGTATCTTTTATTGGTTTGACTCCATTACACTTCTTTTCACCATAGAGCAAAAATTCACCTGAGCCAACTGGGTTTTCCATTTTTGAAATTCCGTCTCGGATTTGGCTAAGTAAAGGTTGAATTTTCGAGCTACTACCCTCGATGTCAATGAGATTAATCGTTTGCTTCAGTTTCATTAAAATACCCCCATCATGAGATCCTCATGTAATTTTATCCCTATCTGGATCTCATGATAAATACTGAATATTCATTTGTCAATGTTTATTTTTGGATGCATTAAGCATGCACGGTTTATCCCTATCAACCTTTAACTTCTGGTATTATTGAAATGGAGGTACAACTATGCTAAATGAACTTTATCAAGCTATTAGAGTTAACAATGATTTGGAACTAAAAGAATTTGCAAAGAGATCTGGTGTTTCAGTAAAAAGATTAAAATACTACGCAGATGAATTAAAACTCCCATCAAGAGATGACCTAGACAAGATTTTAAAAACCTCCGGGCTTAGCGAGTTAGAGTTTAAACTTAAATTAGGAATTTTAGATAAAAAAATCATCTCACTACTTGGAGAAAAATCTTCCGAAATCTCCATGTTGTTAGGAGATGACGTCCCTGAGAAATTACCTGATGAAATATCTATGGTGCCAGGTTTTCAAACTAGCCTTGGAAAACTCTATCAAGCTGATTGTTTAGAACTTATGCGTACAATAGATAAGGGATCAGTTGATCTAATTTTTGCAGACCCCCCATTTAATTTAAACAAATCTTATGAATCAGGAATAAACGATAAACTTAGCAAGAGGGAGTATTTAGAGTGGACTGAGGAATGGATTTTAGGCTGTGTTGAATTATTAAAAGAGGGTGGGTCACTTTTTGTTTGGAATTTACCAATGTGGAATACTTATGCTGCCGATATTTTAAACAAACACCTTACTTTTAGACATTGGATAGCCGTTGATATTAAATATAGATTACCTATACAAAATAGACTATATCCTTCACATTACTCACTCCTTTATTATACAAAAGGAGCCAAACCAACTACCTTTAACACACAACGTATTCCATTAGAGGTTTGTAGGCATTGCGGTGGTGATCATCGTGATTACGGGGGATATAAAGATAAGTTAAACATTAACGGAATCAATCTTACTGATGTTTGGTACGATATTCCTCCAGTTAGACATAGCAAATATAAAACAAGAGATAGTAATGAGCTATCTATGAAACTCTTGGAACGAATTATTAGTTTGGCATCCAAGCCAGGCGACCTAGTTTTTGACCCTTTTGGAGGTAGTGGTACAACGTTTATTACTAGTGAGTTATTAGGTAGAAATTGGATTGGTTGCGAGATTGGGCCGATCGATTCTATTGCAAAGAGATTTGAAGATATTTCCTCTCATAAAGAGTATCTTGACAGAATAATGTCTAATTCTAATAAGCTATTTACGGTAGAGACTAGGAAGCTAAGAGAAAAATATAATCATTGGTTACCTGAAACTTTAGGTAAAAAAACTAAAAAAAATGAGCAAAATTCTGAACAACTTGGTATTTTCAACGACTAAAAAGCACTCCCTTCGGGAGAACGCTGCAAAAGTCCACTTTTTTCTGAACAACAAAACAGTCAAAGAAAAACGAGCCTCTAGAATCGCTTCTAAGGCTCGTTTCGCGTTAAGGGAGACATATTTGAACCCCCTAAAATCTTTCGCTTTTCTAAAAAGACGACTTTTGCAGTAGTCTCATCGGGGGTGCTTTTTTTCTTACGGTATCCCTTTCCAATTCCTATAAGAGGCAACCTTATCCTGTAGTTCTAATAAGTTCTGTTCTAAATCCTCATACATAGGTCCAAATTCAAGTGCATAAATGTTATAACAATCTCTCCAGTGTCTCTTTATTTCTTCATCGATTCCTTGCTTAAGTACTACATAGTGAGGACTTGCTGGGGAACTCGAATTAGCTACTAGTTCTAAAACCAAATTTATATCAGGATCATTTAAACTATACCCTAAAAATACTATAGTATTAGTCATAAATAACGAATTAAGTACATTGTAAAAAATTGGATGCTTTTTCTTGACCTCATAATATTGTCTTTGTGTAAAGATCAGGCTATCAAGATCATCGATTGTACCGTGAGCTTTTATAATGAGATTTTCAGTTGACTTAATGCTATTAAGCATCTTCTGAAACTCGTCATATCTTGCAATTGTATACCCGTGATCATTGCATAAATTATCATATATTTTGTCAAAATTCGTTGTGACAACAATTTTAGAATCAATCTCTTTAATTATACTATGGGTAGTGGATGCTCTAAAATTCGGTCTACTAAATGATTGTCTCAAGAAGTGTCCGTATCTACCTGGATCAGCATAATCTGCAATTGTTTGAAGAGCCAATAGATAGTTACCTTGGGAGAGCATTTTATCTACAAAATCTATCTTTTCTTGATTAACTTGAGGATTTATTAGTGACTTTGCTTCAATAATGAATTCTCCCCATTTTTTAGGACTTTCATTTTGATCGTTTTTTGCCGTTGCAGAAATACCAGCCCCTAGAAAAATGACACAGCGTCGATATGCTATTTCTTCTACCAAATTGTCTGGCCAATTAATCTGCATCTAAATCACCCATGTTTTTTAATATCTTAGTAGATATAATATTCAACATCTCTTTATATTGCCTAATAGAGTCATACTGGGCTCCGACTACTCCATCTTCACGTGTAAGATTATACATCGGCGCTTTACCTGACTGAGCTAATGGAACAAGACTATATAGATAAGGAACATCCCCTAAATTTAAGTCATTTATATCTAACCCATTATGGATTAGATAACCCAAATTGGTAGTAATGGCATCGGGTACTTTTTGGATAATCCGGTCGTATGCCCCAATTGGACGTCTTCCCGTTTTAAAGGTTCGTGTTACATATTGCTGAATTGAGAATCCTATAAGCCTTGTTGTTGAATTAATATTAAAATTGATAGGGTATTTTTGTACGGCTTGTTGACCATGTTTATGTAAGACTATCGGTATTGCATTCTCATAAACATCCATCCAGTTTTTAATCCACTTTGAAATGTTTGAAACCCCAATCAAACTAAAAATATCTGATCCCATTGGGGTAATTATATAGTCTGTATTTAATAAAATGCTTCGGTTTAACGCTCCTAATGAGGGACCAACGTCAATTAGCATATAATCATACTTATCACTGTAATGCTCCTTCATAAAATTTAACCAATTTGTTTTTCTGAAGCCTCCTAGATCACCACCTGTACACTTATTCCAAGCATCACTAAGGATATCTTCAATTATTGATAAACTCGGATGACCAGGGATTAAATCAACTTCAAATCTATTTATTTCTTTCGAAAATACATAATCTACGAAAGTAATTCCTGCATCTCCTTCAATTAGAGGGGCAAGATAATCCATAATTGTGGATGCAGTAGCTTGTTCTCCATAATAATTTTCCCAATCGTCCTCAGGGATCATCATTTGTGTAGAATTACCTTGCGGATCTGCGTCCAAAAATAATATATTTTTCTTATATTCAGTCGCAAGAAATGACGCAACATTTACAGCAAGTGTTGTTTTACCAACTCCACCTTTGTTATTAAAAAAAGTAATAATTTTCACCTAACTACACCTCCAATAAGTAATCAATATTCATGTTGTTTTTCTATCAATAAACGCTTTTTCTACGAGATTACATCGCGCGGTGACAAGCTAATTATCCATTCGATATTTTTCAATGATGTTCTCTTTCCTTCTTAAATGCGCCATAAGTCTATAGGCTAAGGAATATTTTACTATAAATAACTAAGATTTGCAGTCCCCCATAAAATGATGTATCATTAATTTAAATAATGAATGTGACACTTCAGCACCAGAGCCAGTAGGACAACCTCTAACAGCAGAGGATAACCGTAAGGCAGGACGAAGTTATTTGGTAAAACCTAAATTTCAGGTTTGGATAATAACGCTGATTACAAAAGTATCTCAGACTACTTTGGGATGTTTTTGTAATGAGTGTTTTTTTGTGTTCAAAAAGAAGTGCTTCTATCTTTAAATTGAGGAGGATGAATGCAAGTGAGCAAAAATTTACAAGTTTTGAGTAAGGTGTTACAAGATGACAAGGAAACTAGTTACATTGATAGAATCAGACATGTGTATCGCAAATACGGATTCTCTGATCGACAAAAGAGAGCATGTGAACAATTCTTATTCGATCCAACAAAGGAACATGCTGTTAATGCATTAGAAATAACACCAAAGGCATGGGTGTTCATAAGAAATTTTTTAAGCTCCAGAGAGCTGATAGAAGTTATGACTACAATTATTGAAAAGAAGAAACCCAACAGCCAATATTTAAATGTACTGATAGCTAATAATTTTTTGTCTACGCTTGTTAATCAACTACTTGATGCCCCATGCGCAGAAAAGATAAAACGCTGCATTAAAAAACGTGATATGGAAATCAAATTACGCACGTAAGCTCTGACCCCCCCCTTACTCGTT
>NZ_JAQMYO010000018.1:0-80361 GCF_028369215.1 Brevibacillus sp. AG | reverse complement strand
CCGTATGGAAATTCAGTTTACCAACGAAAAGTGGGACATCGGTCATACAGAAGAAGTTGATTCCCAGATGTTTGTTGAGGAATTGCTTAACAGTCTACCTGAACGAGAACGTTACATCATTCAACAGGTGGTCATTGAAGGAAGATCTGAAAGAGAAGTCGCAAAGAGGTTAGAACTTTCTCCCTCTCGACTACACGCATGTAAAGTACAGGCCTTACAACGTTTGCGAAATAAACTCGTATTAGCTTAATAGGGGGAGTAGTGTGGTAATAACTGAGACATTATCCGAAATAGAATTTTGTAAATTAGTAGATGATGCTCAAAAAGGAAATCCGCTTGCAATTGAGGCCTTAATCCAGCACTACGAACCCGATATGAAAAAAATGACTTGGTTTATTCGTATGCCACATGAGGATAGCATGCAATCTCTAAAGCTAATGTTGGTGGAGCTGCTAAAATCAAAGGCCACTCCTACATAAAAGGAGGTTATTGAATGAATGAAACAGTAACAATAATCATTGCAGTACTTTTCACTATATTGACTTTGACCGTAATCCATAAGCATATTGAATTGAAAGTACAAGTACGTGACTTGATTAAAGTAACATTACGTGCCAATAAGAATGAAGAAAAGGAAGAACCGCCATCAAGGGGTTCTTCAAACGATAAATTGTAGAACGAAAGAGGCCTTTCTTTCTACTCCCATCTTATGATGAATAGGAGGATGCTTCTTGGCTACAATGTTATTAATTGTATCAAGTGCTGCTTTGCTACAGATGCTCATGAGTCAACAAGAGTTGTCAAAAGAACTTAAATCAATAAAGAAGTAGCTATAATATAAACGAGCGTATGTATTATTTGGTCCTGCACAAAAGCACCCCATTTCTTTAAAAGAGAAATAGGGTGTTTTTGTGTAATAAAAAGGAACGGGACAAGCATAGAGTGATATTGTAAGCCACGTCTTACTTTTAATGGAGGTACAACGATGTTTAAGAAACCTCTCTTTTCAACTGTATCCTCAAAAGGGCAGACCGTAATACCGGTGAGCCTGCGAGAGGATTTATGCATAGAGAAAGGGAGTACCTTGTTTTATCAACAGGTTTCCAGAAATACATTCCTGGTACGCGTCATGGTTGAAGGAGAGAGTATTGCTGAACCAACGATGCAGCAAAAAGGAAAAAAGATCCCATCAATAGGATTAAAGAAAACCTACTAGTTGTTTTTGGGGAACTTCCTTTTTCTAATCACTTTCGTTGGCAAGTACTTCTCTTGTTCACTGAGCTTATCGGAAAGGATTTTGAGATAGGTGTCCGTGTGGCCAAACGATCGCATAGGGAATGGAATGATTTTTTTGTTCATGGCAGTTCCTTTCTAAGACATTAATGTTATCAGTTTTTCCAACATTCTTGTGATTTAGACGGAGAGGAGTATGGATATTAATGAAGCTCAATTGGTTTAACCGTGCTATTAATGGGTATCAACGAGTCGAATTTTCAGTAGAAAGTAAGCAGTATAACCAGTTAGATCGATTACGACATGCAGTTAACTATTACCGTGAGAGAGAAGACAATGGCGAGGATACATACGTTTCTACAGACATTCCTTCGATAACTAGGGTCTTTATCATCACTGGAATTGAACATGCCATGCTACAGGGGTTCTTACCATTTGCCAAAGCATTCAACCATCATTTGCAAAAACACTTTCAACAGCTTTCACCACATGGTCAATCTTTCAGGAAAACTTACGCGTATCTGCATGTATCTGAACAAAAGGCAATTTGCGATTTGTATGCTATGACCCAAGAGTATGTGGAAGATGAACACTTGAAACACATGAAACAGAATTACGTGTTTACAGAAGCAGAGCTCATCCGCTTTTTCATTATGTATGGATGCAATGAGTTGAATAACAAAGCTGTAAAGGAAGCTTCACGCTTATTATCAGTACACTCCATTTAATAAGTGATCGGACAACGGACATGGGACAATGTCCTTGAGATCAGACTGAAGAGGGGGCGTTTTTGATGGTAAAAAAAGTGGGGGAGAGGGCACAAAGGAAGGATAAGAAGAAGCAGATACGACCTTGGCTACCAGGTACACATTCTGCTGAAATTCGTTCCCTTACGAAATTCCTTGGCGCATCTTCTCGTGCATCCGTAATGGAACATATCCTAGTGACATGTGTTAAGGAAAGACGTTTCATTGATTATGTGAAGCCTTACATGATGAGAACGATAAGACTACCTGTTAGTCATGATGCCTCTTATTTCTTCACTCTTATTGGAAATAGTCACTTGGACAGGCCAGCGGAGGGATTGTATTCTGAGATTAAGGTTGGGGTTACTTATCGAGGGTCCTTTTATGTAACGAAAGAGATAGTGGAGCTGTATCTCCACCCCCTTACCTCTGGTTTGGATATTTCATACGATGGGTTGGCCACTATTACAATGGATTATGCTCTTCGAGAACTTATGGATAGAATTGCACCTAGTTATAAACATAGATATATTTTAAAACAGCACAAGAGAAGCAATCAGCTTACAAGCTAAATCGAGTAAAGCGATAGATTTTTCTGTCATTGACATGCCGGTTATCATCCTCTCATGGATGTAACCGGCTTCGTATTCTTTGTTGTAAAAACAATATATCCTCAGGTGATTACAATAACAGAGGTCTAAAAAAGATGTATGATATCACTGAATATGACTAGGAGTGCAATAGTTGAGAATTGTATGTAGTGGGTCAATCTGTAAAGGTTGTGGTATAATCTACCTGCTACTTTATCTGGAGGTAAGAAAGAATGTCAATTAAATTGAAACGAAGTTTACTTTTAGGATCAGTTATTGTAATTTGCTTATCCATATGGGCGATTGTTATTCAAAGCATGGCTGGGAACAAGTCAACATCATCAAATTCAAATTCGATTGCCCAGGGCCAAAAAACAGCAACGGATAAAGCACCTGATCTGAAAAAGGAAAGCAATCCAAGCCCTGACGTTCCAACTCAAGAGGGATCAACAATCTTAAGTAAAGCTAATGGTGAAGTACCTAATAAAGCTAAGTCCGGAAAAGATAAATCTAATCAACCTGAAGTTTCGATGAATCTCAATTTTGATCAAGTAATAAGACTTACAAAGGGTGATAAGATAGTTGCCATTGCAAATGATCAGCTGCCGTCAGAAGAAGCAAGGCAGGCAAGACAAGAAATAGAAGATTCTTGGAGTCGGTTTGACGCCTTAACTTTTAATGCTTCAGCTTTGGATAATAAGATAGACAAGGTGAAGTTATATTTGAAAGCTGGAATGGACCCAAATGCATACATAGAAGTGGAGGTAGGAAAGAAGAGTCGTCCCATTCATGCCGCAGCTAATAATGGCCATTTGGAAATGGCTAAACTCCTCCTGGAACATGGAGCAAATCCTAATCTCGTAGATGGAAAATACTCAGTGATCCATATGGCAATTGACAACTATGACATGTTGACCTTGTTACTAAAGTCAGGTGCTGAGCCTGATTTAAATTATCAGAACCATCGATCACCACTAATGCGAGTAGTACAGGAAGATAGTGTAGACCTCGCAAAGTTGTTATTGGATCATGGAGCAAATCCTAATCTTTCGACTCCTTACCACCCAGATTATCCATCCACTTTTATGACTCCGTTGGAGGAAGCAAGAAGAAGGGGAGATGTAGAAATGATCGCATTGCTTGAGGCATATGTCCGCAACTAGAACTTGCGATAATGATAAAGCCGAATTACCCCACGGTAATTCGGCTTTTTTTGCTTATTTAACCTTAGCATTGAGAATTTGCACTTCCCAAAGAGTACCCTCTTAGTTAGGTTTACGTCTGTCTTTCCACTCGTCAACTTCTCTTGGATCGATGTCAAGGTTTTCGCAAATATGTAGCGCAATCGTAACAGTGGGAGCGGTAATCCCGTATTCTATGTTCTGATAATGTTTCAAGGATACGCAACGTACAGACATCGAGCAAATGAAAATGTACTGTTACAAAGCTGATATTAGAACACCTAACATTAGATCTGTCGGTCTATTGTTGTTCTTCATTATAAATAACGTTTAGTATAGTTAAAACTTTTTTCAAGTCAGAATTAGGTAGATTGACTAATGTTTTGTTAATCATGCTTATTAAGTACTCTTTTTCGGACGATTTAGATTGAATATCGTACTCAAATAATTTATGTATTTCAATTCCCAATGAAGATGCAACTCTCACAAGAGTCTTTAGTGTGACGTTACGCTCTCCACGTTCTAGCTTACCTATATCTGTATGTTTCGTTCCAACTCTCTCAGCTAATTGCTCCTGACTCAATCCTTGCGCCTTCCGAATTTCACGAATCATTTTCCCTACATGTTGCAAGACAAGCTCCATAGATCGTACACCCCTCATTAGGAGTGTAGACAACTTTTCGCAACCAGATAACACCTGTATAACATTCATTTATTGAAATTGTTGAAAGTTATATCCTCAAATGTTACAATCAAATCAAGGTAAATACCATAATTTCCCTTTTGGATAGAAAAGAAACAAAATATACTAAATGGGGTACCGCCAACAATCTGAACTTTGCTGGTGCTACCCCTCATCGTGCGTTTGAGATGGGGCGACAGTCCTAATTTACAAATATTTACATAAACTTATTTATTCTGTAAAATATAGGAAGTTTGATGGTTTCTTCTGTTAAGGAGGAGTAGATTTAATATGAGGGAAGGTAAGACAGTTCAACGATCAATACGATCAGAAATTGTGCATCACCTGAAGGACAGGGGCTATACGTTGAGCAAGCTAGGTGACTTGGCTGGCATTAGACCTGGGCACATGAGCGAAATTTTGAATGGCAATCCGTCACGAGCGCTTACCGTAGGGCAGCTAGATGCTATCGGTGAAGTTTTTGGTCATGAGGCAGGCTGGTTGTATGAGCTGTATGCGGAAGAAGAATGTTTTAGTGAGGGGAAAGTATCAAAATGGCGCGTAGTTCCATTTCTAGTAAGGTGCGCTGCGATTGGGCGACACGATTGTATTGAGATGACCGTATCCAGGCTATTAGATAATCCCAAGAACGTGTCTATTCTCTTCTCTATTGCTGAACAACTATTTCAGAGCGGCAGAAGAAAAGAATCCGTTGTATTTTATCAGTACGTCATTGATACCGAAAAAAATAGCTACGAAGAGCGCTTTTTACTATCGCAGTATCGATTATTTCAAGCGTTACAAGGTACAAATACAGAAGAACATTGGGCAGCCGTCATTCGATTTGAACCCTACAGAAAGCGATTATCGGAGAATTACCAGCTGGATGCATTACTAAAACTGGCGAATGTATGCTTCTTAGTACAGAAGTGGAAAGAAGTAGAAAAATACGCTGATGAGTTGCGTATTCTCGCTACGGCAGTTTATGAAGATAAACGAAAAAGCAGTAAAGACCATGAACCTCTACAAACAGAGCGACATCTAGTGGTTTACTATGGACAAGGATTTCTTGCAAAGGGTGTCGCGCTACAAATGCAAGGATTATACGAAGAAGCGAAAGAGTGCGTGAACGGATATGCCGATCTAGGATGGTTTGAATTTTTAGATGAAATCGGCAAAGAAGAAGTCGAAAAGTTTCGATACTGGGCAACGGCTAATATGTATACCTACGATATACTACTAGGGAACATCGACATATTACCTACGTATCTTGATTTTCTGGTCAAACATCCCAACGAAATACATGCAGGATTATTGACTATCATGGAAGCAGCTTGTAAGTACAACATTTCTGTAGACCACATACTAGAGAAATATTCTGAGGAGATTAATCGTTTCAATATCTATCATGATCCTGTCAATATAGGCAGACATTATCATTTTCGTTATTGTAAAGCGCTATATGAGTATAAAAGAGGGTCGATTTCAGTTGGTTTAGAGGAAACTTTACGTTGCCTTGATTTGTCTGATAAAATGAATCATCATGGAAATTTCAAACGATCCACTGAACTGTTTTGGGAAAACCGTCAATACGCCTCAGAACAGCAGAACATAGCGTATCATAACATTTTAAAGGGAGGATCACATCATGAAAATAAAGGCGTTTTTGCTGTCACTAGTGGTAACATTTAGCTTCTTTAGCGTTACCGTACAAGATCAAGTCATACCGGCCACAGAGAAGACAAGAGTGACTACTCTCACACATGGAATGGGCGGTTAAACAAGTACATATCAAGTCTGCAACCAGCACCCATACGGGTGTTTTTTTTACCCAGTTTTCTCAGTCGGGCATTTGTCGGGTAATAAGTTATAGTTGTTATTGTAAGGTATTACAAAAAAAGGATGGTGATAACCATAGGAGCTATTGCCTATAAAAAGGGCGTTCCACCCCTTTGCCAGGTAAAAGGAACGCCCACAGGAGGAGCAATTACAGCTCCTATAAGTAAATGTACCACGCTACCTTTAGATCGGGAAGGAGGAATTTATCACGATATAGAACACTTGAATAGCATTGTGGAACAATTGCGTGAACAGCTGGAGCAATTGTATTTAGAGAAGATTGATTTATTGGATAACGAAGTCGTGGAATTAAGCCAACAATTGGATCAGTACATCCTGGTAATTCAATCAAAAATGATGCAAAAAGATAGGATATAAAGTGTTTTTGTTACAGGAGGAATTCTACACTTTTCGAAGGGAGAATACTCAAATTTTTAGGGGTTAAAGCGAAAGGAGGAGCTTTCATTGAATACTCCGCTGTATATCTGTCACTTTGTCTAGATACACTTTATTCCAACGCTAATTGCGTTAATCAGAATGTTTAAAGCACTCGCGCGCGCTCGTAGAGGCTCTATGTCAAGTGTCATACAAACAGTAGTAATTTCCAGTAAACTGTTCACTCTTAACCAGCAGAAAGGTCCATTTTTACTTGACGGTTACATCTGAAAGGCGACTATACTTGGCAACAAAACAATCAGGTGGAACGTGGTAAGTTTAGACCCTTACGCTCCACTCGACAGATTAATCCGAAAATATATGAATTTCAAAAAAGGTAGAAAACAACTTGACTTAACGTTTTTGTAAAAGGTAATATATGGTAAATATTAATAATAACCGGAAGGAGATGTTTCGTAATGAGTTTTAAATTGGGCAATGTACAAGCTCTCTTGGCAACAAGCGCACTAGTTTGTGTCCTAGCGATTCCTCAGACAATTATGGCAGAAGGGACAGGAGATAATCCAAACTTTACTGAGGATATCAAGACAGAAGAAGATTTGAAGTGGATGGAAGAAAAAGAGCAAATGGTTAGCGAGTACATTGAAGAGAAATATACAAAAAATAAAGGTATTCGCGTTCTTGGTGTCGGAGGAACTCGAAACACAATAAGTGTTCCAGAGTTCGAGCAAGAAACTTACTATTACTGTGGGCCAGCAACAGTCAAGCAAGTGCTAGATCACATTAACGGTAATTCAAATAGTCAAGATGATTATGCAACTGAACTTAAGACTCATGACGATAATGGTACAGATTTTTCTAGGGTTGATAATGTGTTAAACGATAATCAGTCCGACAATAATTACGTTTATAAAACATTCAATTCAGATGAAAAAGATAAATGGCTGAGCAAAATTGAATGGGGAATTGACAAGAATTATCCAACTATTTTGGATTTGAAAATTACTTCTAAGTACATGCCAAAATATAGAGAATCAGTTGAGGGTCACATTCTGAATACATCTGGTTATGACTGGGAGGATCACGAGATTCGATTGACAGATCCTTTTGACCAAGGGAATCGTGGTATTACATTAGGTAATACATGGCATCCAGCCGATGGTGTTTGGAAAGCAAATCAAGCCCACTTCCGTGAAGCGATCATTTATTAATGAAGGTATGATATTGAGTCCTTAGAGTATGAGTGTTACTGCTCTAAGGACTCTGTCTTAGTATTCAATATCTTCGGAGGGATTAATATGAGAGTGTATCTGCCAGTATTCGCTACTATCCTAGCATTTACAATTTGCTCAGGATGCGAGCCTTCTTCCACAGAAATTTCATCAACTAATAAAACAAATATTCCTCAATTAAATCAAAACACTACTCCTTTAATTCAAGAAAAAGTCGCTCCATCATTGCAAGCTAAAGATACATACATAGATACCTCTGAACTCCCCACAATAAACAAAGTCTCGGAAAACGACGCGAATAGCTCTTTTAAAGTACCTTTTTCTATTCAGGAATATCAATTAGAGCATCCAGATTTTCGTCATGATCTAATTGCACCTCAGTTCGTAAACGAAGATTATATAATATTTGATATGAATCCAAGTGGAAGTAATCAAGCGTCTATCGGATTATTTGATCGAACAACAAAAAAATATAAGAAAATCTATCTTTCCCCTAAAAATACTATAATTAATTCCTTAGTTGGAATAAATGATACTTTATTTTGGGTTGAATATGAAAAACAAAGAAAAAGAGACAGACCATGGAAGATAATGTCCTATGATCTAAATAGTAAAAAAACGTATCTTGTTAAAAAAGGCATTAGCGATGATGGTACATCAGTTCCTATATTGACGAATACAGACAAGTATTTAACGTGGATAGAGTATGAATTAAAGAATCAAATCATGTGGAGCAGGGCTATGTTATATGACCCTGTTATAAAAGAAACTAAAATTATAGCAGAGGCAAAATTGGATGAAACGAAGGGACGGAATGGACATTTTTTTGCTATTCAACGTCCGAGTGACAACGGAATGCTAATTCACGAGTCGGTTTACACGAAAACGTCAGCTAACGAATCTAAAAAAACATACCAGATTAAATTCTATCCGTACGATATGTCATCGTCAATTTATTTACTTGACGGTAAGGAAATTATTGACTATGTAATAAACAAAAACTGGTTTGTATGGACAGAAGAAGGCAAAGTCACAGTCGCAAGCATGCATGACGGAAAGATTAAATACCAATATTTTGCTGAAAGTGAAAAATTAACGAATGACACGCCTTACATTGTAGATCATTATTTGTTCTATCGTTATGGGATTAATCAGATTTATATTGTTGATTTGAATACGGGCAAACGCCAGAAATTTAGTAAAGATATTGCGAGCACATCAAAGATTTTCAATTCAGAGGATTACTTATTTTTTGGTCAGTGGGAGCCAAGTGAAAGTACAGGTCGTGCCAAATTTCATGTAATTGATTTATCAAAGTGAATTTTAGGGAGTGGGTAGTGAAATGTTTAAGAAAGCTACGTTTTTTCTTGCTGGTTTAGGAGCGTTACTACTCGTCGGAAATGTGGCATCCGCAGCTATCACTCACACTGAGTCCTATGTAAACATCAGCAAGTTGAGTGACGAAGAGGCGAAAAAGGAAGCCCAAGCCTACTCTAATCTACTCACTCAACGAGCTACGGAGATCGCGGCTGACACTGGTGTAGACTTGGACGGATACACTCCTATCAATAAGGGCGAGGTTTTTGAAATCGATGCAGACCTGTACCAAGAGGTTAGAGCGCTGACTAAAACTACAGTTGGCGATAAAAAGCCTCAAATCCATTTGCACGAGTCCTGCGAAAGTCTGTACATACTGAGGCAGTATGCGGATGGAACGAACACGGCTGTAGAGTTCGTTTTGGAAAATGGAAAGTGGGAGCAAACTAAATAATGTACAAACAGGGAGGTAGCTTTTGCTATCTCCCTGTCACTTTATTCTTACCATCTTCCTATTGCACAAAATGAATATTATGTGAGATAAAATTCAACAACTTCGCATTCATATCATGACAAGGCTACTTTTCTTTGTATATGTGGTTCATATAGGGAACTACCATGAAAGCCTCACGATTATGACCGCTTACATATTTTGCAAAGTTGGTTATTGGAATACGAAGCTGATCCACTTCTTGCAACACAGTATGCTCCTGAACACCAAACCAAGTTGGCGACCCCAATCGCAGAGGCAAGAATGTTGGTGAATCGTGAAATGATTGCATTACTAGAAGCATACATTCAAGATTAGAACAGCGTTTGTTAGAACGTAGAAATGGGGTTCTGGCTATTATTCTGGAAATCATTAGCCTGTTAAGGTATAATTTCCTTATTATATTTCTTTAGAACTCGTACTTTTTACACTTCAAATCAAACAGGCAACGGAGAATGTGATTATGAAAAAAGTAGCAGGAATCACGCTTATGGTAGCGTTGCTAGGTTTCAATGCATACCTGTGGCCAACATTGATTAAGGAAGTAAAAGCCGATCAGAAAAACACAAAAAGCGTCCCAAAAGCAACGAAAACGACTTCGGCTTCGCTTTTGTCAGTTTCGACTCCGGTTATGGATTTAGCCAATCAAGGGACGAGGCCAACCAATGTATCAGCGTATCCGGTTGAACAACCAGTAGTTCAGTCAACCCCATCAGAGTTGGTAGGAAGCAAGCCTGGCACAAAAGCGAAAAAGCAGTCATCTCCAAAGGCCGTACAGACGGCTTCAAACAAACAACCAAAGAAAACGGTCAAAAAGCCTTCCAAACCATCGAGACAATCGGATGCTCCAGACGTTCAGATGTCCTTTACAGTTGAGCCAACTAGGATACATTATGAAGAAACGACCTATACAACGACGAGCAGTCACGGCGGTGGGTCGTTCAATATGCCGCTCCAATATAATCCGTATACGGGAAAAGTCGAAGACCCATTCAAAATTACTCTAGACAACATATATCCTGATACTCCGACGTTGGACGAACACAAACAGAGACTTGGTATTCCAGTGACTGTTGAACCGTATGTACCTCCTGTAAATAAGGATCAACAACGACTCGCACCGCAGTCTTATCCAAGATGATAGGATAATGTGGGATCAAATGAGTAGCCTATGATTGGATGGCGATTTATATGAGAATATATCCACGTCAAAGAACTAATTGTTATTTTATCGAAGATATAAGCGGGGATTGCTATCTTTCTGTTGAAGATCCTTCACGTGATATGTGCCCTAGCGATGTTGACCATATTTATAGAGGAATTTTTGAAGGAGTCTATTATCCGGTTGTCACCACGGATAACAAAGAAGGAAAGAATAAAGTTGGGTACTTCTATGATGAAGAAGCTAATGAAATTGTAACTTTCATTAATGAGGAGTTCTCTACAGAAGATGATGGTGAGTTTGAGCCGGTCTCGGAAGAATTCTTAAAAGTAAAAAGCTACTGGGACAATTTCAATAATGAATAAGCACATTATTCTATAAAAGAGGGGCCCTCATCATGCAGGGTCCTTTTTAATTGTTCTCCACGTTTTCTGCTCGATAACTAGATATACTTTTCGACAATGCTAAACACGGTAAAAATATAGGGGAATTTTCTCTAATTCCCTGCTTTAATCAATACGCTGGTACCTCACCTGCTGCCTTGCCCATGGCTCCCTTAGTTCATCTGCCGCTTTCCCTAAAACTCCGGATAATTGTCCTGCTGCTATTTTCATAGTAGCAGGCGCATCGAATCTCCCTGCTTGAGCTTATTATTCCAGGAAAAGTCGGAGATCAACTCCAGCAAAAAGTCCCCCTTTTCTCAAATCGTCGACTCCCAAGATCCGCACCTCCTAGTGACCTCATTGCAGAGGAAAGCTCCCCAGCATATAACCATAATCCGTGCGCCAATCGAAAGACATCGCTGACACGATATGTAGAATCGTGGAGGATATATCTGGAAAATGTCGAATTAGTTTCAGTAACTAACTTATTGGGGAGACTTTGCCGTGCTTGATACTAGTCCATTTTCAAAAAAAATGTTAGATGTGTTGAAACACAGTAAAACCTATAAAATCAACAACGATCAAAATAATTTAGAACTGTTTACTTGCCCTATTAATGCAAATCAATTTGACTATTCTCGCATGGTAGAAAGTTTACTTGAATCTGTCGCCGATTTTTCTATATCCAGAAAAACAAAGGAGAAGTATCAAAGTTCTCCAATGACTTTATCTCAAAAAGCCCGAGAAAAATTTCGAAATTACAAGGAAAACAAAGGCGAATTGGGAGAGTTTCTATTATTTTGCTTTTTGGAAGGCCACTTAAATGCACCTAAGATTTTATCAAAATTAGAACTTAAGACTTCAACAAACATGTATGTGAACGGATCAGATGGCATACATTTTTTAAAGTTGCCAAGCGGGAACTATCAATTAATCTTTGGTGAGTCTAAATTATACGATGATTTAACAACTGGCCTACGGGATGCTTTTCAATCAATTAATGATTTTTTAAAGGAAGAGAATCAAAAAGGGGAAGAGAAAAGCGGAATTAGTTATGAAAAATCTCTTCTTTCTGCAAGTGTTTTCAGAGAAACTTGGACAATAGAAGAAGAAAAATTTATTGAACAACTTATCTACCCTACCAATGATAGATCATTTGATGTCGATGATGCTTTTGGAATTTTTGTGGGTTTTGAAATTAGTCTTGATGATAATCAACGTAGATTGCCCAATGACAAATTTAGAACTATGATAGACGATCATATTAATCAGCTTGTAACAAAAAAAATCACTAATATTGAAAAGTATATAGAGCAACATAAACTATTTGGATACAATTTTTATGTATATACAATGCCCTTCCTAGATATTGAACTATCGAGAACGAAAATATTGGAGAGTTTAATAAAATGACATTTCTAAATAGATTAGTAGATAAAGCGCTTAAAGATCCTTACGTGTCGTTCTTATTAGTAAAGCTAGAAAAACAATATGCTAATCATTTTATGGGTAAAAACACGGAGATACATAATCTTACTGAAAAAGAGTACTTAGACTTGCTCAGATTTGCTGATATTCTTTGTCGTTCTGAGAAATATGAAGCACGAAACATAGCATATAAGATAATAAGTTTGCTCCATGTATTTTACAATGATGATCAGATGTTCAAGTTACAGGCTTATAATGTTTTGGTGAAGTTGGGGAATTTTCCATCAATTGAAATTGTATTAGGTGAAACAAAGGTCGAGTCCGATGAAATCCTTATAGATAAAATAGTTAAAGAAACGTATCAAGCAGCGCCTGGTTCTTCCAATATTTTCACGGATACTCAATACAAATTATTTGAAAAGATGAAAGATAGCAATCACTTTAGTTTTTCTGGTCCAACCTCTTTTGGAAAGTCGTTCATTTTTGAATCATTTATTAAATACTTGATTGAAAAGAAGAATGGAGCTGATAACATTGCTCTTTTAGTTCCTACAAGAGCATTGATCCATCAAGTTTCGACGAAGCTAAAAAACGTAATAAAAGATAGGAAATACAAAATATTAACTAAACCTATAGTGCCCTTATTGTATAAACAAGGTGATACCAGATTTATTTTTGTATTCACTCCAGAGAGACTTATTTCGTACCTATCCGAAGCCAATCCAGTTATTAATTATTTATTAGTTGACGAGGCTCACAAACTACTATCCGAAACCGATACACGTGCTCCACTTTTTTACCATGCTTTAATGATTGCGAAACGAAAAAGTATCAATCTTTATTTTTCGTCTCCTAACATACCGAATACTGATATTTTTTTACAGTTAGTCGGAAATAGTGTGGAAGAAACGTTAAGTATAAAAGAAAACTCAGTTGCACAGAATCGTTTTTTTATTGATTGTATCGAAAAACGGGCAATTTATTTTTCAGAATATGGTGAAGAGCAAGTGTTAGAGTACAGTGGTTACCATAATGATCCACATACTAACTTAAAAAATGCTATCAAAATATTAGGGAAAAATAACCCAAATATTATCTATTGCAACACTAAAGATGATACTATTCAATATGCTTTAGAATTTGCTAAAACTTTACCATACACGTCAGATAATGAACTCGAACAGTTAATTAATCTTGTGCGTGATACTATGCATGAAGAGTATTACCTTGTAGATTGTTTAAATAAAGGTATTGCATATCATTTTGGTGGACTACCTCAACGGATTAGAGAGAAGATCGAAGTTCTTTTTCAAAAGAAGGTAATAAAAAACATATTTTGTACTTCCACACTTTTAGAAGGAGTAAATCTTCCAGCAAAAAATATCTTCATTTTAAGCAATGCTATTGGACTAACGAAATTATCTAAGATTGATTTTTGGAATCTAGCTGGTAGAGCAGGAAGATTAACAGAAGATTTAAGTGGAAACATTATCTGCTTACGTATTATTGATAAGAAAAATCGTTGGGAGAATCCAGCTAAGGATCTCCAGGTTATTAAGGACAAATCCGTAGAAGATGTGTCCTCTGTTCTTATGACTAATAAGGGGAAATTTTATGTTAACATTGGACATTCAATTAAAAATGAGCCTTTTACTAGAAAAAATGTAACAGATAACGAAAAAAGAATGTTAGATTCTTACGGTAATATTCTGGCTTATCATGCTTTAAGTAAAACTGATTCAATACTTAGAAGCAAGTTCATTGATCGTAATAATCAAGCGAAGGAAATAATTAATTACTTAGAAAAACTAAATAAGGTTCCAGAAAACATCCTTTCTCAAAGCTCTACAATTAAGTTGGTTTATCAAAATAAAATCTTGTCGTCTTCAATAAAGATGAATATACCTAAAAAAACAGGATATCAAGAATGCTTAGATTTACTTAATAGGCTTTATGATTTGTACAATTGGGGAAAGGAAGAATCTGGAGGGAGAAATCCTTTTGTTAGAAATAAAGCTGTCCTAGGTTATTATGCAGTTTTAATGAGCTCATGGATTAACTCCCAACCATTGAACGTTATTATCAATAAAACGATCAATTATTTTGACGTGAATAGTAAGGAAATTTCTATTAATAACAGAGATGTTGTATTATTTGAAAAAGATAATAGGGCTCACATAAATCATATAGTAAACAGCGTAGTATCAGATATTGAAAATGTACTTCGCTTTAAAATAAAAATTTACGTGAAAAATTATGTGGATTTGCTAACCATCAAGAATCAAAAGAGCGAAGAGATTATTGACATTCCAAATTGGGATAACTATTTAGAATATGGGACTACTGATCTTACAATTATTGAATTACAGAATCTAGGATTCCAAAGACATATAGCTAGTTTTTTAAAGAATAAATACTTAGACTTTTTTATTATGGAAAATGGTGTAATAACTAATTTTCTAGAAATTGAATTAAAAGAGCAACTTCAAAAATCCAAATACAAGCAAGAGTTTGAAGAAGTATCGAATACATTGGGATGGAGTTGAGTATTGGGATTTTAAAGTCAATTAGAGGTAGATGAAACAGAATAATTAATGCCTCCATCTCTTCGTATTATTATCCTCCGTAATGTTAGCCATTAGAGAAACAGCGGTTTCGTGGAGAGCTACTAATGTATTACGCATACCGAAATTTTAACAGTTTAATAATAGGGAGTCGGAGCATTATCAAAGGTCTAAACGAGCCGATATTGACAAAAAACGGCTCTTTTAAAAATAGGGGGTTCTGAACAATAGACGATGGGAGACTAACCTTGAGGCTTTGATAAATTAATTGGATCAGGAATAGTAACTGATATGTATATATATGGCCAGTTGAGATTTTTTCTGTAAGCATGGTTGCTTTATCTACAATGACCCTTTGTCGTAACCACAAATGTAAAAACTCATTATAGGGTATTCCCTTTATTAACATCTTTTTATGCTTTGTTCCTGTATATTGGTGTAATAGTACTGGTTTTTACGCTGTCATACTAATACTACCTATAAATGGCTATATAATGTATTTTGGTTCTTTTATACACCGGTTAACTGTGGGGCACCTTTGGTGCCCGGTCTGGCGACATAAACATGATACTATTGCAGTTTATAGAACTATGTTTGTTTCGTTTAAGTGATAAGAATCAAGTTTGAGTCGCTTAATAGTATAATGATTGTGTCGCCAGACAAATGTATCAGCACATGAAAAGTAAATTTCATGTGCTGAACTTTAAAATATCTTTTTTCTCTAAAGGGTAAAGCTAATGCAAAATAAAAATTCCATTTATGCTAACGTAGGGGGAATTTGATAGTAAGGTATATTATTTGCAATTTTGTACAAACTGATTATAGATACGAAATTGCAGATGTGTTTCCAAAACCCTCGGCTGGTTAAGCCATATACAATTAGTTAGGCCCATTTGAGTTTCGTTCGTGACCCGTAAATCTTATTGAATTACGGGTTTTTTTCATGCTCAAATTTGTAGCTTGTTCCCATACTCCAAGTTGCTCAAATTGGTTTGTAAAGAATGCTAGTTTTACAAAATAGCAGCTATACAATTTGGAACAGCAGGACTATGTCGTGTGTGTAACAAAAGCACCTTTAAAGCGTAATCCGTTCACAGTAGGGGTTTATTCAGTCATTAACATGGGATTTAGATAATTATACATAATGTTAATTATGAATAATTAACGATAATCGTATCCCAGATCCCCAAATTAAGGAGAAGTGGCTCATATCTCTTTTCTTATTATGTTTACAATCCAGAGGAATTCCTTTACTTCCGTTACAGTCACAAGATCTTTTCGAGACATGCAAATTCCGACACAAAGATAACACCTTTACGTGCTAAACTGCGATAAAGTAGTATGTTTGAGTCACATAATCGATGCAGTATGTCGTCATTCTGGGGAGGGACTGCTTCGTTTGAAATTGATCCATTAACTAATCCGAAAAGGTAACTTTTCGGATTAGTTTCGAGATAGTGCTATTAACTAAGCGCCGGTATAGGAATGCTACCAGCAGTGGAACGGGGTGAATCAGGCTGGAGTTCGGTTCAACGTCTTGTCTTCGCTACTGAGACAAGACGTTGAAATTAAATGGTAGTATTTTAAATCGGCCTTACGAACTGCTTCATAATCCTTCAAATCTCGTTGGGAAACTAAGCGAATACTCAATTCGACTATCAAGCTGTTTTTTCGTCTGGCGCAATTAAGTAACATTTACAACAGAGATCTGTTGATGTATATATAAATCTCTACTTGATTATTGACTTAGAAATAGGCCTCAGGTCGTTTATTCTGCTGCTTTTCTTGCAGATTATAAGTAATCTTTGGATTATAAGTAACAGGGTAACTGGATTGAAGATCTTGTTCCTTTACTGTAAACAAAGCATAATTTATGTACTTTTCTTCAGTCTTATGAACACCCTCATACCGTACGCCGTCATATCCAATATGACCACAGCAAGTACCGATAAAGTTGGGCAGCAGATATGCTCTCTTCAGCGGTTTCGACTCTTCGTTAACTTCTGTAAAGAATCCCTGAAAACTGCGATCAATTACACTTATATCTAATACGAATAAGTCCTTCTGTAATTCATACTCGATGATATCGAGTAGTTCATCATGGGCAGGCGGGACTTCATAAGGAATACCATTCAAACAATCAGACACATAAAGTACGGGAACGCCTACTGTATTGAAACGACCGTGAGATGGCCTCCCCTCTGGAGGAGACCATAGCTGATTTTTAGTATAGGAATCAGAGCTATCTCTCTTCCTCGTTCTCCCTCGAAAAAGCTTTGTCTTTTGTTCAAGTACGGAGTAACTTTTATTTTCAAAGTGTTTCTTGAGGAGATTATAGATTGCTTGACCAGTTTGGTGTTGATATGCAAGCATTGGATACTTTATTAAATGTTCTTGGAAGTCGAATAGATCCTCATGCGTTAGATTAACACCATATTGTAATGCGAATTCCATGAACTCCTCATATTCATCACCCCAAAAGTTAGCGATATCTCGTCGGGTATAAATGTCGTCATTAAGATCAAAAACGCCTCCGTCCGGATTATGGTTGGGGTGTGCATCATGTCTACCGTAATGACACCTTTGGCAAACGACGAGTTTAGAAAAGAGGTTCAGGAAATCTTCGGGAACTCCCTGGTTGGATAGATACTCCCATACCTCTGTAGCAGAAGGTAATTCAAAGTGATCTTCAGAGAATGGATCATCATTATAGACATGGGCATAATGGGCCCGATCTTCCCCTTCACAAACAAAACAACCTTCTATATCATCTGAAAATGCATCTGCTACGGATTCAAGAGTGCTGTCTAAAACTGAAATTATGTGATAATCTTCGCCTTCATTTATGCTTGCAGCACAATTAACACATTTAAGAGATCCTCTACCTTCTTCGAGCTCAAGAGATTGAACTTCAGCTTCGGTTTCAAGTTCAAAGCCTTTAATACCAAAGAGATCCTGAAGAGAGTTGTAGCAATTAGAACAAATACAACTTGAATGGACTATGTGTGTGAAATATATAGACATAAAGCTCCGCCCGCTTTCATCATTACTTGATTCTCACGTTAGTGAGTAAAGTGTACAAAGAAATAGAGAAGTCAACATAATTCATATTATGTTGACATGTTTGGTTATCTAGTTACCCTATCCACAGATGCCCGCTGTTGTTCCTCAGAAGTATGTGTATATGTTTGAGTAGTAGTAATAGAACTATGTCCCAATTGAGTTTGCAGCGAGGGGAGAGTCGAATTCGGATCTTCAATAAATTTAGAGGCAAAACTATGTCTTAAACCATGAACAGTTAAACCTGGCTTACCAAATGCAGCTCCATACTTTTTAACGCTTTCTTGAAACGTTCTCCAATGAATTCGTTTACCATTTGATTGACCAGTAACTTTGGCCAAAAATAATGCTCTATCATTCTTTTCCGGTTTATACCGACTTTCTCTGATTTCCAAGTATCTTTTTATCCAATACAGAGCTTCTGGAGAAAAGAATGGTGCATCTTCCTTATTTCCTTTCCTGTTAATTAAAAGCTGCCTGTCCTTCTCATCTATCTGATCAATGTCTAAATTAATTATTTCTGAGAGTCGAATACCACTACCCAAGGCTAATGCAATCATAGCAGCATCCCGTTCTCTATTTAATTCATGATTTTGAATCTGAAGTTTATGTGTACAAACTGCACGATATCCTGTGTAAACAAAGTCAATGAAATCATTAATATCGTTGGTACCAATCGATTTTGGTTTCATTCTTGCTCTTACAGCAGCGGGTGTAGCACGCTTACTTGTAATTTCAATCTTCCCCATAACATTATAGGTCAAAAGAGTGTTATTTCTATCTTCAGGATCATCCTCTTTATATAGCCAATTAAATAAGGATTTTAATGAAGATAATTTTCGATTGATAGCTGATTGACTCTGTTCATCTAGTGACTTCTTATGTTTACCATATCTTTTTAAATGGCTAATAAACCCCTGGATATTAGACCGGTGCAAGTTATCCAAATCCGAAAGAGGAACGTCAACTGGCGTCTTCGCTGTCGTTAACGATTGCTCAATTAGCCAATTGAAAAATAGTTCGTAATCAATAGCATAGCCTCGAAGTGTAGATGGGGAGGACTCTTTTTCGTTCTCAAGGTATTGAAAATAGAGATCAACATAATAAGGTAATTTTAACAATCTTATTTTAACCTCTTCTTTATGTTTCTGTTTTATTGTCGACATAAGAGGGGAGATACCTCCTTTTTAAAATTCACAGTAGATAATTATAGTTTTCTACATAGAACGTCCGTTTCCATTATATCATTGTGGTACAATATGGTAAGAGTAATCTTTTTCAATTTGATTTTTTATAAAGAATGGTGGTAACCAAATTTGGGGAGAATCGAGTATCAATCGAGAGATATAATTTTAGAAGGCATCTATTTATTCGAAAATGTAAGTGTAAAATTTAAGAACGGTGAGATAATATTTAGGAATGAAGAAGCAAATATGATTAATCATATCTTAAATTTAATCAGAAATGTTTCGGAATACGAACTGAATAGTATTGTTTTACAACTAGGGATACAACAATCCTTCAGAGATGGCAAAGAACTATTGAATATGCCATTAAAACAATCTTTTATAGAAGATCTCCAAGTTCGAATTAATGATATATTAGATCAGAAAAATCAAACTATTTCTACCTCGTTAACCAATGACATTTTGAAAAAGGGCAAAATAGTCCCGGAAACCAAGACGCGTATACTAGAAGTTATTCAAAGAAATCGTCAAATTGTTAAACATTTAAAACAACTCTACAATAATTGCTGTCAGATTTGCCAAGAAAGAATTGACCTTGGTTTCGGAGAATATATGTCACACGTACATCACATTAAACCACTTGGTTCGAAGCATCAAGGGCCCGATATTATTGAAAATATGATTTTACTCTGCCCAAACCATCATTCGATGTTTGATGCCGGTTCCATTACATTTGATTTAGATTCTCTAGAAGTATTACACGTAAATAAAGCCCATCATTATAATTTGAAAAGGAAAAGGATTGTTTTAAAACACGAAATTAATAACGAATACATAAAGTACCACAATAAATACATTTTAAAAAAGGATTATACTAAATGATTATCCAAGTTTCAGTACATGAATTAGCCTTTTCATGTACTGATTTTTAAGCAATCCTACTTGAATGTTTAATTAGGAGGTCTTGAATTATGCCTGTTATTCGAAATATCCCAGCCATTCGGTATGACCATGTTGCTGACATGCTTAATATCCCTTTTCACATCAGGTTTGAACCTGATCATGAGACGATAGTCCTTGTGAATGAAGAAGGTAATGTCGCTGATGTAGACTTTATGAAAAGAATAGGCCAATACCTAATTCAAGCTGCCGATAAAATTGAGGCGGTTAATATCATGGACTTATACGAAAAGGATCTTGTAGCAGCTGAAATTAGGCAACGTCTATTTAATCCACGGAAAGGCCGATGGTACGTTTATTGTGACAATTGTAGAGTTAGACTAGATTCACATACCGACTCTTCGTATTTTACATTATCGATTCCTTACAAACGCCATTCTGAAGTAACCTGGACTCGTCACTGTTCAGAAGAATGCGCGAAGATATTTACTGAAAAATGCAAGACCTTAAAACCCCTGTAGGAAAACTACATTTCCTACAGGGGTTTTTGAGCTCTCAACTCGGGTATAGTTCAATCGATAATATTATGCGTACATGAAGGCATATATGACAAAGCCGCTTAACTAAACAAGCGGCTTTGTGCGGCTATCTACTTCTATCTTCTTTAAGACTATCCGTTCTTACGTTGTTGTCTATGATCATTTAGAGCATCCATCCAAATCGTAACGAGCTCTGCAAAATACTTTGTTTCAATGAGTGACTCCAATTCCTCGCCAGTGTCTATACCCTCTTCTAGTTGTTCCTCAACGTATGAGTTAAATATTCTAGTATAATCCCTCCGTATTTCGGAACTGTATAAATTTCCTGTCCCTTCTGATACTTCTTCTTCCCCGGAAACAACTCGTTGTATCCTATCTAAGATTAAGTTTTTTGAGAGTTCCGATCTAACCTGTCCCTCTAAATACTCTTCCACTAAGGAGAGGTGTTCCGGTAAGCAGATTCGTAGTTTATCAGCTTTATCATCGAAAAAAATTTTGTAAGGTATCATAAAGATCCTCCTAGATTATGGTTCATAAATTGGGTAAGCTGTAGTAATCCTTCCATCTTTGTCTAACCACAGTTCAATTTTAATGCCAGAAGAATGCTTACCTTCCCATTTTTGTACAAATTCCGTTCCATTTTTCTTTAATGAGGGGATTGCGTCAACATACACTTCAAAAATAGCAGTCATTACATCATCTGCTGACCAATGTTTTGGAAAGAAGGTTGAGTTCTCAGTCTTTCTGACATAAGATGTTCCGCTAAATATATCAACTACTCCTTCATATACTCCGTGTGAATCTGGACTACTTGGGGTTCCGACAATTCGATTAGTTCTGGAACTCGGCTCATGATGCCATCCTACAGCTTTTCCTTTTTCGTTAATTTCTCCTTCAAGTATATGCCTTCTAGTATTTGGGGCAAAGTACTTTTCAATATCATCCCAATCGCAATTTCCAATATTATGAACCCAAATTCCTAAGTCAGTCACAAAGTACGTGTTGAAATCCTCAACTGTGAAATTGTATACCTTGACTCTTTCATCATGCTTGACTACATTGATTTTTTCTATTTTCAAGGTATTCCCGTTACTTTGTTTTAACTGATTACCAACCTGTAGATCTACAGCAAGAACCCATTGCCTTCCTTCAACCCAGAACGGATGATTATCGGTTGTTTCAATGATCTGGTTTCCAACAGTCAATTCGTAGATGTATTCTTTTTTGTTTCGATGCAGATGTGTAACTTTCTTATACGCAATCTCACCAGTCTTGTCATTTTTTGAAAGAACTTTATCTCCGACCACAATGTCTTCAATATTTTTCTCTCCGTCTTCCGTCAAAACCTTTGTTCCTGCTGTAAAGCAATTGCATTCGAATAGTTCATCCATAGTCTTAGCTGCTTTTTTGACTAGCTTTCCGCCAATCTTTGTTAAACGGAACGCTGGAACGAGTGCGGCACCGGTTTCATATATGACAATATCTCCAGAAAATAGGAACTGGGCATAGAGTCCGTACTTATCTTTTCCGGTTGCTCTTCCGCTGTTAATGTAATGAACTAACTGGTTCGTTAATTCCCCTTGCTCTTTAAGTATCTCTCCTCCTCCAACGTTAACATTGAGTGAAACGTGCGTACTTCTGTTGAGAACTGCTTCAAAGGCAATTACAGACATCAAGAATTCTTCATCATACCTACCCGTAATAGGACCATCGTAGAACATCATAGCCTTTAATTTCTCTTGCGATTTACGGATGGTTTCACTAGATATGCTGCTGTTGTAGTGAGAGATTAGGTACTGGACATCATATTCTTCAGTTGGGTTTGTATTTACTACACTTATCGGTAAAGTAATTGGATACTTTGGTGCATCAGAAGCCACGATCTTGATAAAGTATACGTCGGTTGGAGCCCATTGGCCGGGGTTTACTTTTGTATAGCGGCCATTCCAAGTAAACGTTTGAGACGTAGCCTCTAGGTTAGTTCTAGTCTCTTCATATACGACTGTATTCTGCCTTAGAACTTGAATTTTGACACTTTGATGGGGATCAGAAAATCTCCATTGTACTGTTAACGATTTTTCAAAGCCTGGCGTGGTATCCAGGGCGAAATTACTGGAAATTCGTTTTGGCTCATGAAAGCCTGCCTGATAGCTGCCACCTATCTCCGTCGATAATGTGGATATATCCGATTTAGTAAGTATTTTTTGGTCTTTATTCCAAACAACTTTTGCATAGTAGGTTCCAGATGTCTCAGTCACAAATAACGTATTTTGTTCATCCGCATGGAATGTTTGGAGCATATTACCGTGGGAGTCTTCCAGGATTAACATGTTATTTGTGACATAAAGGTTCATGTAAGCCATTTCTTTTGCTGTGAGAACGAAGTAATCAACGTCATAACGGGATGATAATTGATCAGTGTATATTTCGTCCCACTCAGCAGGAATGGCTCCTTCTCTTTTGCTATCAGCATCCACAGCTTCGACTGTAATACGAGTATTCAGACTGCCATTGGGAGCGCTTAATTTCAAATAATATGTCGTACCTGCACTCAAGTGATTTTCAAGCTTCGAGAAGAGTTTTCCATATGGACCATCCGGAACGTTATCGTTTTCTGCCAATAATGTTGTGAATGTTGCATCAGAATATAATTGAAGGTACGTATCGTTTTCGGGTCCTTCATTCTTATTTGGGCTGGTAAAAAATCGATAGTTCCCAGAAGCCGAAGGAGTAAATTTGTAGTACAAGCTCTTACCAGAGTTTGCTGTTACATCTATAGACTCATTTTCTTTCAAAATTTCAATATTTTCAGGGTCTGGGTTAGGAGATGGCGATGTAGAGGAGGGCTGCCATGGTTCTACCCCTTCTATATTGATCGTAACCACATCACCAGAAGCTTTGTTTTGATCGGTTATCCGAATAAAATATATCCCTGAACTCAAGGGAGTATAAGTAAGAGTATCACTCGAAGAAGATATAATTTTTGAACCATTTGGGTCATCTAAAAGAGTTATTGATCCTGTCCAACTGAGTCCTTTTTGCACTATTTTGATAGTTTGATTTGCTTGTGCCTTTACAATGTACCAAATGTCTTTAGATGAGCCAAAAGTATCTGTCTGAGGCGATGGGAACGATACTGGTGTGGATACGAGCCATTCATACTTATTTTCTCCACCACTTCCTCCAGTTAGCATCTTGATATAGTACGTTCCACTTGTCGCGATCCTTACATCCATACGTGAAGTAGTATCGGATAGGATTTCTTTTTTTGCACTATCATACAAAACCCAGCCTTCAATCGGAGAGGTACCTTTCCCCCAAAGATGATAATTGAAGCCTGCTTTTAATTCCGTCCGAAAGAAGATACTATCATTACTCGGAGTGGAAAAAGTAGCAATCGTTCCTTTTATCCCATCTAAAGAAACAGAATATGCTTGGTTAAGATCAGATCCATCACCAGCTGTGATAGAAAATGTCTTTCCGCTACTCCCCGAAACTACTACAAAATAGGTACCTGTTTCCGTAGGCATAAAAGTAAGAGTGTCTAAAGAAACCGTTTTTAGAGCAGCTTTGTTCGGATCATCGTATAAGTACTTACCGGTACCAAAACCACTCAAACCTGGTGTATAAACTCTTAAGGTATGATTCGCTTTTGCTTTCACTTGATACCATATTTTCTTTTCAGGCCCAATCGTATAGCTTTGAGGCGTAGATATAGATATAGGGATAGATTTAAGAATATAGTATTGATGCTCCCCAGCATTCTCACCGGTTAACAATTTAATGTAGTACGTTCCACTTGTATCAACTTTGATATCAGTACGTGCAGTAGTACCAGATAAAACCTCTCGTTGTGTGCTATCGTACAAGACCCAGCCTTTAGCTAATGGGTCTCCCCAAATGTGATAGTTATATCCCTTTGTCAACTCCGCAGTAAAGTATATACTGTCGTTTCCAGGACCTGAGATTTTCCCTATATCCTTCTTGTCGTCTTTATCAAAAACGATTGCATATGGTTGCTCAAAGCTAGATCCATCACCAGTAGAGATAGTAATTTTTTGTCCACTGTTGCCCTTTATTTTAATATAGTAAGTACCGCTGGTTTTGGGTGTATATGTTAAGGTATTCTTTGTTGTGTAAGCTAATGATAGTTGAGTTGGATCACTGTAAATGTCTTTAGAGGTCCCACTCCCCTGAAGATCTGGTGTAAATATGCTAAGCGTATGATTCTCTTGTAGTGTAATAGAATACCAGTTATTGCCTGAAGCTCCGATCGTGTCTTCGACAGGACCAGGTGTTCTTAATGGTTTGATCTCCTCTGGAAGAACGGAATTCAATGCATTCTTTTGTGAGGTAATTTCTACCTCATTCGAGAGAATCATTTCACCGGTTTCAGTCATACCAGTTACTACATAGTATCTAGATTCATTTGTAATTTGATCAGAGGCATGATCTACATAGGAGGTTTCCGTTATTTTTGAAATTATCTCTTCATAACTTTTAGAATTGCTACTGCGAATTTTTACACTATAACTTTTAATTTTGTCATCCGTATTCCAACTAAGAGCATTTCCATTAGCAGTAGGAGTTACATCAAGATGAATACGTTTTTGAGAATCTGCTACAGAAATCCCAATTTCTGTCATCTTGTCTTCATAGTAAGCACTAATCAGTGTTGTTCCTTCAGCATGTGCAGTTATCTTGCCATTACTAACACTAATTATCGTTTCGTCTTTTACCTTCCAAAGAGCCTCGTTTGTAACGTCTTTCATTGTGCCATCTGGATTTTGCAGCTCAACGGTTACGTGTTTTTCACCACCTACATGCAAAGCCACATTGTCAAGAGAAGGAACTAGTATTGATTTATCCTGATGTATCTGTACAGAAGTTACATTTGATACGGTTTGTGATCCTTGGGCGTTTACCCCCATAATCCGATACTCATAAGTGGTTCCCTCTTGTAATGAGGAATCCTTATAATTTGTTTCCAATATTTCATCCGTTATTTGTTCAAAGTCCTCATTCCCAACTCGACGTTGCACAATATACTTTACGTTTTCTGACCATTTACTCCAGGACAACTTGATTTCCTCATCTTCTTGTTGCGCAATGAGGTGGATGGATTCATTAGTACTAACGAAAACTTCCATTTGGATTTCTTTTTGATTATAAAAACCGGTTATCTTCGTTTTCCCTGCATGGAGTGCCCGGATCTCGTCGTTGGATATTGAAATAATACTTTCATCTTCGACGTTCCATTTTACCTTACTGCTGACATCTAGAAAGGTACCCTCTGTAAACTTCGCGATTATTTCTACTGATTTGGATTCGCCGACTTGAAGGTCAAGACTAGTAGAATCTGTTTCTAATGTAAAGTCATTATGTCCTTTCTTCATTTTGATTTTTACTGGCTTTGAAGCAACGGTATTGCCATTAGATAAGTGTGCTTCAACCATATAGTAATAGGCTTTGCCAGGTTCAACGGTATCATCAGAAAAGCTATTGTCCCTCAGATCATCTGCAACCTCTTCGTATTTCCGGTTATTTACTCCCCGCTTCACTGTGTAACTTGCAGCATCTACATTTTCCCAGCTTAGAATGGCATTTCCGTCATTTTCACTTGCCTTAATCTCTAGGCTTGATTTAACTTGAACGGGAATTTGTATTTCCTGTCCCCCATACTGAGCAGTCACAATAGTCGTCCCAATAGCTGTAGCTGTAAACTTTCCGTTTTCTATAGATACAATCTCTTTCTTTTTTTGGTTCCAAGAGACGTCTTGAGTAACGTCATCTCTATTGCTACCGGAGTCATTGTAAATGCGAACTTTCTTCCATTCCCCGATTAGTAATTCCACTTTTTCATGAGATGCGAATAATGAAATTGTTCTACTCTCATCTGATACTTCTTCATTGATACTTGGGAGATTTAACTTTTGCAAATCAGATGCTGATACTCTTTGCACAGTATTTTGCAGAGAACCTGTAGGAATTAAAAGTGTTAGTAATAAGACGGTAACTAAAAATATTCGTAGGTACTTCTTCAAAAAAACACCCTCCACTCTCCTTGTTTTTTACATAACAGATAAATGATAGGGCAAATTACAATATTTTTATATGAGTCTTTATTCCGATTTTTCCATAAAATCATAAAGTATCCGTAGCATCCACACTAACGACGAAAATATAAAGTAAACAGCAACCAACTATATTCCTTACTATTTTTATAGTCGATTCGATAATCTTGTTAATTTGCCAAATATTTATACCTGAGCAAATGTATTTTGGTATCACCCTTAGCAAAATAGGATGAAACCTATGCCAACCTTCTAAAAGGAGTACCAGCGTTACTGTCACCATCCGCAAAGTAGCGAGAACAAACTGCTTTTACAACCTTAAGGGCACCTTAAAACAAAACCAACCAGTTTTCACCGACTAAGGTGTAACTGGTTATTTAAAGTTTATCTAATTTTTGTTGCTCTATGTCTCCATTGATCCAATTAGTTATTTTCTATAATCCAAAGGATGCTTCGGTTAGAACCAACCAATCATATATGCTTTTTTGACTAGAAGGATTTGATGTATCGATGATATCCCAAGTGTTTCATCAAATTATTGATCATCACGACGCCCGTGCTAGGCGCACCAAAAAAGCCGATATTGCTGCGAGAGCAAATCGGCTTTTACGTCATTTATTGGCGGGACACCTTGACGAGATCCCCTGTCGAAGCATCGATAAAGCTATAGCCATTCTTCCATTTGCGCTGATAGACCAACTGTGGTTCGGGAGCTCTTTGACCATCATACTGCTCCCACACGTAGACCAGTTCCAGGTCAATTTCTTGTTGGATCGTTTCTTTTGCTTCTGCTGCACTTACCATCTTCTTCGAATCTGGAAGGGTAATGCTCGGGTTGAGAGGGTGGAGGTTTAAATCTGTAATCGTACCCGTTGCCTTATCTACACCCACCATATATGACTCGTCAGATACTTCGATCCCGTTGCGCTTTCCGAGGAAAGTGAATGAATACTCTTTATCATCTTCCTTATCCAGCTTGTTCTTGTCTACCCACTCCGGAATATCATCTTCAGGAGTCTCTACGATAAGCGATAGCTCCGTTAACGCCGGGTCAAGATATGGTACGAGTGCTGCGATCGCTCTTTTCTTCGCTTCCTCTACATTGATTTTCTGCTCTGTTTTTCGTTCGTCGAGCAAATTCAGATTGAAGTCGATGAGCCGATCACTCTGTTCATCTGTCGTGAGGCTAACCATCTCAAATGCAGGCGTACCTTTATTTGAATCGTTCATCCAACGATAGGATTCAATTGTCTGAAGTCCTTCTAAAAGATTGTCCTTGTGATCATCGTAATCAAAGGTCGCACCTGAAACATCAATACCAAACTGTGTTTTCAACCATTTCTCTCCTTGTTCGCGGGAAGCTATTTTGATGCTTTTCCCTTCTCCTTTTACACGAACACTCTCCTCTGCCGGTTCGGCTTCTTCCCCTATGACTTTGCCGGTTAGAGCATCGATCCAACCAATGGTATTCAGTTGATAAATAAGCATCGGTTTCTTTTCTGCCGGTTTTCCATTTTGAGCATAGGAAATCGGCTGCCTCGATACGTATATCAGGTCCATCTTAAGCTTGTCCTTATAGATTTTGATAGCTTCCTCAAGTGTTATCGCTTTTTTCGGATCAGGCCAATTCACTTTGCTAGGATCGATGAAATTATACGCTTCATAGCTAATAATATGGCCAGCATGATCAACGAATACGGATATAGAGTTGTTGGACAGAGGGAGGTTATTGATGAGAGAGTGGTATTTCACAGTGGAGTGAGCCCATTCCAGCTTGTTGCCCTTCCCGTCACCTGATCCTGCTTTTCCCCTGCCAAGTTTTTGTTCGGCTTTCAGCTGTTTTGCTTCCGTACCGAATAAGTCCTCAATAAAAGTTGAAGCCTTGTCTCTAGCAAGCTTTTCTTCCGGATAATCAGCTGAAGCCCATGCTGGATTTTGGATATCCATGAAAAGTAGTCGGCCCGTATGCGCATCCAGCTCAAGGGTAACGAATGAGTATGCGTCATACTCTTCTTTTTTATCTGTTTTTGGCATGTTGGTGAGCCTCAAGCTCCAGATCGGTGCCGGATAACGGCGAAAGCTGTCTTCCTCATAATGTTTATCAATTAGTCGATACCCTTTTAACTCTGGAATCGCCGCAAATAGCTTGTCCAGAGAATTCTGAACATCTTGGGAATAATCATTTTTTTGAGACTCTGCCTTTTTCATATCGCTTGCTGCTTGTACCGTTGGTTGATGGGGAGTCCATGCAGGTGCAGAGGCAAGTAAGCACGCCGCTATAACCGTCAACATTGATGGATTGAGTTTCATTGGGCACCTCCAAATAGTGTTCAGATTTGCGGATAAGTTAGGATTGACCTCACCAATGGTAAGACGGAGGGGCAATTAATCATGTCACATATCTTTCCATCTTTTCAACATAATTCTATTGTTCTATTTAAAAAACGACCTCGTGTTCAATGAGGACGTGTTGGTAACCACTCTATTTTTGAACATTTGTTTGGCTTACTCAAAATCAAGCCCACCCTTCATCTTCTTAGTATGCACCTGAGGTAGATGAATTCATTAGTCCTAACCAATATAGAAAGAATTAGGTCTCTCAAGCTAACATAGGTCTTCTATAGCAACGCTCAAGCCCGAACTATCCCCATCTCTTTCGTGCAACTGATAATGAATAGCATCTATTCAAATAAACCGGATCTATAAATTACAAATACTAGAGTTATGCGTAATTTTTATACATATACACATTAAAGAAATGGTAAAGGATGTGTAGTATAATTATATAGAAAGACTACTTCCCCCATTTCAAAAATTAACTTATATTGCTCAGTTATGCTTGAGCTTCTGGTGTATTATAGGCATTACTGATTTTCTGAACTACTTGAAAGGAGATCGTTATGAATTATTTCACCTTTTTAAAAAATCATTGGAAGATGTATTTAATAGGTGCCGTAGCTGTTTCCTTTATTGCGATCGTGATCAGAAGCTTACTCGCATTCTTTCTGACAGGGAATCTTCCATTCGGATTATATTTAATAGAACTTGTAATTTATATTATTGGTTCATTCTTCATTTCTCTGCTATTTACATATTCTAAAGTTAGAAACGAATCTAAGTCTTAGTTGGTTATCTCGTTTGTAACTTCTAATCTATTACACAACCAGTTAGCCATTAGATGATTGAGTTTGGCAAAAAGGGCCCGCAATAGGCCCTTCCTGGTATGCCGTATTAGACCGGGATTCCCTTTCTACCACCAAGGAATCCTGGTCATGTTAGGGCATTAAGAGGCCCTTTTTTCAAGCACAGATTTAAAATGACCTACTTCACTGTCTACCCTTCTACCTTTGATCCACAGTTCAGCATCTTCCGGAATAGTAATATCCTCTTCTACAACTCGTTGAGCTCCAGTCCACCAGAACATCCATCCCTTTAAACCATTGGGACGCCTTATCTTTGATCTTGGAATCTTGAAAATGATGCATGCCTCGTTTCTCTCAAACACCATGCCCGAAAAGATGGCATTAATCCAAGTTGGTCTTCCAAGTGATACCCAAACGGCCATCCTGCTATGATCAATGAATCGTGTCATCTTGTTATTGGGTATAGGATAATTCGCTTGAAGGGAGCGGGAAATCCATTTAGATTTGATGCTTTTTAGGGTACCTCTGTGTGTTACTACTACTGTTCTTTCGATAAAAATCCCTCCTTTTCTGTTCTGGTTATCATAATACACAGCCTTGAGTAGATTTATTCAATTTAATAGATTAATAGATTTGATTTTGACTTCTTTGTAGATGTAACAATTAAAATATACAGATAAGGAACATCCATCTAAATTGCTTCCCATTTATTGGTGATTCAGATTATAGAGTTAATTCCCTAAATGTTTATACCTAAGTAAATGTATTTTGGCATCTCCCTTAGCAATGTAGGAATGAAACCTATGCCATCCATCTAACAGCCATTCACCTTCCAAAGTAGAAACTATTCATGGATATTTACTGTCACCATGATCTGTGTTGTCACCCGACCTATATGTCGCATGATAGTCTTCAAAGGTAGAAAATTCCTCCATGAGATCAGGTGTTTTTTCCATACAGAGTTTTCTTGCCTGTTGATTAGAGATAGTTTCAAGCTTAAAAAGTATGTCCCCGACATTCCCTTTACCTTCTTCATCAAAGTATGGGCAAACATTTACAGCCATTTTTGCTATGTCAGGTAATTGGGAGTAATTCATCCACTCTAAATGAATATTTTCCAAACAAATATCAACCTTTCATTCGATCTTTCAGGCTACCTTCTAAATCTACTTTGGACATATCCTGAGACTGCGCGAATTTGTTCTCCCAACCAATTTGTATCTTGTAATTTTGTTTGTCGAATCTCTGTTTTGAAGGAGAATCTCACTGGCTTTCCATTTAGAAAATAGGTTCGTTCCCAGTGGCATTCTATGATAGGTTCTGCGGAGCCTGATTCAACATAACAATCACATTTCCCATCAGAAAAATAGGATACATCGTTATAACCGAAATCCTCTAAGATTTCCTCTACCAGGTTCTCTATAGAATCGAGATAACTTAGTCCTAAGCAGCAAAGAACTTCGATACGTGTCTCAGAACAAGTAATCATATTTAATCCATCATGACTTATTATGCGTCCATTAAAGTCATTAGGTAGTTTTCTCACTTCACTGTTCGAGTTATATTCAACGTGGTCGATAAATTGATAGTTCAAATCATCCTGAAATGAGATTATGCAAAGATTTGACTCATGTATTTTCATGTATTTCCTCCATTATCGTATTAGGGAAAGAAAAAACGCCACCTATGGGCAGCGCGTTTTCGTCTGTCTGGTAATCCATCCTTTCGCTTGCTATCGTCTTTTGGCTCTATAAACAAGCTTATTACCGAGCCACACGTCAAAATCGTAACCGTCTGGTGTATTGGGGTTATGAAGAGTCTTGTATTTCATAAAATCAGATCTCCCTTTCAAATACATACATGCTTACTTGAAAAGCCATGAATGTGGCAACTTATTCTACGGTGTAAGAGTCATTTCGTAATGAGGAACCGTAGGAAACTCCTGCGTGAGTTCGGAATACCTTACTTGAAGTCCTCGCGCATAGTCAATTTTTCTCTCGTTCTATATTGCAGTCCCTGTTATTTACCGGAAACGAAAAACATCCTTCTTGCGCTCACTCGCTCATTCGTTTTTCGTAGTCAAGGATGCCTTCGTACGTCAACCATTCCGGCTTCTGCCCTTCAGTGAAGGAATTATGAATCTCCTTCATCCTCTCGATATGCTCCTTCACGCTCCCCCCGCACAGACGGCTCTTGTTCCTGTTTCCATACCCAAGATAGTAGTCACAATCGCTTCTTAACCTGTCCAGCATCATGTAGTTAAACCTGTGCGGGTTCTCTGCATACTTCGTCTTGAACACCACAACCAAGTCGCTCTTGATTGGAGAACACGGTTCGCCGTCGAAGTCGTTCCCACAGCTATACAATGCGGGCGTGTCGCACTTACCAAGCTCTATGTCCTTCCATAGCGAACCCGTTTCGATGCACTTATAGACGGGTCTGTCCCAGTCGTCAACAGCCATGTATTCCATCGTTCTTACGTTTGCCGTTGCTTCCATTCTTACCAACTCCATTCGTTTGTTTTAGGGGTAGGCTCCCCAATGGGATACAAGTCAATTAGACTCCCGTTCAACTCAATAATCCGAATACCCATATTTTCTAACTTCATTTGCCCACAATAAGAACAACGTTCATTATTAAAAAAGGCAGCAGTTGAAAGAGCTTCCCCTCATTTATCGAATGGACCATGCCAGAAGATTTCTTCGATCGTAGTTTCCACACTATCGAATAGGTTAAGAATGCTTGAATAACCATGCTGTTTAGCGTAACTTTTGAATTCCGCTAGAATCGCACAATATATCCATCGACTTGCTCCATTAGGGTTTACATGCGAGGGTATACGCCCTAGATTCTTTTCTGCTATTTGTTTACCTACTTTTAGCACTTCGTTTCTAATTCGAACCTGTTCAATATCATTCATGGCTGCACCTACTTCATCAAGAATGAGAAAAGCCTACATAATTGAAAGAGCCATTTAAAAGACATCAACTTGAGTAAAAATCTTCATTAAGTCTTGTAAAGTAGGTACATAAACATCTTTAATCTCCAGCTCAATTACATACTCAGCATGATAGATTTGAATACCGGCATAATGATCAGCAATGCTTGCCTCACTTCCGTTCTCATTCTCCGTTCTCGTATAGATAATCACATTATTATGCTCAGAGAGTGTGAATGAATCATCTCTATAGTCCGTGACAACGTTATAGCAGCTTAATACCTGAAGAAGTACTTCGGGGATCTCTTCCGGGCTACTAATCCCGATTGTTTTAACTTCTTCAAATATAATCTTGGTATGAGAATCTTCAGTACCGTTTAGTCTATATCCGACTCCCTTTTCCGCATGATCAAATTCCACTTGTTTTACGATGGAAAGCTCTACTTGTTTAAAACCTTGCATATGAACAGCTCCTTCTCCTAATTCTTTTTGATCTAAGCACTAATCCAAAACAAATAAGCAAGAAGACAAAATTTATCTTCTTGCTCGCAATTCACAACGTTCTACTTAGTACGATACAAAGGCTTGCTATACTTTCTCCCTCCTTAATAAAGTTCACCTAACACCTTTTTGGACAATAAAAAAACGACCTGAAGGTAGCACAATGGAAATCCATTCATGCGACCAACAGGTCGATTCATTGAACCCGATCTCTATCGGGTGAAAAGGCACATAGGCATTCGTTAACAAAAAACACTTAATACTCAATACATCTATAATATACCATGCTTCCATTTTCAATGAAAGCAATAACACCCTACAATAATGATCTCTATCTTATACCTATTATGCTGAGTGAGCTGTGGTGCGCTACTTAGTAAGAATAAACTTGGGTATCCAGGTAGGTTGTTCCAATGCTATTCGAAAGGTGATCATTTCGTGAGTCCTACAATGATCGGACATATTGTACTTCAGTTACTTGTAATGGCCACCGATCTTCCGAGCTCGTTCTTTCGCCTGACCTGATTCTAACAACGAGGAGGCTCTCAAGATAGCAGCAGTACCATATCGGTCCCGGATATCATCCATGGCATGGGCTAAAGACTGTCTTTTCACATTGTCTGTAAACAAATTCAATTGCAGGACGTTATCAGGGACAAGTTGACCGAGATTGACACCAATACTGCGTACCGGAGTTTGTTCCCAATGGCGATTAAAAAGGAAACAGGCAGCCTGGTATAATGTCATAACATCATTCGTCTGCTCTGTGAGCTTCATTTGCCGATTAAAACCTGTTCCTGCAACCAAGTCAGCCCCTCGACAACCGACAGTCAGAACCGATCCCATTAATTCTTTGCTCCTCGCACGTCTACAGACTTCCTCCAGGAGCTCCAATAGAATTGTCTTTATGTCAGCAAAGGTGTGAAAATCTCTAGGGAGCGTTATCTGTTGGCCGATTCCTTTTTGTACATCATACGTATCCATTGAGACAGGAGAGTCATCGAGGCCATGTGCTGTACGCCATAGAACCTCGCCATTTACTCCCCATCGACGAGCTAATATTTGTGGTGAGAGCTCCGCTAACTCTTTGATTTGATAAATTCCCATGCGATGGAAATGACGTTTCATTCGAGAACCGACACCAAACAACTTATCGATTGGTAACTTCCAGAGTGTATTGGAGAGCTCCTCCTTCTTTAACCAGAAAACACCCTCTTCATTTTTCTTGGCGAAATTGTCACACGCCATTTTCGCGAGCACCTTGCTCGTCCCAATTCCTACCCTACAGTTGACTCCGGTCTCCATCCATACACGCTGCCGAATCTGTGCGGCCATCTGCAACGCATCACCAAACAGGTGAACACTGCCCGTTACGTCAAGAAACTGCTCGTCTATTGAAAACGGCTCTACCAAATCGGTAAATGACTCGAAGATCCTTGTAATCTGCATCGATCGTTGAATGTACACTTCCATGCGTGGTCGTATCACTACAAGCTGCCGACATTTTTGCTGAGCTTGCCATAACGCTTCAGCTGTAACAACCCCATATGATTTTGCGATTGGGCATGCTGCTAAAATGATACCGCTTCTTCTCTCTGGGTCTCCAGCAACAACAACAGGTTTATTTCGAATTTGTGGATTAGCAGCTTTTTCTACACTCGCATAAAAACTTTGCATGTCGATTAAAAAAATGATTCTCTTTTTTAATCCGCTCATAAAATACACCCCTAAAATAAGATCGTACGTTCGCATTTATTAATCAGTATATCAAACATACGTTCTTATTATAAGTGCTTTTTTAGCAGTTAATTGTATTGGCCATTAGTCCCTGTAAAAAAGATGTAACAGTTTATTGGACATTAAAAGACATCCCTTCGGATTCCTTTGTAATGGGTTTGGATCACCATGTGTAGAAGCTGGGAAATCAAATCCTACTCCTTTATTATGTCTTTATACAACTGATAAATAGGGTAATCCACATAAGTATCTCGCTTTTGCTGATCCATTCTTCCATAAGCCATTTTTGCTTCAAGTTTACTTTCTAGCAATACGCTAATGCAGAAGTGTAAATCTAAATATGCTTCATACTTAAATTGTGTCTTCAGTTTAATTAATGATTCCATTTCATCTAAAGAAAGTTGTCCGTTCTTTCGTTTTCTTATTTGGTTTAAATTAACATTGATAATAGCTTTGTTAAATTCGTTGTATGCCGGGTACCTTTCGTCACTGTAAATCATATAGATATGCTCTGCGGTATCCAAGAAGATACTGTCATTAGTCAAATCATATGCCCTAATACATGTTATACAAAACTCATTTGTTAATTCAAAAGCGGAATCATTTCTATAAGGATCAATCTGATCAAAAGAAGCACGTAATATCTCATGATTAACATTTAACCCAGCAACTAGGTCATCTAGTGGCATAAGGGCATAAATACTATGTGGAAACTCATCCTCCCCATCTACTACCAACTTGCATGGCAATTTAATTACTTCCTCGGAGAATGCATTCACGAGTTTCTTCTGACCTGAGTTCGTGCAGTAAAAAACGATCCACCGGTCGCCAACTTTTAATCTATGCATACAACTGTCGGTTAGCTCATTGATGCCATCCCAATTTGCGCGTAGTATGACATTAACCAATAATCTAAACATTTCTTTTAAACTTGGGGTAGAGTCATCTTCAGTAATTATCGTGTTTTCGTTAATATCTAGAAGGGTGAACACCTTCAGTACATTTACATAGAGCTGATAAGATTGTTCCAAATCTTCAATAGTTTTCTTTAAATCTCCAATATAATGATTCAATGAAAACTCTGAACCTGCTAAGTTAATAGTCTTACCTGTAAGTAAATTTTTTATTAGAGGGATGACTTTCAATTGGGTAGGTAAAGAGTGAAATTTTAAGAATCTTAGCGAAAAATTACTGGTAAATTTCTTATCGAAAGCAAATTCCAGCACATCATCTATCACTAGCCTAATTGTATTCTCTTCCTCTGTTGATTTCACATAGTATGTGTATGTTGTACCATCAATTTCGATATTCTCATCTGTTTTAGTAGTCACTGAAGAAATGCGCCCGATATCTAACGGAACTTTTAAAGTATCAATGATTCCATAAAGCGTCCAGTCATGATCAAAGATATTGCTCGTCGCTTCATTGTGAGGATTAAAAGTTACGCTAGAGAAAGTAAAGCCACCTGGGTATGCTTTATCTGGAATAGGTTTGTTTTCGATAAGCACTTTAGGCTGATTATCTCTTTCTTTTAGGAATCTTCTGCATATCTCTTGTAAAGAAGTTTCGTAAAGAGGCCTGAGATCGATACTTTTGCTTTTTTGTTCTTTGATTTCGCAAAACTTAATGATTTTCGCTAACTCAACCGGTAATAATTGCTTATAATATATTTTCGATTCGTCCTTTTCATTTACTTCGACTACCAGCAAAAGAACTCCATTGCTATTGTAATAATTTTGATAATGACTGACTTTCAAAGAAAATGTCCTTTTATTCCCAGAAAACTCTTCCACTTGATTTCCTTTAACTTGTATTGGAACTGAACCTATCAGAGATTCAACGGTTTCTGAATCATCAATGAACACATCGATACTTCCATCAAACGATACTCCTTTATCACCCTCTGGTATGCTTGCGATTAAGAATGAACCTGGTTTGTTCGCTTCATGTTTGATCGCTTGTACCGCAAGTCTTTCAATTTTTCCATTCGACAGCTTCATTCTAGCGATCCCTCATTTACAATAAAGATGATTACATTTAGTATATCTCATCTACACTAAATTCTCTTCCATTGATTCCATATACATAACGAAGCTCCTGCATGATAACTTGGCAGTAGGAGGCTTTTAGAATGCTAAACAAACCAATTAAACCAATGCTACTACAACCGTCAGGTGAGGTCATGGCCGAAACAGGCTGGTTACACTCTCTAAAATGGGACGGAATCAGAATACTGCTTCATTATGATAATGGTAAGACTCGCGCTTTCACGAGACATGGAAACGAAGTCACTCAGAGCTTCTTTCCAGAATTGGATCGAATCAAATTGCCAATCCAAAATGCCATATTTGATGGAGAGGCGATTTGTTTAAATCCTCAAACATCTCCTCCATCTCCTTGCTGGGAGGATGTCATGAGTAGATCACAGACCAAAAAGGAACAAGCAGTGCGTCAAGCATCAGTGTCTAAGCCCGTACACTTTATCATTTGGGATATGTTGTTTTATAATAATCGATCCATCTTAATAAGGGATTTCCTAGAGCGTAGACAATTGCTGGAACGAGCAATTGTTAACACAGACGAGATTTCGGTCACGACACTATATGAAGATGGCCAATCGTTATTTATGCGTGCAAAAGAACTTGGACTTGAAGGAATTTGCTCTTACAATGTAAAACCTGGTGGAAACTCGCACTATTATTTAGATTCGAGACCAGGGAATGTATGGGTCAAGACCAAAGCTTATCAGTACGCAAAATGCCAGATTACCTCAATTAGAAAGAGTAAATTTGGGTGGGGATTATCCGTAGATGGCAGATATGTTGGAATGCTTGAATTTCCTCCATCATCAAGCATAGTCAAAGAGGTCTATAGAAGAACGAATCAAATAATTCGTGAAGAAAACAATGAGTGGATAATCCTCGATCCAGGTGTAAGTGCTCGGATTAAGTTCCAATGCTATACAAAAGCAGGCAAACTACGATCGCCAAAATTAGAAGAGTTATGTAGTTAAAACGCTTGCTTATACTTCGCTTTACACGGCCATAGGTCAAAGAATGCCAATGCAGGATAATCTCCATGCTCTTTCGAATAACTCCTCCCTTTCAGCCTGAGGATTCTCAGGCATTCTACATATACACTCCTGAAGAAAAAGCGTTGTCATTAAAGGTAAACTTTCATACAATGACTTCAAAACCTAACTACCATCATTACTACAATTTATAATCTGAAGGAATGAGATAATGAGCAAAAACAAAAAAGGTCCGAAGAAAGGTAAGCAAGGTCATGAGCAACCAGAAAAAGAGGGCACCTCACAAGCCTCTCCCCTAAGATGGCCTTCTTTTTTTGATGCATCAATTCTATTAGCATCCTTAACAGCTGTAGCATACATATCAGCGTACTTCTCCCTTCTTTCAAAATACCGTATTGCCAATATTCCCAAAGAGTTTATAGATGTTTCTCTTAATGATGTCATACATCTGGGTAGTATCTTGTATATGCTTGTATTTGGATTGATCTATGTATCTTGCCTATTATATCCATTTAATAAGACAGCAACTAGAAAAGGCTTGTTTGTAACTAGGATTACATACCATAGTGTTCCTCAATGTTTCCTGATCATTGCATACGTTTACTTTCCAATAACGCCTTACACTTATATGATTCTAGTAGTTGTCACACTAATAATTTTGATGTTACTTGACCTGTTTATAGGTATTACCTCAAAGCTAAGTGCATTAGTTATGAAGTACGTTGGTGGTCCGTTTTTGCTTGTTCAATTCCTGCTAGTTGCTCCTATTGTAGCTACTTCATTTAACGTAGTGTATATCTTTAATCAGCGCGAATTTGTAGAAATAATACCGAAGAATACTAACTTAGAGTCATCCTATACAATAGAGAACGGTATAAAGAAAGGTATGACAATTACTAAGGTGACGACCAAAGATGCTGTTTCAACCAAAGACGCTTCTGAGATTCTTCGCCAGTTAAATGAAGATGAAAAATTGCTATCTTATGCAAAAAGACAAATTATTCTCGGACAATATGGGGACAAGTTTATTGTACGCACGCTAAAGATTTACAAGAACTCGAACCGCATAGAATATACACCTACAATCGAATTGATACCGAGAGGATCAGAATATGACTTAAGTGTAATTCGATTGCCTTCTCAACTCCCAATGTCCGGTTCATAACCGTTGTAAGGTGATACATAAACCTCTAACTGTTCACTGAAAATAAAGTATTAGACCGGAATCCCTTATGGTACAAGGAGTTCCGGTCTTCTATTTCAATAGAAATTTGAAGTTAGTTTAAGACTCAACGTTAGAATGAAGCAACCAATGGTTCTAAACAGAATAATAGGTTTTAGACTGACTCATTTAACTATCGAACCCGATAACTTAAATAATATGGCTGGATGGATGATGTTTTACTGTTGCACAGGTTCGATGTTAACAATCATATCGAGATACGTTGCAGCCCTTTGCTCCTTTTTCCCATCCGCTGTCTCAAAAAACACTTGAACAACCGCTCGTACAGTCTCTCCCGTATCATTTGTTTTCAGTAGAATGGCACGCCGATGATCTTTTGTTATTCTTATATATTTTTGCCCAGTTTCTCCAAATACCCATGACACTCTGATAGATACTTCTTTATTTGGTATCATGCCATCCTTAAGTTGTACGATCCTGTCTGTAATGTCTTCTCCAGCGACCACTTCAGGTGTAATCGTGGCACGATCATTGTACTTTAACATTTCTTGTCTGATTATATCAAATGCAATTTCGTCAACGATTATACCATCTAGTCTCTTTTGGACATCTTCCCTAGATTTAAAAGGTTCTTGCTCAACCGTTGCAATCATTTTCCTATAGACGAAATATTTTATATCCTCCGATAGTTGCTCGAAATCTTGACTAAAACCAAGATTTAGTGCAGGCGAATACAACGCTTCTCTCATCAATTCAATACCGATCATAAGTTCGCTTGTTTCTCTTGAATCTTGCCAATTTTGCACATGGATTGCATTAATTTTTGCCAAAGCCTTAGCAACTTCGTCATCATCAAGGTTAATTACTCTGACCGTAAGCGTAGTACTTCTTCCACCATAAGATATCGTAACATTCGTGCTTCCTTCTTTTACTCCCGTTACCGTCCCTTCGAACACAGTGAAGAGCGTTTTATCTTCTGGCGTCCACTCTGCTACTGCTGAAACGCCAGATACCCTTTTGTCATTAAATATTGCCTCTACATATACATACTCGCTCTTGCCAACCGGCACTTCAATTGATTTCTGGCGAAGTACCAATTTGGAAGGCTCTTTGCTTAGTTGGACTTTTACATACATCTTGACAGTTTTTCCGCCGAAACTCGCGCTTACGCTTGCTGTTCCAGGTTTCAATGCGGAAATCAAACCTGCTTCTACAGTAACTATTTTGGTCGATGATGGAGTCCAAGTTGCTTTATCAGTGACAATTTCTGTAGTTCCATCCTTGTAAAACACTTTCAATTCCACTTGCTGTTGTTTATACTCTTCCAACTCAATTCTTTTACTATCCAATATTTCTAGTTTGCTAATTTCCTTGGTTTCTGTGACTTTTACACTTAACGTGGCCAATTTATTTTGGTACTTAGCTTTAATGGTTGCAGTCCCCGGTGCTATCGCTACGATCTTTCCATTCTCAATAGTTGCCACTCTCGGTTTGCTGCTTGTCCACACCGCCTTATCATTTACCAATTCAGTCGTTTTATCTGTATAGACAGCATTCAAATCGAGCTGTTGTTCCGTATTTTTTATCATTGATACTTTATTGCTACTTACGGTCAGGGATTTTATCTTTTTTTCTACACTTTCTTCTGCTGAAACTTTACTTATTGTTCCAAGCAATCCGGCTGTCTGTGCACCAAACATAAAGATAGATATTGCTACGATAATGGCTAAAAACCGTTTCATCTTAATTCTCCTAAGTTGTAATAGATTGGATATCATGTAAAAGCATTCTATCAAAGTGGGCTTTCTTAAACAAGAAGATTAAACAGCCTTAAATTAATGGCTGTTAGAGGGAGGTCTATGTCTACGGAAGAACTCCTCTAATCAAGGGTGACGTAAAACTGCCCGTTAGCGTAATGACGCATCGTAAGTCTAATAGTATATCGTCTAAAACAATATTTTCACGGTCTAGCACTTTATTTCGCGAGTCTACATCAATGTTTTCTTCGAATACTATTACCTTTATCACTTCTTGGAGCGTTCGATACTAAACGCTGTGATCTGAAATAGTTTTAAAGATTACCCCCAAAAAAGAAACAGCGACAATTCAAGACGAGATTATCAAGTCTTAGACTGTCGCTTTCCGATTCAACTACACAGTCTTCAATATCGGTGTTCTAGAGTATTAAACTAGACTTCTGTATCTGCATAAAATCATATCTATAAATGGGCTACGAGCTTATGCCTCCATCTGTTTCTGGCAATACTGTTGCTTAGGAGGTGCGTAATGAAAAATAATAAGAAAGTCATCATGTTTCCATCGTCAACCCCAAAACTTCCTCATTATTCGGATACTTTAAGTGCTGAAGCGGAGCGCAACCAAAAATTTATTGAGGATGTCAAACGTCGAGCACATGATATTATGCAAAATGCAAAAAAAAGAGACAGGGAGCAGTAACGCCCATGCCTCTTTTTTATGTTAAGTTGTTTTCTTTGTTGTAGGGGGAATGATTCCAACTCTCGCCATGATCTCAGCTGCACGTATTGTACGCTGCTGGAGGAATTCCTCGGTCTGCTTCGCTTCTTTTTCCATAATCTCCTGGTAATAAGGAAGCGCAACATTATTTGGTTTCAGGGCTGTATTGGCACTCATACCTGATCCTCCTTCCGCTTTACAAAACGGCTTGATAAATGCTTGTCCATCAAATTACAATGTGCTTCGACGATTTCATAGATAGATCGTAAACTTATTATACTACGAGTCTCATCTTCTTCAAAGAAGAGATTGTCAGAATCCAAGTGAAAGTTAACTACATATTTACGCCCATTCGTTAGTCTGATAAAAAAGGAAGCAATCTTTCTCCGTTGTAATGGTCCCGCGTCAGTTTGAGCGAAATACGTTGGAGAATGGATGGCCTTTACTGAAGAATAATCCTGATTATCAGGATGATTTGTATCGATCTCCAAAGGGAAATTACCGCTTGTACGGTCCTCATCCATGTAGATGAGCATATCTCCTTCCAGTCGATATAGCGTAAACGGTGCAATAAAGCTGAGTGATTTTGTATCAAACAGGTTATTGGATACCCTGGAGATATTGCGGCTAACCCCTTCTAAAATGACGTACATGTATTTCATACGATCTTGATACATATGTGTTAAATCAGTCATCCTAGATAGTGTAAGTTGGAGCTCTTCATAAATCTCGGTTAAGCCCGTCAAATAAGAATCTCGGTCCTGTCTTACTACCTCTAACTCCTGATTTAGAGAATCGTTCCTTAATTCCCGATAGAACCATTCAACTACTGCCTTCAATTCTATTTGCGTTTTTTGCTTTACAAACGGCTCGAACAGCTGGTATTCTGCCTTTCTTAGAACACGGAATGCAACAATATGGAAGTCCTTTTTATTATCGAACTTGGCCATTTTGAGGAAATGAAGAAAGGCGCTAATCACATACCAGACTAAGAATACAGAGATTCCAATTGCTAGTTTGTGATCCATAACGAATTCTTTGGCAGCTTCGAAAGAAGTGAGGAGGTAACCTCCTCCCAATAATGCAACCGTAGTAAGAATCCCTTTTATCTTGGTTGCTTTAAAGAGATGAACAATGTTGTTGAATGGAGCAAGAGCTAGTTCACCAAAAAACGATCGAAGATGTTGTTCATAATGGGCTGTTCTAATTGTATCTAATGCATCATCAAATCGATGTGCCATACTCTGTAACAGGGTGTGGTAGAGTTCTTTTTCATTTGTTTCCGTCTGATGTGCTTGTTCTTCTTTTTTTACCATGGTATTCCTCCTTTAAAATACTCTTTACTAGATTTTTCTAAAAAATGTAATTTCCCTTCCTCCTCCTGGTTTTTGGACAACAAAAAATCGACCAGGACCGGAGGCATCAACAAAGAAACGCTGATGCGACCGACTGGTCGATAACAAGTTACCCGAGTTTGCTCGGCATTACTGGTGCGAACACCTTAAACAAAAATAAAGAAATGAGCTGATAACCGTATTTTACCACATTTCATAGATTGCTTCATCTATGTAGAGAGGACTAAAATTGGCACTTTCCGCAATATGAAACTGCGTAGAAGCCATGGCACTCTTTGCCGGGATCATCATAGTATCCTTCAATAAAGGACGCACCACAAAATTCGCAAGTGGCCCACTCATATTGATCTTTACCTCGTACTAACTCTCGAATTGTTACACGTAGCATGTATGTACTCCCTTTGTTTATCCCACGGAAGCGGGGTCATACCCGCACCGTTTGAGTATGATAGTTTGAATGTCGTAACTAGGAGATCCCTTATGTGGGCTTTTCCACTATGTACTAGATCGAGTAAACACGACTGATCTTTTCAATCGTAGGGTATGAGTAGATCCGCTCGATTAAAGGGTCGTTATCGTAGATTAGGATAATATCCGCTCCTGGTACTCCACGGTACAAGCTTTCTAGAAGCATATTCAGGTCCAAATGATCCGCTTCTGTGTAATAACACCTGTATAGCTGCTTACCCTTTTGTACATAAGGTGGGTCAAGAAAGATGGTGGTATCTGGACTCCAATACTCTTCTTCAATCAACTCGCATGCATCGATATTTGATACCGTGATGCGTTCACCCATCTGATGAATCCGTTTTATACGTTTACACAGATCAACTGGGTTCCAGCGTGACAATAAAGACTCCCGAGTCCCCTTACGACCTCCAAGAGGATTGGCAGAATAGATCCCTGAATAGGCTAATCGATTTCCTAAAAGAGTAGCCCATGCAGCCTCGATGATATTACATTCTTGATAGTCCGACTTCACAAAAGTTTGAGCTTCAAAATAATCCTTATGGGTGGGCCGAATCCATTGTACCGGATAACAGAGTTCATCAGGAGCATTGATGATCGACCAAAACAAGGCATAGATTCCAAAATCCAAATCGTTTAATAAGAGCTCGCGAATTACTCCCGCTTCCAGCATAGCTAATTCAAAGCTCCCTCCACCAGTGAACGGGCTAACTAAACGCGTGGTTGAGTTTTCTATCAGCTTAGAATACAAAAAGGGAATAATTTTTGCCTTTCCACCTGGAAATCTAAGAATTGATAATCGCCTGTTGAAAGATATTCTCTTCGAATAGGTAGCGGGATTTTCCCCAGCGTTTTCCTCCAGTAATAAAGTAAATCTGTGCTGTTTTACATCTTGTTTTATATAGGTATACCCATCGCAACAATCACAGAAGAACCCCTGGTCTAAATGATCGATTTCCGCTTCTTCTTCGCTATATTCCTGACCACAGAATCCACACTGTAACAATCTGATCACTCCCCATAAAAATAGAAAACTAGGGGAAGAAAGAATCCCCTAGTTCACGTATGTTTTCTGTTTCCGTTCCTATGGCTCACAAACAAATCCAATAGACGAGTCAATCATTTTCTGAGCAGCATTCTTCAGGATTATCCCCATCCACTATTTTTACGGATACACCATTTGGCACCTGTGTTGCCTCTGCAACACCACCTGACACCTCTATCACAACGCTAAGTTCCTCAGCCTTTACTGATATTCTCGTTCCAACTGTATCACTGACATTCAATAGTTCGTCTGGATAAGCAGCTTGAAGAAACATCTCATAAGTTACACCGGTATGCTTCAGGAAAGCGTTCTTTGCTTCTTCCATGGCGCATTCTCCGGTAAATATCATGGGGTCCAGAACAACGTCCTCAAAAACAGGTACAAAAACCGCTATCTCTCTTTGTTCCTTCTTTTCTGGGATAGATTGCAGAACGCCATCCCCTAATTCCTTATTTGAATCGTGAACATTTTGCGATAGAGCTGCTTCGATCTCACCGCTACGCTCCTGAATTTGCTTAAGACAATCTGATTCTCGATTGAGATTATCCCAAATACCAACTACGCTTACCTTTGATTCATGTAACCAGTTAAACTCGTCTCGTAACGTAAATTCTTGGGACTCAAGATAAGTATCATCATATTCCACAAGTACAAACGCAAGCTTTTTCGTTTTCATTGGTTGAGCTCTCCTCATCCACCCCTCTTTCGACGGGGTGGTTAATTTTGCCCCGTCGTTGGGCTGAATAAGATACAATCAATGATCAAACTATCTGAAGAATTTTAATGTGTAAGCCTTAACCAATACGGTTATCGCTCCATTTATAATCATGAAGTAACCAGCCCACACCTATAGAGTGATGCTTGTCAAACCATTTCCAAACATCCTCTCTTGATGTTCCGCTCTTGAACATACGCCAGTTAGAAGCTAAGTATAGATCACCGCCTTCTTCCATAAACGTAACATTCTCAAGTTCTTCCCAAAGTAATTCAATCTCTTTATCTGTAGAAAATACTTTCTGAACATAGACAGGCTCTTCTTGATCCAATGAGTACACGCGAATAACATGGCAATCGACTGCCGGGTCAAACTCAACAAGAACGAGACCCTCACTAAATATTTCAACCCAACAACCTGGGTATTCATTTTCATCTAGGTTAGATTCTGTTACTTTAATTTCAATACTTCCTATGGGTGTTGTAATACTTAGTAAATCCGGGTGCTTTGTATTTCGATATTTATTTAGAATGTCTTTTGCTTTACAGTACCTACATATATTCTTATTTGGTTCACGTGTGATATCACATTCACAATCATTTGAATGAACCCCGTCAGTTCCAACAAGCATTTCTAATGCCCTAATAAGTTCAATCATTTTTCTACCCCTTACACATCCCTTTCGATAGGGGGATGTTGAATAAGCCCCCTATCTGGGCTGGAAAGAAGGTCACTGATTATACACAGTCAAACAATTCGATCTGGACATGTCTGTACTTCAATAGCCCTATCAATAAGCTCTATTTCCCAATCTGATAAGTTTGGGTAATACGTAAGTGCAATACTATAAAGCTTGCCATAATCCACAAAGCTGTTGTCCTCTAACCAGTCTTTTGTTTCCTCATCGGAAGCCGATAGAATTTCTTTTGCAGCTTGCATTGCAGGATATCTTGGAGACTTTTTTAATACTTCTTTTACTGAGATGATTACTGCTGCTGCTCTTTTTGATAAAGCTTCAAAGTCTTTGCCCGTTGTCTTCTCCATATTCATGCGAATTGCTACTAATTTTTCTTGAAGACCTTGAATCTTATCTTTCGTCGTCAACTTCCACTACCTCCTCGCATTCGGGCCTACTTACCTTTTTAGTGCTTAAACATTGCAACTCTAAAATAGGTAACCCTTTGACCAATTGGCTTCTGCATTCAGGACAAATCGGCTCATTACAACATCCTCCATCCGCATGGTCCAGATGATCTTCAGTCACACCAATTGTTCCATCCTCCAATCTGTTTGTGTAAAGGCCGTCCAATGTTGCTTGAAAGTAGACATTATTATCTTTATCCACCTGGCCATTCCCACCACAGATTAAGATATGTTCAATCTCACAACCGCTCGGACAAGTATATGCCTTTCTAAAACCTTGTTTTCCCATGAATACATCCTCCACTTTCACTCCCCTCCGAGAGCGGGAAGTGATGAAAATGCCCCGCTCTCAAGGGATGGAAAGTGATTCTAATGACTGTATTACACAATGTTCACTGTATTGACAGCCACTCATATTTCCCGACTACAGATAATCTTCAAATGGTTTCTAGAACGGTAAGTCGTCATCCGAGATGTTAATTGGCTTACCTGCTTGGCTAAATGGATCACCAAAAGGATCGTTATTTCCCTTATTATTTGACGAGTGATTCGCTCGGCGCTCTTGATCCTGATCATTTTCCTGTTCACTATGAGGCCGACTACTCCCCAAGAATTGGACATTCTCAGCCACTACCTCAGTTACATACACCTTCTTGCCTTCTTTATTATCGTAAGAGCGAGTTTGCATTCTTCCCTCGATGGCTGCCTGTCTTCCTTTACGTAAATAGGAAGCGCAATTGTCTGCTGTTTTTTGCCAAGCTACGATGTTAATATAATCCGTCTCGCGTTCACCTGCTTGATTGGTTCGTTGCCGGTTTACCGCTATCGTAAACGTGCAAACCGCCACACCGTTTGGCGTATACCGAAGCTCAGGATCTTTCGTCAAATTTCCGATAAGAATAACTTTGTTCATCTTACCAACTCCCCTCAGAATAGAAGCGCTTTTGTAGACAAAGAGCTCATAACGCAAAAAAGCCTGAAGGCAGAGGAATAGACAAATAGTCTAAACCAAGCCTTCAGGCTTATACGTACATTCTCCGATTCTAATCGGATATCATGAGCAAATTGCCCGTAAACAGCGTCAAAAAAACACTTTATTGGGTCTTATTGTATCAGATTCACTTATCAAATGGTAGATATTTCGCGTTACTATTAAATTTGAGTATGACCTGATGTAACAATAGACTTTAAAACACTTATTAGTAGAACGATCACTTAGTTCATATAATAGACTTTCTGGCAAGAAGGAGTTACACATTGAAATTGTGTTACAGGCCCTTCCTCCTCATAACGATTTTTCTTTGGATCGTAGTCGCCAGCCTCAACGAATGCCTTCTTGACAGGAACAGCTGTAAATAATAAACATGCGGGGCAAAACTTCTTCGGTTCCATTGATTCTGAGGAATGATCTTTCTCTTTCTCTAGTTCTTCCATACTTAATAGTCCTGTAGATTCTGTTGAGATTACTTCTTGAAATCGAATTTGGTCATTTTTTACTCCATGACTTCGCATTAATTTAATCACGGCATCCTTCTCAGCTTCAGATTGATTTGTTCCCTTACCTGCAAAAGTTTGTTCAGCACCGTCTACCAACAATTGAAACGTAAATAAAAATACTTCTCTCATCATACTGTACTCTCCCCTTATTCAAAGTTAAATGTTCACTTAACAAATTATTAATCATCCTTTGTCAGACCCACAGGATACAAAGCAAGTATCTGAAAGGTTGTATCGTTCTCTATGCTTCTCCAGCAATCAGTACCGTTACATTTTCCTCGAAGTCTTCATCTTGACCAGCCATGTACAGACTGTACAGTTCCATGGCAGCTTCTTCTAGTTCAGATAATGTAAGATCTTCTACAGGGACATTGAAGTCAAACCAATAAAAGGCATCCGTATTGAACACCATGGTTTGGTCAGAGATGAAGTCTCCACCCCTGTACGTTACGTTAAAGATATCTCCATGTTTTACTATGATCGTTGTTTCATTTGATCGATTCTGAAAAAAGTAATTAGTAAACGTATACTCAAAACCGTCATTCATAACTGAAACCTTCATATTTGATAGTTCGCGTTGACTTTGTACCATCTTTAGATTCTCCAGTATTCATAGTAGGTTCATGTTAAAAATGGAGCTCTTTCTTGTCCTAATCGAATTCAATCATTAGATAATCCGCCTCCTGACAACGCAAAAAACCCGCTGGCATAGGAAAGACAGATTGTCTATTCCAAGCCAACGGGCTTATTCCGCTAATCCGAATATTTCGGGTAAATGAGCATGGCGCTCTTCAATAATAACAAAATTTCTCTATCATTCCCCCTATTATAGCATGAAAATTAAAAAAGTATATTCGTCGGTTTACCTGCTGGATTCGTTAACAATAACAGCGTACAAATCACATTTTGAATCTTGGTATTCGAAGATAATAAAGCTTTAGACTGTAACTGTTGATTTGACGGAATCTTGAAGGACAAGAATCCGTCAGTTCGTTAGAAAAAGTAAAAGATTGACCCTACTAATCAAAACAGCGGTAGCCATGGACCAAAATAAAGTCTAGACTCCCGCATATTATTGAACTATCGTGTCCCGATAGCGTAGTGACTCCAGTTAATCTAAATCTTTATTTACTTAGTCTATAACTATATTTTTACAGTCAAATACTATATTTTATGAGTCTAAAACTAATAAAGCTTCAGTCTTTTTTACATAAGAAAAAGCATCATACCGTAGTATGATGCTCAACTATGATAACGCATTTTGATAGTACGACTAATCGTAACTTCTAATGTAACCTTTAACATAATATTCAGCTCCGACCGTCAGCTTATACAGACACGCTCCATCCATATAGTAGTTGGTGGTGAAAGTTCCATTATCTACTTCGAAAACGTTTATCGTATCGGCTTTCCAGGTTTTTCCACCATCGCAACTAGAGCTTACATGTCCACCAGCAAGGCTATTTGATGTAATGGTGACCCTTCCGTATTTGTGCTGCCCCTGTATTGGATCACTAGTAGCTGCGGTGCGATTGGCGGTAACGGTTGCTTCGGTTGGGGCTGCTAAAGCTAAAGTAGCTGAAAATGCCGAGAGAATTGCTGCAATTCCAAGCGTGATAACTTTTTTCTTCAAAGGAACAACCTCCTAAATATTCTTGATTGGAAGAAAAGGATTGAATTGCTAATTTCTACCATTTGACTTTTGTTTTATTATAATTCTAACAATTTAAATTGTAAATAATTCATAACTATTATTCTTAAATCGGTATTCATTAATTTCATAATCTTCATCCTCTAAAGCGCAAAAGCAACCTTAGATTACAGTTTTAAAATGCTAGCAGAGCCGACTTATACCTACGTGATTTTCCAATGCCTTTCCATCCAACTCAGCGCTTCATCTATCGTATATTGTACAAGATTTTCTGATTGAGTTAGTTTTACACCAAATTGCTGTAGTCGTTTAAGAGCTACTTCAGCATTGATTGAGGGCTCTTTCTCATATAGGTCGAAGAGCTGTTGCTTCCAAACTTCACTTGGAGTTTTGATATAGGCGTCACCTTGAAATCTCTTTGTATTCAACGATGTAATAAATTTGATACGCTTCTTATCTTCTACCGCTTTCGTTTTCGTTTCAGGTAGAGGGGGAATATGCGTTTGATCGTTCCACCTATCAGGATTATACCCGGCATTCAATCTTTGAGTTCTACGTTCATCATCGCTTTTAATATGCTCAGGTGTCCTAATATCAACAATGTCTACTGGTGGCCTATGACTATTCCGGTTACTCTTAAGATTGATAGGTGATATCTTCGGGCCCCTTATAGAAGCTCGCTTTAATCTCTCCTCCTCTTTATGCCTTTGTTCTTCCTCCCATAACTTTTCCATTCTGATTCTCTCTTGTTCCGCTTCCGCGACGAAATTTATCAACCCAACATGATATTCATCTTGCAGCTCACGATCGCTTTTATCTGAAATCGGAAACAGAAGCGTCTCCTCATTTACTCGAAAGAAATCTTCAAAACGAAGTGAAGTTGAACCAACAGGTAGGTATCCCCATCCCTGTTTTAGGAGCGGGGTATAACGGGTAATGAACACCGTACGTTCATCTATATCAATGTAATGAAGACTCATTACCTCAAAAGGTAGATGTACTTCATATCCAATAAATTGCTTCAAATAAGATCCTTCGTTAACTTTTAGGAGTGAATTCATGAAGTTTTCCCACTCTATGTCCTTCTCACTCTTACCACTTAGAATATTCTCCGCATCAGATAAAGAGAGAAAATACTGCCCTTCTCTACTCATCCATTGATTATCTATTAAAAAGTAGGAAATGAATCCTTGTTGGGTATACCCTTCAATGCGTTTAATGATTTCACGTCGATAAACGTCATTACTTTTTAAACCTGTTAGATAATCAATTGAAAGGACTCGACCATCTGGTAGTGGGACAACTAAGTCAGGAACGTGCTGAAGCTTTTGGCGATAGGTATAACCATCTTTCACCTGGATCTTACGGGGGGCATACACGCTCTCTAAATAGGTTCGGATGATTTGCTTACCAACACGAAATCTCTGCTCATGTTCAAGCGCTCTCGATCCCGTATAGCGCTGATAGTTCTCACTCCCAGGACATGAAATCCCTTTAGGATGACGGAAGAAGCATGCCCTATCTTTGTTTAGAACCATCTCAACAGGAGCATCGCAGCATTGGCAGTACAACAAACGCTTTCTTTGATGAATTCTATATTTCTCTTCGAGAGCTTTATAGATAGATGGCCAGCTATGTCCTTCGTTTGCTAAAGCTATGCGATCTGTTTGAATATCAATTTGTCCATGTAACCAATACGCTACTTCCATCCAGCACTCCCCCTACTAGCTATCTATTACCAATATATCACAGTTATTCATGAGTAATGGGAGGCATCTTACTATCGATTGGGTGAACACCCGCTTCCTTTTTTCCTAGTAGATAATTGGAGTAATGTTGTTTAATCGGATGATTGTTTCATTAAAACATTAAGGTAAAATTCATTTTAAAAACCTGCCAACGCAATTGATTATGGGTTAGCAGGTTCTCTATTCGGTGTCGGAAGCTTCTCCATGCGTACAGTAGTAGCCTCCATTCAATTATGTTCGATTTCTTCAGCTTTCTTTTTTTTAAAAACCGATCCCCGAATTTTTCTGGCATATCTTTTCAAATGAGTACGAAGTTGTCTGCTCTTATTAAGCTCCAATTCCTCTAAATAATCCTCGACCTTTTTAATAGCTGCTTCAGTATGTGTTTGAGCATTCGTATTAGCTGTCTTACAATCATTGATTGCCTGAAGCAAATAATCTTTTACCGGTGTTTGATGAGGTACACCATTTTGATCATAGTACTTATTCCATTCAATGATCCTTTGCCAGCCCGCTGCCTTCGTTTGAACAGTCCAGATGACATCTCGAATATGTCTATCGGTGTAATTTAGATCAATTTGAAGTGGAAGTGGTAAATTACGTAGTAAACCAGCTCTTACAAGCGCATCCCACGCTTGTAAACGAAAATGTTGAGAGATAACAGCAGCTGGGTCCAAAATTTTGTCAATAGCGGGACCATCTCTTAGCATATTTTTCATTTCATTTAGAAGCTTTTGATTATACTCCAGCTCATCAAGAAAATGCGAAAGATACGATATAGTGTTCTCATACTCGCTAACTGAGTTATTTAACTTAGCAACACGATAAGCAACATAAGCAGCTAGTGAAACAGAGAATACCTCTACAGCGATGTCGCTCCATATCTCATTCATTCATTGATCCCCCTCGGGCTATTTCATTTCCTTTTCCGTTTAAGGCCGTCCTCTCCAAATATCTTTCTGACCTGATTGTACTGCCGATGAAGAAGATCAGGAAATGAAAACTCAACCTTACCTTCACTTGTGGAAACCATAAAACATGGAAGTGAATTGGCAAGAAGCTGGTTTCTTATTTGATACGCATGCTTCCATTCAACTTCAAAGATAAACGATTTATTCACGAGCAGCGCCTCCTCACCAATAAGGTACTTGCTCAATATGGGACAAAAAAAGTTGATTCCTAGTGAGATTGCTGAAGCAAAAGCATTAGATCCAACTGGAAGCCTCCATAATTTACTGATATTCCCTATTATACCATTGGGTTATCAATTCTCCGCCACTCATTTACTAGGTATTGATTATAGAAATTAATAAAGGACTGGCGCATATGCGTCAGTCCTCTTTGTATTTATCCATATGCTCCATGGCTCTTTCTTCTATTCGAAGAATTCTGACCGTTAGATCGATTGCTTTAGGTGGGACATATTCCTTCAGCTCCACACATTTATCTCGAAAATGGGAATACCCGATGACCAAAAATGACTTGCCGTTTATATTAGCGTAAAACTGTCCGCCAATCTCTTTAATAGATGCTTTTACTCCTATCTCTTCAGCAATGGCTAGTAGTTTTTTAAGTCTATTCATATTAGTCCTCATTTCTTTGTGATACTATTTCGCAAAAGTGGACTTCTTCCCAAACATTTGTTGTCAAATCCTCTATTCTCTCACAGTAAATCTTTCAAGCATCTTCCTATCTGAAAGGTTCGTCCATATCCCTGATCTGAATTGTAAACATCAAAGATAAGAGAGCTGCTAAAACGGATTCCTTGAAATCCACGAACTTTCAACATGGCCCCCGAATCACCTATTAAAGTTAAGGAATCATCAATGACCGTGATCGATTCAACCCGAATGGGAATTGTTTTACATTCATATATCCAATCTTCTGGACAACGAACCTTTAATCGAATTGTGGTTTCTTCCAGCTTCCTAAATACTTCTTCCTGGCCTTCTTTTCCACTTAAAACAGGTAAATTTGCACGAGTAGAAACGTGGAACTGTTGTAAGAAGAACCTGGATCTTCCTACGAAATCGAGAACCTCTTTTGAATTATCTTTGCCTCTACCAAATTTCATACGAGAGTATTGAGCAGAATGAAGGCCATTCTCTTCGCTAATCTGTAGATTATGGGTGTGTAAAAATCGAATGGAAGAGTGATCAGAAGAAATCATCGTAATCCGAGGCTTATCCGATAAACGAGCAAAATGTAGGTCGCCAAATTCAACTGGTAACGTGAAAGATAAATAATCATCTTCATACACGATCGTAGCTGTTAATCGTTGTAACCCTAGAAACTCTAGGTACTCAAACAATCTCCAATGAGTGTAATTTTTTATTGAACCACCTATTGTTTCTTCAAGTAAAAACCTATTCGAAAAATGGGTATCCATATTTAGTTGCATCCTACTCACCTCAACATTTTTTCAATTAATTATGGACACCTCTTGGATAATTGAAGGGTCATAGATGATTAATTCTATCTCTCCAGAGATGTATTTCATGGCAATTGCCTGAATCCCCATTTGATTCACCTCATTTATCCAAAAATCATCGTCAATCTGCTCTTCTTTCATTTCCTCGAAATTAAAGTAGGTAACATATTCGTCACTAATGACCAGTTGCAAAATGCTTGAACCGAATATACAAGCCCCTTCCCGTGACGAGGTCGCATAAACACCTTTCCCATAAGATCCATCATGTGTTACAAAACCGTGCTTCAAAATGCTTTGACATGATTCAATCTGAGTTCCATGAAACCATTTCAATTGAATCAATCTCCTTTCTAAATGTGAGCAACAAAAAAAGGCCTAGTCAGCCCACACCAAAAAAGATAAGTGTGCAGCCAACTGGCCTCTATCAATTGCTCCGATCACGATCGGATGGTTTGCAAACATTTGAATATCATGAAAAAACAAGAACCGAACTATAACCACTATATCATCCAAACCTTACTATTAAAAGAAAGAATAAACGCTAATGTTCATAATATTTACAGTTTACCCATAGCACTGTTTCTATTTTGTTATTATAATATATGCACTTCATACTCATTTTTTGGAGGTTCATTTGAATCATGACTTCCTCATCTAGCTCACCAGCTCAACATATTCCATCCACCATGGTCCTCACGAAAGACCACGTCCAAATCAATTTAAGTAATGCAATGCGACTTCTCATCGAATTAGTGGAAAACGAAGAATGGCATAATGCATTAGCTTGGGTAAATAAGATTCCCATTGAATCCATAGAGAGTGCAGAATATCGAGGTACATATCTTTGGGCCAAAGCAAAATGCCTAGACTTTTTAGGGGAGTCAATCAACGTTGAAAGCATGTATCGAGAGTGTATAGAACTCCATAGACATGGTTCTGATCCATTCCAACTTATTCGTTCGTTGGTTTCACTAAGTTCATTTTATTGTTATAGAAGTAAACCCATAAAAGCAAAGCCACTGCTTAACGAGGCATTACATCTAGTTAAAACACACGAAATCAGTGGAAATATACATATATCCGTCCTGTACACATTAGGAATCATGCACGGTCGGTTGCGGCAACATCGTGTAGCCTTAGAGTTCTTTAATGAGATCGAGCAGCTGATCCAACAAAATCGATCTGGATTAAATAAAGGCTCTTATCATATGGCGATTGGTTACTCCTTGATATGTACCAAACAGTTTGGGAAGGCAGAGAATCACTACCTCCAAGCACACGCCCTCTTTACAGCATCAAGTGATCTGTCTCGCATAGGACTATGCTGTACCTATCTTGGTATCATCTACCGAGAATTAATGCGTTATTATCTATCCCATCAAAACCTAGAACAAGCTATGGATATCTTTGTCGCTCATGACATGTCGGATCAAGTTAACAAAGTAAAAGTTGAACAGATCATCTTGTTCTTAAAAACAAACAAATATGATTTGGCCAAAACGATATGTATGGATTTACTTACAAATAGTCAAGATACGATACGTGGTGAAGCACACTATTTACTGAGTAAGATTCACTATAGCGAAGGTAATATAGAAGAGTCTCTCCTCACACTCGAAAAAGCACTCCTTTATTTTCAAGACAACAATCACAAATGGCTGGCCGATGCCATCAGTTTCCGTAATAACATCAATTTAATCCTTTAATCAAAGCTAGTATCTTTTATCCGGGAGCAGGGTGTCTATCAGTTTTTTTTGCTTAATTTTTAAAGTTCCAGTAGTGGAATAAACATTTAAGGATTCTCCGAAGAAATCACTTTAGAGTGACTTATTATTGGTAAAAAAGAAGAAGACATTTATTCTATAACGAAGAATAATATTATCGAATGTTCCCTGCCACACGAATAATGCTGAAGGAGAAGATCGGATGGAAAAGTTGATCGAGGAGTACAGCCAAGACTATGCGCTGTTGAGAGAAGCCGTGGAAGGATTGTCTGAGGAAGAGCTGCGTTTCCAACCTGCACCGGACAAATGGAGTATCCATCAGATTGTGATCCATGTGACGGATAGCGAAATCCTGTCGACACATCGAATGAGAAAAGTCTTGGCGGAGGAAGAACCGCTTCTGCTATCATTTGATCAGAAAGCTTGGGCGGACAACCTGGGATACGAACATTTGGACCGCGAGCAGCATCTGCTCCTGTTCCAAATGCTGCGGGCCAGCATGCAGCCGCTTCTGGAAAATCTGACTCCCGAGCAGATTGATCGGGTCGGGGTATATCCCGATGGAGCGAGGTACATGTTCAAAGAGCTGCTGCAATCGCGCGTCCAGCATGTCCGTGACCACCTTGCCCAGATCGAGCGGGTAAGGCAGGCATATCGGGAGGATAGGCTATAGCGCTAAATAGTAGTTGTGATTAAACTAACGGGAATCAATTACATAGTAAATACATCAGAGGCTGTCGGTATTGTGATCCGGCAGCCTCAATAAGCTATTGGGCAGGATAGTTTACATCGCCTTACCATATCCTCGATCTTCTTATGTACCTCTATTCGTAACTCACCTTCATAATGTCCAAGAATGGTATTTTCCGTGTTGTTCCGTTTCGTCTATATGAACTAGCCTTGTACGTGAGTCAAGTACAGTGATCCGTCCGCGCACTTTCTCAGGCATTCCCCAAACAGTCAACGCCCTTTCGTCACCATCATCTTTAGCTTCAATGAGTTGAGCGCCCAACTCCTCCAACTCAAATTCATCGCGGGTCGGTCGCTTTGGTGTTGCCTTTGCCATTCAAATCCCCCCTTAGCTTCTAACATCAATAATGGTATCCATCGGAATCCATTGGACATCTTCGACCGTAAGCAGCTTTACTTTTCTTGTATTCTCATTGATCCCTGGTACTGCTCCCCACATAGTGCAAATAGTGCCTAGCTCGTTTTTCTTATGTTGCCACCATGTGATTGAAACTGCTTTTTCGCTTTGTTGTGCTTCGCGTAGTCGATAGTCAAATGATTCATGCTCGTCTTGTTCAATGACAGGCATAGGTACGAGTTTGTCATCTTCTTTCATCTGAAGGTACAATTCGCGTTGCTCCGGTAATACAAATCTTGATGATCCGAATAAGTTATCGATTTTCTTTGCCATTATTACCGTCCCTTTCGCTCCCATGCTTCGTATACTTCCATCTTATCAGGATCTCCGCCACTCGATCTACTCTTCTCGTGCTAATGCTTCAAGCACCGACATCACGTCTTCGTGGCTTCGTCCGGTCTTTACGCATATCACATCAATACTCGGAGGTTTCGGTTTCACAGCCGAGTAGTTTCCGATCACCCGTAGAATCTATCGTTCGATATCAGACAACACACCTATCCCTCCTTCGAATAAGAACGTTTGTTCTTGTATTATATGAGAACTTTCGTTCTGAAATCAAGGTAAAAACATTCCATTATTCCAGATTTTTTACATTACGTTCGCATTCGTTCCCGTTAACTAGTTGTTAATGTTTTGGTATGATAGAGACATAACAAAGACATGGGAGCGATTAAGATGAGAAAACATACGAGTTTGTAACAGCGAAAGGTACTAAAGCTGCTGTTATATCTGACTTCGTACACAATCTTTTTCTTAATGGCATGAAAAAAGAAACTGGTGTTAACGGGATAGTAGCCGTTGTCATTAATGGCCAACAAATAGCTGCGCGTTTTGATAAAGTGCAAGGCATGGCCGGAGCAAGTTTTGTATTCAATAATAAACCGGCGTTTCTTCCAGTACCTAAAGAAATCCTAGATGAAATCCTTGCAGATGAAAGAGAAAGAGATGCGACTCGTAATGAAATTGCGAAGGAACAAGCGAAATTCGACAACCAACTTGCAGCCTTTAACCAAATGATGGATCAAGAGTAACCAATAATCATAATAACGGATGGGATTGAAAGGATGATGATCATGTTGAGTAAATCTATGGTAAGCCGTATCCGGAATCACAGTGAGCTTAGCAAGTACCCACAGACTTTTCAGGCTCTGATTGGAAAAGTAAGTTCTATGGATACAATGGGCATGAGCTCTAAACAGATTGCGGCAATGATGGACGAAATGTATAAGCAAAACCATAACGGATACATGAAGGCGCAAGGAGAAGTACAGATATGAGCGATATGTGGCAAGGTACAGGAATATGGGCAGGCTGGCGGTTGACGACGGATCATTCTGCCAGCTCGTACAACCAACTGGTGCTAGTTTCCCCGGATGGACGGGCATTCGGTCCAGGTGATATTACTGGAACATACTCTCAGGCTGATCTTGCAAAAGCACTAGGAGTCTCCAGATCCGCTATCGCCCAGCGTATTCAACGTGAAACACTTCCGCCATTTGATGGCCAGGGTAAAAACGGACGTGATTACTGGCATTTCGAGACGATACGACACTTACTTTTGGATGATAAACAGTGAATAGGAAGCGAAACACAAAGCACTGCGTAATTTGTGGATCAGAGTTTGCTACCCCACCTAGCTCGAAGAAAGTAACATGTTCTAAGTCCTGTCAGATCGAACGAGCAAGGCGGGCGAACACCGGTCTACCTCGTCGATGGAGCGCCGAGAAGAAAACTAACCTTTCCAGACTCGGACAAACTGACAACCTCAAAAAAGGTACTGTCGCGGCGCAAAAAAGTACTATTGCTGGACCATTTGAGACACATCGTAATGCATTAATTTGGGTGATTCGGTCACCAGAGGGTGTGACGTATACGGTTCGTAATCTCTCTCTGTGGATACGCGAACATATAGACTTCCTTCCGGGTACAGTGGCACAAGCTCGCAGCGGATTAATGCAAATTAAACGATGTATGGAGGGAAAGACAAAACGGCAAGTTAGTAGCTGGAAAGGTTGGACCTTAGTGCGTTGGGAAGTTCCCGACGAATAAAAATAGCCCTCCCCGGACCCAAAATCCGAAAGAGGGCTTTCGCATTAGTTGAAATGGTTGTTGCTCCATGCAAATAAGTGTTTTTTGAGTAATTAAACTCAATTAAATGCTAATGTATTTGTTTTGTTATTATTATAGGAGCAATTTGGTAAGGGATATTGCATGACGTAGTTTCGATTGTAAAGTTTCTTCTCCTCATCTCACTTGTCTTCTTTCAAAGCATCCTGAGTGGCCTGTATTATCGCGCTGTTCCATCCATTTGCCCAACCTTTCGACCATTCTTTAAGTAGATTGATACTCTCTCCTACCTTATGTTCTTTAAGGTGTACTTCTAAAAACTCTATATCCATAGCGGGAGCGCAAGGCTTCCCTTGCTCAAATGCTCTTTTTCCGTATTCAAATGCTGAAATTACTGTCATGGTGATTGGTTCTCCTTTACACTACATATGCAAATGCAAAAAATGGCTTACTGGCTCTATAGTTCTCTAACCAAGATCGAGAACACTCCATTTCATAGTTAATTGGTTCAACTGCTAAGCACTGCAAAATCCGGTATACCAAGGTTTCAGGAGAAATGACTCTTTGATGACGCATATAAGGAATACTCTCAAAGCCTTCTCCATTTACAACACCCAGATTGATCTCTCCTCCATTATCATCGAAATACATCATCAGGTTCCCTGTGTATCCATGTTTAGATAAGGCATTAAAAGGAGCCATCAGATACACGGTCCTACCTGTTAATATTGGCTGAAATCCAAGCCCATACAAGAGCTCCAATACCTGTTCCCCGTATTCAATTCGAGCTCCCCATTTTACTCCAAGAGAAAAGACTCGTTGCTCATCGAAATTTGCCCATTCGTCTCCATTGGTAAACTTATGATTGCAATCCGGGCAAAAAAGTTGTTTAACCTGTTCTTCTGATGAAAAGCAAATGTAATTCCCCCGCTTCCAGGTGTAGGAAAAGGATCGGCGTTGATGTATACCAACGAATTCATCGATCGTATGTAAACACTCAGGGCAAACTGTTCTTCCAGCGAAATCAATTCCATATTCAAACTTATTGTCTGGAAAGAAAATTACATTAGTCTCATCTAAGATGGTTGCATCATTACAATCATCAAAATCAACGGTTATAGAAACGCCAACAACCTCACCTAATGAACCGTAGTTGTAATTGAAGCCTACAATTGTACCTGTTCTTTTAGGAAAGGACGACTGGGTAGATCCCATTACCTTATTACCTATTACGATAGAATTAAGAGTTATCCGAGAAATCGGCTGCATATGTTATTCCTCCTTGGAAAAGTAGTCAGATTCATCACATGGAACAACCATTTCGTAGAAACTTGGATAGTTCAATGTCTTCTCTTGCGTACTCCGAAAGATATTGTTCTTCGATCATTCGTAACGCGTCCGTTCCAGTTTCGTATTCCACATCACTGTCTCTTCTTCGGTATTCACAAATCACAACTTGGATTTTTAAAGTCCGGCCCCAGAGAAAGCGAGAGGCAGTCACATAAACCTTATGGGTTATACTTGCAAGTAGCTCATTATCTATTGAAATGCATCTTGGTTCCATAAACATTCAGCCTCCGTTTTGGAAAAGTAAGAAAGGTAGACGAACTCCAAAGAGAAACCATCCCCTTGGAGTCACTTCGAAGGATGTTAGAGATTTGCTGAAATCATGGATGCATTTTGAAGGGAATACTCTTCAATAAATTCCCTTAATTTTGGAACCAAGGGAATGACTTCTTCGTAATAATTCATGTCATTCGTAATCATTAAGTCCATAAATTCTGTGAGTCCAACCGCTTTATCTGTGTTGTTCGAGTGTACAGCAAAGGCGCCCTCTTCATAGGTGACAGTAACCCGGTATGGATACACTCTAACCTTAACCTTCATTTTCAAGGACCCCACGAACTTCACGGACGCCACTAACTATAACCGTGTTAGGAACGTATCCACTGGTCGTAATCGGCCGTGATTTAACATTCCTAACTGCGATTTCTGCGGACGAAGCGATTACTCTGACGGTTTCCGCAACTAACCACCCGACTTCAACATCATATTCTTTCACGTCAAACTCGCTGTGAGGAAGAACACCTATGAACACCCAAATTTGTTCGGATGAACGCCGTTCAATTCGTTCTAGGTGATAGCTTGATGAACAGTGACATACCCGATATAACTCGGTAGAATCAATGTCTTGGTTAGTCATTCGCACATAGTAGTATTCCGCAATATCATCATGGTTTTCGAACGTAATCGAAGCGACTGAAGCTTCTCCGTACAGGCTCGTTAAATGCTGCACGAGGCGTTCCTGGTACATACCATGTGTAGCTACTTCATTGTTCTCTTCATCGGGTACTACTCCCCCAAAAGGATCAAATTGCTGTATCGTTTCGGGGATCAATATACTAGAGAGATAGTATTCCACACCATTTGCGACCTCTACCGCATGTTCTTCAGAACGGATGTCATCATAATTGTCTTGAACATAGGCCTTCAAGAAAGTGAGTAATTTACTCATACATAGCCCTCCTATTAATCACCTTAATTTGTTTAAAACAGGTATGATTTGTAAGCCTAAAAGAGAAAGCACCACCAATCACTCTGGCGCTGCTTTTGCTCTTGCTACTTCATTTCCAAACCTTACTCGCATATCTACATCAATAATCTCTCTTTCCTCACGAACTAGACCAAACAAGGCACGAATAAAGCCGAGTTCAAACCGTCGAAACTCTTCTTCAATACTTTCTAGTCGCCTTTTATCCTCATAGAGCGTGTAGAACCGGACTCCTTCTTGCGCCATCTCTTTAAGAGCAAGCCCTGTTAGCTTAATTCCGTTAAACATGACAAAGAGGCGTTTTTCTTGTCGTACTTTATGACCTTGTCCTGATCCAATAAACCTTCCTATGCAATAAATCGCTGTGTTCTGTATGTTTTCTACTGATACATGAAGAGCCCGATTAAGCTTGACATGCCTCATCGTTGTTTCATAGTCCATCAAACTTGTAGATGTTTTTGAATCATCTTCATACCCATATTGATACTCGATCGCATATGGAACAGTGACAGAGTAAATGAACCCTGGAAGGATTTCAGGTGGATTGCTGCAATAAGCTACAGCTTGAGTTTTAAGATTCTTTCGCTTTTCTTCGTTTTCATCTCGAATAAAATTTTGAAGAAGTGGGAGGATTTCGGCTTTGATCTTTCTCGATCCCTTCCCTGTCACCTTGTCAATAGGGCGATGGGAGAATGCGTTGTAGCTAGTAACACTAACTTCAATGTTGTCCCCACTGATTTGATACTCAAAGCTTCCGATGCGATTTACAGTATAGTTCGACATTATGCTTCCACCTCGACTTGATTAATTTCATAAAAAAAGATGCTCCAATCATAAGGAGCATCCAACAGAATATTTCTAGCGAGTCATACTAAGAAATGATAGTCTTCAATAGCTTTCGAATTAACGCCTCCTTTATCATTTTGGTTCCCATTTGTCCCGGAAAACAAAAAAAGACCCATTTGGAAGGCATAATGGAAGAAACCCATCTTGCCGACCAAACAGGTCGATTCTAGTAGATCCGAAACTTTCGGGTAAAGGTACATTCAACAGAGAAACACATTAATTGATAACTGACTTCTATGTTATCACAGTTTTCGTTCTAAGCAAATAACTGTCATATGTCCAAACCGATTAACTTAATAGGTACAATCCCGCTTTCGAAGACAGCTAAAACTAAAATACTTAGAAGAGCGTCAATTGAATCTGTGCTGAGAACTAAAACTACTCTAAGTGATAATTCAAGTATACAGGGAAACGAGTATCGTTCTTTGTTATAAAGAAAAGATTCCCCTCCAGATCCCTATGTAATTGGTCACATCCGCCTTCGAAGTAATGCAGAACCTTATGGTGGTGTGGGCATACAATGATGGCATTTTGAGCAGTATCTAGTTCGCCATGTTCCTCTTCGTTATAACTTGCGTGTTTTACCGTGGATATTGGAACGATATGATGCAACTCGGTGTAGTATCCATCTTCAGTGATGATCCTTGGAATAGGAAATTCGGGATTACACAATTGGCAGGTGTCCATATATAGTCTTTTTAAATGAATAACTAGAGCCTTAGATCTTTGGATTCTTTCTATTTTTTCAAGTGTTGTTGTAGTAAGCACGTTAGAAATTTTGTGTATCTTTACTAAAAGTTCACCTTTACCATTCTGCTCGGATTCCTCCAGCAAATTAAACAATTGTGTTTCGAAATTTAGTGGTAATGGTAAATAGGCGTAAACGGTACGATGGCTTTCTCTAACTAATAGCGCGAATCCCATCTCTCTTTTATAACTTGGGGGCGGTATCAACCAATAACTCTTTTTATCAGGGATCGCAAAGCGATAAATTCGATTAGAGATCATTTTTAATAATACATCTCTGTCTTCATCACTTATGCTTTCGCGTACCCATTTATATTCTTTGTTTGTATGATCGTAAGCACGCATAGCAGCGCTATATGCTGCATTGTATTCCAAGCCTAAAAAGTTGGCCAATGAAGTAACAGTAACACGGTATTCGAAATGAAGTTCAAATAATAGACGATGATCATGGGAATACTTCCATCGGTTGTCATCATAGTTCATAAACGCACCTCTGAATCAAGAAGTTTCATCTAAGAAAACTCTTGTTTGTCGTCAAAATTACATAGATCGAACTTAAACTATACTATCCTATTGCATTTTTTCTCATAGTGAATATATCAGGCAACCACGTACCAATATGATAGAATTAATAATTACATAGCCGTAACTAGTTTTTTAGCACTATATGATCGATAGTGCATAAGTATATGAACCGCTACAATGACGAGGACTGGAATAAAGTAAAGAGAGAAACTTTTATATAAAGCCCATCCTGTTGTGAAGAAAGGTGAAGCCATCCAGAACAATTCCCACTTTAAGGAGTAATCCTTGATGTAGTCCTTTAAAATCAGTGTGGCCGATTTAAGGTACAGATTTAGCAATGAAACCATTAAAGCGAAACTGATGATATAAGTTGAGAGATCGTCCATCTCATGCCACAAATGTGGGGACTGCTCATAGAAGTATCTCCCCAACAATCCAAGAGTAATAGCTGATACTGTAAGGAACTTGCTGAACTTTCGAATGGATTTGATTTCTTCCTGAAGATCTTTCTTTACGTTTTTAAATTTTCGTGTCAAGTTCATCTGCTATCCCCCCTACTCCCAATACGAAGTATTCTGAATAAAGTTTCTCCTAGTCTTTCACAAAAACAAAAAAACTCCTCAGACGATATGTCGAAGGAGTTTTGATGCTTATCCATAAGCTATTACTTTTCAAATTTTGAGCTGCAATCTTGACATACGAACCCGGTGTCTCTCTCTAACTCATCTCCAGTTTCACATATGCTGCATTCACCATATTGAAATAGCTCCCCAAATTGTAGCGAGGCCTCTATCACTCTAAACTGAATACTCTTAAAGAAAAATTCCCCTTCTTCCGTTCTAACTAGCTCCAAAAAGTCATCTTCGCTATTCCCCCTCAAAAATGGCTTTGCTTGAGAACGAACAAGGAAACGTACATCCTTCAGCCGAGTAAACTCATTCTGTTGATCCGTGATTTGTCCCGTCTTTATTGTTGAGTTCACCCATTTCATTCCCGTTAAAAACACATTCATGATCTTGGAGACAAATACATCTGGGCACGTTAAGAATGGCAAACCGGAAACGTCCTCAATGATCACTGTGTTGATCCCATCATGAGTATGCTTTTTGGGTATAAATTCAACCCAGCATACCGTCATAATCTCGTCAGAGAAAAAACTAAGCGGTACTCGGACATTACCATCTGTTCTAACTGAATTAGAACGAATATGTCTATTCAAAATGAGTTGCTGCAAACGTTTATTATTTTCTTCGTCACCATGATGACATCCAAGTTTATAACTTTCACTCAAAATATCTCGATAGAGATCGTTCATCGCAAGCATAATGGCTGGAGCTAAATTACCGGCATTTGCAAAATCAAGAAACATACCATTCTCTTTTGCTTGGGATATAAATGCGCAAAGATACTCATTCTCATGATGAGTTTCCGCCTTTAACAGCGCTTCTTCAATCCCCAAAATGTGTGCAAAACTAATGACTTCTTTTTCATCCATACGTCTTCGGCCGTCAACCAGTAGGCGAATCCTCTCCAAGGATATACCAACCTTGTCCGCAAACTCCTTCAGTGTCATACCGGTTTCTTGTATGTGCAATGCGAGATCTTTCTTCATCTTCATAACCCCTTTGTTAGTTAAGATTTGATCTATCCTGAGATTGGCACACCCTTCATACTTCTATATCTTCATTGAGATTTGACCATCCTCTTGAATCACACATGGCTATTTCGGTAGCATCTTGAAATTCTCGAAGTTTTTCTCGAACGGGGCCAGAGGCAATTCATCATGGAGTTCCGGAAGCTGCTTTAACGTTAATAGAACTGCACGTTGGTCATACAGTTCGTGCTCCCCATTTCCAAAATCAATTATTCTGATGCTATATCAAAATAAGTCATCCCATTCGCTCCGACTCTCCCCTCTGAGACTAATCCAGTACCCCAACAGTTGGAGCATTTCTCACTGTCAACAACACCAATACCTTCACAATCTTGGCATGCTGTTAACGGAGGAATCGGGAGTTCGGTTTCTTCAGGGTAAGCATCATTATTCTGAAATACATCGTTCATCACATTTCTCCTATGCAAAAGAAGAAGAGACCCTCTTTTTACATAGGAATCCCTCTTCAAATAGATTCTTGGTCCATTCCGCATAACCACAGCTACACCCTTTCAATCGAGAATGTAACCTCTAATCCATCAAAACTATTAGAGATGGAAATGTGTCCATGGCTACCATCATCATTCGCATGCCAATCATTGATTTCGTTAATATGTCTTTTATACTTCTCTCGGAACTGAGAAACTGCTCCGTCGATCGAACTAGATTCAAAGATGTCATATCCTACATTTGGTGATTCATAGAAAAACCAATAAAAGGCTTCTTGATCATCAGGCGTTTCCTCTTCGCTTTGGTTTCGATTCAATATAAACTTGTAAATTGACATTTCATACACAGGAATGCTCCTCCTTAATGAAATCCAGTAGATCTAATTCATCTGTTCAATGGAAAAGACCACATACTTCCCATCGAACTTATTACAAATAATGAGAACACCTTTTGTACCATCCTCATTTAATGTGGAATCGAAGGTCATTTTAATTTGCTTCGTGTATTTTGACTTAAAAGCAACCATAGCCCCTTCTATTTCTCCAGCAGGTAAAATGTCATGATCACTACCGGTACTCTCAAAAAAGGCCCATGAAAATGAGTTTTGATCATCTTTACTCACTGCCTTACTTTCGTTATAGGCTACAGTGAACTTATACTCTCTTATCTGGCACATGAAATCGTCCTCCCTTACTTTTCAACAGTTCATGTCTTCTTAGGTTTTCGTTCTATCGATCAGCTGCAATCTCTTGGCGATTTCAAAGGTAGCAGCCAGTTGAGATGCTGTTATCGGGCCAATTCCTTCAATTCTCAAAAAGTCTTTTTCTGTCATGTTCATGAGCTGATTGATCTCAATCCCATTCGCTAACCGCTCACAAACCACTCGTGCCTTCGGTCCACGCAGAATCGTTCCCAAGAGATACTTCATCGTGACTCCGCCAGCTCCAAACTCAAAGATAAAGTCAGAGCTAATACGGGCGAACGAAGGCATCACCACGGCCTCTTCAGCGCCGTCAATGGTCAGTTGATAATACTTTTTACACTCTTCTACTTCACTTTCCGATTTCAACATATATCTTCACTCCGTTTACCTCCCCGCTTTTGGCGGGAAAGTAATTCTCCCTACCAAAGGGGTGTAACACAGTAGTTGTATGGTCTTAATTAATTCTGCTGATTAAAAATAAGAAGTTTGCTCCCAATCCCTCCTCTTGGTTTTTTGGAAAAACGCAAAAAAACCCAGCAGGAGATAGGATGGAATAAAACCATCTTATCAACCCAACTGGGTCATACATTTTTCCCGAAATCTTTCGGATCTGCAACATGCAATAAAAGATAATCAACAAAGGTTAACAATCTTATATTATCATATTAGAAGGTTTGTAGCTATATCCTTTGATTACCTGAATTATTGACGTGGAAATTTCTAACCGCATGTGTAGAGATATAATTTGAACCTACTGTTATTTATATTGGAATAAAGAATATTCGGCAGGAATAACGGTGATCTTATCCATTTCAAATAAATCAATCTCCCCTGCACCGTTCTCACTTGCTACCTTATAAAATTCCCTGTAATTCCAATTTGCAGGAGTTATCCCAATATCATGAATCCTTTTTGAAACAGCTTCAAAAGTTTCCTCTTTTCCCTTTAATTTTCTCAAGGCCTTAAATTCTCTACCCCTATATGTGAAGCTAGTCATTTTACACACTCTCCTTGAATTCATCAACTTTATAATAGTGATCAATAATTTGTTCATTCATCACACTTCTCATGATTGTTATACTGATAGGTTTTGAAGTGTTTCCTTGCCGTAAATTCTTGATTCATTTTTCAAATCAAAAGGAAACGAAACACCCACATCCTCCTATATCGAACATATCCATTTGGATACCTTTTACTTCTACATCCATGTTAAAATCTCGAAGTAAATACGGCTTGGACGGATATTTTATTTTCGTTTCTTCTATTCCCTCTTCGTTCTTCTCTAATACAACAATTGGGTCTCCGCTTTTTTTCTTCATAAAACTATACATTCTTATGTTCATTTCTACAGAACTTGCAGCTGGGTGAATATACACCTTCGGCCGAGCAGCCCTACCATAAAAGTAGTCCCGATAAGCTTCATCCAATTCAGCAAGAAACATTTCTCTTACCTCTTCGTTCCAACCATCTCGGCCGTCTGACTCCATATCTTTTAAATAGCGATAAGAAGATACATACAAACTCATATGGTACTCCTTCTCCAAGAGGTCCTGATAAACGAATGGCATTTTCTGTTTCAAGTTAGAGAAATGAGTTCTGCCCGCTTTTACGCATCGACCATTACAATTGTTATGCGAAAACCCTAGATGATACAATAAAGGCTTTTTGATGTTATACTTTCTTAGAGTTTCATCATGGTCTATATGCTGTTCAATTAACGGCATTTTCACCACGAATGGATGCCAATTCTCTACAATGGCTTTCTCTCGATGAAGCTCCTCAAAACCAATGCCAAAGTATAAGATGGCATTCTCTATGAAATCATCATTCTTCAGATATTGTTGGTTGCGCCATTCCTCAATCGCTGGTCGTTTCCTTTTCTTTAAAAAGTCAGATGCAACTTTCATCTTTAGCACTTTTGAACATTCCCCAATCAAATTGTTGAACACGAGCTTCAATTCAAACATCAATTCGATTGGATTAAGCCCTAAACTGTGTATAAGCATCGGGAGCTGTAATTTATCCGAAGCCTCTTTAATAAATCGGTACAAATCATCATTTTCCCAAAGTGTATCCGTAAAGTAGAGGACAATGTTATCGTCAGGAAACTTACACTTTACATAGTCTGCTACTGAGAAACTAGCTAAGCCGCCACTCATAAAGATGATATGATTAAGCATGCGTACCTCCATGGTCTATTTTTCTAAAATATGGATCTCGTGCAGTAACGAAGAAATACCGTTAACTATGACAAGGTCATAAATCTGCTTAGAGTGTCCTTCCTGAACAGTGGTTGCTTTCTTTTCCTTAAAGATTCAGATGCAACCTTCATCTAAAGGAAGTTTAGGTTACTGCAAATAATAGAAAAACCGCGATTAATCGCGGTCTTTCCAGATAATATTGTGAATGATATGCAATATTCGATCTACAATCTCAGATGGAACACCTTTCTCATTCAATTTCGACCCTAACGTTTTTTCCAGTGGAAGACTTAAATCGTAGGACTCAACCCAAACATCATTCGTCTCATTAAACCCCTCGCAGTCATCATATGTGATGTTGCATCCTGCTACGACTTCTTCGTTGAAGTTAATTGATTTGACGTTACCGCCACCATCAATCCACAAACTATATACCATACAACCTCCACCGGTATTGATGTACTCTTCGTTAGTAATATTCATTGATTTAATACCTCCACTATTAATCTACTTTTTCAATCAGCTTCTTACACTCATATATTCTTCAAAATGGATTTAAATTGTATTATCACTTAGACTGTGCATAACACACGGGGGGTATAACTTGATCGAAGCCTCTCAACGAATCAAAGTAAAGGAACCAGCTGCGCCTTGATGGTCTTGGCTAGAAAACGAGATACTCGATAATCTACTGCATTCTTCAGCATTTCAAAGATAGCAGTCCGACTTCCAAGAAAGATAAAATCATCGGGTAGACTAAAGAGCCTTGCTGTTTCTCTTACACTGATATAGCGTTCGAGTGTAGGGTGAAAAATTACGTGGTCTTGTACGTGAGCTACCGTATTTGCTTGACCATCTTCTTTCAAGCGCATGCAATAGTCAGTGAACTTCTTCTTCGCCGACCTCAAATGAATGGGTACGTCTTTTATACATCCACCTTGGGGCACATGGCGCATTCTCTCTAGAATCAAAGGTGTTGGTTGGAAAAATACGTCTTGTTGAGGAGCGCCTTCAATATTTTGAAAGGCCTGCTTCACTGTCCGATTCTCAAATAGAAAAGGAAGCTCTATTTGAGGTTGTGCGCCACAAATCCCCAGTATAAAGGAACGTATTCTTTTCTGAGCAGAGCCTAATTGGGTAGCATCAATAAGTCTTGGGATAATGTTGAAATTAGAAAGTCTTTCTTTGAATCTTTTCACAAATATCCCTTTCTTTACTGAGATAAAGTCCTCAACATTCTCAATCAAAAACGCCTTTGCTTTACTCCAATTAATGATATCAATGGCTTTTTCTACAAGCGGGTAATGCTCTTCTTCACTATCTCTGAAGTTCGTTTTTGTATTTAACCTGCTGAAGTTGACGCAAGGTATCCCAGCTGCCACGAATTCTACTTGTGGAATATCTTGTTCAGTCAGAGCCATTACATCACGCATGAGAATGTGATCGCCTATATTCTGACGATAGGTTTGGATATGAGAGTCACGCATGGTCCTCGCATCAAAGCGATCGTTAGCAAATACGATATCGTAACCTTCGTTTTTAAATCCAAGGTCTAGGCATCCGCTTCCGCTAAAAAGTGAAAGCATCTTGATCGCTTTCTCTTTTAACGATGGCCGTCCAGAAGTTGAACTCTGGTCAATCTCCATTTGATTTGTCCGAAATAAATCAAAAATCGTTAGTTGATCATAATTGGCTGCTTTCGCAAACTCATTTACACTAATAGAAAATCTATTGTTTTCAGCTTGAGTTTTCTGGTTTCTGACCTCATCTAGACAAACGACTTTTGATTTGGTGCATGCTTCTTCAATGACTGTAAAGAGGATTTTTCCTTTTGAAATCTCCATCTCCACTTTTTGTTGTCGAGCAAAAAAGGTTCGTATCTCTTCACCTTTGATATCTATAACCGGAACCTTTTTCCCGGTTCTTTGCGTTGTTTGAGCTACTTTCCGTTTCGAGTCTCTCCCAACGGTTACAGTCACAGTCTTATTTACCTGATCCACTGTATACTGTATAGGTTGACCGATACCAAACCCATACTTACATAAGTACTGAGCCTCTAAATACAAGCGTTCTTTAATGGTATACCAACGTTTTTTTAGAGCATTCTCCATTAGTCAACACCTCATGTTAGAATTAATTAATTGTCTCCAACAGCTACTTTTTGTTCTGTGCAAAATCGTTACATTTGTAGACCCCATCAACATAAATGGCAACCAAATAGGTAATTTCCATAGGCAACTGGCTCATAGCTTCTTTCAACTTGTATCTGGTTCTACGTTTGATTTTGGAAGGTATTCGATCTCCATTTTGTGTGATGAAGTCCACACGAATTTGAAAATCCCATCTGACCGGTTCAATAGTTGCACCTGGACTTATCTCTTTCCGAATGATTGGAACTCTTGTTTCTTGTTGCATAGTCATTGTTCACTCCTCATTTCACTAGGTTTTATGAGTCAAAAGAAAAGAACCCGTTAGGGATTTGGGAGGCTTACGCCATCCTTATCACATAACAGGCTCTCTATTGATGAAGCTTGCGAATTAGATTAGGTCATATTTACAAATCAATGGTTACGATTTGCGCTTCATATCCTCACCGTTGTCTTCCTCTTCTTTGATATTCTCATTTGCCCCATTGGTGTGCTGCTCCCACCTGTCTTGATTCCAACCGTCATCCCAAATGAATTCGAGTTCGTACTCCCCCGTCTCCGCATTCCAGACGATTTCGTAGTATCCCGGCATCATCTCGTAATCATCATCATTGCCAGTAAACTTGATCCAGATTGGAATGACGCCGACCAATTTGTCTTTTCCACTTTCGCTTGGCAGGAAGTACAGCATGGCGTAATCGTTCATCCACGGCACTTTGTAGCCCTTCACGACATCCTGATCCGTGAACCAAACAAGCTTATCTGTGCCTTTCACAATCGCTTTGAACTTCGTCTCGTCGCCATTCACGCTTTTTACAAAATACAACTCTCGATATACATCTTCGCCGTGTTCGATTCTCAGATCCTCCAAAACCTTTTCTGCCTTGGCTTCATAATGAGTTTCAGCCTGTACAGACGTAACTCCGAAGTTCAATAAACCCAAAGCAAGCGTCAATACAAGAACCAAGCTTTTCAGCGTTTTCATGATAGGATACACCCTTTTCTTTTATTGGTTTTAACTTTACCATTCTTTCGCAATTGATGCTCTTCTTGCTCGGCATATTTTATATCGAAAGATGTGTACTTTGAAGAGTGTACTTAGGCTCTCCAACCACAACATCCATAAATAAAAATGCCCTTTCTAATAAGGTATCGTGATATTAACCAGTCCTTAGAACCGCTTTGAGCTGCTCATATATTGCTCTCGCTAATGCCTGACCAACTGGATATGCAACTCCATTTCCTACCAATCGATACTGTTGTGTAATCTTGATCTCTAGCGGAATTACATACGAATCCGGAACATCCATTAAACGAAGCATTTCACGAACCGTTATCTTTCGGTTCTCCGAAGGATGTAAAAACTCTCTTCCATCTTTTGCGATATGAGATAGGAGTGTATGACACTGTTTATCCCACTGTAATCGGCGTAATGGATGCCATTGGTTAAGTTTCGGGTTATTGGTGATATGAAGTATTCGTTCAGGGGAGGGACTCGTCCAAGTGACAACATGATTAGGGATACTTCCATCATTCAGATCCAGTTCTGAGGATTCTGTTGGAGCGGGTAAATCCCATATAGCATCACGGACGTTTTTGCGGAAAGATCGAGGTCTTGGAAATTGAAAGGTAAATCCTAAATCAAACCGAATACCTACAATAAAAAGCCTTTTTCGGTCAGATGGATTACCGTAATGAGTCGCTTCCATTTCTTCGTAAGAAACTAAGTACCCTAACTCTTCGAATGAGTGAACTAGTCTATGCAGAGTGTCAGCATGCCTGTTTTTCATTCCACTAACATTCTCAAAAAGGAACACCTTGGGCATCTTCTTCCTTACAATTTGAAGATATGTCCAGACCAGGTTACCACTATCTCCAACTTCACCACGGTTCGCTCCGCCTGACGAGTAATCCGTGCAAGGCGGACCCCCTATATAGAGATCTGCACATGGAATGTCATCGATATCTAATGCGGTTATGTCTTCAATCGCAACATGATCCCCAACATTTTCTTGATAACTTCGAGCAGCTGAAGGATTGACCTCATTTGCCCAAATGATACGAAATAGATCCTTAAATGCATAATCGAGTAAGCCCCCACCTGCAAAAAACGAGCAAGCAGTTAACTTCTGACCAAGCAGTGACATCGTATAGCCCTCTCTTCAAATAAAGCTCACAGGCTTTATTGAGAGGACAATCGATCTGGAAAACATCGGGATGCTTCCTGCACTTGCAAAAGGGCTTCCAGTTAGCTATTCCTAACGCCCTGCCCTTTGCTGCAACGATTTTATGGAGTACTAAAGACTTGAGACGCACCTACCATTTGTTTACCCGTGGCACAAGGCGCTCTCACTCCCCCAACCCATTTACAATGGGCAATGTCATGGACCTTTTTCGTTTCCTTTCCAGGCGCAACTCTCTTTGAACCGAAAACCAGGTACTGTCTCGATACTTAGATCGATCCTCTTCAGCACAAAACAACTCCATCGTGGAGGCGCAATTCTTTTCGCCTATTGCTTCACATTCATTACAATACTGTTCCACGAATCGTTGAGCTTCGCTCACTTCTACTTCATAGAAGGATTGAATGGACATCTTCCCAGTAAAGAAAAGCCCATTCTGTATGTACTCTTGGATCTTGTTCTTCTCAATCGCAAAGACACTAGTGGTGTCATAACGAAGGGATGAAGCAAAATCGGAATACAACTGAATAGGCTCTTTTCTGCCGTCTACTGTTTGCTTGGCATAATAGATGCTTTTCCGCGCTCTATTTACCGGGAAGCAGTAGTACGTTTCCTCACAATGGATGATTTCTTGAAACTTCCCTGTTTTCTTCCCAAAACTGTTAACATGAACAATATTGGGCTTCATATTGTCTCTCACCTCCTTTCAAATATGCTCTCCACGCAAAAAAGACCTGCTGGAAAGGCATGATGGAATAAACCATCAAACCGACCAGCAGGTCTATACAAGTTCCCCGAAAAATTCCGGATGTACTAGTGGAGTCAACATAAACAAGAAAATAATGTTTCTTGATATAGTATAACCTATGTCTCTTGTAGTAGCTATTAAATTTCTTAGTTGGAAAGATAACATTTCTATCACTTACTGACAGAATGGTTTACTCTTTAGGTCACTTTGAACACTACAGTATTTGTATCCTCCCTATAGAATTCTTCATCAGCAACAAAGCCGTTAGATAAGAAGAATCGCTCCGCATCAAAGGTGAAAGGATGCGCGGATATGTATCCTTTCTTGATACTTTTCTTTAATAAACATAGGACATGTGAACCTATTCCTTTCGCTCTAAACTCTGGGAAAATGAACAAGAAATCGATATGGTAAATGGTTTCATCATCTGAGGTGGTGAGGTTCCTGCCGGTGCATACTCCTACTAGTTGATTCCCAAACATAACACCTGTGCAATTAATGTAGAATTCATTAATTAAGCTGACAAGATCTGCATCTTCTAGCGATAGTTGCTCATAATTGATCATCGATTGTAGCTTCTCAATATGCTGTAGAGTTAATGGAGTTAAACTAGTTTTCATTTCATTCATCCGCTTACCTCCATTACGAGTGGTTAATTTGAACAACTATCCATTGCCACTGGATAAGCAACTCTATCTCCTCTCCAACAATCCATCACGTATATTTGATAAGGTTATTCCTGATATACGCTCTGATCGAATCTAGCTCCCCCAACTTAAGTGTCTCCAAAACCCCTTGATCCATCAGCTCGCAAAGTCTTTGAGGAGATGTTGCAAGAATTTCAGGTTCATTGAACTCATAATCCTCTTCGACTACTTCTCTAGTAATTCTGCCCCTAGCATCGAACATGACATTGTCAGAGCCAATGCAGTATGCATGAACAAGAGCGGTATCAATTTTCATCCCATCTTTGTCAAACCACGCCTCAAGATCCCAGAATAGTTCAATAGAATACCCAAGTTCTTCTTGTAAGGCTAAAGCAAAGATGTGACATCTCCCATAAAGATAAGTGTCCAGATTCATAGTAGTTCTCCTTCTCATTCAAAATAAGTTGACCTCTTATTGAGGTTAATCTGCTTTGGGGACACAATCTAATCAGCTAACAACTCAAACAAACTTGTCATATTGATGGATAATCTCAAATACCTTTCTATCTTGACTGAACTGCCCGCCCTGGCTATCACTCCAACAATTCCACTTTCGTATACATTCACAATCAATTACACCATCTCAGTCATACCTTGCATTCAACAACTTTTTGGCTATTCTGATGCGAACTTGTGCTATACCTACTTATCGTTAAGCTGAAATGTGTAACCCGCTGACATAACATACAGTGCAACTATAATTAGTGGTGGAGTGGACTACAGGGGTGAATGGACATCTTCCCAATAAAAAAGCCCATTCTGTATGTTCCAAGATATTGTTTCTCCATTAGCAAAAGACACTTGAGGTGTCATGCAATTAGAAGAAGCAAAATCTGAATACAACAGAATAGGCTCTTTTTTGAAGTCCACTATTTGCATTGTGTAATAGAAGCTAGTACACGAACTATTTAACCAAATTATGCAGTACGATCCTCACATTAGATGATTTCATAGTTGAAATGATAACTGAAATGGATATCCGTTTGCTTTACCTTCTTTACGATTTGACTTCAGCTGTTTTTCTGTAGTTTGAACTTGTCCGCTATTAATAGATCTTTGTTCTAATGATATCTGCTTCAGTAGGTCATCAATATCATTTAAACACTGTAGATAACCACTACTGTAAGTCGAATGACTACTACCATGACTGGCCAAGAACGCCCACAAACTATATTTCTTTTTATCTTCTTGTATCCTGCTTTCTAATTTCTTGAAAATGTCTTCAGCCATTGGTTACTCAAACCCTTTCAGCTCTCGTGTATAATACCCCAACTGCTCTCCAATCCCTAAGCCCTTTAAAGGCACCTCACATTCAATTCCCAGACTCTCTAATATTGGGATTAAATCCTCGCGGTATTTTGATCCTGCTAAGAAAATGGCCTTTTTCAATGGGAGTTTTGCAAGTTGTTCATTTACAATCTTTGCCCATTGCTTTCGCTCTATGGAACTGAGATTGTTCAGAGTCTTCTCATATGGCTCAATCACCTGATCCAGAGGAAGAAGGCCATATTTTGCTGACAGGATAAAGATGTGGTCTGGTTTTAAATGTTGCTTTGCGTAGCACAACGCTTTCGAGAATAATGAGGAAGGTGAATACATCATTTCAGCTTCACAAGCCAATGGCTGCTTTTTCTTCGTACAACTAATTAATACAACAGTGTCTTTCATTCAACTTACCTCCTGCTTTTCTTAATAATTGGGTGTTTTCGGTCAGCTGCAAAAAGGGACAACCTCTTCGGACAAAGCAAAAAGCCCGAAGGGAGAAGCCACAGCAAAAAACACTGAGGAACTTCTAGCCTTCGGGCTAGTGAAACGAATCCGAATCCAATGCTCGGTAAATGGGCGATTGCTCTTAACAGCTTGAAATGAAGAAATGCTATGTAAGCCTAATCTTATCAAATCAGCACTCACTGGACAAGTTCACTGTAGACTTCTCATTAGAATTGATGTCAGCATTGAAATGAAGAGAAAAATACAGCTTATTTAAAAGGAAACGCCCTTCTGGGTTTTACATATGATATAGAGCCTACAGGATCGAGATTACGGATTCAGGGAAACAAACGTTCCCAAAACGCTTCCCTTTCCTCGCCTTTCCTAGTAAAATAAGAGGATATCGAGGAAAGGGTGTTACGATGAATAAAACAGAATTGATCGCAAAAGTTACAGAAGCGACAGAACTTACAAAAAAGGATTCCACCAAAGCAGTTGACTCTATGCTGGAAGCAATTGCCGATGCTCTTAAATCAGGCGATAAAGTATCTCTTATTGGTTTTGGTAACTTCGAAGTAAGAGAGCGGGCAGCTCGTAAAGGACGTAATCCTCAAACGGGTGAAGAGATTGAAATCGCTGCTTCCAAAATGCCAGCATTTAAAGCGGGCAAAGAACTGAAAGACAGTGTAAAGTAAACATTCAAATACATATATAGCTTCGAAGTGAAGGCCCTAACTGATTCATTGTTAGGGCCTTCACCACGTCACTAGTGCATCCATGTCACTACTATGCGAACGTACGCTTTCTTGTTAAAATCATAGTACTAACCTCAAAGGGGTAAAGTTATGACAGTTAAAGCAAAGGAATACCCCACTTGGGAGTTAGGTGGGATCATAAAAAAAGCAGAAGTGATTATGTACATTCTCTCTGTAATAAAAGCAGATTTGCCAGTAACAGGTATGGAGCTGGTTCGTCACGCAAAAGAGCTTAATTGGTCGGTCAGCGTTACTCATGTCTATAAACTATTAAAGAGCTTAGAAAAACACGATCCAAAAAAGGAACGATTTCCTATTCTCTCATCAAAATGGCTGGATGATGGTTGCAGAGAGCGATTATACTATTTACTCCCTTTAACAGGAGAAAACTTCGCTAACCATGCCATATCAACGATGCTTGAACGCATAGATCGTGTACATCAATTAATACGCAGTATCGAGCGGGAGCTATCTATAGATTCATCAATATCGCCAACCCCGATTCCCGATTCTCAAGAACTTCTTTCTGTTCGTGATTTGTACCGCGTTTGCCTTCTCTCACACGCGCAAAATGGCATTTCTATCCGTGATCAAATCAAAATCGGTGCTTTTGGGTTACACATAAATAAAGACCACTATCGTCTACAAGCTGAGTGGTTGGCCACTAACAACTATTTTGCATCTTCTACGGATTCAATAACATCTGAAGGTGAAGGGTATCTATTAGATTTAAAATCTCAATTAATCGCGCAACTTCCATATGCAAAACTACGAATAAAAGATTTAAAAGAATATCCAACCATATACCAAAGGAAAAGAATGGTTAAATCTCATCCATAAAGGCCTCAAACATAATGAATCCCCCAGACGTGCTACATAAGAGGACTGGGTGTTTTATGTTAAAAGGAGTATATTCAACAAGATGAACGGAAAAATGGCTGGTTCGGTAACTTTAAGAGCTACATCCAACGGTCATTTGTTCTTATCCGATCCATCAAAAGCAACCTTTCCGTTTGGATGACCCCGGCAGAAAGGTTGCTTTTGATCCTAGTTTTGCGATTTGTTTTTGTGGAATTCTAATGTTTGTTCCACTTCTTTTACTTTGTTGTATACGTCGGTCATGTCTTTTATATTCGTCTGATAGTCATAGGTCTTCAGCATTTTGTTTTCTACGATGATTTTCCCGTTGACGATAACATCGGTTACGTTTTGCGGGCCGGCAGCATAAACAAGTGTCGCGTACGGATCGTAGGTTGGGAATGTGTTCGGAGCGTGGACATCGACAATGATGATGTCCGCAAGTTTACCTTCTTCCAAGGAACCGATTTTGTCTCCGAGGCCTAGTGCCTTGGCTCCTCCGATGGTGGCCAGCGCGACTACCTTGCTTGGCGGCATCAGACTTTGGTCTTTGTTTACTAGTTTATGGACGCGTGCGGCATATCCCATGGTTCCAAATACATCCATTGTGTTGGAGCTCATTGGTCCGTCCGTCCCCAGTCCCATTGCGATGCCTGCCTGATCGATCTTGATGGCAGGAGCAACACCTGTCGCTCCCTTTGTATTGGCGATCGGATTGTGGGCAATGGAAGCCCCTCTTTGTTTTATCAATTGGATATCCTCATCTGAGATGTGGATGGCGTGGGCCAAAATAGTGTTGGTGTCCAAAATGCCGATTGAGTCAAAATATTTGATCACTGAATCGGATTTCACACCAAACTTTTTCTCGATCCGCTGCGTCTCGTCTGCAAACTCGGCTGTGTGAATGATAAACGGTACCTTGTATTTGTCAGCCAGTGCCTTAGATGCCTTGAGCATCTCAGGGCTTACTGTGAATGAAGCATGTGGAGCCACGGCAGGTATAATCAAATCATTGTTTTTATACTTCTTAATGAACTCCTCGGCGTATTGGAGTCCACCGTACGGCTTTGGAGCATCTACGACCGGAAAACTAATGACGGTCTCTCCCAGCACTCCTCTGATTCCAATGGTTTCTGTCGCTCTCGCGATTTCGTCTTCGTGATAGTACATATCGGAGTAGGTGGTCACTCCACCCATGGCCATTTCGATGACACCGTGGATGGACGCTTTATAGATCAGGTCACGGGAGAGGAGATTGCCCTCCAGCGGGAAAAAGACTTCGAACAGTCTATTTCCAACTCCCTCCTCCCCGATGCTGCGGAAAGCGACCATCGGCACGTGGTTATGGGTGTTCACCATGCCGGGCATCACAATATCTCCGCCTGCATCTACAACCTTGGGTGCATTGTATTCATCCGCCAGCTTTTCATTGCCGACAGCCACAATCTTGTTGTCTTTGACAACAATTGTTCCGTTGGCAAAGCGATCCTTCTTGCTGTTCATGGTCAGGACATGTCCATTTTTAATGATGAGGTCAGCATTTTTCTTCTCGATAGCCTGAGTCGTTGAAAAAGTTACCGAGACAAGTGCTACGGCCATTACGGATAATAAAGTCCATTTCTTCTTCATGTGATTCCTCCAGCCGAAATATTGAATTGAATAATCATTATAACATGTTAGAATATTGATTCAATTGGATTTAACTGAATGAACCTACTGTTATCGCGTTAATTCTATTTTTCTCCACACGGGGCTATTCTCTTCTTACTACTCGTCTAATTCAGTTTGCAAATGTTTATATACCCATAAAGTCCTAACTCACTGAGAATTCACTGCGAACGGTCTTGATAGGCAGCATCGCAACTCGTAAAAAGATGGTCAGTTTCATACCAAGAAAATACCTTGGTGAACTTGAAACCGAATAGAATCTATCCGCGTAAGCAGTCAAAGTACCCGCGCACTTAAGCATCATTGGATAATTCATCTCTGTCCCGTTTGGCGCTCGGTGCCGATACTTGGTTTTGACATATGAGGCAACCTTTCGAACTTTGTGGCTCCATTGCATCATCATAAGGTGTCGGGATAATTTGAAAATCCAATAGAAGTTCCCGAATTCGAGCCTAGGGTTGCTTGTAAACTTTCCTCTTTTGAAAAGTTGTCAAGGATACGAATAATCCTTACATTACGCTCCCCCGTTATCTCCATTTGTCTTTGAAGCTCTTGGTGATGTGGATACTCGAAGTCTTGATTCACGTCAATGCGCCTTCCACCGCGATTCCCATTCGTGTGCCATTCGATAGTATCTCCATTTTGACAATAGGTTCGTACTTGCTGTGGAGAAACACTCCAAATCGACCATGCTCCATTCAAACTGCTCCTTCTGCGGCAACTCCTCTTGTCGGCCGCACTTACGTGCCCGTTAGTTTAATGAATCGCATGGATTTTAACACTTATTTTTCAAGTCTAATTTCCAATGAACACGGGGACGTATTTGCATAAAAAAAGCCATCCCTTAAAGGAATGGCTGTTTCATTCATTCAAAACCGGATCTGCATGATCAGTTGCTAAGTG
>NZ_JAQMYO010000017.1:0-92746 GCF_028369215.1 Brevibacillus sp. AG | reverse complement strand
TGAGCTGGCAGGGGGCTTTTTTGCATTTGGTTAAAAAAGTGGCTTTGGTGGTGGAAGAAGCGCATTTCCAGTCTACGCTTCGTCCTCCGCCCCTCAAGGGGTATAACTGTCCGCTTCGTAATAAATGGCGGGAGCGCTTCAAACCTGAAAACGCTAAAGCGTTTTTGTATGTGATAAAAGCTGAAAACCCCCGCCATTTATTCCTACGCTGGGGCGGGCTCCAGAGGCGCTTGGACTGGAAATGCGCTTCTTCTACGTGTACAGAGATAACAAATTTTTAGACTGATTAATAGAGTATTAGACTAGCAGTTTAGAACAATGAACCAAAAAAGGGGAATTGAATGTTTTACCGAATATCGAACATTTGGGGGAAACTACTTAAAAGGGGTATTTTATTGAAGAACTATGAAATTAAGAGAGCGACCTTGGATGAAAAGGAAACACTCAGCAACCTTTTGCAATTCTATATTTACGATTTCTCTGAGTTTATGGATCTGCAGATTGAAGATAACGGGAAATTTGGTGAATATCCGTTAAACGAATACTGGACAGATTGCTCTAGGTTTCCCTATTTAATATCGCTAAATGAGAAAATTGCTGGTTTCGTCTTTCAGCTTTGCTGTGATTTACGAAAAGCGATCCCCTTGTAGAGAAAGGGAGAGCTCGCTTTTTATGCAACGAATTGCTTAGCGTACGTTTTCCGCGTTTTGTCGGCGGTACCCCAATATTAAAGAAATTATCTTAGGTGGTCTCAAGGAGGAATACATGAATGATATATGCTGTTAGACATGGACAAACAGAATTAAGTAGAGAAGGGAGATTACACCATGTCGGATGAGATCACAGTGCACCCCGTCACCTGGCCACCTGCCCCGATCAAGACCGAGCGGCTCGTGCTCCGCCAGTCCAAGGCCTGGGACCGTGCGGCGCTGATCGACCTCTTCGCCTCACCAGAGGTGGGCACCTACGTCGGCGGCTCCCGACCGCGTGACGAGCTCGAGCGCGCGCTGCCCGAAGTGCCCGGGCAGCGCTTCGGCTTCTTCGTGGTAGAGCTCAACGGAACAACGATCGGCATGATCACGCTCGATCGGCGCGACCCGGAGCGTAAGGGTCACATCCGTCCAGAGGGCGGGGAGCCCGAGCTCGGCTACATGTTCCTACCGCAGGCGTGGGGACACGGGTACGCCACCGAGGCGTGCGCAGCGGCGCTCGACTGGTTCGCCGACGCGCATCCCGGCGAGCCGGTGGTGCTCTCCACCCAGACCGCCAACGAGGGCTCGATGCGCGTCGCGGTGAAGCTGGGGTTCACCGAGGTGGAGCGGTTCGAGGACTACGGCGCCGAACAGTGGCTCGGCGTATGGTACCCGGGCACGCCGTCCGATTGAGCTCATGCCCGACAGCGCGACGGCTCGCCGAGGCCACCGATCGGCCGTCTTGCCCTGATCGAATGGCTAGCGTGGAGCTGTCGCAAGGACAGATCCTATTTGATGTATTGAAGTGAATTACATTAATACAGATTCGTATATTGTTAGTTCGAACATACGAAAGCATACAATTATCGACTATACATATCAAAACGAAAATCACCGTTATAAAATGACTGCTTGTCATCCATCAGCACATCATTTGCCTTCTTTAGAAAGAGATGTTCAGATGGTTAGAGACGGTTTAGATTTATATACGATAGATACTTATTATGTGAAGAGCGAGTTAATCTCTTCAAAAAACAAAGTAACGATTGTTGAAGGAATGAGTGTTGCATGGTGAAACTTAATTAAAGAGAAGATTGAGCCGTGATATTGTTGAAAGAGGAACCGATATCAACTATTTAAAGCAGTCACATGAAGAACGTCGGATTCAGTACGAAGTGTTTATGCATCCGTACAGTCAGCGGTTTGATATTATTATCAAAGCTTCTGATGAAGGATTATGTCTAGAAAAAAATACATTTGATTTTAAATTATTCAGCTAACGGGATCGATAGTTAAAATGAGTCAGTCTAAAACTAATTTTCAAATATCTAGTGATATAGAAGACCGGAACTCCTTGTACCATAAGGGGTTCCGGTCTAATACTTTATTTTCACTGAACACAACGTAGCTTTTTTGATAACAACCTACTCTGATTTTATTAGTTGACACCAAAAACAGGAAAGAGTAATATGATACCAACAACTTGATAATAACAATTTGTTAATAACAAAAAGACAACAACAATTCAGCAGCTAAAAGAGGCGATTGCATGAACGATAAACCAAATGTCAATAAACGAGGTCAAACCGAACGGGAGTACTTGGAGGCTTATGATGTCAGCCAATTCGAGCGGCCGTCTGTGACAGTCGATATGCTGGTATTCACCGTGATGGATGAGCTGGAGGAGAATTACCGCAAGCTCTCACCCAAGTCGTTGAAAATATTGCTTGTGAAGCGTGGGGAGCATCCGTATATCGGCCAATGGGCGTTGCCAGGCGGGTTTGTTACACCCGGGGAGAGTCTCGAGGAGGCAGCCAGACGCGAGTTGCGTACGGAAACAAACGTAGACGACATTTACTTGGAGCAGCTCTACACCTGGGGAGATACGGGCAGAGATCCGCGGACATGGGTCATCAGCACGTCGTACATGGCCTTGGTAGATAGCTCGTCTTTACAGCTGCAAGCAGGGGATGATGCAGATGAAGCGGAGTGGTACCGCATCGAGGACAGGTGGCTGAAAGAATCGAAGACGGCGACACCGGACGGCTCCATTACTGAAAAATGGCTGCAGCTGCGCCTTGTGCACGAGAGTGAAGAGCTGTCTGCCACCATTAAGATCACCAAAACAGTAACGGGCCGTACCGTACGTGAGACCCGCGAAATTGTAGAGACGAACAACATTGCATTTGATCACGCCAAAATCATTCAATACGCACTGGAGCGATTGCGTAACAAGATTGAATACACGGACATCGCCTTTGCCTTAATGCCGGAGCTGTTCACGCTAAGCGATCTGCAACAGGTGTACGAGGTGGTTTTGGGACGTGAACTGTTGGCTGCGGCGTTTCGGAGGAAGGTAGCCGACAAAGTGCTGGAAACGAATCAATATCGAAAACACGCCGGGCACCGACCATCCAAGTATTTCAGCTTTAATCCGGAATGGATGGATCAGACGTAGCCCCGTACTAGGGAGGAAATCACAATGAATCAGGGACACAATCGAAGCGTGCGCGTGCGAATCGCGCAAGAGACGCTGCAAATCATAGAGCAGGGCTATTACCTGAACAAAGCGGGAGAAAAGAAGAGCATTACGGAGGATCTAGCAGCTGCAATCAGCAAGTCGGTGCTGTATCGTCCAAATGATTTGGAAGCAGACACAGTGCAACTGCCATTGCATCAAACAACGGCTGCACAGCTGCGCGCCAAAGTCGAGGTTACCTCGGAATCCAGCCTGGATGCAGCCAAGCGCCTCGTCGTTCACGAGAAACGACCAGATGCCGTATGCTTGAATTTTGCTTCCGCCAAAAATCCGGGCGGAGGATTCCTCGGGGGAAGCCAAGCGCAGGAAGAGAGCTTGGCGCGTTCCTCCGGGCTGTATCCTTGCATCGTGCAAATGCAGGAAATGTACACCTATCATCGCCAATTGAAAACCTGCTTTTATTCCGACTACATGATTTATTCACCGCTGGTCCCTGTGCTCCGCGACCACAGCGACCAGCTTTTGCATGATCCATACCTCTTGTCTTTTGTTACGGCGCCTGCTGTGAATGCGGGGGTTGTTCGTGAGCGAGAGCCTGAAAATATCGCGAAGATTGGCCCTGTCATGAAGGAGCGCATCCGGAAAATTTTGCGCGCAGCAGCCATTCACAACCACCGGACGATCATTTTGGGAGCGTATGGCTGCGGAGTATTCCGCAACAAAGCGGAGGACGTAGCAGATTACTTTGCGACTGTTTTGATCGAGGAGCAGTATGCACAGCTTTTTGACCACATCGTTTTTGCCGTCTATGACAATTCTGCGCGCCAGGAAAACCTGCGAGCGTTCAAGGAGAGATTCGCATGAATGCGAAAAGCACCGGCTTTTTAGCAGACTGGAATTGGTTTGAAAAAATATGGCTCATCTCGTTTACACTCGTTACCCTCTACTTGTATTTCGCGCTGGATGATACATTAATCGGCTTGATCGCGTCTTTGACAGGGATGCTGAGTGTCGTGCTCGTCGCCAAAGGAAAGACGTGGAGTTACTACCCGGGTATCATCAATGTGGTTTTGTACGCATTCGTGGCGTATGGGCAAAAGTACTATGGTGAAGTAATGCTGAATCTTCTCTATTTTTTGCCGATGCAATTCATAGGTCTCTATCTGTGGCGCAAAAACCGCGTGTCCGAAGTCAAACAAAATGACGTCAAGATTACGATTTTGTCCAACCGAGCACGCATCTGGTGGACGATCTTGAGCATCATCGCAACGATTGTCTACGGGTTTGTATTGAAGCAAATGGGCGGGGCCTTGCCTTTTGTCGATTCCTTGACGGCTGTTCTCTCCGTCATCGCGATGCTCTTTATGGTGAAGCGTTTGGTCGAGCAGTGGGTGGTCTGGATCATCATTGATTTGTTCACGATCTACATGTGGCTGGTAGCGTTTTTGAAGGACGGAAGCGATATCTCGATGCTGGTTATGTGGTCCGCTTATTTGGTAAATGCCATCTACGGCTTAATGAACTGGGTGAGACAGTACCGCAAGCAAAGGGAGGAGCAGACATGGGGGGCATAGGCTTCATTGGCGGCAAATTTTTGCCACTGCATCAGGGACATGTATACGCGATTACACAGGCGGCCTGCCGCTGCGACGAACTGTACGTCGTTCTTTCGCATAGCTCGATTCGCGACCGAAAGCTGTGTGAGGAGGCAGGAATCAAGCCAATTCCCTTTGAAGTACGGTTGAGATGGCTGTCCACGCTGGTCAAGGACATGGAAAATGTCCGTGTGCTTGCAGTCGAGGATTGTGCGGATAGCGATGAGAACTACGATTGGGAGGCGGGAGCAGCGGACATCAAGCGCAAGATCGGGAAAAAAATCGATCTGGTCTTCAGCTCCGAGTCCGCCTACGATCCGATATTTCGCCGTTTATACCCGGAGGCAGCGCACATCATTCTCGATGAATCACGCAGCCAAGTGCCGATCTCCGCTACCCAAATTCGCAACGAAGGTGTCTACACCCATTGGCAGCACATTCCTGCTGTTGTTCAGCCCTATTTCGTCAAAAAGGTAGTGGTGGTAGGAACAGAGAGCTGCGGGAAATCGACCTTGGCCCGTTATCTAGCGAAAATCTACAACACCGTGTTTGTCGAGGAATATGGACGCACAATCTGCGAAGAGGTCGGGGGCTGCGATACGATTTTGACACCGGAGTATTTTCCGCATATCGCGTACGGTCACAAAATGAAAGAGTACGAAGCGCTCCAGAAAGCCAACAAGCTCTTGTTCATCGATACCGAAGCGATTGTCACCCAGTTTTACTCCGAACTGTACACCGGGCAAACCTTCCCTGTTCTCGACCAGATTGCCAAAGAGCAAGCGTACGATTTGTGGCTGTTCATGGAGCCAGATGTCGCGTGGGTGGATGATGGACTGCGTGTACACGGAGAGGAGCAAGTGCGCCTGCACAATCATGAAAAGCTGCGCCAGATGCTGGATGAGCGGGGAATTACGTACGTGACACTGCGAGGAAATTATGCCGAGAGACTGCAAGGAGCTATGCAGCATGTCGATCAACTGTTGAAGACGACTTCTCAACGAGCTGGAATTGGGCTAGACTAAAGTCATCAAACGATTCTGACAGTAGAAGGGAGCCGTGCTGCATGCAGTCGTTCGTACAGCCGCTATCCCCCCTTAGCTTGAAGGAATGGGCAGTCGCCGTCAAAGCACTTGGAGAAGGTGAGCAGATCATCACGATCCGCAAGGGTGGATTATACGAAGAAACACGAGAATTCCGCTTGGAAAACAATCAATTTTATTTGTATCCGACCTATGAGCACCAAAAGCGCGACATGGTAAAGGCAGACTACCAACACCTTTTGGACGCGACCCTTGAAGGCTGCACAATGGATAAGAAGACGGTGACTATCGAATATTTTGCCGAAGTAACCGACGATGTAGAGTTGATGGACGAAGCCAAGCTGCGTGAGCTATCGCCCTTCCATATCTGGACGGATAATTTTGCAGATGTGCGTTTGCATTGGAAGAAAAAACAGCCGTTGCACATTTTGTTCGTGCGGATGTATCGATTAGAGCAGCCGGTAGAAATCCCGATTGACGCTGCTTATCAAGGCTGCAAATCTTGGCATGATCTATTGGTGGACATTCCGCGAGCTGCGTTTACCCCTGTGCTTTCCGACGAGGAGTTCGCAGCGAAAAAAGCTGCGATCATGACCATTCTGCAAAACTAACATTCCATTATTATCTTGCCTGGAGGGTTCTTATGAAAGCGATCTTGGTAACGGAATTAGGCGGGCCAGAAACGATGAAATATACGGAAGTCGAGATGCCGACCATGTCACCTACACAGGTCCTGATCCGCGTCGAGATGACCAGTGTCAATTTTGCCGATATCAAATCCAGATATGGAAAAAAGGGCGCAGCCAAGCTGCCGTTTATTCCCGGACTCGATGCGACTGGCGTGATCGAACAGGTAGGGGAAGAGGTGCAAAGCCTGAAGGTGGGACAACGAGTCATCGCATTTCCGGCCAACGGATCTTACGCTGAGTATATCGTGGCGGATGAGAGCTTGACCTTTGCCCTGCCAGATCACATCAGCATGGAAACAGCAGCCGCTTGCCCAGTCGTGTCATTTACTTCGTATCAGCTACTGGCGAAGGTTGCACGCATTGCCAAAGGGGAAACCGTACTGATTCACGCTGCGGCAGGCGGAATCGGGACGACGGCGATTCAATTAGCGAAGCTGCTTGGAGCAGGACGTGTCATCGGCACAGTTGGTAATGAAGCAAAGGCGGAACTTGCCTTGTCAGCCGGTGCCGACCATGTGATTTGCAATGATCGTGAAGATTTTGTGGAAAAGGTACGTGAGCTGACAGATGGTGCGGGAGCCGATGTCATTTTGGACTCAATTTCCGGAACGGTGAGCGAGCGTAGTCTCGAGTGTCTCGCATGGTACGGTCGACTCGTCCATTTCGGCAATGCCAGCGGCGAAATCGGTCAGATCAAGACCATCGACCTGCATGCCAGCTGCCGCTCTGTATTAGGCTTCAGCTTTGGTACGACACGTAAGCTGCGTCCAAACTTGTTGCAGGATACAGCGAAGCAAGTCTTGGAGTATTTGGCGAATGGCCAGCTCGACATCAAGATCGGTAAGCATTTTGCATTGGAAGACGCAGCGAGCGCCCATGCGTGGGTCGAGAGCAGGGCGAGCACGGGAAAAGTACTGCTGGATGTGCGTTCGTAATGATGTGGAGCCCTTGCTGACTCACAAGCAGGGGCTTTCTCTTTATCATTTTTGAGAGGTGAATGCTATGCAGATGATTTCAACAAGCGAACTGGACAAAAACGTCATCACTGAATTTTTCATCCACCACTGGGGAAGTCCGCAAATGGTCATCTCCAGTGGCGTCTTCCAATGCGATGCGCTGGACGGCTATGCAGTGAAGGGTGAAGATGGTGCAATCAACGGATTTATTTCCTATGTACTCGAAGATCAGGAATGTGAAATCATTTCCTTGGACAGCGTGATCGAAAACAAAGGAATCGGGACCGCCCTTCTCAATCAAGTAGAACAGACCGCCAAAGAAAAAGGCTGCCACCTCATAAAGCTCGTCACCACCAACGATAACCTGCACGCCATGGGCTTTTACCAAAAAAGAGGCTATCAGCTTCACGAGCTGTACATCAATGCAGTGGACAAGGCCCGCCAAATCAAACCAGAAATCCCCCTTATCGCAGACAACGGCATCCCCATCCGCGATGAAATCCTTTTTATAAAAAAACTTATTTAAAAAAGCAACGAAGAAGTAATAGCTGTCCGAAAAGCGTAGGTACATGTTTGGAAGGAGACCGCCCGAACGAAGTGAGGAAAAAGGCGACTGGAAACATGTGCCTGCGCTTCCCCCCGACCACCGCGGAATGAAAGCCTCCGGCTTATTAAAAAGTTTGCCCCCACACAATTGTTGACATTCGTAACTGTACGAATTATTATTACAGTACTCTTCGCAAGGAGGCCGTCTGTGACGTGAATAGTGAATTTACCATAGCTGTTCACAGCTTGGCTTTGTTGGCTCATATCCCAGAGCATATGGCAAGCAGTGAGCTCATCGCAAAAAATGTATGTACGAATCCTGCCAGAATTCGCAAAATCATGAGCATTCTGCGTAAGAACGGGTTTGTGAAGACCAAAGAGGGAATTGGCGGAGGTTATATACTTGCGTGCGACCCGAATGAGGTCACCTTGGCCGAGATTTATTGCTCGATCTCGAACGGTACGCTTAAGCCGCACTGGTGTTCGGGAGATCCGCAAGAAGCGTGTCAGGTTTCTGCGAATATGCACGGAGTCATGGATCAGATTTTTACAGAAGCAGAGATGTACTTTACGAAGTATTTGGAACAAATCACGATCCAGACCGTATTAGATAAAGTCCGTCAAGGATGTCAGGAGAACTCGCAACAGTAACCATACAAATTTTTAACATGGAAACTGTAATAATTTCCGTTACAATTAGGAGGTGCACGAGAATGAATCGAGATGAGTTATTGGAAGTCGGAGAATGGGTGTTGGGCAAAACCAAATTCGGCGAGTTAGTTCAAGGCTTCGTCGAAACAGATGATTCATTGCGAGGTACCGCGAAAGTTTATGTGGTTCAATGCGACAACGAAGAGACGATCGGCAAGCAGGTGGTGATTCCAAGACAGTGGATGGAACGCATTCCGGTAGGTTCTTTTGATGATGAAGAGCACATGCATGATTTGATCGACCTCGCCCTCGCAACCAAAGATAGAGAGTGGTTTATAGACCTGACTGCCAAGGCAAGCAACATGAAACAGACGTCAGGGAAAGAAGCCCGCCAAACAAGAAGCTCTTCCATTCGCAATCGCTTGGGAACTTCTGCTATTTGGGAGCAATAATTTTTCACTATACAGGAGGAGTACGGAGTATGTCTAACGTGAATCAGAACAGTTGGTTTGAAAAAGGAATGAGCTTTGCTGCGTACAAAGAAAGCATGAACGTCAACAAAGAAGAGCTGTCTCGGGTATACGATCAGCTCACATTTACAGACGAGGATCTGGCGTTCTTTGGTGATCTCTCCCAACACAATTGGAAAGGGATCGTGTTGACCGCAGACTGGTGTGGGGATGCTTCCTTGTGCGTTCCTGTCATTCAGCGAATTGCCGAGGAAAGCAACATCGAATTGCGCTTTCTCATCCGCGACGAAAATCTGGAGTTGATGGATCAATACCTGACCAATGGCACAGCACGTGCGATCCCGATCTTTATCTTCCTCGACCAGGATGGCTACGAGGCAAGAGTTTGGGGCCCGCGCTCTCCAGAAGTGCAGGAAATGATTACGACTGCCCGTGCAGGATTGCTGGCTACAGACGCTCCAGATTTTGAGGAAAAGCAAAAGGAGTTGTACCGCAACTTCAAGCAAAAGATATCTACAGACCCTGCCATTTGGCGCACGGTGATTGAGAGTGTGAAAGCGAAACTGCAAGGCTAAAGAGAAAAATCTATAGGATAGGAATGGATAAATGAATATGAGTAAACAAGAGAATAGTCAGCGACCGATTCTCTTCCTAATGATCAACATGTTTATCGCCATGCTGGGAATTGGCTTGATTATTCCAATTTTGCCCGAATTTCTTAAAGAGTTCGGCGCGGGTGGGGAGACAGCCGGATACTTGGTGGCGGCCTTTGGTGTGACCCAATTTCTGTTTTCTCCGATTGCGGGGGAATGGTCAGATAAGTACGGTCGAAAAATCATGATTGTATCGGGACTCGTCCTGTTTACGATCTCCAATCTGGTCTTTGCCTTAGCTGAACAGACTTGGGTGCTCTACCTTTCTCGTCTGATCGGCGGAATCGGGGCAGCAGCGATGATTCCGTCCATGCTGGCGTATGTAGCAGACATCACGACAGAGGATAAACGTGGAAAAGGACTGGGGATGCTCGGAGCTGCCATGTCGCTCGGATTTGTTATCGGACCTGGTATTGGCGGGTTTTTGGCGGAGCTTGGCTTGCGTATGCCGTTCTACATTTCTGCGGCAGTTGGTGCGGTAGCCACACTTGGTTCCATCTTTTTCTTGTCAGAATCACTTCCGAAGGAAAAGCAGTTCGCGGCACGAAAAGGCAAAGAGAAGCAGGAAAACATCTTCGTACAACTCGGCAAATCGTTTCAATCGTCGTACTTCATCATGCTGGTGCTGATCTTTACGATGACATTTGGCTTGGCGAACTTCGAAGTTATCTTCCCGCTGTTCGTCGATGCGAAGTTCGCTTATACTCCGCGTGATATTTCCATCATTATCACAGTGGGAGCACTTGCTGGTACGATTGTGCAGGGAGCGCTAATCGGCAAGCTCATTACTCGTTTTGGCGAGAAGAAGCTCATTAACGTGACGTTCTTCTTGTCTGCTGTATCGATGGTGCTGATGCTGTTGTCCGGTAACTTCTGGTATATGCTAATTATGACAGTTATCTTCTTTACCCTGACGTCGATTATGCGTCCGGCAATCAACACGCTGATTTCCAAGCGAGCAGGGGATGAACAGGGCTTCGTAGCAGGGATGAACAATGCTTATATGAGTCTGGGGAATATTTTCGGCCCAGCAGTGGCAGGTACGCTGTACGGGGTTCATTTGAACGCACCGTATTTGTTCGGCGCGATTATCCTGATTCTCAGCTTGTTCTTGTCGCAGGTGGAAAGCCGTCGCAGCGTGAAGCGCGTCGTGGCCTAACCCTTGACATTTTTTTGAAACCAGTGTAAAAAGTAAGGTAATAAACAAAACACCAACAAATTCATTGACGAGAAAGAGTAAGCTAATCCCCTTGTTCCCCAGAGAGTTGGCCCTAGCGCTGAAAGCCAACGTTCAAGACTTAGCCGAAAATCCTCTCCGAGAAGGAAAGCTGAAGCATTTGGAGTAAGCTGACCCGGAATCCCACCGTTACAAGGGACGCGTATGATGGTACGTAGTAGAGGTGCCGGAAAATCATGATTACATGAGCTTTTCGGAACAAGGGTGGTATCGCGAGATCAAATCTCGTCCCTTAGGGGGCGGGATTTTTTTGCGTTCTATGAACCTACACTTCTACGCAAACTACAGAAGAAGGAGTGTACATGATGAGGAAAGTAGACGTAAAAGAAAAAGCAAGGACACGAGAGTTACGTGTTCTGGATCAGTGGAGGAAAGACGATACATTCCGCAAGTCGATGGACAATCGGCTAGGTAAGCCTAATTTCGTTTTTTATGAAGGGCCTCCAACCGCTAACGGACAGCCGCATATCGGTCATGTGCTCGGACGGGTCATCAAGGATTTTATCGGACGCTACAAAACGATGTCTGGCTACCGCGTCGTCCGCAAAGCAGGCTGGGATACACACGGTCTTCCGGTAGAGCTCGGGGTGGAGAAGCGACTCGGCATTTCCGGCAAGCAGGAGATCGAAAACTACGGAGTGGCCAAGTTCATCGAGGAGTGCAAAAATAGCGTATTCGAGTACGAAAAACAATGGCGCGAGTTGACGGAAGGGATCGCTTATTGGACAGATATGGAGCATCCATATGTGACGTTGACCAACGACTACATCGAAAGCGTCTGGCACATCCTTTCAGAAATTCATAAAAAAGAACTGCTGTACAAAGGACATCGTGTCAGTCCGTATTGCCCGGATTGCCAGACGACGCTCAGCTCCCATGAAGTGGCGCAAGGCTATGAAGACGTGAAGGACTTGAGTGCGACGGTCAAATTCAAAAGCAAGACAAGCGATGACATCTTTCTCGCGTGGACGACGACACCATGGACACTTCCAGCAAACGTGGCTTTGGCTGTTAACAAAGAGCTCGATTACGTGCGGGTCAAGCACAAGGATGAAGTGTACGTCGTAGCAAAAAATCTTGCGGAGAAAGTGTTCAAGGAAGGCTACGAGGTTTTGTCCACGCACAAAGGTGCAGAATTCGTAGGGACCCAGTATGAGCCGCCTTTTGGCTATCTCAAGGTAAACCATGGGCATATTGTCGTCGATGCGGACTATGTCAGTGATACGAGCGGAACTGGGATCGTGCATACTGCACCAGCGCACGGGGAGGATGATTATCGCACGACCCGTCAGCATGAACTTGATTTCGTGAACGTCGTGAATTTGGCTGGCCGCTATACCGATCAAATCTCGGATTTCGCGGGTCGCTTCGTTAAGGACTGCGACGTCGATATCGTAAAAGACTTGTCGCATCGCGGTCTGCTGTTTTCCAAGGAGCGCTACGAGCATAGCTATCCGTTTTGCTGGCGCTGCAAATCACCGCTGCTCTACTACGCGATGGAGAGCTGGTTCATCAAAACGACAGCGATTAAGGATCAGCTGATCGAAAACAATAGCAAGATCGAGTGGTATCCGGGCCACTTGCGCGAAGGGCGCTTTGGGAAATTCCTCGAAGAGCTTGTAGACTGGAATATCAGCCGCAATCGGTATTGGGGGACGCCGCTCAATCTATGGCTTTGTCAGGATTGTGGCTGCGAATATGCACCAGGCAGTGTAAAAGAGTTGCGTGAGAAATCTGTGGCACCACTCGAAGAGAATCTGGAGCTGCACAAGCCGTTTGTGGATGAGGTGAAGCTTCGCTGCTCCTGCGGCGGTACGATGGAGCGAACTCCTGAGGTCATTGATGTGTGGTTTGACAGTGGTTCGATGCCGTTTGCTCAGTACCATCATCCATTCGGCGACGAAAAGGTATTTCAGGAGCAATACCCTGCCGACATCATTTCGGAAGGAATCGATCAGACGCGGGGCTGGTTCTTCAGCTTGTTGGCAGTTTCTACTCTGTATAACGGAAAAGCGCCTTACAAGGCGGTCATCTCTACCGGCCACGTTTTGGATGAACACGGCCAGAAGATGTCCAAAAGTAAAGGAAACGGAATCGATCCGTGGGAGGTTATCGAAGAATTCGGAGCAGATGCGTTCCGCTGGGCGCTTTTGTCTGACAGTGCGCCGTGGAGCAGCAAGCGGTTCTCCAAGCGGATTGTCGCCGAGGCGAAGTACAAAGTGATCGATACGATCCATAACACGCATGCTTTTTATTCGTTATACGCCTTGATCGATTCGTTCAAACCAGAAGAGCATCTGCCGCAAGCGCCTGTAAACGAATTGGATCGTTGGATACTTTCCCGCTTGAATACCACCGTGCAGCACGTAGTCAAAGGTCTGGAAACCTACGATTTCATGAATCCGGCGGGGCATATCGAAGCATTCGTCGACGAGCTGAGCAACTGGTACATCCGTCGTTCGCGGGATCGTTTCTGGAGTAGCGGGGTGACACCTGACAAAGTGTCTGCTTACCAGACGCTGCGGGAAGTGTTGCTGACGCTGGCGAAGATGATCGCACCATACGCGCCGCTGATCGCTGAAGATATGTATGGCAATCTGGGGGGAGAAGGCAGTGTTCATTTGACTGACTATCCGGTGGTGAACACAGAAGCAATCGACGAAACCCTTGAGCGGGACATGGAAACGGCTCGACACATCGTGGAGCTGGCGCGAAATGTCCGCAACGAAACTGGACTCAAGACCAGACAGCCTCTGTCCGAGCTGATCGTATTGATGGAGCAGCCATTTAATCTCGAGCGTTTTGCTGGTATTATCCAAGACGAGATCAATGTCAAAGACATTCGAGTGGAGCAAAGCGACAGCAGCTTCGTGACGTATCATTTCAAGCTCAACCTGAAGGTAGCTGGGAAAAAATACGGCAAGCTCGTTAGGCCAATCCAAGGGTATTTAAAGGAATTGAACGATGCCGATGCAGAGAACGCAGTGGACAATGGCTACTTGGATGTGGAGGTCGCAGGGGAGAGCGTGCGGCTTACGCTAGATGAGCTGCTCGTGGAAAAGCAAGGGAAGCAAGGCTTTGCTTCTGCATCCGGCTATCAGCTCCACGTCGCCTTGAATACGACACTCACAGAAGAGCTTGAGCAGGAAGGCTTGGTTCGTGAAGTCATCCGTGTCATTCAGGATGCACGCAAAAAGCTGGATTTGCCTATCGATAAACGAGTCCAGCTCACACTGGAAGTGGACGATGAGCTACGAGCCGCATTGGAGCGTTTTGATCATGTTTTGCGTGAAAGTGTACTCGTTTCGGGCGTGTCTTTTGCGAAAATAGCTGACATGGAGATCGTTTCGTTCGGAGATAAAACATTTGGTTTGTACATTGGGTAACGAAGCGGTTAGATAAACAACAGCTAGGGAGCATGGTTGGTACACCGGTTCCCTAACTGTTTTCTTCAGTCATGTAAGATCTCTGGGTCAAACCAAACGTCTTCATAATCGTCCGCAACTAAAATTCTCCAGCCCAAATATACCAACCAGTAGTGTCATGCTCCGGATGGATGCGAAGACCATTAAGAGGTAAAACACCCTCTCTTACATTCCTTAGCTTTCTATAGACACATCTTTTTCCAATGTTAATTCATGAAATGATTTCACACGTAGTTGTAAAAATGGGGTGAACAATAATGTACAAGCCGAAGCTAACAATCCAATGCCACCCGCAAATAAAGCAAACCGTAACCCCATTGCCCCCGCTATCATCCCTCCAATTAACGAACCAAGCGGTAAAGAACCCCACGAGATAAATCGAAATGTAGCATTCACGCGACCTTGCAGGGCATCGGGTACAATTACTTGACGTAAACTGATGGTACTAATGCTAAACATTGAGACACCCATTCCGAAAAGAAGCTGTCCGAGCATCATAATCAACGCAATACTTAATTCTGATCCTACTGCTAATGGAGCAAGCAAACCGCCACTTGCTGCGATCGTAGCGGAACCCACAATTGTTGGACCTACTCCAAAACGACGTACAGCCCTTTGGGCAAGCAGAGAGCCAAATAGGTACCCTACTCCTAGCGTTCCATAAATGATGCCAAGAATGCTCGCACTGATTTTGAGTTCTTGCGATGCATATAGAACATAAATACTAAAAATAACATTCCAGGAAAGGTTAAAGACTGTTGAGCAGCGCACCACTCCCCACAGCAACGGTTTTGTGTAAACCGTATGCAGCCCTTCTTTAATTTCCAGCCACATGTTTTTTTGTTTTTTCGCATCTGTCACGACTGTCTCCAACTTGCGAATCCGGGCTACGTACACAGCGGATATAAAAAAGGATACCGACGTGAACAATATTGCAAAAGGAGCAGTGATTAACTGTTCCAATCCACCTGATAAACCCGGCCCAGCAATTTGTGCAGTAGATTTACTTGTCTCTAGTTTGCTATTCCCATCAACAAGCTGCTCCTTGTTCACAATGGAAGGCAAAAAGGATGTATAGGCAACATCAAAAAAGACAGTACAGATACCCACTATGAAGGCTACCAAATATAGAACTGTCATATTCAGGAATCCAGTTAAGGCTGTCAGCGGCACAATGAGCAGTAATACACCCCTGAAAAAGTTAGCGGCGACAAGAATTGGTCGCCGGGGAAATCTGTCTATCCATACACCAGCGAGCAAACCGAAAATGATAAATGGCGCATACTCGGCAAAGCCAAGCAACCCCATTTGCATGGGACTGGCCCCTAAATAGAGAGCTGCCACTAATGGCATTCCTAATAATGCAACCTGAGTCCCAAACTGTGATGCAGTTTGCCCAATCCAGAGCCTGCGAAAATCTGTGTTAGTTAACAATCCTTCCACCTTGTTACTCATGTTCGTTCCCCCATTTTTCGTCACAACTAATTGCCATTTTTAGTATAGGGGAACTTACGTTTCAAGATCTTGCGTTTTCATTATCGCAAATGTTGAATGATTGATGATTCATTTCGTTATTTCTCCCAAAGCTCGACCAGTCGGCCTTCAGGATATTCAATCCAAATAAACTTTCCAAATTCACTACTCTCTTTTTTCTTTGCAAGAGGTACACCAATTTGCTCAAGATGCTTAATAGTCTCGTCTAGATTATGTACTTGGAAATTTAACATCACTTGTTGTTCTGTTGGAAAATAACTGTCATTCTCGGTAAAGAAAGAAAAGATAGTCTCATTTCCTAATTCGGGTTTTATCACAGTCCCATTCCAATTTTCTATTTCAATCTTCAACACTTCACTGTACCATTTTTTTATGACTTCAAGATTCTTAGTTCTCCAAAATATTCCTCCCAAACCTTTTATCATCGTATCTAACTCCTGTCTGAGATACTCGAGATTTTAATTTTCGTTCCTGTTTCAACTATACTGCCCGTAGCGAAATGCCCTATATACAGTCTAATACTATATTTTCATCGAACAGTTAGCTTTTGCGAGCTCGGATAAATTTTGTTTCTCGATCTCAACTGCTCAATTTTCAAGAGAGGCCACTTTTGGCATTTCACTATCTATGTAGCTTACCTAGTCCGTTTTACATCTGCACACGGGCCATTTGACACTCCAGTAAACCATATACTATAATTTCGTACAGAATGAAAATTCATTCCGCACGAAAGGAGTCATGACCTTGTCTGAAACCAAGCGCGAAATAATCTTGGAAGCAGCGCTCGTTTTGTTTGTAGATCGCGGTTTTGACGGGACGACCGTTCCGATGATCTCCGAAAAAGCAGGAGTCGGTGCTGGTACCATCTATCGTTATTTTGAAAACAAAGAAGCGCTCGTTAATACGTTGTTCCAAGAAAGTGTGGGGGAGTTTCTTGAGACACTCCAAGATGGCTATCCTCGTACAAGTGACGACTTACGTGAGCAATTTCGGCATATTGCGAAGCAGACAATTCGTTACTCCAAAAAGAATTTGAACGCCTTGTTGTTTCTGGATTCCCACACAAATGGTCACTACCTGGACGAAGCCAGCCGAGCTGCATACATGAAGCTGCGCACATTTTTATTCGAGTTCATTGAACAGGGGCAAAAAAAGAAGGTCATTCGTCCGTTGCCAGCGGATGCATTGATTGCAATTGTCGACGGTGCATACATCGCATTGAACAAGTGCATCATGGCTGGCGAAATCGAAGAAACCCCCGAATTGCTTGCAGGCGTAGAGGAAGCTTGTTGGGATGCGATCAGAATTCATTAATTCTGATCCTTCTTTTGAACAAAACGGAATGAATGTTCATTCCGAAAAAAACCTTTCCACAGAAAAAGAAAAGAAACGTATAGGAGTGAGTCGATTATGGGTAAGTCGATCAGAAAAAGTATGGGGCTTCTGGTGCTGGTCTCCCTTGCAGTAATGACGACGGCTTGCACGAACAATCACGATATGACCTCGTCTGCTGGGAGTATAGCCCAAGCTGAGGCCACATTCGTAGAAGCGCATCCGATCCAGCTGAAAAGCTTTCAATCGACTAGTGAACTGTCGGGGACACTTGCGCCCATGGAAGAAACGACGGTTTCGTTTGAAGTAGCCGGTGAAATCAAGTCGTTGCCGTACAAGGAAGGAGACACAGTCAAAAAAGGAGATGTGCTGGCCCGTCTCCATTCTACTGACTACTCCCTCCAGCTCGCATTGGCAAACGCCAATGTGCATGGCGCAAACGCACAGCTTTCAAAGGTGAAAAATGGTGCGCGCGAACAAGAGGTCCAGCAAGCAAAAGTAGCGGTCGAAGCGAAGAAAATCTCACGGGATCAAGCACAGAAAGACTATCAGCGCATGGAACAGCTCTATAAAAACGGGGCGATTTCCGAAACCGAATTTGAAAGTGCCAAGCATGCGTTTGAACTAGCTGAAAAAGATTACGCCCAGGCGCAAGAGACCTATTCATTGGTGAAAGCAGGCGCTCGTACGGAGGATATCAGCGCCACAAGCGCCAGCTACCAGGGAGCCATGGTGACCCGAGATCAGGCAGCAGCTACTTTGGCAAAAACCGAGGTGAAAGCACCTATTCAGGGAACTGTGCTGGCAAAATTGGCTGATGTAGGGCAGTTGGCAAGTCCAGGTGCTCCTGTCTACCGAATCGGCAACATCCATCAGCTGAAAACAATCTTGCCTGTACCTGACAAGGACATCTCATCGTGGAAGGTGGGAGATGAAGTCGAGATTCGCTTGTACGAGGAAAAACGAACAGGAAAGGTAACCAATATATATCCGGCCACGAACGAACAGACGGGCACGATTAGCGTGGAAGTAGTCATCGATAACACCAAGAAAGACTGGTTTGCGGGGCAAGTTGTCACTGCAAAACGAACCCTGTCGCAAAAGAAAGGGATTTTTGTCCCTGCGGAGGCAGTTTTTAGCCGAGGCTCGGAACCCTATGTCTTTTTGCTAACAGATGGAAAAGCAACCAAGACGACTGTCACGATTGGTCAGTATGTGGACAATCATTTTGAAGTTACTTCTGGCTTGCAGGCAGGAAGTATGTTGATTACGAAAGGTGCTGATCGCTTGCTTAACGGGGACTCTGTTACCGTAAAAGGAGGCAATCAGCCATGATTGAGTTTTTCATCCAGAAGCGCAAAATCACCCTCGTTTTCTTTACGATGCTCGTGCTGATCGGTTTGTCCATTACGGTTTCACTGCCGCAACAGGAACAGCCAGACATCATTGTCAGCATGGCGACCATCACCACTGTGTATCCGGGAGCGACTCCGGAGAAGGTGGAGCAGACGGTCACGAAGAAGCTGGAAGAAAAAATCAACGAAGTACATGGCATTAAATCGATTAGCTCCGAGTCCCGTTCGGGCGTCTCGATTATCCATGTGAAAACCGAGAATGACGTTGTACCGAAAAAGGTGTTTGAGGATGTACGGAAAAAAGTGAAAGATGCAGAAGCCGACTTACCGGATGAAGCAGAACAGCCTATCATCAATGATGACTTGAGTCGTACGTTCATCCAAACGTTTCAAATCACAGCCGATTCTTTTGAAGAGGTTCTCCAATTACGCGATACACTGGATCTGTGGAAGGATCAGCTACGAACCGTTCCGGGCGTTTCCGATGTTACGATTCAAGGATTGCCAGAGCAAGAGGTGAAAATCGCTGTCGATGCTAAAAAGCTGCAACAGTACGGCATTTCCTGGGCGCAAGTAATGAATGCTGTGCAAACCAAAAATGAAACAACGCCGCTCGGTGATGTCAACATGGATACGCGGAAATACCAGCTCACATTACCTGTCAGCACCGATGTGGGGACCTTTGAAAAGGTAGTCGTAACACGTACGCAGGAGGGCATGCCCGTCTATTTGAAGGATATTGCCACCATTTCCGACAGTACCAAACGGGTGGAGTACCGGACGTACTATAACGGGAAGCCTGCTGCGACGATTAGCATCAATGCCGAGCTGGGAAGCGACGTTCCAAAGGTACATAAAGCAGTCAATGAGAAGCTCGCGGCGCTGGAAAAGAGTCTACCGTCATGGGCGAACAGAGAACCCGTGTTTGCGCAGGTGGATCAAATTGACAGTGTTTTTACTGAATTGTACGTGGAGATGATCATTGCCATCGTAGCGGTTCTTTTCATTTGTATGCTTGGATTGAATTTGACGACATCCTTGATGGTCGCATTGGCAATTCCAATCTCGCTGGCCGCAGGGATGGTGATCCTGCCGTTCTTTGGCATTACGCTCAATCAGATGACCGTATTCGGGCTCATCATTGTTCTTGGTATTTTGGTTGACGACGCAGTCGTAGTGAATGACAACATTGAGCGAAGGCTATCTGTGTTGGGAGAGGACCCGTATACCGCTGCTGTAGCAGGGACGAAGGAGGTTGCGGTCTCCATCATTACGGCTACCCTGGCTACTATCTCAGCGTTTGGACCGATCATGTTTCTCCCAGGTGATGCAGGCCAGTTTATTTTTCCGGTACCACTCATTATCATCTTTACGATGGGGGCCTCGATGTTCATGTCCCTCACCATTATTCCGATTTACCGGGAATGGAACGAGCGAAGGAACAAGAAGCGGAGCAAAACAGAGACACACTATCGGAAGCCTGCTGGCTTGCTGGGCAAACAAATCGATACACTGACGAATTGGTATGGCGATCGTGTTCTGAAAGTGATGTTAAAAAAGCCGCTGAAAACAGGATTGAGCGGGGTACTGATTGCTACTGCGGCCTATGGACTCGTTATGTTCGTCCCAGTACAGCTCTTCCCGGATGCTGACAGGCCACAGATGGTTGTGAATATAACAACGCCAGTTGGCGGTAATTTACAGGAAACGGATCGGATTGTTCTTGGTGTTTCCGAATGGATTTCGCAGCAGGCGCATATTCAAAAAGTCTCGTCTTTTGTAGGGGGCAACGCACCACAGATGCTGCCCTCTGCGCCGCCAGTTGGAACCGGAGAACATGTCGCACAATTGATCGTCACATTTGACCATAACAAAATGGATGCGCGAAAAGTGCTTGCGCCGTGGTCCGAGCAGTTTAAGATGATGTATCCAGAAGCGAATATCATTCCTTACAGTGCGAAGGATGGTATGTATACGGGAAGTCCGGTAGGAATTCGGGTGTACGGGGATGATTTGCAGGAGCTATACACGATTTCTGAGCAAATCAAGAAGCTTATCATGGAGATCGAGGGAACTTACAACACCAACGACACGCTGGGAAATGAACAGTATTCCCTCCAGTTCCAAGTGAATCAGGGAAAGATGGATAAGGAGCTAATCAATGAAGCGGATTTGACCAGAACATTGCGATTGATCAGCCAAGGCATTCCAATGGGGCAATTTGACAATGGGAAAAACTTGGTCGATATTACGCTGATAGCCGATCAGTCGGGAATGACGACAGAGCAAGTCTTCGCTCAACTCACGGTTCCAAATGCGCGTGGGCAGCTCATTCCAGTTTCACAAATAGCGGAAATGAAGCCAGACTTATCGATTCAGAGTATTCCTCGTTACAATATGTCGCGCAGCGTCACCATCACGAGTGATGTCCGAGATCGGACGGCCGCTGATGTGATGAGCGAAGTGACCGCGAAAATGAAGCAGCTGGAACTGCCGGACGGGTATGCTTGGAATGTGACAGGTGAAACAGAAGAGGAATCGGAAGTATTGCTCGATTTGGGAGTGCTTGCGGTTATTGCGGTCTTCCTTATCTTTTTGCTGATCGTTGTGCAGTTCAACTCCTTGTCTATTCCTGCTTTGGTGATGAGTACGGTATACCTCGCAATCGCGGGCAGCTTGATCGGACTATTCATCACGTCGACACCGATTGGATTCATGACGGTGGCGGGCTTTATCGCATTGGCAGGCATCGTCGTCCGAAACGGGATTGTCTTAATCGAATTCATCGAGGAGGCGAGGCATGAAGGCGTCGCTCTGCACGATGCGGTGATTGGAGCAGGGAAAGCCCGTTTGCGGCCGATTTTACTTACGACCTTCGCCGCAGTAGCAGGTTTATCACCGATGGCGATTAAGGGGAGTGTGTTGTTTCAGCCGCTCGCCATTACAATCATTTCTGGCTTGCTGTTCTCGATGCTGCTCACGCTGATCGTCGTTCCTTCTCTCTATACAGTTGTAGCCATCCAAAAAGAGAAGAAGCGGGTAAAAAAGGAAGCGCAGAATCAGCTGTCAATCTGAGCTATTCAGGAGGAATGTTCAGACAAATGGAGAAAGGGGTAGAGGCACGAAGACGAACATTCACCAGGAAGCGAGGAAATGCAGATGGACCAAGTGAAATGGAACGTTGGGGTTATTGGCGCAGGCGTCATGGGCGAGCGCATGATGAACGCGATCCGTACCCACGAAAAATTTCGAGTAGCCGCAGTGAGTGATGTATCTGCGGAAAGAGCACAGGAAGCCGCGCAAAAGTCCGGCGATGTGCCTTGGTACACAGATTATAAGGAATTATTGAAAAAAGTAGAGCTGGACGTCATCTATTTGGCTGTCCCTCCCAAATTCCATCACGCCATTGCGCTTGATGTACTGGCGCACAAAAAGCATTTGCTCTGCGAAAAGCCGTTGGCCAATTCGTTGACAGAAGCGCAAGAAATGCTGGAAGCAGCAAATGACGCAAGGGTTGTCCATGCGATGAACTTCCCGCTCTACTATCAAGGCGTTTTTCCTGAGCTCTCCCGCAGACTCGAAGAAATCGGAGATATCCGCCGCATCGATATCCTGACGCATTTTCACCAGTGGCCGCGTCCATGGCAGCAAACTCCTTGGCTGGCTGGTCGTGAGCAAGGCGGTTTCATCCGTGAAGTACTACCTCATTTCACTCACCTGACTTACGAGCTCTTCGGAGACCTGCATGTAGTCCGCTCAGAGGTAGATTATCCAGCTGATCCGGCGCTATGCGAGACAGGAGTATCCGCCTTCCTGCGTCTGACAGATGGTACTCCAATTACGATCAATGGCTTAGCCGGTATCGCACATGAGGAGCATTTGGATTATCGCGTGTACGGGTCAAAAGGGACATTGAGTGTCGTGAACTGGAGCAATCTGTTTGTGGGTGGACACGGCGAAACGCTCGTTCCGGCTGAAGTTCCACAGCAAGACCGCCTCTCCCTGCTGTTGGATGAGCTGTCCATTGCGATTAACGGTGGAGATGCCCGACTGGTTACGTTTGAGACAGGCGTGAAAGTACAGCAAGTGCTGGAAGCATTGCTCGGACATGAAAAAGTACACTACATCAAATAGAAATTAGCAGGAAAAGTCCACGAAAAAAAAGAGCAGGTAGGCAGGGGTATCACATCCTGCGCGACTGCTCTTTTTTGTTTGTTAGGGCTTGTATGTCTGTAAAAGCTGCTCAATATGCTTGATGGCAAAATGGACATGCTTGTTATCGTGTGTGAGTCTGCTTGCCATTATGGCCCCTTCAATCGAAGAGAAGATAACCGAAGCGACGGCTTCTGCGTCCATTGCGGAACGAAATTCTCCCTCGGCGATTCCTTCTTCCAGCAAGCCCTGCATGAACGATATGGTCTCTTGGTAAGCGGCGAGGGCATACTCGCGAAGTACAGGGAACGAGTGGTCACTTTCAACGGCTGTGTTGAGAAGCGGGCAGCCACCTTGGAGCGGGGGATTGTTTACCGCATCAGAATATACCTTTGCCATGGCTACGAGTTTTGCAGTGGCCGTGTCCTGTTTTTCCAGTGCAGCTGCAAAATGCGCATGTAACACTTCACCCGCATATTTGAAGGCCTCTATAGCGATTTCATCTTTACTGGCAAAACCCCGGTAGAGTGCGCCTTTGGTAAGCCCCGTTGCATCCATGATGTCTTGCATGGAGGTTCCTGTATAACCGTTTTGATTAAACAGCTCTGCTGACTTCTGGATAATATGCAGCTTTGTTTTTTCGCCTTTGCGCATCGCGATAGTCCTTTCATTCGGCCAACACGGTCTATATTCGTCCAAGTTATTGTAACATTTCTCGCATGTACGAAAGAAGGCAATCATGTAAAATCAAAAAGAGACCGAACCGTTCGGTATCAAAAATCGAACAAAGGGTTGTGTGGCAAGGTGAACCGTATCAAACCGTATTCGATCGTTATTTTCGTCGTTTGTATGGCGATCACGTATGCACTCGTGCAAAACTTTATCATCGATCCAGAAGCGAAAGGCTTCCTCAGTCACAAATCTGATTACAACAAAGAGCGAATGAACACATCGATCTGGCTTACGGTCATGTATGTCCATTTGTTTTTCGCCCTGATTGCCCTTGTCTGTGGAGTGGCTAACTTTTCGGACAAGCTGCTCGCAGAGAACCGCAAGCTACATAAAGTAACAGGCTATGTCTATCTTTTCAGTGTGTTGGTTGTGGTAGTCACATCGGGATATATGGCTCCTTATGTAACGGGCGGAAAAGTAGCGAGTTGGCCCTTCCATTTATTGAACATCATCTGGCCAGCTATCACCATTACGGCGCTCGTCAAAATTAAAAAGCGTCAAGTCATGAAGCATAAGGAATGGATGGTCAGGAGCTTCGTCTTCTTGTTCACCAACATGCTGATTCATCTGGTGAAGCTGATTGTAGAGAAGGTGGTAGGTTTGCCGTATGAGCTCAGCTACACAATCGCTGTCTATGTCGCCATGATTGGGCTTGTCTTGATGGCGGAGATGATCATTCGTACGAAACTGCGCGCACCGAAAAAAGCATGAGAGAGACTCAGCGTTTCCTAAAAAGCTTCGCATCAACCAGTTTCATTGGTTCAGATGTGAAGCTTTTTTAGGAGGTAAGCCCATGGTCCTTTCCTACTGCTGCAAAGCCTTGCTCTGCATCAAAAAATCAATAAACGTACGCATAATCCCGTGAACAGGTGTATCCTTGAGGTAAATCAGCTCGAAGTTCCGGTTGATTTGCGGCAGATTCAGGACGTCTACTTCCTGCAACTCGCCTTCGCTTAAATCTTTGGAGATGGCAAAGCGAGGCAAAAAGGCGATGCCCAGCCGTTGTTTGACCATCCGCTTCACGACCTCGATGTTGTCAGCCTCCATGACGACATTGTTTTGTAGCTGAAAATGGCTGAACGCATTGTTGATCAGCTTCCAGTCGAGCGAACCCCGATTGAACAAGATCAATCGTTCACGTGCGACTTCTTCAATGGAAACCTGATGGCGGAATCCAAACGGATGATCGGGATAAATCGCCAAGACCATGTCATCCGGCATCAGCTGAATCCGGTTAATCTGTGGATGGGTAACGGCACGAGCAATTCCGAATGACACCTCGTGGTTCAGAACCATATCGAGCACCTGATGGGAATGCCCGGTAAGGATCGTCAGTTTGATTTTGGGGTACAACTGCTGGAATTGCTGGACGAGGTCAGGCAAAATGTAAAAGGCGGAGACAAAAACGGTGGAGATGGTCAATTCTCCCTCTACATCGCCTTGCGATCGCTGAATCGCTTGCTGTCCCTCTTGCAGCATATGCATGATGTTTTTCGCATAAGGAAGGAACAGATCGCCTTCTTTTGTAAGAGAAATCGTATGACCCGTACGCTGAAACAGCTTGCAGCCCATAGTCGTCTCGAGTGCTTTGATCCGCATGCTGACCGTGGGCTGTGACAAATAGAGCAAATCAGCTGTTTTGCTGAAGCTCCCGGTCAGGGCGACAAAGATGAATGCTTCAATTTGCTCCATATTCATGAGTAGTGGCTCCATTGTGTGAATTTTTAAACTTTCAGCAAAAAGGCGGTCGCTCCTCCTCGAACAAGCCTCGATAATGTTTTCTTAAGTGACTTATAGCAATAATTTATTGGATTCGCTCTCCAAAATACATTACCTTAACATTAACAGAATAGGTAGTGTTCTCAAAGGAAATTAGCACAAGGGATGGATACAAATGGCCAAAATGCCGATTATCGATTTGCACTGTGATGCACTGCTGAAAATTTGGGAGAAAAATGGGGCTTTGTCCTTTGCGGATGCGGACGAGCTGGACGTCAACAGAAAACGGCTACACGATGGCGGGGTAAAGCTACAGTGCTATGCCATCTGGACATCCCCTGAATTGTCCACGGAGCAACGTTTTCAAAAAGCTTTGGATCAAATTCATTACTTTTATACAGAAGTTCTCGGTAAACATCCAGAAATGAAACAAATCCGTGAATGGAGCGATCTCGACCATTTGCAAGAGGGAGAGATCGGGGCGTTGCTGACATTGGAGGGTGTTGAGCCAATCGGCAATGATTTGAAGAAGCTGCACATATTGTATCAGCTAGGGGTTCGCTCTGTGGGCCTCACCTGGAACTTCGCGAATCTCGCTGCGGATGGTGCGCTGGAACCGAGGAATGCCGGATTGACGACCTTTGGCAAGGAAATCATTCAGTTCCACAATGAGCATAAAATGTTGACGGACGTCTCGCATCTAGGGGAGGGCAGCTTCTGGGATACGATTGAACTCGCCACATACCCGATCGCGAGTCATTCAAATGCACGAGCGATTTGCGACCATCCACGCAATCTGACGGATGAACAGGCAAAAGCGTTATTTGCCAAAGGCGCGAATGTACATGTCGTTTACTGCACCCAGTTTATCAATGAAACGACACCAACCACGATAGATGATCTGATCAAGCACATCGATCATTTTTGTTCACTCGGTGGCGTGCGACATATTGGGCTCGGCTCTGACTTCGACGGCATTACCGCGAAGGTCGTGGGCCTGGAGCATGCGGGGCAGAGCCAAAACCTGATCAACGAGCTACTCAAGCATTATAAGGAAGAAGAAGTGCGCGGGTTTGCCTATGAGAACTTTCTGCGCAATCGTCCCGTGTAAGCGTTCGGCATAGCCTTACGAAAGGAATGGAATGCATGACGAAAAAAATTCGGCAGCTCGGTGCGACAATCGGGAGACTGCCGGTCGGTGAGAAAAATGACATAACGGATGTAGCCGGAGTCCGAGTAGGACATGTAACGATTCAGCATGAGCTGGACAACGAGGATTATGCATGCACCGGTGTGACAGCCATTTTGCCACATGGCGGTAGCTTGTTTCGTGAAAAGGTAACCGCAGCCAGCTATGTGATCAATGGCTTTGGCAAAACGACGGGACTCGTGCAAGTAAATGAGCTGGGTGTATTGGAATCGCCGATCATGCTCACCAATACGTTTTCCGTTCCAGCGGTTACACAAGGGACTCTGCAATACATGCTGGATACGAACGAAGAGATCGGGGACACGACCGGGACGATCAATATTGTTGTGGGCGAATGCAACGATGGTCATCTCAATTCCATTCGCCGCTGTGTCGTGCGCCCGGAGGATGCGAGAGTAGCGATTCAGAACGCAACGGACCAGGCCTTAGAAGAAGGCGCTGTCGGGGCAGGGACGGGGATGATTGCTTTTGGCTATAAAGGTGGGATCGGTTCGTCTTCTCGTATCGTAGTGGCTGAGGAGCAATCGTATACATTGGGGGCTTTGGTACTCAGTAACTTTGGCAACAAGAATGATTTCTTGGGAGCGAATCAGTTCACAAGCTGCAAAAACAATGAAAACGCAGTAGAGAAGTCCGAGGATGGCTCCATCATCATCGTACTGGCGACAGATGCTCCATTGAGTGATCGCCAACTGCTCCGGGTAGCGAAGCGCGCAGGAATCGGCTTGGGACGCACGGGGAGCCATTTTGGGCATGGGAGCGGCGACATCGTCATCGCTTTTTCCACTGCGCAAACGATTCCACACCAGACAACAGCCGTTACAGAAACACGCGTGCAACTACGTGAGGATCACCCGATCATGAACGAACTGTTTGCTGCTGCGGCAGAAGCGACAGAGGAAGCCATCTACCATTCTCTTGCGCAAGCAGTCACGACTATGGGAAGAAAAGGACGCATCGTTCATGCGTATCCGAGTCCGGACATAGGAGAGTAGTAACATAACCCTACAATTGTTGACATACCTTGAGTGTAAAGAGGTGCATTGGTGTGAAACAGGAGGTAGGGTTATGTACATTGAAGTCGAAAAGGGTGTCACGGTTTTTGTTGAAGACCTCAATCCTGGCCCGAATAGCAAAACGATTTTTTTCGTTCACGGCTGGCCGCTCAACCATAACATGTTTTCCTACCAATTCAACGTACTGCCCCAGCAGGGGTTCCGCTGTGTTGCCATGGACATACGCGGCAACGGCCAATCAGACAAACCGTGGAACGGCTATACGTATGATCGCTTAGCAGATGACATCTATGTCGTTTTGGAAGCACTGAAGATACGGGATGCCGTCTTGCTAGGTTTTTCGGTGGGTGGAGCCATTTCGATTCGGTATATGTCTCGTTATGAGGGGCGTCATATTTCCAAATTAGCGTTAGTGGATGCGGTTTCTCCTTCCTTTGTGAAAATGCCGGGTTCTCCATACGGCGTCCCGAAGGAGCAAGCAGATGGGCTGATCAGTCAGATGTACGCCAATTTGCCTGAGTTATTAAATACGGTTTCTTTGCAGTTTTTCAATCGAAATTTAGGGACGGCTACACTCCAGTGGTTTGTCAAAATGGGGCTGGACTCCGCTTCCTATGCGCTCATCAAAATCATGCAAGCTGCAGCGAGAGAGAATGTAATCAATGACTTGGGTCAAATCCGTGTGCCAACCGGAATCTTTCATGGGATTCACGATCAATTGATTCCATTCAAAAGCGCCGAGCTCACCCAGCAGCAAATCAAAGGGTCGAAGCTGTTTCCGTTTGAAAACAGTGGGCACGGCATGCCGATTTGTCAGGCGGATGATTTTAATAAGAAGCTGGTGGAGTTTATTAACTCTTGAATGTGTGGGGTTAGAAGGCCAATATTTCTGCCTTGGTGCAGGGTATTGGCTATTTTTTATCGAATTTACCAAAAATATGGTTTTCAATACACATGAAAAAACAACGATTAAGGATGGGGAAATTGAAGAAGAAACTGTGGATTTTTGTACTACTTATAGCAATATTTATGGGGGGGTTTTATTTCTTTGTGAAAGGTAATCCGCCATTGGATGTTGGTACCCTTGCTTCAAGCAATGATCATAAATCTGTTGTTGTGGGAATTGGTAATAAGGGTTTTGGTGAAGTGAAAATATTGGGTGTTTCAGTTAACAACGATGAAAAACCATCAAAAACAAAAGTACAAGTTAGTAATGCTTTACAAGGATTCATCGTAACTGACGATTATGATAATAAGGAATCAATACCCTATGGATTTCAGAATATAGGGGATATAGGGATGAAAGCTGGCACATCTACGAAAAACGATGAAATTTATGGACTGAGTGTTAGTCATCATGAAGCAATAAACAGAGTGAACATAAAGTACAGCTATCTTGGGATTACATTTGATGAAATGGTGTTCTTTAAAGCGGAGGTAAATCGATGAGCCAAATGAAAGTTGTATCTGTCGAAGTTCCCTGGATGATCAGTCCCTCACATGATTTTGCGAGTTTTTCTGGTTATGAGGATCGAGAAGTAAGCGTGGAAGTGATGTGTGGATATAATAAAAAGCGCTACGACGAGGTTATGACTAAGCTACACGAGCAATACGGGATGACATTCTAGACGACGAATACAATAAAGCAGGTAATGCTATGATCAAAATTACATTCAAGGCGATCGGTCTTTTTACGAAATACGGTAAAATGGACGGTTACGAACGATATGATTTCAGCATGCTTGATCCGTACTATGACGGAAGCTTATCTATCAGTGATGAATGGAACGAAACGGATGTTTGCCCAAACCCTGGATTCTATGAGGTTGTGGAATCTAACGTGAAAGAAGCATTTGGTTTTACATCCCCCAGAGTCAAGCATAGGGTATTATGCGCGCATGACTCATGTATCGATGTGTTAGCCTATTCATTTGAATGGGAAGAGATCGAATGGGGGAAAGCAATGTAAGGGTATCTCTCCGCTAGAAATAATGAGAAAAAATCAAAAGGCATTGCCCGTTCTTGCAAACAAGAGGGCAATGCCTTTGTTTTTCGTCCTGAAATTGAACAATTTGTTCAACATGAGCTAAACAATTTGTTCAAATCGTTTAAAGACAATCGAACAATGTACGCGTAGAAAAAGTACGGATAAAGTGCGGAATTCGTTCATTTTCAGTTGAAAAATATGATTGGCATGAAAATTGCTGATTGAATAATCCTCGGAGAAGAGAAACTATATTTTACTCTCGACGCACAACACTCGATTGGATTTTTCTTCATTTCCTACAGCAAGTTGTCATATTCATGTGTCTTTACGAAATTATAAATGAATCTGGTAGGGTAATCCTCGAAAAATGATCGAGTGGTGCGAAGAAATCACCGGAGGGATATTTTATGCAAATGAAAGCTGCTGTTACTCACGCAAAAGGTGAAGAATTTCGTATTGAAACGATTCAACTCGATGAACCTAAGAGCGGAGAAGTTCTGATTCGCGTCGTAGCTTCTGGAATTTGCCACACAGATATGATTGCGCGCGATCAAGAATATCCAGTTCCACTTCCAGCCGTTCTGGGCCATGAAGGTGCGGGTGTAGTTGAAAAGGTAGGCGAGGGTGTTACTTATGTACAGCCTGGCGATCATGTGGTGCTCGGTTTTGCCCATTGCGGAAAATGCCATTATTGCTTGAGCGGACGTCCGTATGTATGTGAAAGATTTTTCGAGCTGAACTTCCTTGGAAACATGGAAGATGGGACAAAAAGACACCACTGCGAAGAGAAAGGGTTGTCCAACTTTTTCGGTCAGTCCTCTTTCGGAACGTACACGATTGTAAACGAGCGCAATCTGGTGAAAGTAGATAAAGATGTAGATTTGGCTCTTTTGGGACCGCTTGGCTGCGGTATTCAAACAGGTAGTGGTACGGTCATAAACAAGCTGAAGCCAGAGGCAGGATCAAGCATTGCCGTATTTGGTGCAGGAGCGGTTGGGCTTAGCGCGATCATGGCTGCGAATGCAATCGGCTGCGGTACGATCATTGCGGTCGATGTGCATGATAACCGTCTTGAGCTGGCGAAAGAACTGGGTGCGACCCATGTCATTAATGCGCGAAACGTTGATCCGGTGGAAGAGATCAAGAAGATTACGAATGGCGGCGTAAACTATGCAGCAGAAACTGCTGGTCGACCAGGCGTATTGCGTCAAGCTGTCGATGCCCTCACTTTTTGCGGAGTCGTAGCGCAAATCGGGGCACCGCCACTCGGAACTGATGAGAAAATCGATACGAATGACTTGCTCTTGCTCAACAAAACCATTACTGGCGTAGTAGAAGGAGCTTGCGTACCGCGCATTTTCATTCCACAGTTGATCAATTTGTACAAACAAGGGAAATTCCCGATGGACAAGCTGGTGAAATTCTATCGTTTCGATGATATCAACCAAGCGGTGGCCGATTCTCATAGCGGTAAAACAATCAAAGCAATCATCAAGATGGACTAAGCTAGGAGGACACTTCATATGAGCAACATTTTCAGCGAATACACAAAACAATACATGGATGGAGTATGGCGAGAAGGAAAGAGTCAGAATAGCTATACCAACCGCAACCCATACGATCAATCCGAGCTGGTGAGCATCAAGCTGGCTACGGTTGAGGATGTCGAGCAGGCGTATCAATCTGCAAAAGCAGCACAAAAAGAGTGGGCAAAAACAAATGCATACGTTCGCTCTGGCATCATTCACAAAATCGCAGAAGTGGTAGAAAAAAATCGTGAGCTACTCGTGAGTATTTTAGTATCCGAGACAGGCAGCACATTTGCAAAAGCGAATGCGGAAGTTGATTTTGTGGTCGGCGATATCAAGGAATACGCGTCCTTGCCATTACGGATGAATGGTGAAATCCTTCCTTCCTTCATTCCGGGCAAAGAAAACCGTGTCTACCATCTGCCAGTTGGGGTCGTAGGTGTAATCAGCCCGTTTAACTTCCCGCTGTACTTGTCCATCCGCGCCATCATCCCTGCTTTGGCTACTGGTAACGGCGTTGTGGTCAAGCCGGATCTGCAAACGTACATCTCCGGTGGATTGGTCATCGCGAAGCTGCTCGAAGAAGTAGGACTGCCCAAAGGCTTGTTTAACGTAGTCGTTGCAGATATTGCGGAAATCGGCGATGCCATGATCGAAAATCCGATTCCAAAAGTGATTTCCTTCACTGGCTCTTCCGCTGCTGGTCGTCGAATCGGCGAAATCTGCGGCAGAAACTTGAAGAAAGCTTCCCTCGAATTAGGCGGAAACAACGTGATGATCGTCCTGGAAGATGCGGATGTCGAGCAAGCAGCAAGTGCGGCTGTCTTCGGGAAGTTCCTCCACCAAGGACAAGTTTGCATGGCGTTGAACCGCATTATCGTCCATCGCAAAATCTATGATCAATTTATTGACGCCTTTGCGAAAAAGACTTCCATGATCCAAGCTGGAAATCCACAAGATCCGAACACATTTGTGGGTCCACTTATTAACGAAAGACAAGTGGAAAAAATCCAAGGCTTGATCGATCAAGCAATCGCGGAAGGTGCGCGTGTCGTTAAACGAGGTGAAGTTCATGGTACATTGATGGAGCCTGTCATTCTTGCAGATGTCACCAATGATATGGCTACTGCGAAAAATGAAGTGTTCGGTCCTGTCGCTAACATTATATCGGTAGATAGTGAAGAGGAAGCAATCCGCATTGCAAACGAAACTGATTTTGGCTTGAGCGGATCTTTGTTTACACGCGATTTGGAGCATGGCGTAGAAGTCGCTCTGCAAATCGAAACGGGTATGATGCATATCAACGATCAAAGCATCAACACCGAGCCGAACGTACCATTTGGCGGAGAAAAATCATCCGGCTTGGGACGCCATGGCAGCGACTGGTCTCTACATGAGTTTACATCTCCACGCTGGGTATCCGTTCAGAAGGAAACTCGTCCGTTTCCGTTTTAATAGATAGGAGCCAAATCCCTTCCGTTCAAAAAACCGAAGGGATTTGTTTTTTGTTTGAGGTGCTGTAGTGTGGGGAAGAAGCGCATTTCCAGTCTACGCTTCGGCCTACGCCCCGTATGGGGGATTGACTGTCCGCTCCGGAATAAATGGCGGGAGCGCTTCAAACGTAGAAGCTTCGAGGAAGAGTTCCATAAGTGAAGCTTAAATTCCCCGCCATTTATTCCTACGCTGGGTTGGGCTCCAGAGGCGCTTGGACTGGAAATGCGCTTCTTCTACGCAGCTTCTGTCAAATTCCTCGGTAGTTCATTCATGAGGGAATGCAATAATCTTTTAAGCGAGTACAACCACTCAGGCTGGTAAGAGAAAAAAGAAGAAATAAGCGAAAGTCTTTGGGCCACCTCTGAGACGCTTCTTAGATGCGCGACTTTGGACGCGGGTTTCTTTTTTTCCATGGAGCTGGGCAGAACTGCCTCACGGCAGGTAGCCCAAGAACTTGAGTGTTTTCTTCTTTTTTCTCTTCACCCCAAAAGTAACGTGGGAAGTCACCGATTGGTAACAGCTGTAGAATGCCATACGGTATAGAGGTATACTAAAATAAGGAGAGATAACTAGATGGGAGGGTAGGCTATGTACAAAAATCGGATGAACGCCAGAGATACGTTTCTCTCTGCTGGACAGGTAAAAGCTGATGTTCCCGTCAGTATTTCAGAGTCATGGAGCAGGAGCCTGTCCCATAAAATCGATCCGAATTTGCGAAAAACGCCTGAAGTACTCAACCAAATGGATGTCCACATGCTACAGGAATCCAGCTTGTTATATCATGCGTATCAATCGATTATTCCAAAAATCCAATCTTTCATTCATACAAAATATTCCATCATACTAGCAGATCATAAAGCGCGATTACTCCATGTCAATGCCGACCACCAATTGATGGAGCTGTTGACCAGCTTCAATGCAGTTCCAGGCGGAGTGTGGAGCGAGGAACTGTGCGGAACGACTGCGTTTGGCACCACCCTCGTGGCTGGACAGCCAGTCGTCATCCACGATGCCCAACACTTTTGTGAGAGCTGGCAAAACATTTCTTGTGCGGGTGTGCCGATTTTTCATCCGATTACCAAACAGGTCATTGGCGTATTGGATTTGACGAGCTTTGCAGAGGATTTTCCTGCCCATGCCTTGGTCTTAACGCAAACGGTTGCGAAAAGTATGGAGATGGAGATTTTCAATCAGCTTCAAATTCATCGGCTTTATCTGGAAAATACATTTCTCGAAAAAGAGCTAGCCATTTCCAATGATTTACTAGTGGCTATTGACTTGGATGGTCAGATCGTGCGGAGCAATGACCCGGCTACGACAGAGCAACAAGAATGGTGCAACCGATTCGAGTGGCTCCACTACTTCCAATCCTGTCAGGAGCAATCCGATCTTTCCATCTTATCCACCATCGTTTCGACTGAGCGGCCTTTGCCTTTTTCACCCGATCCTGCTACAGGCAGACTTCAGCTCGTATCTTACCAAAATCGGCTGATCGGTGCGCTTGTTCAAATGCGCCGTCAACCCTCACGTTCTGCGAAAATCGTTGGAATTGCCGACATTCCATCCCAAAACCGTGGACTGCCGCGCAAGAAAACTGCGAAAGAAATGGTGGGAGAGTCACCACAGTGGCTTGGCTTGCTGCAAAAATTGGACAAGGTCGCTGGGCGTGATATGTCTGTGCTTTTAATCGGGGAAAGCGGAACGGGGAAAGAAGTGCTATCCCAGTACATTCACGACCATAGCTTGCGAAGACATAAGCCTTTTGTCGCGGTAAACTGTGCAGCCTTTGCCCATGATCTGGTTGCGAGCGAGTTGTTTGGCTATGCACCGGGGACGTTTACGGGCGGCTTGAAGGAAGGAAAAGTGGGGCTGTTTGAAGTTGCAGACGGAGGCACCTTGTTTCTGGATGAAATCGCGGAGCTCCCATTGCCCATTCAGGCGATGCTGCTGCGCGTATTGCAGGAGAAGCAAGTGACCCGCATCGGAGAATACAAGGCTCGCCCTTTAGATATTCGGATCGTCGCTGCCAGCAATAAGAATCTGAAAAAAATGGCTGACGTCGGACAATTCCGTTTGGATCTTTACTACCGGTTGAATTCAATAGAACTAAAAGTCCCTCCACTGCGCGAGCGAAAAGAAGATATCGTCCCAATGGCCGAACACTTTTTGGGCACACACAGGCACGGATCTTTTGCATACCGCTTGATGCCGGACACGATGGACGCATTGCGACTGTACGATTGGCCGGGGAATGTCCGAGAGCTGAAAAATGCGATCGAGCATGCTGTCGTCTTTGCGGAGGATGACCGAATCTTCCCATGGCATATACCAGATATGATCCAGGAGTCAACAGGGACAACCGAAGACAGCAAACGGCTTTTGCAGCCCACGCCGATAGATGATGAACGTGCGCAAATCGTGGAAGCATTGAACGACAGCCGCTACAACTACACAAAGGCAGCCAAGCTGTTGGGGATTTCCCGGGGCACGCTGTACAATAAAATGAAAAAATATGAGATTACGTAGAAAAGGAGTGTTCCTAGGGCATGTTGAATGGCTTTTGGAACACTCTTTTTGCTAACTAGAATCTCAGAGCCAAAGGCAGGGGAATGGAATGGACCACGCATGCGTTTCAGCTCTGGAAGCATTTGTGAAGCAGTTCATGGAAAAGGAAAAGGTGCCGGGGCTCTCCATTGGCATCTCCCGGGATGGGGAGACCATCTATCAAAAAGGCTTTGGTGTCACCGATCTGGAGACGAATCAGCCAGTAACACCTGATACCATTTTCGGCATTGCTTCGGTTACCAAATCGTTTACGGCTGCAACCATCATGCAGCTCGTGGCAGAAGGCAAGCTGACTGTTGACGACTCGATTCGCAACTATTTGCCTGATTTACAAGTAAAGGGGGACATACATACTGACAACATCACGATTCACCATTTGCTCTCTCACACTTCAGGTGTTCCGCCGCTATTGCGCCGTGAAGAGCTGACGAGACTCCCCGAGCATATTGCCTATTTGAACGAAGTCCAGTTTGCCCCCCTTGGTGTGCCGGGTGAGTATATCAGTTACAGTAATGACATGTTTCTCCTCCTGGGAGCGATTATCGAGCGTGTCACTGGGCAGCGCTATCGTACCTATGTAACAGAACACCTGCTAGCGCCACTCGAAATGAGTCGCTCGACCTTTAACCTGGAAGAAGTCGCTCGCTTTGCCGATGTCTCCGTCCCTTATGTCAAAGGGGAGGATCAGCAATTGAAAAAGGTAACGTGGCCCTCGCTCGGCAACTATGAAGTGGGGGGAGGCATCCGATCCTGCGTCGTTGATTTGCTGAAATACGGACAGCTCTATATTAATGCCGGGCGCTATAAAGAGAAGCAGGTAGCAGATGGAGCCTCGCTTAGCGCCATGTGGCAGCCTGTTCATCGAGTGACAAAGGACGCGTGGTATGGCTATGCGCTCAAAACAACTCCCCATTATGCAGGAATAACGCTAGTTGAGCATGGGGGCGGCCAGCCCGGGGTATCGTCGAACTTCGGGTTTGTACCGGAAAAAGGGCTAGTCGTCAGCGTTCTTTCTAATCTGGAAAACGTGCCGATCCGCAACGTCTGGCTGGCTGTTGTGAATGCTGCCCTTGGTTTACCGCTTGCACACAAAGAAGAGGAACCTCCGCTCTATACGCCAACGAGAGAAGAGCTAGAGAAGCTCGTCGGGACGTACACGTCAGGGGAAGGCGGAAGATTGCGACTCTTCCTTCGAGATGATGCTCCTGTTGCAGAGGTAGCTGATATTGAGTACGAGTTACGGGCCAGCAGCCACGATACGCTGATCGATGTACAAAACGGTCAACCGCTACGCTTCTTTTTCAAAAAACAGCAGCAAGCATGGGCGGTCCTCATGGGGCTGAGGATGCTTTGTAGGAGCGAGTAGGTTATGTATTTTGTTGACATACCAGCGGCGACCTAAGACATGATAATAAAATCTTGGACTCGCCACTGGTATGACTGTATCCTCAGTTTGGTTGGTATTCCCCTCCCTAGGTTAAAAATGATACGTCGAGATTAAAAAGGAGAGAAAGCAAAGAACGAGCGCCGGTATTGCTTTCGGAAAAGGATCTCTAGCAATCACAAGTAGGATGAAGGCAGCTACCAACATGGTCACGCCTAAAAGCAATCCAGATAGTAATGCAACGGTCGAAAACCATATGCCAATAATCAAGCCTATGGAACTGATGATTTCAATAAAGCCAGTTAAGAAGTTAAAGAGGGGAGGGAGTCCAAATCGATCAAATTCATTCGCCATTTTACCGGAAATAATTTTTGTACCTGTAAACATAAAGAAGATCGCAACGATGACTTGCAAAATGATTATGGTCATGACGGCTTCCTCACTTTCGTTATTCAGTATCAAATTCAATATATGCTATAGCATGTATTTGGCGGAGAAAGTATCTGCCTCTCCATTTATTCATCCTTTACTACTTGATATAGTTTGTCGAGCAAAGCATGCAATTCCGCAATCTCTACATCGGTAAGTTTTTGCGTGACATGATTATGCGCTTCGGTAACGACGGGTATAAGCATTGATTTTAACTCCATCCCTTTGCCACTCAGCAACAAGTTATGAGAGCGTCTATCCTCGTCATTTAAAGTGCGAATGACGATTCCCTTTTTTTCAAGCGAGTAAATCATTCTGACGACGGTGGTTTGATCTCGGTCAATAGCATCCGAAAGTTCCTTTTGTGTTATCGCTCTTTCTCCATCCATTACACTAAGAATTCCCCATTGCTCTGGCGTGATCTCAAATTGTTTTAACCTCTTCTTAAAATAGTTCGTCATTTTCATATCTGTGCGGTGAAGAAGAAATCCGGTCAGATTGAATAATTCCATAGAAAATCCAAGCTCCTTTGTTTACATGCTATAGCATATAAAATGCTAGCTTATTTATTCCAGTTAGTCAAATAAAATAGTGTCGGGAAAGCCTCAGTGAAAAAAGAGTAAAGAAAACGAAAAAACTGGTAAAGATATTAAAACTTATAATTCAGAATATTTAATATAATACGAACTATCTCGCAAAAAGATCATGAGGGGGTTCGTGTATGGGATTTCGTTCCTGGATTTCTGTGGCGCTCCAATTAACGATGGCGACAGCATTGCTTGTAGGCTGTAGTCAGCCGGCGGCCACTCCTGACTCAGCATCGCCGTCAGGTGCGAATGGCGTCACGCTAAAAATGGTCGAGAGCATTACTAGCCCACAACGAACTGCGCTGTTAAAAGAAATGCTAGCCCAGTTTGAAGCAAAGAATCCGGGGATCAAAGTCGATCTGATTTCACCTCCCTTTGAAGGAGCGGATCAGAAGATCACACAGATGCTGATGGCAAAAGAAGAGCTGGACGTACTGGAGGTTCGTGAATTCAATGCCAAGCAGTTTTCGATGAACGGCTTTATTGAAAATTTGAAGCCCTACACAGACAAATGGAAAAATTACGATCAGCTGACCGACGTTGCCAAACGTCGAGCCACTTGGGTGGACAAAACTCCTTATTACATTCCGAATGGACTGTACCAGCGCGTCTTATATTATCGGACGGATTGGTTTAAGGAAGCAGGGATCGAGGTGCCGAAGACGTGGGATGAGCTCTTGGTCGCAGCCAAAAAGCTGACGGACCCAGCCAAAAACCGCTACGGGTACAGCTTCCGGGGAGGTGCGACCGGGTGGGATTACGCGCTGATCACCATGTGGGCCTACAACGGGACAGAGGTCGACCCTGACTCTGCCTTTTTCATGAAGGATGGACGCACGATCTTCTCCACGCCGCAATCACTAGAAGCGATGCAGTATTACAAACAGCTTTACAAGGAAGGTTCTCCAAAAGATTCGGTAAGCTGGGGCTTTCAGGAGATGGTACAGGGCTTTGTAGCTGGCTCGACTGCCATGCTGATTCAAGACCCTGACGTCATCGATGGAGCCAAGGAGAAGATGCAGGAAGGGACGTGGGCGACCGCTCCGATTCCGATTGGTCCTTCGGGCGTCGCTCAACAAGTAGTCGGTGGGCCGGGTTGGGGAATGACGTCATACTCGAAGCACAAGGAAGAGGCGTGGAAGCTAATTGAATTCCTCTCTGATCCAGAACAGAGCACTCATTTTGCGAAAAAGACTTCCACGATTCCTGTCGTGAAAAGCGCGGCAGAAGATGAATTTTACAAGACTGGTTACTTCCAGCCGTTTATTGAGATGAGCCAGCAGCCGACGAAGTTCCTCGATGTTTCACGTCCTGTGGACTACAAAGGTTGGGGAGCTTGGCAAAGCACGGCGGATAAAGATATTCAGAGTTTTTTGCTCGATCAGCTCACCGCAGAGTACCTGCTGAAAAAATGGGATCAATACTGGACGAAAGAAAAAGCCGAACGAAAGTAGACGTGGGGGGATGGTAGCTTGGACACACAAAAACCCATCGTCATGACGACGAAGCAGGTTGTGCCGGAAGGGAAGAAATCGTTCCGGATTTCCAAAGAAGGTCGCTTCATATTTTTGTGCCTCTTGCCCGCCATTTTGTTTGTTTCGGTCTTTACGTATTATCCACTCGTGCGTGGAATCATCATGTCTTTTCAGAACTACACGCTCTTTGACTTGATGAATATTCAGTTCATCGGGCTGGACAACTTTGTGAACGTACTGACAAGTCCAGACTTCCCGCGAGTTGCCATGAACAGCTTTTACTGGGTGTTTTTCTCCCTCGTCTTTCAATTGCTGTTTGGCTTTATGCTGGCCCTCTTGATGCGTAAAAAATTTCGTGGAAGAGGGATTTACCAGGCATTTGTTTTTTTCCCGTGGGCGATGTCCGGCTTTCTGATTGGGCTGATTTGGCGGTGGATGTTCAATGCCCAGTTTGGCGTCATTAATGATTTGCTCTTGAAAACGGGTCTGATCGATGCGCCGATTTCCTTTTTGGCGGATGGCACTTGGGTGATGGCTGCCGTCATTATCGCGAATATTTGGTATGGCGTCGCGTTTTTTGCCATCATGATTCTAGCTGCCCTGCAATCGATCCCAGAGGAGCTGTACGAAGCGGCGGCAATGGATGGAGCGGGGCGGATTCAGCAGTTGTGGAGTGTGACACTGCCGTATATCATGCCTACGATGCTGGTGACAATCCTGTTGCGGGTCATATGGATTCTCAACTTCCCAGATATTATTTATGCGATGACAAATGGAGCTCCTGCAGGCTCCACGCATATTTTTGCTACCTACATGATCGATAAAGTCATCTTTGGACAAGACTACGGGCAAGCCTCGGCAGTAGGTGTCATCATCGTGCTGATTTTGATGTTGTTCACGATCTTTTACGTGAAAGCGACCAAAGTAGAGAAGGGAGGGGACTTCTGATGCACCGTGAACATCTAGGGTGGAGGACTGGCAGAGCGATTGTATTGACCCTGTTTCTTGCTTTTGCGATTTTCCCGCTGTATTGGATTATCATTACGTCGCTCAAAGGTCAAAAGGAAATCTTTTCGCTCCCGATTCAATATTGGCCGGAACAGGTGACGTTGATCAACTACTTGGAGATCTTTCAGATTTCCCACTTTCAGGTGTATATCTGGAACAGCTTTCTCGTTTCCTTGGTCGCTTCGGCTATGGTCGTATTCATCGCGATGCTCGGTGGTTACGTATTGGCCCGCTTTTCGTTTAAAGGAAAGCGGCAGGTGATGTTCGGATTTCTCGTCACCCAAATGATCCCGATGTTCATTGGCATGGCGCCGTTGTATATGATGATGTCCAAGATGCACATCTTAAACAGCCTGTTTTCGTTGATGCTCATCTACACGGTCATGCTGATTCCATTTTGTACGATCATCATGTCTGGCTTTTTCCAACGGATACCCAACGCTTTGGAGGAAGCAGCAATGATGGACGGCTGTTCCCGGTTGAGCGCCCTGTTTCGCGTCATCGTGCCGATCATGCTCCCCGGAATTGCAGCCACGTTTATTTTCGCGTTCGTCCAATGCTGGAACGAGCTGATTATGGCAGTTCTGTTCATTGATGAAGAGTCAGTCAAAACGATTCCCGTCGCGATGAATGCCTTCATCAAAAAGTACGATATCGAATGGGGAGCGATGTCGGCAGCTACGGTGCTGTCAGTCATCCCGACGATGCTGTTGTTTGCCTTTTGTCAAAAGTACTTGGTGGAAGGGCTCACACAGGGTGCTGTAAAAGGCTAGAGGTAGTCCCGCATGCCGGCCTGATACGCTGTCTCATCGTTGTTTTCCAGACCGAATAGCGCTTCCTCCAAGGCGAATGTACTACGGTAAAATCGCATCCTTGTCATCACCTGCTCAAGCTGGGGGTACACCGGAGTGAAGTGCTGCAAAAACGGTTCCCCGTAGCTCGCGCAGAGTCCTGCGAGGTCGTATGCCGGATCGCCCACACCCGAGCCACCAAAGTCAATGATGCCTGTGATGCGCTGTTTTATCGGGGAGTACAAGATATTACCTGTGCCAAAATCTCCGTGAGTCAAGCAAGGCTGAAAATCAAAGTGGGCAGGGTTTGCCAGGTACGATTCGAACCGCTCTGCTACATCCTTTTTTGCTTGCTCACGCATAGCTGGGAACAAGTGCGAAACAATCTGTTCATACAGCTCAGTCAACTGCTTGGCCATGTCAAAATCGCCAGGGATGAGCTCCGGGAGCAAGGAGGAGACGGGAAGCTGGTGCAGTTCATGAAGAAATTGTGCCAGTTGGGCAGCGACAGTAGGTACCGAATTTTGACGAGAGGCTACTTGAAAAGCTTCTCGGGTAAAAGGCTCACCTTCGAGTAGCGGATATCCGGCAAACACCCGCCCAGGTATTTCCTCGGCAAAGGACAAATAGATCGGAGTCGGAATCGGCAGGGAGAGGTATGGTTTTACCATGCATAAAATGTTCGTTTCGACCTTCAGTTGCTCGATTCCGGGGGTATATTTCGGGAAGCGAAACACGTACGCGTCATTGACGATGAGCACATCATTGTTTTGGCCCATCTCGTTAAAGTAGGCGGAAGTGATGGCCAATTCCGGATACGTTGCTTGAATGTGTTGGATATACGCTTGCGTTGTCATCATGATTCTCCTTCCAATACTCCGCATTTCGAAAAAAGAGCACTCTCCCCAAAGGAAAGTGCTCTTTCGTATTTACGATGCTGCCAGTTCAAATCTGACGAGCGTTTCTTTGGTGTCTGCGAGCTTTTCTAGTTCAACAATTCGCCAGTTATGGGAGATTGTCCTGCGCATCCACGTCAATGCATCGTCTGGTAAGCGTACGTGGTGCAGCGCTGTTTCCTCAACGTGATAATCGTGCTCTGCTTGGATGTTGTAGCGTTTGTTCAGCAAAAACTTGATCCCGTTAAAAGTGGTGAACTTGATCTGGTAGCCTTCGCGAATCGCAGCTTCCAGCGTAGTGGGATCATTTTTGGACAGTTCAAAGAGATGGGTGTAATCGTACTTGCCGCCCTCCACGTCCGAAAAAGGCGCAGGGTCACCTGTTCTCAGCTTGTGGATGATTTCCTCATCGACGAATCCATGGGCACGGGCTGCCTCTAAGAGCATCGTTTCCCACTGGGATAGTTTTACGGTAGACATGGACTGTCCCCTCCTCTTATCACGATGTAACGGTACAGACTCGCCCGCTTTCTCCTAGTATAAACCAACGAAATTGTACTTCTCAACTACAATTCCGACTATTTTAGTATGAAAAGTACGGCGAACTGCTTTGATTAGGATGAAAGCGAGGAAAGCTTCTTCTTTTCACGCGGCTCCTTTGAGGTTGTGGTCAAGGTCACGCCTGCAATGATGAGAACCGCTCCGAAAAACTGTACAGCCGTTACAGGCTTTGCCAGCAATAGTAAGCCAAACAGCATGGCAATAAACGGTTCCAGATTGGCAAACATCGCGGCTTTGGCAGCGCCTACCTTCTGTAGTTGACTGTTCCAGATTAGGGTCACAATGCCGTGCATGATGACAGCGGTGACAAACAAGAGAATCCAGGATGAGAGGCTGGTGGTTACCGTGGCCGTAGGGATGCTGATCAGGACAAAAGGCAGCATCGATCCGAAGCCGATCAGATTGGATACGAGCGTCGTCACGAGTGGAGGGAGTCGATGTCCCAACAACCTGACAAGTATGATCGAGGTCGCGAATGTCAGCATCGTCAATACAATCCAAAGGATACCTACATCAAAATGCAGCTCTGCCCCTGTATAAATGACGAATAAAACGCCTGATGTACCGATCACCGAACCGATTGCCATGCGGCCAGTCAGTGATTCTTTCAAGAACAAGGCAGCCAAGAGAGCGGTTGTAATCGGCGTCAGCGCCAGGATCAGAGCAGAGGTGGTTGGTTCAGCTGTTACGAGCCCTTTGTAAAAGGACCACTGGTTGATGAATACGCCGACAACTCCCAGTACCGCGAGCAAGAACCAGTCCGTACGAGTGAGCTTTGGCATTTTCAGACGCCCTCTGGACCAAATGAGCAGAAACAGCACGATAAACAAGAGACGCATAGCCGACAAAAAGAGCGGAGAAAACTCTGCAACGAGCATTTTCCCGAAGACGAAATTGCTGCCCCAAGCGGTTACGCAAAAAATGAGCAGCAAGTAGGAGCGTAGCATAGGATTCGTTCCTTCCTGTGGGTCAGCGAGTGTGATCCGGCGTTCGGATGTACCGTTTCCATAGCCAGGTCATGCACAAGTAGGCCGTTAAGACCAGAGCTGTACATAAGGAGGCAATCCAGATTGCCATCATCGGATCGACGTACATCCGGCTGCTATAGCCTGCGACGAATCCCATTACTGCGCTGATCAAAATGAAAGTAGGTGCCTTCCCCTTCGTCAACACGATGACGATGACAGGCAAAAACAGCGAGGCATACATAATGCCAAAGAAGAACAGCAAATCCAGCAAGGTCGGCTGGAAGTAGATCGTCAAACCATACGAAAGCGCACCGATAGCAATGGCAAGGATGTAGCCCAAACGGATTTTTTGCCGTTCAGAAGCGTCTGGGCGGAACAGCTGATAGACGTTGTTGACCATCAGACTGATCATGGAATGAAGACCTGCACCAAAAGCGGACATGATCGCACCGAAGGCACAGAGGACAAATAATACAAGCAATATCATCGTGTCAATCTTGCGTACGAGATCAAACAACAGCGAGTAAATATCATCAAAGCCGCCCGTAAAAAGAACGATGATGATCAGCGAGGAAAACGCCAGTGGTACGGTGGCAAAAATGAGTCCGGACACCAGAAAGGTAGGGACGATCTTTTTTTCTTCCATCATATAGAGCCGCTGCCACGATGCCTGATCGACAAACACTTGACCAAACCCAATCAACAGCCCGGTAATGATAAAAAAAAGACCCTCGTTGTTGTTGAGCACCAGAAGGTAAGGATGGTAAAGACGCAGTCCGTTATAGACATGCTCGACACCTTTACCGACGAAAAAGTAGACGGGAATCAGGATGATGGCCGCAAACGTAATGACAATTTGCACGATGGCAAAACGATGGATCGAGCGAATACCTCCGATGCCTGCAAACAGCACACAAAATCCAAAAAAGCAGAGCAAGCCGAGCGGGATCGGTAAGCCAAACAAGATGTTCAGCAATACGCCACCAGCCATTCCCTGGACGAACATCGCTTCAATCGTGGTAATCAAAAGGATGATGATCATTAGCCAGTAACCAAACGGATGTAGCTTGTCCCGCATGTAATCCCCGATAGTCATCCCTTCTGATAACTCACGGCGGACCTTACGCCCAAGCAGTCCAAACATACTAAGGGCAAATGCTCCCATCAAAGCGAAGCCGATCCCGCCAAATATCCCGTATTTGACGAGTGCTTCTGGTGAACCGAATATTGTGTTTCCAGTCACCCAGCGGGCGAGGATAGAGACGACCCCAAGCCCAATGCCGATCTTTGCTGCACCTACCACGTATTCGCGAAACGATAAGTAGGTCAAGATGCATTCCCCTTGTCCCGGTATTCTTTCGGGGTTTTCCCCACTACCTTGCGAAAAATGGTGCTGAAATAGTGTTGGCTGTTGAAGCCAGTCCGCTCGGCAACCGTCGATATGCTCCAATCAGGATGAGCAATCAGGAACTTCTTCGACATTTGAATGCGGTACTGCATTAAATACTCGGAAAATGAGACACCTACTTCTTCATGAAAACGGCGACTCAAATAGGTAGGATTGATATGGACCTCTGCGGCAAGATCAGCCAGATTCAGCTTCTCCGCGAATTTTTGATGAATGATGTTCATCGCATCGGAAATAATTCGGGTGTAAGCGGAGAGGGCAGGGCTCTTCTGATATTTTTGCAGAATGTCGACCAGCTCGCTCTCAATGACGGGCTTCGTGATGTAATCCACGACACCGAGGCGGATCGATTGCTTGGCATAATGAAAATCTTGATAAGCCGTGACAATGATGAGCTCGATGTCTTTGTGCTGGGCTCTCAGCTCTTCGCCAAGCACCAGCCCGGATTTCCCCGGAAGATTAATGTCCAGAAAGGCGAGATGAAGAGGAACCTTCTGGCTGATCGCCATGGCTTGACTGCCATCTGCGGCCTTGTAGAATTTCCACAAGGGGAACATGGGCTGAATCAAATACTCGAGCTGGTCCAGCTCCAATGGTTCGTCATCCACGAGTAGTACGTTCATCTTCTCACCTCAGATCGATTTGTTCATAAGTACAGGGCCACCTGACAGACACAAGAGTTCCTCCCTCAGATATCGGAGCAAGCTCCAGATGTGCATGATCACCAAAACAAAGGTGGAGCCGCCTGCGGATGTTGTCCAACCCGTGACCGCTCTTCTCATGTGGCTGTTCCGTTTCGATCTCACTTTCATTCTGGAAGGCTGTGAGTCCGGAAGAACCGTTGTCGATGACCGTAAGCAGGACATCGTCATCTTTTCGGCTTATGCGGATGTCTAAGATAGCTTCGCCCATTTTTCTTTCTAATCCATGCTTAAATGCGTTTTCCACAATCGTCTGCAAGACGAAAGGGGGAATGGATGCTTGCAAGAGATCATCTGCACAATCTAGTTGAATCCGGAGCCGATCGCCGAAACGCAGCTTTTGAATCTCCAAATATTGCTCCGTGTACGTAATCTCCCGCGCCAATGAAATCAATGGCTCTGTGGATTTATATTTAAATTTGAGAAACTGGGAGAGGACTTCGAGCGCTCTCACCAGTTCCTTCGTTCGGTTCAATCGCGCCAGACTCAGAATGACATTTAGCGTATTAAACAAGAAGTGAGGCTGGATTTGTTGATTCAACTGATTGTAAAGCGCTTGCTGCAACTCTTTTTCCAGCTCGATCTTCAGATTTTTGTTTTCTAACAGATCAATCCGCTTCTCGAAAATGAACAGAAACAATAAAGCAATAGCTCCTATGATAGGAGCCAAAATAAACAGCAGAATGAGCAATGTGAAACCTTCGAAGCTTATCATGAGATCCCTTCTGTATGGATAGATTTTGCAGTTACCATCATATCATGCTGCTTCGTGATCTCTTGCGTTTTTAGAAAATTTTAATCTCTCTATACTAGACTTGGACGATGTGGCACGCAACTTGGTGTGTGTTGTGCAGGTTGGTCAAGCCAGGCACTTCTGTTTTGCAGCGATCAATCGCATACGGGCAACGCGTATGGAAGCGGCAGCCCTGCGGAGGATTGATCGGAGAAGGTACATCGCCGCGCAGAATGATCCGCTCTTGCTTTTTGCTTACGTCCGGTACCGGGATCGCAGACAGGAGTGCCTGCGTGTAAGGATGCTGCGGGTTGTCGAACAGCGACTTTTTATCCGCGATCTCTACCACTTTACCGAGGTACATCACCATGACGCGATCCGAGATGTGACGAACGACGCCGAGGTCATGAGAGATAAACAAATACGTCAACTTGAACTGCCTTTGCAATGATTTCAGGAGATTCAGCACTTGAGCCTGAATGGATACGTCGAGTGCCGATACGGCTTCGTCACAAATGATCAGCTTCGGTTGCATCGCGAGTGCACGGGCAATCCCGATCCGTTGGCGTTGTCCGCCGCTGAATTCATGCGGGAAGCGGTCAATTTGATCCGGACGCAAACCTACATAGCCGAGCAGCTCGATAATACGCTCGCGGCGTTGATGCGCAGGTACGATATTTTGGATCGCCAACGCTTCCCCGAGAATAGCGGATACCGATTGGCGCGGGTTGAGTGAAGCAAATGGGTCCTGGAAAATGACCTGCAAATGCTTGCGCATGTCGCGCATTTGCTTCTTGGACATCGCCAGCAGATCTTGTCCTTCGAATAGTACCGTTCCGCTCGTCGGTTCATCCAGACGGAGGATGGCACGACCGGTAGTGGATTTTCCACAACCGGATTCGCCTACAATACTCAGTGTTTCACCTTCATGGATCGTGAAGCTAATGTCATCCACGGCTTTTACGTGGTTGACGGTACGGCCTAAAATGCCGCCTTTGATCGGGAAGTGCTGCTTGAGATTTTTTACTTCCAGCAGTGGTTTTTTCGTTGGATTCGCTTGTGTCGTCATCATGGTCATACCCCCACTTCCGTAGCAGTCTTGGTGTCGCCGTCCCACTCAGACGTATACATCCAGCACCGTACTTTGCTTCCGTCTGCATACGCCAAGAGCTCAGGAAGCTTCGTATTGCACAGCTCTGTTGCATGCGGGCAACGTGGAGCGAATCGGCATCCAACTGGCATGTTGAACGGACTTGGTACATTCCCTTTAATCGCTTGCAACTCTTCCACGTCCTCATCCAGACGGGGGAGGGAGTTCATCAGCCCCACTGTATAGGGATGGCGTGGATTCGCAAACAAGTTTTGTGCAGTCGTGTACTCCACGACTTTTCCTGCGTACATGACCGCAACGCGATCGCATGTTTCGGCAACAACGCCCAGATCGTGGGTAATCATGATAATGCTCATGCCCATTTCGACTTGCAGCTTTTTCATCAGCTCGAGAATCTGAGCCTGAATCGTAACGTCCAAAGCGGTTGTCGGTTCATCCGCGATCAAAATTTCCGGGCGGCAGGCGAGAGCCATCGCGATCATGACGCGTTGGCGCATACCCCCAGACAATTCATGCGGCTCTTGAGTCGCGCGTTTTTCCGGGGAAGGAATACCGACCAGACGCAGCATGTCTACTGCTTTGTCCCATGCTTCCTTCCGTCCCATGTTTTGGTGCAGGCGCAATACCTCTGCGATTTGTTCCCCAACCGAATAAACCGGATTAAGCGAGGTCATTGGCTCTTGGAAAATCATCGAAATCTCGTTGCCGCGGATCGTGCGCATGTCTGCTTCTGATTTTTTCGTCAGGTCTTGCCCTTTGAAAAGGATTTCTCCTCCTACAATTTTTCCCGGAGGACTGGCAATCAAACGCAGGATCGAGAGGGAAGTGATACTTTTTCCACAGCCCGATTCTCCTACCAGACCTAGTGTCTCTCCTCTATTTAGAGAGAAATCAACGCCGTCCACTGCTTTACTGACGCCATCGTCTGTGAAAAAATGCGTTTGCAGATTGCGAACGTCCAGGATGATATCTTGTTGTTCCGGCATGGTGATCCCTCCTTAGTTCAGATCAATTCGTTTATTAAAGTAGCGATACAATACATCGACGAGTAGGTTCACGAATACGAAGATAATGGAAGCGATCAGTACGCCGCCTTGTACGACAGGCAAATCACGCATGCGGATCGCATCGACAATCAGACGACCCAAGCCGTTGATGGCAAATACAGATTCTACGAGAACCGTACCACCCAAAAGAAATCCGAACTGCAAGCCAACGACCGTAATAATCGGGATCAACGCGTTTTTCAAAGCATGCTTGTAAATGATGACTGTTTCACGCAGGCCTTTTGCTTTCGCTGTGCGGATGTAGTCTTGACGCACGACGTCGAGCATACTGGAGCGAGTCATACGAGCAACGATGGCAGCCCCAGCGGTACCGAGTGTGATCGCTGGCAAAATCATGTGCTTCCAGGTGCCCCAGCCTGCAACAGGGAAGAGCTGCAGCTTGACGGAGAACGTGTAGATTAAGCTCAAGCCGAGCCAAAAGCTTGGCAAGGATACACCGAGCAAGGCAATAACCATGATCGTAATATCAGCAGCAGAGTATTGCTTGGTAGCAGAGACGATACCTGCGATCATACCGAGTACAACGGTTACAAAAATACTGGCGAGTGCGAGTTCGATGGTAGCAGGCAATCGCGCCATAATCTCATCCCACACGGGAAGATTAGAGCGAAGTGACGTACCTAGATCACCTTGGAACACGTTAAAGACATATTGCGCGTACTGAACCATGATGGGTTGATCCAAGCCGAGTTGTGTACGCATTTTTGCAATCGTTTCTGCAGAAGCGCCTTCACCGGCGAGCAATACAGCCGGGTCGCCAGGAACCATTTGCATGATCAAAAACACGACCAGAATGACACCGAGCAGGACGGGAATCATCTGCAGCAGGCGACGGATAATGTAAACAAACATGAAGATTTCCCTCCTATTGTTTCATTCGTGGATCGAGAGCGTCCCTGAGGCCGTCCCCAAAGATGTTGAAGCCGAGAACAAGAGTTGCAATAGCGAAACCTGGGAACATGGCCAGATGCGGAGCGGTAAACAAGAAGTCGCGTCCGTTACTAAGCATGGCGCCCCACTCCGGCAGAGGAGGCTGTGCTCCCAGTCCGAGGAACGACAGGCCAGCGGCGGATAGAATCGCGGTAGCAAGGCGCATCGTTGCCTGTACGATAATAGGAGACAAAATGTTTGGAAAAATGTGTCTAAAGATAATCGTGAAGTCATTGGCACCGAGTGAGCGGATCGCATCGATGTACTCCAGTTTTTTTACGGTCAAAGTAGAGCCGCGGACGATCCGTGCAAATACAGGAATCGAGAAGATACCAACGGCGATCATAACGTTAAAGAGACTTGGCCCTAAGGCACTGACAATGGCCAGAGATAGCAGGATTCCCGGGAAGGCGAGCAAAACATCGATGATACGGGAGATGACCGTATCTACCCAGCCTCCGTAGTAACCGGATAATAAGCCAAGAATAATTCCGAAAAATGCACCAATAAAGACGGCGACGAATCCGACGGACATCGAGAGCTGCGTTCCGTATAAAAGACGGCTCATTACATCCCGACCTTTGTCATCGGTACCCATCCAGTGCTCAGCAGATGGTGGCTTCAATTTGTTAACCAAATCAATCTCATAGGGATCGTAAGGAGCGATGAATGGTGCCAACAGGGCACTCGCGATGTAAAAAATCACGATACAGCCGCCTACCATGGCGAGTTTGTTTTTTCGTAGTTTCCTGTAAAAAGTCCGCCATCTGCTAGGGCGTGCAGCCGCTGCTTTCGGCGGAAGAGCTTGATTAGTTGGTGCAATCTCAACCTTCATGGTGTAACCCCTCCTTTGCTTACGTCAAAGTTATCAGAAAAATGTACGAAGTAAAGGCAATTTGAACAAGTCGTAAAAATAGTGAAAATAGACGTAAAGATTGTGCAAATCAAGTCTTCCGGCTTCCTAGATAATGGGGGAGAAAGGAATGGAGAGAGACAAAGAGAGGGTGGATAATGGATGGGCGTTACCTATTGGTTGACCAATGTTCGTTTGGAGACGCGCTACCGTCGGGAAAACGGTGTCGTCACGGGGACAGAGGCATCCTTGTTTCACATTTTGGTAAAAGACGGAAAATTCGCGCGTATTGTACCAGCGACAGAGAAGCTTACAGACGGTATTTTGCAAAAGGATGCAAAAGGCTTATTGGCACTCCCATCTTTCGTAGAGAAGCATGTTCATTTGGACAAAACGCTTCTGGGAGAACCATGGCGGGCCGTCATTCCTGTGTCCAATATTATTGAGCGTTGCGAGATTGAGAAGCGCACACTGCCAGGATTGCCGACAACTACACAAGAGCGTGCGGAGAATCTGTTGGAGATCCTCTCGTCTTATGGCTCGACACACGTACGTACACATGTGGACATTTACCCAGAAGTGGGAGTTTCCAATTTGGAATCAGTAAAAGCAGCATTAGCAACCTACGCGGATCGAGTCACCCACGAGATCGTCGCATTCCCGCAGCATGGCTTGTTGCGTACAGATGCAAAAGCACTCTTGCATGAGGCATTGCGCCAAGGTGCGACTCATGTCGGAGGCGTAGACCCAGCTAATGTGGATGGCGATATAGAAGAATCTTTGCACCAGATGATGGAGCTGGCGGTAGAAGCAAACGCAGGTGTGGACTTGCATTTGCATGACCCGGGACATTTGGGAACCTACACAATGAAGCGACTAGCAGCAATGACCGTAGACGCTGGCTGGCAAGGCCGCGTAGCAATTAGCCATGCGTTTGCGCTCGGAGACATCCCTGTGCAGGAAGCAGAAGAGATGGCGACGATCCTGCGGGAAGCGGGCATTACGATCATCACCAGTGTGCCATTTAGCCGCGTTATTCCACCTGTGCAGCTGTTGCACCAAAATGGCGTCGACGTTGCGGTCGGTTGCGACAACATTTTTGACACGTGGCAGCCATACGGAAATGGCGATGTGCTGGAGCGCCTCTGGCGACTTGCTGAACGCAATCGTTGGCTGGACGAGTTGTCTCTGTCACAATCGCTGCGTTTTATCACAGGTGGCAAAACGACGCTGGATGCCAACGGAACACAGCTGTGGCCTGCACAAGGTGAAGACGCTAGCCTGATCCTCGTGGACGCGACCTGCTCGGCAGAAGCGATCGCGCGCCGTGCAGATCGACACGCTGTATTCTTCAAAGGCACTCTCGCTTCTGGTCAAGTGGAAGAAGTGAACGTTTAAGAGGGGGAAAAGCCGGTGAAATCTTCTCCTTATTGGATCGTCAACGCTCGATTGGAAAACGGGTATGAGTGGGAAGAAGGCGTGATCAGTGGAACGCGGACAGAGCTGTGCGATTTGCTCATTGAGCATGGGAAAATTACGCGGATTGTCCCTTCCAGTGAGATTTTGGAGGATGGGCTACCTAAAAAGGACGCGAAAGGCTTACTGATTTTGCCGTCTATGGCCGAGAAGCACATTCATCTGGAAAAAACGTATTACGGCGGCCCGTGGAAGGCAACAACTCCCGTAAAAAACTTGTTCGAACGCCACGCTGAGGACAGAGGGCTGTTGCCAATGTACCTCAAACAGGCTCAGACAGGAGCAGAAAATATTCTCTCGCTGCTGGTGGAAACAGGAGTTACACATGTAAGAACACATTGTCATGTAGACCCACAGGTTGGTCTTGGGTTCTTGGAAGGAATGAAGAAGGCGTTCGAGACGTATGCAGACCGTGTCTCCCACGAAATCGTTGCTTTCCCGCATTATGGCATGCTGCGTACACAAGCGCGAGACATGGTACGTGAGGCACTGCGTCAAGGCGCCACTCATGTAGGCGGCGTCGATCCGGGTGGAGTAGACGGCGACATTGAGCGTTCTCTGCAAACGATGCTAGAGCTGGCAGTCGAAGCGGATGCCGACATTGACATGCATTTGCATGATCCGGGGCATCTTGGCGTATTTACGATGAAGCGCCTCGCTGTTCTGACGGAAGAGGCAGGCTGGCAAGGACGTGTCACGATTAGTCACGCGATGGGATTAGGCGATGTTTCGCAGGAAGAAGCCAGAGAGATGGCACAACGACTCGCCTCCCTTGGTATCTCCATTGCATCGACCGTGCCGATCAATCGCCCGACCATTCCGATTCCGTTGCTGCATCAAGAAGGGGTTGCCGTCATGCTTGGAAACGACAGCTTGACCGACAACTGGACACCCTTTGGCAGTGGAGACTTGTTAGAAAAAGCAGGACGACTGGCTGAACGCTTTCGCTTGACGGATGAAAGATCGTTAGGCGTAGCACTCGGCTTCGTGACAGAAGGGCGGATCACTCTCGATGAAACCGGGAATCGCGTGTGGCCATTGGTTGGAGATGAGGCGAGCCTGATGGCGGTCGAAGCGACATGTTCAGCAGAAGCTGTTGCGAGACGTGCCAAGCGCAAGGTCGTTCTTTTCCAAGGCAACCGGGTAGCGGGTGAGTGGTAGTACTACTTTTAAATAGAAAGGATGTCATGGATAGATGTCTACAGCCTATTGGATTACCAACCTCCGCTTGGAGAGCGGATACCGCAAAGAAAACGACAAGGTGGTTGCTACAGATACTGAAGTGGCGCATCTATTAATCGAAGACGGACGAATTGCACAGATCGTGAGTGGAGCTGCTCCACAAACGGAGCTGCCAACGAAGGATGCCAGCGGTCTGTTGGCACTGCCGTCATTTAGGGATATGCACATCCACATCGATAAAACGTACTATGGCGGTCCTTGGAAAGCCGTGACACCAGTGAAAAACATCTTGGGTCGACTGGAAGAAGAGAGCCAGCTCATGCCGAAGCTGTTGCCAACAGCACAAGAGCGCGCAGAAAAAATGCTGGAATTGCTGCTGTCCGCAGGCTCCACCCATATTCGTTCCCATTGTAATATTGATCCGTACATCGGACTTAAAAACCTGGAAGCGACTATGGCAGCCCTGGAGACCTTCAGCGGCAGATTGCAGTGCGAGGTCGTTGCCTTCCCGCAGCAAGGTCTTCTGCGAAGCAATCAAGTGGAGAACATCCGCCAAGCCTTGAAAATGGGCGCGACCTACGTTGGGGGTGTAGACCCGGCGACAGTGGATCAAAACATCGAGAAATCGCTCGCTACCATTTTTGAGCTGGCAGTCGAAGCGAATGCTCCAATCGACGTTCACTTGCATGACCCGGATCATCTCGGGGTGTTTACATTCAAGCGTCTGGCTAAAATGACCGAAGAAGCAGGATGGCAAGGTCGCGTTACGATCAGCCATGCCAACTCCCTTGCTGACATCAGTCTGGAAGAAGCAGGCGACGTAGCTGAAATGCTCGCTGGATTGGGCATTTCGATCACTTCCACCGTACCGGTGAACAGAGGGACGATTCCCATTCCATTGCTGCATGAAAAAGGTGTCTCCGTCTCTCTCGGAGACGACAGTATTACCGATCACTGGTCGCCATTTGGACAAGGCGATAGCTTGGAAAAAGCAGGTCGCTTGGCAGAGCGCTTCCGCATGCAGGATGAGCGTTCACTGTCCCAAGCACTGGGCTTTATTACAGGCGGGAAGACGCCGCTGGATAAAGAGGGCAACCGCATGTGGCCGAATGTTGGCGACGAGGCGGATATCGTATTCGTTCACGCATCCTCGGCAGCAGAAGCAGTTGCACGCCGTGCGAAGCGTCAAGCGGTCATGTACCGTGGTAATGTTGTTTCCGGGGCTTTGTAAAATCGAAAAGGAAAGAATAAAAAGGCAGAACCACAGGGTTTTGCCTTTTTTCTTTTGGTAAGTGTCTATAGTGGCCATAACGTGGAATTTATTTTCGTTTATATTGGTTTATTCCAATTTTATTAAACAATGGATTTTATTTGAGTTACTATTAGTAAAACTCATATTTTTCAGACATGTTTTTGGGGGTGTCATTTTTGTCGTTCATTGCAGAGACAAAAAAAGTAGAACGTACGTTTGGTAGAGGGGCAACTGCCGTCAGAGCGCTTGCGGGGGTAAAAATGCGTGTAGAATCAGGACGATTGCTCGTACTAAAAGGCAGATCAGGATCAGGAAAAACGACTCTATTAAACCTTTTGGGTGGTCTCGATCGTCCGACGGCAGGAAGCGTGTACTTTCAGGGAAGAGAAATCGGCCAGCTATCGGATCATGAGCGAACGAAGATCAGGCAAAAGAACATGGCATTTATCTTCCAGTCGTTTGGTTTGCTTCCGCTGATGTCAGCCGCTGAAAACGTCGAGTTTGGACTCCGCCTGTCAGGGGTGCCTGCTGCCGAATGGAGGGAGCGTGTTCGCGAATCGCTGGATATCGTTGGGTTGTCCAAACGGGCGCATCATCGGCCGTTTGAGTTGTCCGGTGGCGAACAGCAACGCTGTGCGATTGCCAGAGCTGTTGCGAACAGGCCGACACTACTATTGGCGGATGAGCCAACAGCTGAGCTGGATAGTAAAACGGGTCTGCAAATTAGCCGTTTGTTTCGCCAACTGGTCGATGAAGGTGCTATGAGCATTGTCATGACGACACATGATCCTGGTGTAATGGAGGTGGCGGACGATGTCTATGAATTGGAGGACGGTCGTATCAAGGAATAGCAAAATAAAATGGGCGTACTTGAGCGTTTTCCTTTTATTGACGGGCTGTTCCCTATTCCCTAAGGAAGAGGAGGTTCTGGCTCCGCCATTAGTGGAGCCGTCGCCTATCAAATACGAGGTGGCAGAAGTTTTACAAGGGCCGATCGTAAAAAGTGTGAAAGGAAACGCCTCCTTCACGACCGTGAAAACGGCGGAGCTCTCTTTCCCAGAGACGAAGGGACTGCGGCTGAAGTCGTTCTCTGTCCAAGGCGGCGATCAGGTGAAAAAAGGACAGGTACTTGCTGAATTGGATGCGGCTGAAATGGAGAGGTCGATTGAGTCGGCCCGGTATGAACTGGAGAAGGCAAAGCTGGAGCTGCTTGAAGCCCAGCAGGATAATCACTACGAAGTCGAATCCGCCAAGCTGGACGTTTTGAAGGCAGAGATGAACGCCAAGGTAGACGAGACCAAGCTAGCCAAGATCGAATTGGAAAAGGTTAAGCTAGACTTGGCGAAATTGCAGGATCCCAAGAAGCAGCAGTACGTGGTGGAGCGTGCCAGGCTGAACGTGAAGCAAAAAGAGATGGACTTGAAGAATCTGCAACAGCGTTGGGCTGAGACCAAGCTGATCTCGCCTTTTGACGGAATCGTGCTTTTCGTAAGCAATCAACAGGTAGGGGATGAGGTGGAGGCGCATCAAAAGTTGGTAACGATAGGCGATCCGAACAAGCTGTTCGTGGTGTATACCGCTCCCGAGAAAGAGGCGCTGCAAGATGTTAGGGAAGGGATGAAAGTGATTCTCTCGGGCAAAGACGGCGAAAAAGGCGAGGGGACAGTTGTTCAGACGCCCCTGCATGTCCCTTCCAATTTACCAGAGGATTTGACGAAGCTGTATCAGAGAAGTCTACTCATTACACCGAAAATCCCTCCAAAGGGCTTGGAGATCGGGACAGGAGTCAGTATTGAAGTGATTGTGGACAAGGAGGATCAGACGCTTTTTATACCGAGAAAAGCACTTCATGAATTATCAGGCAGGAAGTACGTTCGGGTGCTCGACGGGAATAGCAAGAAGGAAGTGGACGTGGAGACCGGTATCATGACCCAGACGGAGGTTGAGATTCGCAAAGGTCTTTCGGCAGGCCAACTGGTTATTTTGGAATAGGGGGACAATGTCGTGGCGATGCTGCAAATGATCTTGCGGAAAATGATGAATAACCGCTGGCTGGTCGGCAGTCTGTTGATTGGTCTAATCGTCGCTGTCGGATTGGTATCGAGTATACCCGCATTCACGTCAGGGGTACTCCAACGCATGTTGACCAAGGATATGGAGGAATATCAGAAGAATGTGAACCGCTTCCCCGGTGGCTTGCTGATCGCGGTCAATCAAAACAAACTGGGAAAGAATGGGGCGGTACTTGTAGACGAAATGACCGCTCATCTACAAAACGAAGTAATCGCTGAACTGGATGTTCCGGTGTATGCAGGAGTGACAGTTTTGCGGACCATTCCGTTTCAAGCCATTCAGGAAAACATACAGCCGAAGAGCTTGCTCAGTTCCGACAGTTCGCGGATCTATTCGCTGAGCGGACTTGCGCAGCATATGACGCTTGTCGACGGTCGCCTGCCTGCTGCAACCCCCGTTGATGGCGTGTACGAAGCACTGGTAACAGAAAAAGCGTTAAAGGACCGCCGGATGGTGCTGGGCAGCTTGTATGAGCTGACCACGAACCAGGTAGAGGGACTCAAGGTGCGAATCAAGCCGGTTGGTGTTTTCAAGGAAAAAGAGGGGAACGATCCGTATTGGTTTGCTTCGACCAGTGAATACTCCAGTGGCTTCGTATTGGATGAACGACTTTTTCGGAGTGTGTTTTTGGAAGAGAAAAATCTGGTCATTTCAACCGAGATGTATACGGCCTTTCACTACCAATCTTTTCGGATCAGCGATACAGAGAAGCTGAATTCATTGGTGGCCGGAATCGAAGGGAAGCTGCTACAGCATGGATTGAAAAAAGCGGAGATCAACGTTCAGTTTCCGGCGGCTAGTCTCGTGGGCAAGTACAATGAGCAAGAGAAGCAATTCAAAACCATTCTCTGGTCACTCTACATCCCCATTTTCATTATGCTGGGCCTTTATCTCGTGATGGTTTCGGGATTAATTGTGGAAAGGCAACGAACGGAAATCGCAGTGCTGGGCAGCAGGGGGGCCAGCAGAATGCAGATTTTTTCTATTTATTTCATGGAGATCGCCATTCTTGGGGTATGTGCTTTTCTGATCGGTCCCTTAGTGGGGATTCAGCTCAGTAAGATCCTTGGCGTCTCGAATGGATTTCTCGAATTTGTCGATCGCAAAGGTTTGGATGTCACGATCAGTCCGGAAGTATTCGTGTATGCTGCGTGGATGGTGCTTGCCTGTATCACACTTGTTTTGATTTCTGTGTCTCTGGCAACCAGGCAAAATATCGTCACGCACAAGCAAAACATGGCGAGAATGAGTGGATCCGCCATTTGGCACCGGCTGTTTTTCGACGTATTGCTGCTTGCGATATCGTGGTATGGATGGTATTCCTATCAAAACGCCGCTGAAACCGCAGCAAAAACGAGCGAAGGAGCTACGGCGATCTCGATCGATTTCCTTCTCTTTTTTGTGCCCGTTCTGTTTTCGCTCGGTTTTGGCCTGCTGCTTCTCCGGTTGTACCCGTGGCTCCTGCGTCTGATGTCTTGGGCAGGACGCTCCTTCTTCCCGCTTTCTCTGCATACGACGCTGGTTCAGGTAGGGAGAGCTCCACGTCAGTATCATTTTCTCATGCTGTTTGTGACGATTACGGTCGCAGTAGGAATGTTCAGTGCAAGCATGGCACGGACGATCAATCAAAATGCAGAAGAGAGAATCCGTTACCAAATCGGCGCGGATATTCGTTTGAAGGCAGAGTGGCAGAGCGACAAACCGGAAGTAACGGTCTATCGGGGAGGAAGAAATGCGGAAGAAGGCGAGGAAGCAGAAGTGGAACAAGCGCCTGCAGCTCCTCCCGTTCAGTATGTAGAGCCGGACTTCGAAGTGTACAGTCGATTACCTGAGGTTGAGCATGCAACAAAAGTCTTTGTGAACGGCCTGGCAGAGGCTTCTTTTCGGGGCGATCCTGTGAAGGACGTCACCTTGATGGGGATCGAGCCCAAAGAGTTTGCTAAGACCGCTTGGATGAAGTCTGACTTGCTGCCGCATCACTTCCACGAGTATTTGAATTTGATAGCAAAAGAACCGCGTGCCCTATTGCTGTCTCGCAGCCTCGCTGACAAGCTGCACGTGGTGGAGGGACAAACCATCCTGCTCGGTTGGGGGGATTCTCGCAGGGTTGAAATGATTGTGTATGCCATCGTGGATTACTGGCCGGGATGGAATCCTGCGCCTGTAAAAAGTACATATGGAAGCAGTATGGAAGAACAGTATTTGGCAGTCGCCAATCTCCCGTTTGTGCAAGACAAGATGCGCATGGAGCCTTATGAGGTTTGGATTAAAATGAAAGAGGGATCCTCTTCTGAATCGCTGTACAAAGGTCTGTCACAAGAGGGAGTCAAGCTCGCCATGCTGAATAATGCCAAACAGCAAGTGATCCAGATGAAAAACAGCGCATTTTATTTGGGGCTGAACGGATCGCTGACGCTTGGGTTCCTGCTTTCCATGCTAGTCACCTTTATCGGCTACGTGATGTACTGGGTGCTTACTCTTGGAGCCAGAAAATTGCAATACGGCGTGTTCCGGGCGATGGGAATGCCATTCAGACAGCTTCTTGCCATTCTTGCGTGGGAGCAGCTCTTGACGTTTGGCGTCGCTTTTGCGATGGGAATGACAGCGGGCAAGCTGGCAAATAGCCTGTTTTTGCCTGCACTTAGTCTCTATTTACATGCCGATAAGCAAGTTCCTCCCTTTACCGTTATTTCGATGCTGCAAGATGAACAAATCATTTATACGTTCATTGCCGTGACACTGGTTATCGGAATCGGGATCGTTGGTATTCTGCTGTCACGGATGCAGATCCATCAAGCCGTAAAGCTGGGGGAGGACTAATCAGATGATCGTATGCGAAAATTTGGTGAAAATCTACAAGGCAAATGATCTGGAAGTGGTCGCGCTGCAAGGGTTGGATTTGCGTGTAGAGACCGGAGAGCTGATGGGGATCATTGGGAATAGCGGCAGCGGCAAATCAACGCTTTTGAACATGCTGGGAGGGCTGGACCGTCCCTCGGCAGGAAAACTTTCCGTCGCGGGAGCTGATTTATTTCGATTGACGACTTCCGAGCTGGTTCAGTATCGCTTGCAGACCGTAGGCTTTGTCTGGCAGAACAACGCCCGCAATCTGATCCCGTATCTATCCGCACTGCAAAATGTGGAGATGCCAATGCTTTTGCGGGGCAAGCGAAAAAGGGAACGCGCCCACGAGTTGTTGGAACTGGTGGGACTGGGCCACCGAAAAAAGAACAAGCTGAGCGAACTTTCCGGCGGGGAGCAACAGCGGGTAGCCATCGCGATCGCGTTGGCGAACGAGCCCAAGCTGCTTTTGGCAGATGAGCCGACTGGCAGTGTAGATACTCGAACGGCAGCTATCATTCTCGATTTGTTTCAAGAGCTGAACCGTTCGTTTGGGCTAACCGTCGTCATCGTGACTCATGATTTGGAGCTGGCGCGCAAAGTCGATCGTGTCGTAGCCATTAGGGATGGGAAAACGTCCAGCGAGTTGTTGCGGCGAAAAGGAACAGAAGAAAACACTTCCGAGTCTTCGGATGAGTCAGCTAACGCGGACACTCATGAGGAATTGGCGGTGCTTGATCAGGTGGGGAGGCTGCAGATCCCAATGGAGTACCTCCAGGCGATCCAGGCGGACGGCAAGCTCCGAATTGAGCTGGAAGAAGATCGAATTATCCTAAAGGCGCCTGTAGCCTCCACAAAAACAGACACGTGAATGTGACGTGTCTGTTTTTTGTTCAGCTAGTGGGATATGCCTGTACCTAAAATGCATGGCACCAGCATAAAGGATCATCTCCCCCACAATGAGGGCAACAACCTCCTGTATATCGAAGGCGAATTTGATCTGAATGGAGCACACCATAGTCGGTAATCGGTTCTACGCCCGGGATTGGTTCATCTGGTATCTCGCGCACTTTCATGTCCGACCACTTTCCGCTCCAGGAACATATCCTGCACGTTAATCTCTCAGCTGTAGGGTGCAGCGCATTCTCGATGACGATCATACATTCTTGACTGTTGGTATGACAAGTAGGACAATCGTGAAGCTTCATGATTCATCACCTCTCAAGTTTGCATACATCCCCAAAATAATCGACAACGACATCACGGAAGTCTTGGGCAGCTCGCGAAATGTACCGACTCTTGTGCCATAATAAAGCGATTTCCCGTACCAATTCGTGATTCTCTACTCGAAGATACTTGATTTGTTCACGAGAATCTCTTGCCGTGCTTGGTATGAAGGCTATGCCAATTTCTGCTTCCACTAGCTGGATTAGCCTTGCAGGTTCATCTCCCTCATATACATATTTAGGTGTGAATCCAACCGACTTGCATATAGAGTCTACGAAATCGCGTGTCCCGTACCCTTTCTTTACACCGACGAACCATTCATCCTTTAGATCTGTCAAAGATAGGATGCTTCGGTCTGCTAGTCGATGTCCTCTTGGAACAGCTACGAGAATAGGGTCAATGAAGACGATTTGACATTCAATGCCATCCTCTTGGATAGGAGGAGAGGACAAGCAAAAATCGATTTCTCCTCTATGGAGAAGCGTAACCATTTCCTGCGTGGTGAGCATTTGTACATGAAACTGGATATCGGGTCGCTTTTTCCGAAACTCTCGAAGGATATTGGGCAGCGTGCTAGCCGTAGTCACCGCCAATTCAAGCGTGCCATGTTCCGGGTTGGACAAATCGCGAAGCTCCAGCTTCCCCTGTTCCAATTCAAACAAAGCTCTTTCCACCCGGCAGAGGAATTTGCTTCCGAACTCATTCAGACGCAGCTTTCTCCCTTTTCGATCAAACAGCGGGACTCCCAGATCCTCCTCCAATCGTTGAATCGTTTTGCTTAGGGACGATTGGGTCACATGCAGGCTTCGTGCAGCTTCGGTCACGTGTTCCATCCGAGCTACCGTGAGAAAGTATTGCAGTTGAAGAAGCTCCATTCAGCACCCTCCGTTCATTCCTTCCAATCAATGAAATTATAACGTGAAATGCGTTGGAGTAAATGTTTGATTTCCAGTACGATATCATCAAAACGCTTAAGGGGGCTAAAAAATGGGGGCTCACAGCAGGTGGTTGATGATTTCCGTTGGACTGGGGATATTATTGAACCCATTAAATTCTTCGATGATTTCGGTTGCGATTCCAAGGCTGCAAGATGTGTATCGTCTTGACTTCACGGTTGTCTCGTGGATCATTTTCTCTTTCTACATTGCGAGTGCGATCGCTCAACCTGTTATGGGAAAAGCAAGCGATTTGTTCGGCCGCAAGAAGATATTTCTTACCGGGCTTGTCGTATCCTTCGTAGCCTCAATATTGGCTCCATTATCACCAAACTTTGGATGGCTCATTGTGTTCCGAATTGTGCAATCGATCGGAACCAGCATGATGGTTGCGGTTGGAATGGCTATCGTACGAATTCATATTACGGAGAAACAAGCGACTGCGCTTTCCGTACTGTCCATATTCCTATCCGGAGCAGCAGCGATTGGACCTTTTGTTGGCGGGGTCTTGCTTCATTATTGGGACTGGTCTGCGATCTTTCTCATTAATATTCCGTTCGTGGTGGCGAGCTTGCTATTAGCCTGGAGGATGATTCCAAAGGATGAATCGGCAGCATCTGCTGCACATAACATGTCCTTTCGAAAATGGTTGGATTTGATAGATGCAACAGGGATCGTGCTCTTCGCAGTGGGTCTGGTTGCATCGCTCGTTGGATTACTGTCAGCAAAATCATCGGGGCATGTCTCATGGTGGCATATCATGGTTGGAGGGATCGGCCTCATTACACTGGGGGCTTTCGTACGACATGAGTTAAAAACGACTTCTCCGTTTATTCCTTTCCGGACATTTGCCAAGTATCCTGCGATGACGTGGGTCAACATCGAATTCATGCTCGTTAACGTCCTTTTTTATTCGCTTTTTTTCGGGCTTCCGTCCTACTTGCAAATGGTTCGTCATGTCAGCGAGTTTCATACAGGAATTCTCATGCTCAGCTTAGGTTTATGCTCACTTGTGGTGTCTCCACTAGCAGGAAGATGGATTGATCAATCAGGACCTCGGCCTGCATTGCTCGCATCCGCCATTCTTATGACATTTGGGTCATTGTGGCTCGTGACGTTAAATCAAGATTCACATGTGATTAGTGTATGTGTGGCGTTAGCAGCATTCGGTATTAGCAACGGGTTAAACAATGTAGGAATGCAAGCAGCCTTGTTCAAAAGTTCTCCAAAAGAAATCATCGGAGTAGCATCCGGATTATTTCAAACATCCAGATACTTGGGAACCATACTCTCCTCGTTGTTGATCGGCATTGTAATGGGAGATAAGTTTAGCGCCGAGGGGTTGCAAGTGCTTGGCATTATCCTCACGACAATCGCATTGTCTTTGGTACTGATGAGTTGGCGACGGGAATCAAGGCAAAGGGGGGAGTCGTAGGTTCACCCATCCCTATTCAAAATCGCAGGCATGATTCATCACAAATTGTTTAAATTTTTCAGTGGCAGGTGATAAATATCGCCCTTCTACCCAAGCAATGCCAATGGTACGTTGACACTTCGGGCTTTTGACAGGGATTTGTGTGATCTTACTCTGGTCCGTTCCCTTTAAATTGGGCAAAAGGGAGATTCCCAGTCCAGCAGCGACTAGTCCTGCAACGGTATCTGCTTCCTCTCCTTCAAATGTAATCGGAGGTGTAATGCCCGCTTCTTGAAACAATTGCTCGACGGTAATACGAAGGGAGTACCCTGCTTTTAAATGGATAAATGATTCATCTGCAATCTCTTCCAACGTAATCGAGGTACGATTTGCATATTTGTGGTCTTTCGGGACAATCACAAAAAGTTCTTCATTCCAAAGCGGCTTCCATACAAAGGGAGATTTCATATCCATAGGAGCTAGTAGACAAAGATCAAATTCTCCTCCTTGCAACTGATTCATAAGCGTATGGGAGGGACCTTGTCCGAGTCGAAAATGAATGTTTGGGTAGTGGGAGCGAAAAGAAGCCAGTAAATCAGGGATACGACTGGTACTTAGCGTGTGCAGAAATCCAAGAGACACTTCACCCTTATCTGGATCAAGTAAATCCATGATTTCTTGTTTTCCTTCATGGAATTCCTTCATCATATTTTCGACTCGCTTTAAAAAGAGATGACCATATTTATTGAGCCGAATCGAACGTCCCTGACGGTCAAATAAGGGCACGCCTACTTCATCCTCAAATCGGGCAATCGAACGACTAAGGGCAGACTGGGAAATCGAGAGAGCTTCGGCAGCATGTGTCACGTGTTGGATTTTTGCCAGTGTCTGAAAATATTCAAACTGTTGCCATTCCATTCGAAAGCACCACTTTCCGTTCGGATTTTTCATTACATAAATGCATGAAAAACATGATTATAATGAATTATACATCATAGATAAATGGTGATACCATGAAACCATAATCATCCTGAAATGATATGGTGATCACATGATACAACAAGGCACGCCACTCTTCCGCAAAACCAGCTTTGCTTTCTTTGCCGCTGGTTTCAATACGTTTGCTATTCTTTACTGCGTACAGCCTTTATTACCGGAATTTTCAAAAGAATTTGCGATTAGTCCAACGACAGCAAGCCTTTCCCTCTCCATTACAACAATGGTTCTTGCCGTCAGTATGCTCATTTTTGGTTCGTTGTCTGAAGTATGGGGACGCAAGCCAATCATGATCGTTTCCATGCTCGCTTCATCTGTGTTTTGTATTCTCACAGCATTCAGTTCGAATTTCCATGTTCTCCTAGTATTTCGAACGATTGAAGGAATTTCATTGGCCGGTTTACCCTCCATAGCGATGGCGTATCTTGGAGAAGAAATCGAATCCAAAAGTCTGGGAGCGGCTATGGGTCTCTATATATGCGGCAATTCAATTGGGGCTGTGTTTGGCAGGGTTTTCTCAGGAATGATGAGTGACTACTTCGGCTGGCAGATCGCAATAGGGGGAATTGGTCTCATAAGTTTAGCTGCCACACTGATTTTTTGGAACACCTTACCACCTTCCCAACATTTCAAAGCGCGCCCATTCGTCATTAGAAAGTTAGGTCTGTCTTTAATAGACCATCTAAAGGCTCCACGTCTCATTTGTTTATTTGTCATCGGCTTTTTACTTTTAGGTAGTAATGTAGCGTTGTTCAATTACATCGGTTATGTATTGCTCGAAAAACCCTATTCACTCAGCCAAACCTTTATAAGCTGGACGTTTTTAATTATGATCATCGGAATGTTCAGCTCTGTCTGGACAGGAAAATTAATCGATCGTCACGGTAAGCAAAGGCTGTTATTCATTAGCTTATTCCTTGCATTAATCGGCGTCTGTTTGACCTGGGAAGCGAATCTCCTTATGAAGATAGTAGGGCTTGGATTTTTTACTTTTGGATTTTTTGGAGCTCATGCCGTTGCAAGCAGCTGGGTGGGACAGCTTGCTTTACAGAACAAAGCACAGGCCTCTTCCTTGTACTTGTTTTTCTACTATACGGGTTCAAGTGTAGGAGGAACACTCGGAGGATTGTTTTGGTCCGCATACGGATGGGGAGGCGTCATCAGCATGAATGTCGGCTTTCTCCTAGTTGGCTTCATACTTTGGGCGTGCGTCTCAAAAATGGTACAGAATGCGAAGAAAGTGACGAAAATAGCCAACACTTGTGCCCCAAAATAAAGAAACGGAAAAACTCAGTATCGTTTTTGTGATACGAAGTCTTTCCGTTTCTTTATAGGTCAAAAGATAAGCCGATTGCCAGCGCCAATAAGACGGCGAAAGCACCACCTGCAAGCGATCCGGCGACATTGACGGCATCGTTGTTCCAACCAGCGCGACCGCGGATTCGCACGGCTGGCTTGCCGCAGTGAAGAGCCTGCTCGATTTCACGACCGCAAGCGCCGCAACGGTACATTTGCTGCCAAGTCGCACCGATCCATGAATCAACCAGTGACCCTATCATGCCCGCCAGTCCTGCTATGCCGATCCAAGCTACCAGTCTAAGGGGAGGGGTGATCACATCCGGCGCGGTTTGGCTGGGTAGCGCAAGCAGCAACCACGCTGCACCGCCGATAAATAGGCCACCAGCCAGCGAAGCACCCATGCCCAGGCCAGAAATACCGCCAGAAGTGCCGGGCGGAACACGCTGACCCGTCTTGATCGATCGCGGAGGCTTGCGGCTTAAACCGCCGATTTCTGTTGCCCATGTATCGGCTGTGACCGCCGCCATCACGCCGAGGAACGCGTACCACCAAAGCGGATGCGGCCACGCCCAATTTGCTACACATATCAGGAGCCCGAGCCCGCCGTTTGCTAGCACCTGGCCGGCATCGCGTCTCCCTGTTTTCTCATAACCGCTCTCGGCCTCTTGCTTTTTATGCTTTTTCCACTTGGACAATAAGGTGGACGAGATAAAAAAAGCGATGAGGGAGCCGAACCAGATAGGGCTACCGAGTGCGTACATCACGGTGCCCAGTATCACTGCCGCCAAAAAGCCGGAGCCGGACAGCGACCTTTTTACATAAGCCGCCCCCGCAATCCCAGCACTACAGGCCAGACCGATTAACCACTCCACAGTTTCCCGCCCCCTTTGCTTTGAACTATTATACCTCAACGCAGCAGGCAAAATGAGGGAGTTTATTGCTAGAACGTTACAACATGCAAAAAGTTGGGTATAGATAGACGTGTTGTACGATCGGGTATCTTATTTAGAGAAAGGATGATTTGTTATGAAGACTTCTCTCAAAGAGAATGCGGTGTCGTTTTTGCAACTGGTAGCATCGGGGAATGTGCGAGAAGCATACCAAAGATACACAGCTCCGAATTTCCACCATCATAATCCCTTTTTCCGTGGCGATGCTCATTCTCTTATGCTCGCAATGGAAGAGAACGCCGCAAAGAATCCTCATAAGATTCTCGAAGTGAAACGATCCATCGAAGAGGGGGATATCGTTGCGGTCCATTCCCATGTGAAGCAAAACCAAGAGGATCTTGGGGGAGCTGTGGTCCATATCTTCCGTTTTCATAACGACCAGATCGTCGAATTCTGGGATGTAGGCCAGGCCATACCGGATGATTCCCCCAATGAGAATGGAATGTTTTAAGAACGGTAGCCAATGCATTTGGCTACCGTTTGACCTTACTCAAAGATGGTCATTTCCTTCTGACTGATATCTAACACTTCCATCTTCACCATACCACCAAGATGATGTGGCACTAAATCAGACAATTCTTTTAGCGCCATATGGAATTCATCACTTCTTGATTCATCTATTAATTCCATACAGAGGAATGCATTTTTCGTGTTTTCTGTTAGCATTGTCCTCTGAGCTTCACGCCAATTCCAGCATCTGCATATGGCACCGTCATCATCTTTATAAACAATTTCCCCTTCATAGGGCGGAGCATTTTCATCCTGTCCCAATGGGAGAAACGGTTCGTTGCCATTTGCCTGCGTCAGGCGAATATCGCCTACAAAAGTGTCGATATCTTCTCCACCACACGGAAGTCCATAACGCAATGAAATGGAATTATACATGTCAACAGCGGGTTTATTGTTCCGATGGGGTTGCCATTTTTGACTCTTTTTAATAAAGCTTCAATCGAACACCTTGCGCCTTTCTTTGTCTTGAATTTCTGAAAAGCTTCTCGCCAAACGGAAATGACAGGATTACTACTGAATTCCTCTAGACTTAAGAATTTATGCGCGTCTTTCTCGGCTTCCTTTAGCAGCTTCTCGTAGATTTCAACGTCCCTTATTGAATTATCAATTCCCTGGCAAATCACGATACCTATTTTCGCATGCGGAAATAACGACCAAAAATCATCTTCAATGATAAATCTAGGCATATCCTATCTCTCCATTCTTATGTTTTGGAGGGGCTCGCAAAGGCGGAGAAAATCCCTAGCGCAATATAAAAATAACCAGTTATCCGATTCACTACCTTTGAACTCGCCGTACTACCCACAATCCGCTTTCTCATACTTGCTGCGAGAACGGCATACAGACCATCGCTAACAAAAGCTAGGATAATAAATATCGTTCCTAAAAGCAAAAATTGAACGGTGACTGACCCAGCAGTAGGTGATATGAATTGCGGAAAGAAGGCTAAAAAGAAGAGGGCTGTCTTAGGATTCATTACCTCTACAAGCGCTGATTCGTAAAAAATCTTTCGTAATTTTTTGCGAGGGGCTTTTGGAATTTCGGAATCTGTTCTATCAGCTTTAGAAAATAAAGTCTTACACCCCAGATAGATAAGATAAGCAGCACCCAAGTATTTCACGATATGAAAGGCTGTGGCTGATGTCATAAGGATCGCAGAAACTCCAATTGCTCCAGCTAAAACGTGAACAGAACCACCAAGAGACACTCCTAGAACTGATACCAGACCCGCTTTCTTCCCTTGATCGATACTTCTAGCCATAATATAGAACACGGCTGGTCCAGGTATGATTAACAATGTAGAAGCGGCAATGACAAATAGCCAAATAGTTGAAAACTCCATAAGAAGCAACTCCTTGTTGTATCTATAGGCTGATCATTTAAATAACTCTTTCCGTTGCTCACGCATCCACTGAGCAACCTGAATTTCCCCTTGTTCATTTGATTTTTCAAGCTCTGCCACAATCGATTGATAATCGGTGTTGTTGCGATTTTGGCTCATTTTGGCTGCCCCTTGAATAGAGGTGATTTCAATCTCAAAACCAACGATTCCTTTCATTTCTCTCTCAAGCAGCTCAGGATCAAACGTCTCCCAGAGCCGACCATTTTCCCGGTGAGATTCATAGTGGGTAAGCATCGAATCCAAAGTAGATTTCAGTTCATCCTTCGTAAGGATACGCGCTGTCCCATACGCATGTACAGCGAGATAGTCCCATGTGGGAACCTGTTCACTCTCATACCAGCTTGACGAAATATAAGCGTGCGGTCCTTGAAAAATAAGCAAAACATCCCTATTGTTATCCAAGGTTTTCTTCTGCATGTTTCCGTATGCGATGTGCCCAGTCGCATAGATTTTCCCTTCCTCTTCACGAATTTCCAACGGAATGTGCGTAGCCAACGGGCGGTGTTGATCAACCGTAATCAATAAAGCAAACGGGTTAGACTTCATCATTTGAACTGCCTCATCATGTTTCATCTGATATTGCTTAGGAATGTACACAGTAACCACCCTTTCAACGTGTATTTGAACCAAGCGTATGATACAAACTGACATAAAAAAAGATACAATAACAAATAAATATACATGTCAGGAGGGGTGGTAATGAAAAATACCATTTTTACATTCAAAGATCATTCTCCTAAATACAAACAAATCTATGAGAAATTTAAATCATTTATTGAACAAGGCGATATAAAGGCGGATGAGCTATTGCCCTCCATTCGTCAACTTGCAGATTCCTTACATGTAAGCCGTAATACAACATTAATGGCGTATGAACAACTTGTTGCTGAAGGATATATTCGTGGAGAGGGCCGAAAAGGTTATTTTGTAAATGAGTTAGAGCCTGTTTTATTTCAAGAGGCTCGCAGTTCTTTTACTCACAAACAAACAGAGCAGGTATCACCTGTTCGTATAGATTTTCGCGCAGACGTCGTCGATCAATCGCATTTCCCTTTAAAAACGTGGCGGAGGATTTCGAATCAAGTATTAACGGCAAAGGACAGTTTTCGGTACGGGGAACCTTTTGGTGAATGGAGCTTACGTGAGCAAATCGCAGCATATTTACTCCAGTCTCGTGGAGTGAAAACAGAACCAGATGCAATCATTATCGGAAGTAGTACCCAACAAATGCTTGTGTATCTCGGTCTTGTCCTGAAACATGATTTTTCTAGCGTGATTGTGGAGGATCCTGGTTATGATGGCGCTAGGGAAGCTTTTCAATTAAATAGTTTTATACTGGAAACAGTACCCGTTTATGAGACAGGTGCTGATTTCTCACACTTGGAACAAATGAAATCACGATTGATTTATGTGGCGCCGTCCCATCACAGTCCATATGGGGTAAGCATGTCCATTCAACAAAGGCATACCCTTATCCATTGGGCAAAAAATAGGCAAGGATATATTATCGAAGACGATTATGATAGTGAATATCGCTATACTCAACAACCATTTCCGGCTCTCGCTTCCATCGATTCAACAAGGGTTATTTATCTCGGGAATTTCTCGAAGTGCTTTCTGCCAGGAATTCGTTTAAGTTATATGGTGTTGCCACAGCCACTTATCAACCTTTATAAAAATCAATTCGCACATTTCGAGAGCACCACTTCACTACTTAGCCAATTCGCAATGGCGAAATTTATGGAAGAAGGGGAATGGAATCGCCATATTAAACGCATGCGCCTTATTTATAAACGAAAAATGCAGCACTTCGTTTGTGAATTAAGGAAGCATTTCAAACAACATATTTCTATCATTGGCGAGCAGTCTGGTTTGTACTTATTAGTCAAAGTACACGTGGAGCGTTCAGAAGAATGGCTCATTCAACAAGCGGCCATTCAGGGAGTGAAAGTCTATCCTACTTCACTCTTCTTCATTAAGAACAAAACCGATGAACCAATAATTAAACTTGGCTTCAGTAATTTATCAAGTGATGAAATCCAACGTGGTGTGAAGCTTTTAAAAAAGGCTTGGTTTTAAAATTCATCACACTATTCCATAGACATAAACATATGTTTATATACTTATAAACAACAGGAATAAAGTATACTAGAAAAAGAGAAAGGATGGATTTACCACTAAGGGGGGACTGGAATGGATTGGGCTATGATAGTGGAGTATGGATGGGTGCTACTTGTCCTGATTGGCCTAGAAGGGATCTTGGCGGCAGACAATGCTTTGGTGATCGCAATTATGGTGAAGCATCTGCCAGAGAAAGAGAGAAAGAAAGCTCTATTTTATGGGCTTGCCGGAGCCTTCCTGTTTCGTTTCGGTTCGCTGTTTATCATTTCTTACCTCGTGGACGTATGGCAAGTCCAGGCAATCGGGGCGGCTTACCTCCTGTTTATAGCCATTCACCATATCGTGAAGAAATTTATATTGCGCAAAGATTACAATCAGGGGGCTGCCACTGAGAAGAAAGGCTCTGGATTGTGGATGACAGTACTGAAAGTAGAATTAGCGGACCTTGCCTTTGCAGTTGACGCTATCCTCGCTGCTGTTGCCTTCGCTGTGACACTTCCGGAAACGTCTTTGCCAGATGTAGGTGGATTGGATGGCGGGCAGTTTGGTGTCATTCTCGCAGGTGGGATCATCGGTTTAGTCATTATGCGATTTGCTGCCTCTTACTTTGTCGGGTTGCTGCAACGCAAGCCTGGAATAGAGACAGCCGCATTTTTGATCGTCGGCTGGGTTGGCGTCAAGTTGGCCGTATACACACTGTCGCACCCTGAGCTAGGATATTTGGCAGCTGATTTTCCAAAATCGGTCGCGTGGAAGGCAACGTTCTGGACCGTTCTTCTCTTGATCGCTGTACTGGGTTGGTTCTTATCTAAAGATAAGGAATCTTCCGCCAATCATCCTTCAGCTTAATATCCGACAAGACATAAAAGAGGCTTCGCCCAAATCGGCGAAGCCTTTCCATCTATGATCTGCCCGCTTCCATTCTCTCCAAAGAACCATGCACAATCTTTCCTTTAAACATAACAGCAGCCCGACGAGATTTTCTCGCAATCGCTTCCGCAGAGCAGGAGCTTTCTGCAAGCACGATGCTTGCCTCGTCGCCAACCATTGGCCATGCACGGTTGCCATCTTTATCGAGCGTTGTTTTTCCTCCGGTGATGAAGTACAACGATTGCACCAATGATTTCTCATCGACCCAACGGTAGCGCTCGACCAGACGGTTTAGCTTATCCAGCATATCGCCTGTTCCATATGGCGACCACGAATCGTAGAATCCATCGTAACCAAGTGCGACATGTACGCCTTTGGCATGAAGCATCGGAACAGGTGGCATGGCACGATTAATCGGAACTGTTGTCATAATCATCGTTCCCAGCTGGGACAATCGGTCTGCCATGTCCGAGCTTTCCTCCATCGACACGTCTCCGAGTGCAAAGGCATGACTGATCGCCATACGGTTCTGCCAGCCAGCTTCCTCGGTCAGATCGAGCAGTCTTTTGATCGTATAAAAGCCGAGTGTCCCCGGATCATGCAGGTGAATATCGACATCCGCATCTGCTTCCACCGCAATGTCCATCATTTCACGCAAGGAGCCTTCCAATTCATTGTCAATCCCAGCCGGGTCTAAGCCCCCAACCAGTGTAGCGCCTTCCTTCATCGCTTGTCTCATCAAGGAGCTTGCTTGTGTGCGCAGGAGCCCCTGCTGCGGGAAAGCGACGATTTCATATGTCAGGCGATCGCTGTACTCTTCCAGTGCTGCACGCACACCCTCCAGGTTTTTCAGCCCGATGTATGGATCGATGTTGACGTGTGTGCGCACATGTGTGGCACCGCCTTTGATATGCCACTGGAGCATTGCTTGTGCGCGTTCTTTGGTCGTCCCAGTCATCAGCGGCATTTCTTTTGCTTCGAACTCCAAGCGATCGATCAATTTTTTCGGAGGGAGGCAAGATTTCCAGGTTGCGCCCGCATACGTTTTATCCAGATGGTTATGCTTCTCGACAAAAGAGGGGAGGGCTAATAAACCTTTTGCATCTTCTTGCGGTAAAGTGGTGTCGAGTGGTTCGCTCGCCGATACGATCTCTGCGATTTTGCCGTCTTCGATCTTCAAATGACAGATTTCTGAGATTGTGTGAAAGACGCCGTCGCCTCCTGTTTCAAATCCTTTATCGAGACGAACGTTGGTTAACCAAAAAGCTTGCATCACTAGAAATCAGCCCTTTCTCTATATTGCATTTAGTGGATGAGAGTCCAGTCTAGCTGTCTATGTTAATTGTAGTGAATATTTCGAACAAGGATGTTCATCTTTTTTACTAGTTTTTGCATGATTTTTACGTATTGCTTGGATTTTGCCTGTTTTCGAAAAGGAGTAAAGATTGTGCAAATACACGTAAAAGTTTTGAAACAAATTTTACAGAATATTTCCTATAATAACGAAGGATACAATGGAGTGAAGAGGCCGGAACGAGAAAGAGTAGGGAGGATCATCATGAAAAAGAAAATAACCGCAAAATATGTCATCGGTTTTGACGGCGAAGATCATGTGATTATCACAGATGGGGAAGTCGTTTACGAGAATGACACCATTGTGTATGTGGGGCACCATTTTGATGGCGAGGTAGATGAAGTGATCGATGCTGGCAATGCAGTAGTCAGTCCGGGCTTCATTGACCTGAATGCGTTGGGGGACATTGATCACGACATCGTACATCTGGAGCAAGCTTCTGCTAGAAACAAAAACATGCTTTGGTCGGAAGACTACTACCGCAAAGGCTACCATGAGGTAATGACCCCTGAGGAAGAGGCGTTCAAATCCCTTTACGCTTACAGCCAATTGATTCTAAACGGGGTAACGACAGCGATGCCGATTACATCGGTCTTCTACAAGCGCTGGGCGGAAACGTATGAGGAGCTGGCAGCCGCAGCCGATCATGCAGGACGCTTGGGATTGCGTATGTACATGGGGCCGAGCTATCAATCCGGCATGCGTGTCGTGAAGGCAAATGGAGAGATCGAAGTACTGTGGAACGAAGCAGAAGGACAAGCAGGTCTGGAGCGAGCTGTACAATTTGTCAAAGATTTCGATGGGGCTCACAACGGACTCATCCGTGGAATGCTGGCGCCAGAGCGAATCGAGTCACAGTCTGTAGAGAACTTGATCAACACAAAGCGCTACAGCGAGGAGCTCGGATGTCCTATCCGTCTGCATGCTGCACAAGGTCTCTATGAATATACGGAAATCCATCGTCGTCACAACCAATCACCGATTCAGTTCCTGAATGAGATCGGCTTCCTTGGAAAGAAAACGGCAATTCCGCACGCACATTTCATTCCAGACTTTAGTAAAGCGAAATTCGGAGAGGGAGACGATTTGGCGATCCTGCAAGAGACAGGTACGACCGTGATTCACTGCCCGCTTGTAGTTGGTCGTCATGGCGAGGCACTCGAATCGTTTGCCCGTTACAAGCGTCGTGGCGTCAACATCGCGATTGGAACCGATACGTTCCCGCCTGACTTCATCCAAAACATTCGCACAGCCAGCATGCTTTCCCGCTTGGTGGAAGGCGATGTCGCAGATTCCAGCTACGCGGATATTTACCGTGCAGCGACATTGGGCGGCGCACGTTTCCTTGGCAGATATGATTTGGGCCGATTAGCGCCGGGGGCAAAAGCAGATATCATTGCCATTGATCTGGACGGTTTCCACATGGGTGCGGTTGATGATCCAATCCGTACGATTATCACATGTGGCTCAGGTCGTGATGTGAAACTCTCCATCATCGCTGGACGCACCGTAATGAAAGACCGCCTCTTGCCAGGAGTTGATCTGGAAGAGATCAAAGCAAAGGGACAGCGCTACTTTGACAAAATGCGTCTGGGCTACGTCGAGCGCGACTATCAACAGCTGGGCGAAAAAGAGCTGTTCAAGCCTTCTTTCCCAATCGTGAGCAAACGATAGCCTGAACAAATAAGAAGAAGCACAATCTGCTAGAAACGGCGGATTGTGCTTTTTTCACTTACCGGATGAACCCGCCTTCGGAATGCATAATCTGTCCGGTAATCCACTCCGCTTCGTCACTTGCCAGAAAAGCGACAAGACGCGCTGCATCCTCGGGCTGTCCAATCCGTCCCAAAGGAAATCGTTGCAAAATGTTTTGCTTGATTTCGTCGTTCATCCAGCCTGAGTCGGTAGGCCCGGGATTTACAGCGTTGACCGTAATCCCTCGCGTAGCTACTTCGGCAGCAAGTGTCGTCGTCAGGGCATCCACGGCTCCTTTTGTTGCGGCATACGCGATCTCACCGACCATCGCGCCTTTGGACTGACCAGATGTCATGTTGATGATTCGGCCTCCGCGTTGTTGAGAGAAGCGACGTGCAAATTCCACACTGAGCATTGTGGTTGCCCGCACATTGATGGCATAATGTGAGTCCAAACTGGCGATATCCAGTGCCTCGTAGCCGTCATTTGTGGAGTAGCAAGCGTTGTTGATGAGGATGCTTGGTTCGCCCAGTTGTGCTGTAGCTGCGTCGAGCACCTTCTTGTGGGCATCAGGCAGTGACAGGTCGATCTCGATTCCCGCACATCTGACTCCGTAGCGTCTGATCTCTTGCTGCAAGATGGCGGGTTCATCCTTTTGAATCCCATGCGCCATGGATTGGTCATAGGCGGTCCAATACGTATGGAAAATATCGGCGCCGTGTGAGGCCAGCATTTTACAGATAGCAGCCCCAATCCCTTGAAGGCGGCTGGCTCCTGTTACGATGGCAATTTTTCCGTGCAAGCGAAGGTGTGTGCTCATACATATCCCTCCTCATTCTGTCCCTATACATTCTTTTCGGGGTACCTATTCCTTTCATCCTGCCTACGAAGAAAAAAATCGATCACGAAAATTTTGCGAAGTTTTCGCTAAATAACCATAAATTGTAGGGGTAGCAGAAACTTACGCTGGAAATCATGCAAAATTGTTGCTATTTTGTATATATAGGAAGTTGTTCAAATAGTGGATTTAATACTAAGGGAGATGTAGAAGATGGAGTGTCAGTTAACAATTACCCGGACAGAACAGAAAAAAGAGAAACCAGCTTCTGACAAGCTGGGGTTCGGTGTTCATTTTACCGATCATATGTTCACCATGGATTATACAGAAGGTAAAGGATGGCATGATCCACAAATCGTCCCATACTCTCCGCTGACATTGGACCCGGCAGCAATGGTTTTCCATTACGGGCAAGCTGTATTTGAGGGCTTGAAAGCTTATCGCAATGAAGAGGGCAAGGTTAGCTTGTTCCGACCTGATCAAAATTTCAAGCGTATGAACCGTTCACTGGAGCGTATGAGCATGCCGTTGATCGACGAGGATTTCATGGTCGAGGCATTGAAACAGCTGGTAGCGGTAGATAAAGAATGGATTCCAACAGAAAGCGGACAGTCTCTCTATATCCGTCCCTTCGTAATTGCGACAGAGCCATGCTTTGGTGTGCGCGCTTCGCATACGTACAAATTGGTGATCGTGTTGTCGCCAGTTGGAGCGTACTATGCGGGTGGCATGAAGCCTGTGAAAATTTACGTAGAAAACAACTACGTTCGTGCGGTAAGAGGCGGAACAGGAAACGCAAAAGTGGCAGGTAACTACGCAGGCGGTCTGAAAGCACAAGTAGAAGCAAAAGAAAAAGGCTATGAGCAAGTGCTGTGGCTCGATGGTGTAGAGAATAAATATATTGAAGAAGTAGGCAGCATGAACGTGTTCTTCAAGGTAAAAGGGGAAGTGTGGACCCCAGCATTGAACGGCAGCATTCTCGAGGGTATCACGAGAGATTCGACCATCCAATTGCTCAAGGACTGGGGAATTCCAGTCGTAGAGAAGCGGATTTCCATGGAAGACCTGCATACCGCTTATGTCAACGGTGAGTTGGAAGAAGCATTCGGTACCGGAACAGCGGCTGTTATTTCCCCAGTCGGTGATCTGAACTGGAACGGACATCAGATGATCATTAACGGTGAAAAAACCGGGGAATTGACAACGAGACTGTACGATGAGATGACAGGAATCCAGTACGGTGAGCGTGAAGACAAGTTTGGCTGGTCGGTAGAAGTGACAGAATAATCACGCCAGTAACACAAGAGGCATAGCCTTCTCTTTATCGGAAGAGGGCTATGCTTTTTTTGATCGTGTAGGAAAGTTCAATCACTTCATCTCTTGACAGGGGGTTGTGTAAAATACTACCATTTGTGGTAATACCACAAAAAATGGTTGTAGGACCATCATTGCGGGGAGGCGACAATGACAGCGGAGAAAAAAGGGGGAAAGAAAGGACGCTCGTCGGATCAAATTGAGATGAAATTAATCAAGGCAATTTTGACTCGAGAGTATCCTACAGGAGGTACGCTGCGGCCGGAACGGGAGTTGGCAGAATACTTCGGGGTAGGTCGGCCAACTGTTAGAGAAGCACTGCAACGCTTGGAAAGAGATGGCTGGATCACTGTCCGGAAAGGACATCCGGCAATTGTCAACGATTATTGGCATCAAGGCAATATAATGACCCTTGTCCATATCATTCAAAACCAAGACGATGTTACGGATGAGTTTATTTCGCACTTGCTGGAACTGCGGATATCGTTGGCGCCTGTTTACATTCGTAACGCAGTTGCTGCTCATCAGCCTAAGGTAGTCGCATTGCTTGCCAATCTCGATCAACTGAAACCTGATGCTGATTCTTATGCAGCGTTTGACTGGGATCTGCAGAAAAATCTGACGAGACTTTCCCCAAATCCTATCTATTTACTGATTGTAAACAGTTTTGATTCCTTTTACCTAAATATGGCACGAAAGTATTTTTCTATCCCGGAACACCGCGAGGCATCTTGGCACTATTACCATGAACTGTTGAACGTAACTTTACAGGGGGATTTCATCGAAGCAGAGCGTGTAGCCAGAAAGGCAATGGAAAAAAGTTTGGAGCTGTGGAGAAACCGAACCGTGATGGAACAAGGTAAGTGAAGGAACACAAGAGGAGGGCGTTCTGTTGAAGGCAAAGTTTCTGAAAGAATTCTTTACGTTTCCAGATATCCTCATCATGAGCATCCTATTCCTGATTAGCTTGTCTTTCACTATTTCTGAATGGTACGTGTTGAAAACATGGGTGGCACTTGTGGCGGGGATGATTGGATATGCGGCAAGCGAATACTTGATTCATCGATTTCTCTTTCACCTCAAACCGCCTCGAAATCCATTTTTTCTCCAAATGTTAAAGCGCTTACATTATGATCATCATGCCGATCCGAACAACTTGCACCTGTTGTTCTTGCCCGTGTGGTATAGCTTGCCGCTCATTGCAGGAACCGCAGCCATTTGTTTTCTGCTTACTTCCGACTTGATTGTGACCAATGCCTTTGTTACAGGCGTGATAGGATTTCTACTATTTTATGAATGGAAGCACTATATCGCCCATCGCCCGGTTCAACCGATATCTCCATGGGGGCGCTGGATGAAAAAGCTCCATCTATGGCATCACTTCAAAAATGAACATTATTGGTACGGTGTTACCAGCCCTGTTTTTGACGTCATGCTGGGAACTTACAAGAAAGAACAGGATGTCGAGAAAAGCTCGACGGTGAGGGATCTGGAAAGACAGTGGGACAAAGATGTTGATCTGTAAATGGCATATTTCTACCTCTTTTGCACGACCATCCCTTTTTTGAGGGATGTTTTTTTTCTTTCTAAGTTTTAGAAGGTATCGATAAACCGCCAAAGCTGATGAGAAGAAAAAGCACAGAGCTCGTAGACCTTGACAACGCCTACCCAGTCGGAACTTCAAAAAGGGGACCACGCTTGTCGAACACTTCTTCCTTGAGAAACGTCCGCCCGAGGGTGGCTTTGGCTCGACGGTCCCCATTTTTGAAGTGGAGACGGCCAGAGAATCCCCCTGCTAGCGTGTCAGAGTCGAAGAGAACTGTGCTTTTTCTTCTCCTCCACTATGATATGTAGCTAGCTTCAATAGAGTTATTTTGAACATTCAAAAACGACATGGTAAAGAAAGTGAAAAGAAAGGTAAAGATAATGAAAAGATTAATAGTAAGAAAATTAGTAATATTTAGTCATGCCATATTCTTTTCATTCTATCATCCAGAATAAGGGGGCATTCACAGTGAAGAAGAAGCACATGCTAGGATCTATTCTTGCCCTGTCTGTCTTGCTTTCCACAGTTTTGGCAGGCTGTGGTGGCAGTCAGACATCCAGTGGGACGAATTCCGCGTCCAACTCCAATCAAGCTTCGACTAGCCCCGCGTCTTCATCGGCCGCAGCGGGTGGAGGCGGTACCTTGATTATTGCGCGCTTGTCCGATGCGAATAATCTGGACCCGCATTTCAGTACCCAGATTAATTCCATGGCAGTGACGCAGCACAAGCTCTATGAAGGTCTGGTCATGATGGATCGGAATAGTGAGTACAAACCTCTTTTGGCAAAGGAATGGAAGCAAAAGGACGATGTTACCTGGGAATTTACACTGCGTGACGGTGTTACCTTCCATGATGGGGAACCCTTCAATGCGGAAGCTGTGAAAAAGACAATCGACCGTATTTTGGACAAAGACAATCCGACTCCGAAAGCAAACATGTTTGGCATGATTAAAGAAGTGAAGGTCATCGATCCATTGAAGGTAGATATTATTTTACATTATCCGTTCGCAGGGCTCTTGTCCGTACTGGCGAGTGCCGAGGGTGGTATCATCAGTCCGAAGGCGATGAAGGAATTTGGCAAAGAGTTGTCCAAGAAACCAGTAGGAACGGGGCCGTTCATCTTTGAATCATGGACGCCTGGACAAGAAATCGTCATGGTGAAAAACGAGAAGTATTGGGGCAACCAACCGAAGCTAGAAAAAGTCGTTTTCAAGACCATTCCTGAGGATGCGACACGTGTAGCCATGGTGGAGACAGGTGAAGCTCATGTCGCAGAACAACTACCGGTCACTGAACTGGAAAGGGTACAGAACTCGCAGAGCATGTCTTTAGGCCGGTTCGAATCATTCGCAGTTGACCACATCGGGATGAACGTCAAGCAGAAGCCTTTTGACGATGTTCGCGTCCGTCAGGCCATCGCCCATGCGATCGATAAGGAAGCGATTATTAAAGGGGTTTATAACAATGTCGGAAAAGTAGCCATCTCGTCATTAGGGCCAAAAGTCATCGGCTACAGCCCAAATATTAAAACGCCGGAATACGATTTGAACAAAGCGAAGCAATTGCTCACCGAAGCAGGCTACGCCAACGGATTCAAGGCAACCATCTATCTCAATGACAACAAGGCACGGATTAATGTGGCAGAAGTGCTGCAATCCCAGCTGAAGGGAATCGGCATCGACTTGCAGATTCAAGTGATGGAGTTCGGTGCGTACCTGGAATTGGCGGCAAAAGGTGAAGCGCAAATGTTCATTAGTGGCTGGGGCAATGCGACCGGGGATGCAGATTACAACCAGTACAACCTCTTCCACAGCACGTCAGCAGGTGTGCCAGGCAACCATTCCTTCTATAACAATCCGAAAGTCGATGCGTTGATTGAAGCGGGGCGTAAGGAGAAAGATCCAGAGAAGCGCAAGGAAGTCTACGCAGAAGCACAGCAAATCGAGATGGAGGAGGTGCCATTGCTGCCATTCCGCAGCAGTGAAAACCTCGCGGCCATTGCGAAAAATGTGCAAGGAGTGTATATCAGTCCGTCCGGGTACATTGACGTGAGCCAAGTGACGATTCAATAGCAGGAGCTTGAGACCTTCTCAAACAGAGAGGGTCTTTTTTAGTGGTTGTTCAAAAGGTCGACTTTTTGAATACGCACTGTTCGCATAAAAGTAGAAAAAGTGAAAAAAAGAGTAAAGAAAGTGAAAATACAAGTAAAGAGAGTGAAAATACAATGACAGAATAGTGGGTAAAATGAAATATGTGCGAATGGTCAAAATATTAAAGTGCATCTGGCGCAAAAAACGGTCACGACCGTTTTTTTGACCGCAAGCGGTCACATCAACATTTATGAAAAACGTCGAGACGTTTTTCAAAAAAGAGGGGGATCACTACATGAAAAAGACGCGCTTTTTCCAGACGCTGCTTGCCATGACCGTTGCGGTTTCTACAGCGTTGGCAGGCTGCTCACAAGCACCTGAAGCAGGAGGGAGTACCAATTCTTCAGGGCAAACCAATGCTTCTGCACCAGTCGGCAAAGAAGGCGGGACACTCGTCATCGCCCGTTTGTCTGATGCGAACAACCTTGACCCGCATTTTTTAACGCAAATCAACTCTGCTGCCATCATTCATCACAAGGTATACGAGGGTCTTGTTCGGATGGACAAAGAAAGCAAATATGTAGGTTCACTCGCTTCCGAATGGAAGCAGCTCGATGATGTGACATGGGAATTCAAGCTTCGCTCTGGTGTGACGTTCCACGATGGCACGCCATTCAATGCGGAAGCTGTGAAAAAGACGATTGCTCGTGTCCAAGACCCGGCCGTAGGCTCTAACCGCGCCAATTTGTTTGAAGCCATCAAAGAAGTAAAGGTCGTGGATGATACAACGGTTCAATTCATCCTGCACTATCCATACGCACCACTCCTGTCGGTGCTCGCCAGTGCAGAGGGTGGCATTTTGTCACCAAAAGCGATCGAACAGTATGGGAAAGAGTTGACCAAGCATCCAACGGGAACAGGGCCTTACAAATTCGAATCATGGACACCTGGTCAAGAAGTCGTCCTGGTGAAAAATGATAGCTATTGGGGCGATAAACCGAATCTGGACAAAGTCGTATTCAAGACTGTTCCAGAGGATACGACCAGACTCGCGATGGTCGAGACAGGAGAAGCGCATATAGCTGAGCAATTGCCAGTGACAGAAGTCGATCGGGTGAAAAATTCTCCAAGTATGGCACTTGGTCGCTACCCTGCATTCGCTAGCGATCATATCGGGATTAACAACTCGAAGAAGCCATTCGATGATGTACGCGTTCGTCAAGCGATTGCACATGCGATCGATAAGAAAACCATCATTCAAGGGGTCTACAACGATGTCGGGACGGTTGCTCATTCTTCCATTACCCCGTCCATGGTTGGTTACAGCCCGAATGTAAAAGACTTGCCTTACGATCTGGAAAAATCCAAAAAGCTGTTGGCGGAAGCTGGATACGCGAACGGTTTCAAAGCAACCATTTACTTAAATGATAACAAGGCACGGATTAGCTTGGCAGAAGTGCTGCAGCAACAGCTGAAACAAATCAATATCGATTTGGAAGTGAAAGTGCTAGAGTTCGGTGCTTATATTGAAGCAGCTAACAAAGGCGAAACAGAATTGTTCCTCAGTGGTTGGGGCAATGCCACAGGAGATGCAGACTACAACCAATACAATCTGTTCCACACGAAGTCGCAAGGGGCAGCCGGTAACCACGCTTTCTACAGCAATCCGGAAGTGGACAAGCTGATCGATGAGGGCCGCAAAGAGAAAGACGAAGAAAAACGGAAGCAAATCTACGAAAAAGCACAGCAAATCGAAATGGACGAAGCGGCAATGGTACCGTACCGCTTCTCAGAAAACCTCGCAGCGATTCAAAAAGGTGTAGAAGGAGTTTGGATCAGTCCAGCAGGACACATTGAGATCGACAATATATCATTGCCATAATTTTCAGCAAAAAATGCTTCATGATCAGCATAGCTTCGCCCACTGGGAACGAGCTATGCTGATTGATTATACAAAGAAGAAGTAAATGGGGGCGAGTCTATGAAAAAACAGAAGATGCTAGGTTCAATGCTGGCAAGTATCCTGAGCGTTGGCCTCGTGCTTACAGGCTGTTCATCGGGTACAGAGCAAGGTGCGGCAGGAACTCCGACTGCGAAGGAAGCTCCGGCAACAGATCAGACGCTGGTGATTGCACGCCAGTCAGACGCAAACAATCTAGACCCGCACTTTATTTCAGCGATCAATGCAGCGAGTGTGGTCCATCATAAAGTGTACGAAGGCCTCGTCCAGCGAGATGATAACATGGCATTCAAACCGATGCTAGCCACGGAATGGAAGCAGTTGGACGATGTCACCTGGGAGTTCAAGCTGCGTCAGGGAGTTAATTTCCACGATGGTACGCCGTTTAACGCCGAGGCGGTGAAAGCAACGTTCGCACGGGTCCTCGATGAAAAGGTCGCCTCTCCACGCGCGTCTCAGTTCAAGATGGTATCGGAAGTCAAGCTAGTGGATGATTACACCGTACATTTCAAGCTAGCCTACCCGTATTCCCCATTACTGTCGATCCTCGCCAACCACGAAGGCAGTATCATTAGTCCAAAAGCAATTGAGAAATACGGCAAGGACCTGAGCAAACATCCCGTCGGTACAGGGCCGTTCGTATTCGAATCGTGGACACCTGGCCAAGAGATCGTACTCGTGAAAAATGACAACTACTGGGGAGAAAAGGTAAAATTCAAGAAGGCCGTCTTCAAAGTCGTACCAGAGGACACGACACGCGTAGCCATGGTCGAGACGGGAGAGGCGCATATCGCTGAACCATTGCCGGTGACAGAGATTGACCGTGTCAGTAATTCCCCTCATATGAGCTTGTACCGGACAGAGGGCTTGGGGACAGATTTCATCGGGTTCAATACCAAGAAAAAACCGTTTGACGACGTCCGTGTTCGCCAGGCGATCAACTATGCGATTGAGACCGATGCGATCATCAAAGGTGTGTACAACGATGTCGGAACGAAAGCGAATTCTGCAATGAGTCCGAAGGTTCTGGGATACGATGAGGCGTTAAAAGGATACGAGTTTGATCCGAACAAGGCGAAGGCCCTGTTGAAAGAAGCAGGTTATCCGGGCGGCTTCAAGACAACCTTGTGGACAGGCGATCGCAAGGAACGAATTAATGCCGCGGAAGTGATCCAGTCCCAGTTAAAGGGGATCGGTATCGAAGTAGAGGTAAAAGTGCTTGAGTACGGAGCTTATTTAGATGCAGAAGACAACGGTGAAACAGAGCTGTTCATCAGTGGCTGGGGCAATGCCACTGGCGACGCTGACTACAACCAGTACAATCTGTTCCACTCCAGCTCTCTGGGCAAAGGCGGAAACACAACATTCTACGTGAATAAAGAAGTGGACAAGCTGATCGAAGAGGGGCGCCACGAGCAGGATACGGAAAAGCGCAAGCAAATCTATGCAAAGGCGTTGGAGATTGAAAAGCAAGAAGCACCAATCGTCCCAATCCGCAATCTTGAGCATGTCGCTGCAATCAGCAAAAACATCAAAGGCTTCTGGATCAGCCCTTCTGGGTACATGATGATAAACGGCATTACGATTGAATAACGCAAACATTTAGATAGAAAAGGATGGAGACGGAGCATGAACGAAAGCTTGTGGATCAAAAATGCGAGTCTGGAATGTGGTTATACAGAGGCGAATGGCATTGTCACGGGAACAAAGACGGGGAGTTTTCATGTCTTGCTCACGGACGGTCGCGTGGAGAAAATCGTACCTGCTTCGGTGGATATACCTGATGGGGTATCTGTATGGGATGCACAAGGTCTACTGATGCTTCCTTCTTTCCGGGAAATGCACATTCATTTGGACAAAACATTTTATGGAGGTCCGTGGCAAGCTGTTCTTCCTGCTCCCAATCGTTTTTTTCGAATCGAACAAGAGCAGGAACTGTTGCCTCGGCAGCTTCCCGTCGCCCGTGAGCGTGCAGAAAAGCTGTTGGAGTTAGTGCAATCGCACGGTGCTACTCACGTGCGAACCCATTGCAACATTGACCCGGTCATTGGGCTGAAAAACCTGGAAGCCACATTGGATGCATTGGCAACTTATCGTGAAAAACTTTCCTGGGAAATTGTCGCGTTTCCCCAACATGGTTTGCTGCGCAGTGATTCTGTTTCCCTCGTTCGCGAGGCGATGAAGCATGGAGCTGGTCTCGTCGGTGGTGTCGATCCTGCCACGTTTGACGATGATATCGAGAAATCTCTTGATACGATGATGGACATAGCGGTAGAAGCGAATGCAGATGTTGACTTGCACTTGCACGAGCCTGGACATTTGGGTGTTTATATTATGAAAAAACTGGCTGTTATGACGAAGGATGCGGGATGGCAAGGTCGAGTCACTGTCAGTCATGCTTACGGGCTAGGAGAGGTTCCGACTGCTGTGGGAGAAGAGGTTGCGGAGCTTTTTGCCGAGCAGCAAATCGCTGTCATGTCAGCTGTGCCCATTGATATGCCGACTATCCCGATTCCAATGCTTCATGCCAAAGGCGTCCATGTTGGATTGGGCAATGACAACATCACCGATCACTGGGACCCATTTGGAACCGGAGATATGCTGCAAAAAGCAAATCGTTTGGCTGAACGGTTCCGTTGGATTGATGAGCGATCTCTATCGCGAGCACTGGGATTCGTTACAGGTGGCGTGACTCCACTGGACCAAGTTGGGAATCAGGTTTGGCCGAAAGTCGGAGATGAGGCAAATGCGGTTTTCGTCCGTGCCAAATGCTCCGCCGAGGCTGTTGCTAGACTATCTCCGAAGGAAGCGGTGGTTTTCTCGGGCAAGATGGTTTGGCAGAAACAATCATAAAGATAGTAAGAGTGATCCGATCTTCCAAGGTTTCTTGGGGAGGTCGGATTTTTCATTTGTTAATAAAAGTGGCCGTAGCGAAGGAAGAAGTGCATTTCCAGTCTACGCTTCGGCCTCCGCCCCGCAAGGGGGGATTGACTGTCCGCTTCAAACCAGAAAACGCTAAAGCGTTTTTGTATGTAATAAAAGCTGAAATTCCCCGCCATTCATTCCTACGCTGAGAGGGCTCCAGAGGCGCTTGGACTGGAAATGCACTTCTTCCGGCGTAGCTTTGATTAATTACTTGAAAGTCGATTCAAGATGGTTACTTAACTAACTATGAATTGTTATCATATCAGATCCATTCATCAGAATGCTTAATAAGGACAATCATGAAGAACCTTCAATCATTTTCTTGTTGCCCTTTATATACAGATCGGAAAATCAGTAAAAGCAACGCCAAAGAAGCGTGTTTCCAGTCACAGCGCCTCTGGAGCCCGACCGAGCGGAGGGATGAATGACGGGAGCGATTTTAGCTTCAACGTGCGAATACATCATTGAGGCTACCACTTTTGAAGCGGCTCCCGTCATTCATGCCGGAGCGGACAGTCATTACCACTTGTGGGGCGTAGGCCGAAGCGAAGACTGGAAATACGCTTCTACACCGAAGCTACGAAATAGAGTATCTTTTCATATTTTTCCATCTGCGTGAAATTAAATAAAAGTAAAAATATTATAAATTGATGTAAAGATGCTGAAAGGTTCGATTGAAAATCTACCGTATAATGCAAATAAGAAATACATTCAGAATTTTCGACAGTATTCTACAGGGGGTAGACACAAATGAAGAAAACGCGCATGGTCGGTTCCTTGTTGGCTCTGACATTGACGGTTAGTGTTGCGCTGACTGGATGTGGTGGTGCAAGCTCGGAGCAATCCGGTTCGACAAATACAACTGCTGCAGAAGCTCCGAAAGAAGGGGGAACCCTGATTGTAGCCCGCAAAGCAGACGCCAACAATCTGGACCCGCATTTCATCTCCAATATTCCTTCGGCAAACTATGTGTATGGAAAAGTATATGAGAGTTTGGTTTCTCGCGATAAAAACGGCGAGTACAAGCCTACACTCGCTACTGAATGGAAACAGCTCGACGACTTGACATGGGAGTTTAAGCTTCGTGAGGGCGTTACGTTCCACGATGGTACACCGTTTACAGCAGACGCTGTGAAAAAGACGTTCGAACGTGTACTCGATCCAAAGGTTGCATCACCGCGTGCATCCAACTTCTCCATGATCAAAGAAATCAAGATTGTGGAAGACAAGACTGTACATTTCGTGCTGGAGTATCCTTTTGCACCGCTGCTCTCCATCTTGGCTAGCTCAGAAGGAAGTATCATCAGCCCGAAAGCAATCGCAGAGCATTCCGATACATTGGCGAAGCAGCCTGTGGGAACCGGGCCTTTCAAATTCGCATCGTGGGCACCGGGCCAAGATATGAAACTCGCAAAAAATGTTACCTACTGGGGTGAAAAGCCAAAGGTAGATGAAGTATTGTACAAGGTCGTTCCAGAAGATACGACCCGTGTAGCGATGATCGAAGCAGGCGAAGCGCACATCGGCGACCAGCTTCCTGTGACAGAAGTAGAGCGCGCACAGGCATCTCCTGGCATGAACATGGTACGTGCAGAAGGCTTGGGTGTGGATTATATCGGCTTTAACGTGCAGAAGAAGCCATTTGATGATGTACGCGTACGTCAAGCTGTCGCGCATGCTATCGAAAAGCAAGCCATTGTACAAGGGGTATACAACAATGTAGGGACACAAGCGGTTTCCTCGATGTCGCCAAAAGTAATTGGCTATAACCCGAATCTCCAGGATTACTCGTATGACGTCAATGCAGCAAAAGCACTGCTCGCAGAAGCAGGTTACCCGAACGGCTTCAAAACGTCCATCGTGACAGATGACCGTAAAGAGCGCATGAACGTAGCAGAAGTCATCCAGTCACAGTTGAAAGGTATTGGCATTGATTTGGAGATCAAAGTCATGGAATACGGTGCGTATCTGGAGCACACAGACAATGGTGAGCATGCGATGTTCATCGGGGGCTGGGGCAATGCAACAGGGGATGGCGACTACAACCAGTACAACGTCTTCCACAGCACTTCGAAAGGCAGCGCAGGTAACATGGCGTTCTACAACAACCCAGAGGTAGACAAGCTGATTGAAGAAGGACGTCGCGAAAAAGATACGCAAAAACGTAATGAAATTTACGCAAAGCTGCAAGAAATCGAGCTGAAGGAAGTACCGATCCTTCCCATCCGCACGATTGACCATGTGGCGGTTACATCCAAGAATGTAAAGGGCTTCTGGCTGAGCCCTGTTGGCTACTTGATGCTAGATGAAGTATCGATCAACTAATGGTGATAGAAGGGATGGCGGTTGTCGCTGTCCCTTCTTTCGTCCATAGAGAGGAATTCACGATCTGGACCGGGAATGTAACTTGGGGAAAAGAAAAGCGCAAGAGACAAGTCATGGGGTGGAAAACATGCAGGAAGAGCAGCTAGACATATTTGACGAAGCAGGGCAGCACATCGGGGTAGAAGCGCGTAGCGAAGTACACCGCTTGGGACTGTGGCACCAAACCTTTCACTGCTGGATTTACCGTGTAGTAGATGAGCAGATCGAATTGTTGTTCCAAAAAAGACATCCACAAAAGGATACTTGTCCGAACTTGCTCGACATTACCTCTGCCGGTCATCTTCTCGCTTCGGAACAGCCATGTGACGGCGTGCGGGAATTGGAGGAGGAGCTGGGCTTGTCCGTGGGCTTTGAGGAATTGGACAAGCTAGGCGTGATTCGTGATGTAACGGTTGCACCCTCCATCATTGATAAGGAAATGTGCCATACCTTTTTGTATGAATGCGATCAACCCTTACGTGCGTACCGTGTACAGGAAGAAGAAGTCACGGGGCTGTTTTGGGTCAATCTGCAAGAGCTCGAGCGGTTGTTTGCGGACGAAATCGGGCAGATAACGGTGATTGGATTTTTGCTATTGGAAAATGGTGAGCAAAAAGATACAGCGATGATCGCGTCAAAACCTGACTTTGTTCCACATGAAGTGCATTATTACCAGCAGGTGTTTGCAGCAGTGAAACTACGCGCAGCCAATCGATAACCCTGATCGGAAAAACAATGCCTCGCTTGTCATCGACAAGACGAGGTTTTTCGTTGGGCGAGAAAGATTGGCGAAGACACGTTCTCTAATGTGATATACTAGACAATGCTTTTTCACTGCTCGCAATCATGCGTAGATAGAGAGAGGAGATCGAGATGAGACTACAGATTATGATTGCCCTAATGCTCTCGACATTCCTTGCTGCGATGGAAGGAACGATTGTGAGTACAGCCGTACCACGCATTACGAGTGATTTGGCAGGCTTTGAACAGGTGAGCTGGGTATACGCCATCTACATGCTTGCCACTGCCGTATCTGCTCCCATTTACGGCAAGCTGGCTGATTTATTTGGCCGAAAAAACGTATTGTTAATCGGTATCGGTATCTTTTTGTTAGGTTCCACGCTCTGTGGAGTGGCGACGTCGATGTGGCAGCTCATTGTTTTCCGTGCCATTCAAGGCTTGGGTGCAGGTTCAGTCATGCCGATTACGATGACTATCATCGGAGATTTGTACACCGAGCAGACTGCCAGAGCAAAAGCGCAGGGCTGGATTAGTGCTGTATGGGGACTTTCCGGTGTGGCAGGTCCGTTGGTCGGAGGATTTTTGGTCGATACATTGACGTGGCGTTATATCTTTTTTCTTAACTTACCTTTTGGCCTCGTATCGTTTTTCATGCTCGTCTTTATGTACAAGGAAAAGCTTGCCGTCAAAGAAAAGCGCCATATCGATTATCCGGGCGCGCTTATTTTTTCGGTCGGGACCATCGCCTTGTTGTATGCCTTGTTAACAGGTAGCCAAAATCAATCCTGGACCAGTCCGGTGACGATTTCCTTGATCGTATTTGCATTGGTGAGCTATCTAATCTTTGTATCAGTGGAAAAGAAATCGCCTGAGCCGCTGATTCCGCTTTCGCTTTTTACCAATCGAAACGTGACCATGATCAATTTGCTGACACTCTTGACCAATGGAATTGTCATCAGCATGGTGGTTTACTTGCCGATCTGGAGCCAGGGAGTCTTGGGAGAAAGTGCGACAATGGCTGGCTTTGTCCTGACACCGATGCCGGTTTGCTGGACGATAGGCTCTATCCTTGCAGGGAACTTGTTAGGCAAGCTGCGAGCTGAACAGTTGTTTGTCGCAGGAACTGCCGTTCTGACGGTAGCGACAACATTGTTGAGCTTCCTGTCCGCTCAGTCAGCGGGATACCTCATTTATGTGGCTGTAGGCTTAATTGGTTTGGGAATGGGACTCATTTCTCCGATCATCATGGTAAAAATTCAATCGTCCGTTGCAGTCGACAAGAGGGGGACAGCGGTTGCCCTCAATACGTTCACGGGTACATTTAGCCAAACCTTCGGGGCAGCTGTATTCGGAATGTTGTTCAACATGGTGACTGTAGCAAGTGGTCATGCGAATTTAGGGGCCTCGTTTGAACACGGATCGATTCCAGTGGCACAGCTGGCACAGATCCGAGACTTGTTGGCTAGTGGTGTTCATGTAGTCTTCACAGGCACCTTAGTGCTTGCGATAGCCAGCTTTGTTCTGACGCTTGTGATCGCAAAAGGAAACCGAGTCAAACAGACACACTAAATTCAAAGACGTCCGCCGAGTGCGGGCGTTTTTCAAATAATTGGTTACAGTTTTCCAAAAAATACAAACTACATATTGCCAGTTGGAACATTCATCGATACTATTTTCCTAGATGCCCAAATTCTTGCGGACAGGAGTGCATGGGACGATGGAGGAGGTTCGACCAGTTTCCATTGACGATATCGATGAGGTCGTTAGGATTGCAGCGATGAGCTACCCTGGAAGCAATCTACTGGGTGCAGAGAGCAGACAGCGATTTGCCGAACGCGTAAGGGAGACGATTGAAAACGACCCACACGTCAGCTACCACGGATGCTACCGTGATGGACGAATAGTGGGGATTATGAAATGGTACGATTTTCCTATGAATGTTCACGGCACACCGCTTTTGACTGGCGGGATTGGGCTGGTCGCCGTAGACCTTTTGCATAAAAAGGAAAAAGTGGCCATGTCGATGCTGCGAGGTTTTCTTTCCAGCTATCGGGAGCGGGGAATCTCGCTGGTCTCTCTCTATCCGTTTCGTGTTGATTTTTACAAGCAAATGGGTTTTGGAGTAGGGACCAAGGTTCACCAATACAAGTTCAAGCCGTCCAGCCTGCCGTTTGTAGGCAAGGACAAAATCGTCTATATAGGAAAAGAGGACATAGAAGAACTGTCTGCTTGTTATCATCGAATCGCCCGTCAAACACATGGCATGATTAAGCGAACAGAGCGGGACTGGGACAGACTCCTCGATGTTCCAGAAATGATTGTCGTCGGCTACAAAAAGGAAGGAAGGTTAGAAGGCTATCTTGCTTTCCAGTTCCAGGGCGCCCATGAAAAAAACAAACTCTTCAACAACATAGAAGTAAGAGAGCTTCAGTATGAGAACCGCGAAGCACTCGCGCAATTGCTCTCTTTCCTTCGTAGTCAAGCCGATCAGATTCAACGGATTGAGTTCACGACGCCGGATGAAGACTTTCACTTGTTGTTATCTGATCCGGGTAATGGAACGGATACAATGTTGTGGAGCATATATCATGAGAGTCATGCATCTGGAGTCGGTCTGATGTATCGGATCATTGATGTGCCGGGATTTTTCCGTCAGCTGTCCCACCACCATTTTGGTTCGGAAACGGTAAATGTGAAGCTGACGATCCGCGATTCGTTTCTGCCTGAGAATGCAGGAACATGGCTCATCAAGTTTATCGATGGTCGTCCGGAACTAGGGGAGGCAGTGGAGCCTGACATTGCGGTGCAGCTAGATATTTCGGATTTTTCTTCACTCGTGATGGGGGTAGTAACTGCCCACAAGCTGTATCAATACGGCCAATTGGAGCTGGATGCTCCAGAAAAGCTTCCCATTTTGGATAGGCTGTTTGCTGTTCCCGAGAAGCCGCGATGTGTGACTACCTTCTAAACAAGAAGGTTTGTCACGTTTTTGACACATTTGGTTATCTTATTTTGCTTCCTCCCATATGTTGTTAGTAAATGGGAGGAGGCAGGTTATATGATCTTTCTTACACTGGTTATCTTTTTTGCGTTTCTTTTGATTGTTTGGGTGGTCGTTAGACTCCTCTTCCGGCTGGAAAAGCATGATTCCATCACACATGATGAGAGAGAATTATGGAATCGCTTTCAGGTGAAAGAGCAGGAGATCAAATACCGAAAGCCCAAAAAATAAAAAGAAAGGCGCCAAGGTGACAGGCGCTCTTTCTTTTGCGTATTACCCACTATGAGAAGAGAAAGAAGGAGAAGACAATGCCAGGTAGATCAGAGGGGCATCAACGTGAATTTTTTCGCTTACGTCTAGAATACGCCCTCTGTGCAGACATGACTATTGTGCTGATCAAAGGGAAAACCATGGAGATTGGGAGCACACAGGTATTGATCGAGGATATCGGAGCAGGTGGACTTCGATTTCTCTCTCATCTCAAAATGCCAGCCAATGACCAGCTCGTTCTGCAGTTTGCGACGGAATTGTGCGGACAGGCTCTGAAAATGTACGGCCACGTCGTTCGCACGATTCCGTGGGAAACGGACTATTACGAATACGCCGTACGTTTTACAATGGAAGAGGAACAGCATCTGGAGATCAATCGTATGGTAAACCGCTTGGCGATCCGCTATCGGCAAAACCGGACATCAACAGAGGGGCGTTTCTATAAAGGCGATCGCCAGGCATTTTTAAAAGAGCTAGCCCAAGCAAGTCTTGCGATGCGAGCAAGTGAAGCATAGACAAAAAGGCTTTCTGTTGTGCAAATACACAACAGGGAGCTTTTTTGTTTGACATAAAACAAACGTAATGATAAGTTATCTATAATAAATCAAACGATTAAAGGTTGTGTTTATATATGAGTCTTCATGAGGCATTTTGGAGCGCTTCCCTTCAAGAATGGAAGCAAGGTTACATCGAACAAGACGAACATTATATGTGTTTGCTCTGTGGGGAACAGGTGGAGAAAGGAATTATTTATCCAGTGGAGGGTGCCCTGTACGAAGCGTCCCGCTTTATGCGCCATCACATCGAGGCTGTGCACGGTTCTGTCTTTACTCACTTGAGCCAGTTGGATAAACGATTGACGGGCTTGTCTGATCATCAGGTTAATTTGCTTCGCCTCTTTTACCAGGGCAAGACAGACGCCGAGGTTCAAAATGAAATGGGGATCGGCAGTGCATCGACGATCCGTAATCACCGCTTTGCACTCAAGGAAAAAGAACGTCAGGCCAAGGTATTTCTGGTCATGATGGAGTTATTGCATGAAGCGGATAAACATCAAACGACCAACGATGCCAGATCAAGCAAGCAAAAGAATACCTCGAAAGATGGCGATGCCGCAGAGTATTCCGCGATCGTAAAGAAACTCTTGCCGAATGGACTATCAGGTCGATTAGAACGATTCCCGCGCAAGCAAAAGCATAAACTCATCTTACTCGAAGAGATTTCCAAAAAATTTGAGCTCGATCGTTTCTACACGGAGCGGGAAGTGAATGAGATTTTGGAAGGTCTCTACGACGATTATGTGACCTTGCGGAGATATTTAGTCGATGTTGGTTTGATGGATAGACAGGCTGACGGCAGTCAATATTGGCGGATCGCAGTGGAAAATGAAGGAGAGGAACGAGGGGCGCAACAGATGAATCGCAAGCAAGAGCTCAAGCAGATGTACAAGGAAGTAGAAACCGATGCAGGCGTTTATCAAATTAAGAACAAGCAAAATGACAAAGTGTTCATCGCCAGCACGAATAACTTAAAAACGATCAACGGTAGAAAGTTCATGCTTCAGCATGGTTCGCATCCTAATCGTGAGCTGCAAAAAGACTGGGATAAATACGGTTCGGACGCTTTTGAAATCGAAGTATTAGAGAAGGTTGAGAAGAAAGACCATCCGTATTTTGATGGGAAGGATGCACTGGCAAAACTCGAAGATAAATGGATGAAAAAGCTGGCGCCATATGGTGATCGAGGCTATCACGTGCAAAAAGATCCGTCCTAGTCTCGTCCATCATCCAGCATACGGAAGCGCTCCAAGTGATCCCACAAACCTTCCTTATGCAAAATCTGAATTTGTTTTTCACCAAGTAAATCAAAATGTGGGAAGGGTGCTCGGTTATGAATGTAGACAGGATCGAGTCCGTTGGCAAGGCACCAGTCTGTCAGTAACGAATAATTGGCACAGCCTACTTTTGTAACGGTTTTGATTCCAGGAAACCGTGGGTCCAGCCAATAGTGGGTGAGAAATGCCAATTCGCCTCGACTAACGGCTTGCTTCCAACGGTTCAGTTCGTCTCGTGTAATCCCAAATGCCACTCTTCCTCATCCTTTGCAAAGCAATCGTGTTTCTCACTCATTAATAGCATGGAATTGTGTAAACGTCAAAAAGACAGTTCTCCCCCGG
>NZ_JAQMYO010000016.1:0-94328 GCF_028369215.1 Brevibacillus sp. AG | reverse complement strand
AAAACGCCTTAACAATGGTTAAGGTACCTGCAAAGTTCTCAGAGTATGCTAAGCAGCATACTCGTCACTTTGTCAGGGATTTGGAGGCTTAGCTCAGCTGGGAGAGCATCTGCCTTACAAGCAGAGGGTCGGCGGTTCGATCCCGTCAGCCTCCACCATAAAAAATGGGGAGATAGTGAAGTGGCTAAACACGGCAGACTGTAAATCTGCTCCCTCCGGGTTCGGCGGTTCGAATCCGTCTCTCCCCACCATTTTTTTATTTTGCGGGTTGTTGGGGTATAGCCAAGCGGTAAGGCAACGGACTTTGACTCCGTCATTCCTAGGTTCAAATCCTAGTACCCCAGCCATTTTGCGAGCCATTAGCTCAGTTGGTAGAGCATCTGACTTTTAATCAGAGGGTCGAAGGTTCGAGTCCTTCATGGCTCACCAGTTTTTTAAAATTATAATAGGTGCCCTTAGCTCAGCTGGATAGAGCGTTTGACTACGAATCAAAAGGTCGGGAGTTCGAATCTCTCAGGGCACGCCACTTATCGGGAAGTAGCTCAGCTTGGTAGAGTACTTGGCTTGGGACCAAGGGGTCGCAGGTTCGAATCCTGTCTTCCCGACCATTTTTATATGCGGGTGTAGTTCAATGGTAGAACTCCAGCCTTCCAAGCTGGTCGCGTGGGTTCGATTCCCATCACCCGCTCCATATGCTTACTAGAAACGAGAAACCGAAATGGTTGCTCGTTTTTTTGTGTTTTTGACAAAGCTTGTCCGACAGGTTATTTATGCAAAATCATGTCGAGTTGAGTCATTTTGCTTTCCGGGGCTACAATATAGGGGTAGAGAATGAATGAACGAAGGAAAGGGTGGCACTTCTATGAACAAAAACATGAGCATTGTTGGTGTACCGATGGATCTAGGTGCAGACCGCCGCGGAGTTGATATGGGACCTAGCGCTATCCGTTATGCAGGTGTGGTAGCACGCATGGAAAAGATGGGTTTCAATATTGAAGACCGAGGAGATATTTTTGTAACGCGCCCTCATCACTTCACCGAGACGGAAAATCATAAATACCTGGATGAAGTCGTGGAAGCCAATGAAAAGCTTGCCAATGTTGTAAGCGATATCATGACTGCTGGTCGATTCCCACTCGTATTGGGGGGCGATCACAGCATTGCCCTTGGAACCATTGCAGGTGTGGCTAAGCACGTAAAAAACCTGGGCGTGATTTGGTTTGATGCTCATGGTGATCTGAATACGGGTGCCACTTCTCCATCGGGAAATATTCACGGTATGCCTTTGGCAGCGAGCTTGGGTTATGGGCATGAGCGTCTGACGAGCATTGGGGGATATACACCAAAGGTACAAGCAGAAAACGTGGTCATCATCGGTGCGCGTGATCTGGATCAAGGTGAGCGTGAATTGATCAAGCGTATTGGAATGAAGGTTTTCACCATGCATGAAATTGATAAATTGGGTATGGCTCGAGTTATGGATGAAGCAATCGCGCATGTGTCCAAAAACACAGATGGCGTGCATTTGAGTCTCGATTTGGATGGACTTGATCCACACGATGCTCCGGGAGTAGGGACGCCAGTAATAGGTGGTATCTCCTATCGTGAAGGGCATGTCTCATTGGAAATGCTGGCAGATGCAGATATTCTTTGTTCGGCAGAATTCGTAGAGGTCAACCCGATTCTAGACCGAGAAAACATGACAGCTCGCGTTGCAGTCGCTTTAATGAGTTCCGTTTTTGGCGATAAATTACTGTAAAATAAATGAAGATCATCATGAAAAAAGAGAGGCTTTTGGCCCTCTTTTTTTGTTTTTCCGCATCTTTACATTGATAGGGGAAAGCGGTACATTCTAAGGATGGAGACGAAGTTTATTTAATAGCTGGTCCAGTTGTACACTTAGCGTAACTAATTCTGGAGTAATGCAGGCTTGTTTTTTGTACTGTTCGTTGAGTTCTTTTCGCAGCATCTCAATCTCGAGGAGAACGTCTTTTTTTGACAATCGTTGCACTCTCCTTTCCACCCGTGAGATAAATGAGCTATCATTACTTATATATAGAGGAAAGCAAAACGCTTATTCCTCTATTTCCCAACAAATTATCCGCACAAACACAAGATAAAAAATGAAACCATATGCAGTATCATCCGTATATAGGATTACGGTATTGTGGGGAGGATCGCATGGATTTTGTAGAGAAACGGTTGACTCAGCGGGCAAAACGCGGAGACCGTGAAGCTTTTGCGGAGTTAATCGAGATTTATAAAGACAAGATATTTCAGCTCGCATATCGTATGGTGGGAAACCGTCAGGATGCAGAGGACATCGCGCAAGAAACATTTTTGCGTGTCTATGCCAATTTGCATTCATACGATGACAGCTATAAGTTCTCCACGTGGATCTACAGGATCGCGACCAATCTATGTATCGACCGTGGCCGGAAAAAACGACCTGACTTTTCATTGGATGAAGAAACCGAACCAGGGCAAGGCCTGGACTGGTATTCACGCCTGTCTTCTAACGAGCGAACACCGGAAGACAAAGTCGTAACGCAGGAGCTGCAGGAGACGGTGCAAGATGCTTTGTCTCATTTACAGCCCAAATATCGCTCGATTATGATCTTGCGTTATATTGAGGATTTGTCGTTGCAGGAGATCAGCGATATCGTAAAGCTTCCCATAACGACAATCAAGACGCGTATCCACCGAGGAAGGGAAGCATTACGCAGCAAGTTGCGATTGATGTGAGAAAGGAGAAAATCACGATGGAATGCCGGGATATGATTTGCCTCATCCACGAATATTTAGATGGGGACACTGATGAATTAGCCAATCTGCAATTGCAAACACACATACAGTCTTGTGTGAATTGTCGCCAGCATATGCATGAGTTGCAGAGAGCCATCGCGTTTGTTCAAAGCGCTTCACATATTCATGTCTCTTCTGATTTTACAGCTCGTGTACTTGCGCAATTGCCTGCGCCGACAAAAGCGAATCTGTTATCAGGATGGCTTCGAAATCATCCGTTTTTGACAGCTGCAGCGGTATTTCTCTTTTTGATGACCGGCAGCGTATTCAACAGTTGGTTTGACCGGGATGACACTTTACAGGTATCATCTGCTAATTTGGATAAATTAAAAATAGATCGTGAACGCAATGTCGTAGTTGTACCAGCAGGAACCAATATTAATGGAGACTTGGTTGTCCGCAACGGAAACGTAGATGTTCAAGGCCATGTAACAGGAAATGTTGTGGCTATTGAAGGAAAAGTGTTCGTTGCATCGACCGCCCAAGTCGTGGGAAATACCGAATCAATCGAAGCAATCGTAGATTGGATTTGGTATGAGGTGAAAAATATTGGAAATGACTTGCTTCCGATCTTGCCATAAGAGAAAATAGAGAGTACAGCTATCAGAGCACGGCAGTGGAGCCGTGCTTTTTCCGCAGGAGATAGACTGACTTCATTAGATGGAGCGAGATATGGGGGCTTCGTTATGATATCGATATCCATGGAATATGGGGATTTGCTACGGTATGCAACGGATATTTTACTCGTTACATACGTGTTCTATAAAATCATTATGCTTATTCGCGGGACGCGCGCTGTACAATTGCTGAAGGGGATTATGGTCATCGTCATCACATGGTTCCTTAGCAAATATTTTCAGCTGACGGCACTGCACGCGCTGATGAATCAAGCTTTTACATTCGGGGTTTTGGCGGTCGTCATCATCTTCCAACCGGAGTTGCGTCGAGCACTGGAGCAGCTTGGTCGAGGCAAGCTTTTTTCCCGTTCAAGCAGTACGCAGGATGACGAGGCTGTTAGCCGCTTGGTTCAAGAGGTGGGCAAATCGGTTACGTACATGGCCAAGCGTCGTATTGGTGCATTGATCGTCATTGAGAGAGAGACGGGTCTAAATGACTACGTGGAAACGGGTATTGGCATTAACGGGCGAGTCAGCTCAGAGCTGTTGATTAATATTTTCATCCCGAATACACCGTTGCATGATGGTGCAGTCATTATGCGAAAAGACATGATTATGGCTGCTGCCTGTTATCTTCCACTGTCTGAAAACAATTCCATCTCCAAGGAGTTGGGGACGCGCCATCGTGCGGCAATAGGGTTAAGTGAGGTTTCCGATGGCATTGCGATCATCGTATCCGAAGAGACTGGTCAGGTGTCCTTTGCCGCGCATGGAGCAATGAATCGCAATCTGACGGAGGCGCAACTGGCAGAGATGCTGACAGAACAGCTTCAGCCTCTGTCCAAAGGCAAATCCATGGGAAGTCGTTGGCAATGGAGGCGAAAACATGGATAAATGGTTAAACAGTCACTGGTTTGCACGTGCTGTTGCGTTGCTTTTGGCTATCATGACATGGATGATTGTCAATCTGGAAGCAGAACAAACGACGACTCCTGAGGCAAGTCAGCCAACTTTTATTGATAGTGTCAATTTGCATGTGAGATACGATACCGATCGTTATCAGGTGGTCAAGCAGCAACGAACGGTAAAGGTCGCCTTGGAAAGCAATAATCCTTTTTATCGACACAATTTCTTCCCAGAGGAATCGTGGGAAGTGTATGTCGATGCGACAAGCCTGGGAAAAGGAACACATCGTGTACCTGTCCAGTACAAAGGATTCCCGGATGAAGTCAAGGTAGGGATCATCCCGAATATCGTGGAAATTACATTGGAAGAGAAAAAGACCGTTGAGCGTGAAGTTTCCGTGGAGAAATTGGGACAGGTCGCCCCTGGTTACACGGCTGGAGAGCCTATTGTGAAGCCGTTTAGGGCGCTTGTAAGGGTACCTGAAAGCCAAGTGAATAAGGTAGCAGCAGTTAAGGCTTCGGTTGACTTGGAAGGGGCTACTTCGGCAATCAAGACAACGGTTCCGCTCAAAGTCGTGGACAAGTCTGGTAACGTGATTCAAGGGGCGGATGTGGTGCCACTTACGGTAGAAGTGAACATCCCCGTAACGAGTCCGTTTGCCAAAGTGCCAATCAAATTAAACTTGACGAATGAATTACCAAATGGCTATAGTTTGGCTAGTATGGGTATGAATGTGGAAGAGGTCACGGTATATGGACCGAAGGAAGTCATTGATGGCATCAAATCCAACACATACCCAGGCCCGGAAATCGATCTCGGCAACATTACATCAGATCGCGATATAGAGTTAAAGATACCGTTAATGGATAATATTGTGAAGGTCGAGCCGGAGTATGTGACCGTATCGCTGAAAGTCGTTCCATCAACGACCAAGCGTTTGGATAAAATTCCGATTCGCATTAGCGGGCTATCAGAAAGCATGGAAGCAAAGGTACTATCCACCGATGGCCAGGAGATGTCTACAATCGACTTCGACGTGATCGGCGCACCAGACGTGCTGAATCAGTTGAGGCATGAAGACTTGCAGGTCGTAGCAGATGTCAGCAATATGCCGGCGGGTGTATACGAAGTACCATTGAATTACATCTTCAATCAGTCGGAGTATATCAAGACTTCTGCGGGCGCACCTAGAAAGGTCACAATTCAAATCACGAACAAGCAAAGGTAGACATAAGCTGTTGTGTGCACAAGGAAGGAAATGAGGGACAATCATGGGGAAGTATTTCGGAACAGACGGTGTACGCGGTGTAGCAAATACACAACTGACACCCGAACTGGCATTTAAAATCGGACGCGTTGGCGGTTACGTTCTCACCAGACACAAGCAGGAAGGGAAACCAAAAGTGGTGATTGGGCGCGATACGCGCATTTCCGGACAAATGCTGGAAAACGCACTTTTGGCTGGACTGTTATCGGTTGGAGCAGAAGTGGTCAGATTGGGTGTTATCTCCACCTCGGGGGTAGCGTATCTCACACGTGCACTTGGTGCAGATGCGGGTGTTATGATCTCCGCCTCTCACAATCCGTTTCCGGATAACGGAATCAAGTTCTTCGGCAGCAACGGTTTTAAACTGTCCGACGAAGTGGAAGCTGAAGTAGAACAGTATTTGGACGCGGCAGAGGACACTTTGCCTCGACCAACAGGCGAACAAATCGGGACGGTTCTGGAATTCCTTGAGGGTGGACAAAAGTACCTCTCTCACTTGAAGAGTACCGTATCTGAGCGATTTGACGGTCTGAAAGTAGTCCTGGACTGTGCAAATGGTGCTGTCTCATCATTGGCAGCTCGTCTGTTTGCGGATGTGGACGCTGAAGTGATCACGATTGGTGCGAATCCGAATGGAATCAACATCAATGACCAGTGCGGTTCAACGCATCCTGAACGTCTAGTAGAAGAAGTATTGAAGCATAAAGCTGACCTGGGTCTTTCCTTTGATGGGGATGCGGATCGCTGCATTGCAGTAGATAATACTGGTGAAATCATCGACGGCGACTATATTATGGCGGTCTGTGCACGAGCACTCAAGGCAAAAGGAAAGCTCAACAACAATACAGTTGTCACGACAGTAATGGCCAACATGGGCTTCTTTAAAGGGATGGAAGAGTGCTCCATCAATACGACGAAGACTGCTGTAGGGGATCGCTATGTAGTAGAAGAGATGCTGCGCGGCGGCTATAATCTCGGTGGCGAACAATCCGGTCATATCGTCTTCCTGGACTACAATACGACAGGAGACGGTCTGTTAACTGGTTTGCAGCTCTTGAACATCATCAAGGAGTCTGGCAAGCCGTTGTCCGAGCTCAAACAAGTGATGGTCAAGTATCCGCAGCTTCTGATCAATGTCCGTGTAGAGGACAAGTCAAAGCTGAATGGCAATGAAGCGATTGCGCAGGCGATTCGTGAAGTGGAAGAAGATTTGGCTGGCAATGGTCGCGTTCTGGTTCGTCCGTCCGGAACAGAGCCAATCGTACGTGTCATGGCAGAAGGTCCAGATGCGGCTCAGTTGGAAGGGCTCGTGAATCGGATTGTTGACGTGGTTAAACAAGAACTGGTGTAAAATTAGTGTAAAAAGTAGCAGGGAGCGGTTTCGATGCCGCTCCCTTTTGCATACAACTAAAATACGACGACGAGATATTGTCGCTCTCCACAATCTGTGGTACAGTGTTCATGTGCGCTAGCACCAAGAAAGAAAAAATTGGGAGGGATTGTGCAAAAAAGAACAAGCATCGTAAATCAAATGCATACCATTGAAAAGCGCCAGCACTGAGGCTGCCCGACATGGAGCCCAGTGGACGAGGTGGAGGTTTATCGAAGCATTCGGCGGATACCTCCCGGCAGCAGTATCACTGCCGCAGAGCACAGGGACAAAACATCAGGGTGATCTGATGGACAAAACCTTGCGTGTGATACGTTTTTTACCATTGCCGAAATAGATGAAACAGAATGATCATATAAAAAACATGGAATGGCGGGGGACTCACCCCCGTACCATTGTTCGGGTCGAAGTCCCTCGCCAAATTGGAAGGGGACCATACACTTATGTGCGGAATCGTTGGATATATTGGAAATAAACAAGCGCAAGACATCGTGATCGGAGGACTTCGCAAGCTGGAGTATCGCGGCTATGATTCAGCAGGGGTCGCTGTCGTGAATGCAAACGGATTGGAGTACTCAAAAGCTCAGGGTCGACTGGCTGTTCTCGAAGGTCGTTTGGAGTCGAATCCATTGGCTGGTTCTATGGGAATCGGGCATACACGTTGGGCGACACACGGAAAACCGTCTGACGAGAACTCCCACCCACACACAGACGAGAAATCGGCTTTTGCAGTCGTTCACAACGGGATTATCGAAAACTTCCTGCCATTGAAAGAAGAGCTGCTGGAAAAAGGCTACACGTTCACTTCTGAGACAGATACCGAGGTTATCGCTCACTTGCTCGCTGACATGTACGACGGCGATATCGTTTCTACAGCGCGTCGTGCTGTTCAACGCATGCGTGGTGCCTATGCATTGGGAATCATGACAGAGCACGAGCCAGATAAGCTGGTAGCGATTCGTTTGGCTAGCCCGTTGGTAGTTGGTGTGGGTCAAGGCGAGAGCTTTATCGGTTCTGATATCCCGGCTATTTTGGAGCATACACGTGACGTGTACATTTTGAACGAAGGCGAAATGGCTGTATTGACTCGCGATGGTGTGGAACTGATGAACGCAGAGACCGGCGAGAAAATCGAGCGGGAACTGTTCCATGTCGAGTGGGATCTGGTACAAGCGGAAAAAGGCGGATATGATTCCTTTATGCTCAAGGAAATGCACGAGCAGCCTCAAGCTGTTCGCGATACCATGGGTGCCCGCATTGACGAGGACAACAAGCGAGTGATTTTGCCTGAGCTGAAAATGAGCGATGCGGAGCTGGCGACATACGATCGAATCTACATCGTGGCATGCGGTACTTCCATGCACGCAGGTCTCGTCGGTAAGGATGTTATCGAAAAATGGACTCGCGTACCTGTAGAGGTAGCAGTGGCTTCTGAGTTCCGTTACCGTGATCCGATCTACACAGACAAGACACTGATGATCGTCATCAGCCAATCTGGTGAGACAGCAGACACGCTGGCTGCGCTACGTGAGGCGAAGAAGAGCAACGTGAAGGTATTGGCTATCACCAACGTGGTAGGCAGCTCTGTAGCTCGTGAAGCTGACGAAGTGATCTTTACGTGGGCGGGCCCAGAAGTAGCGGTAGCATCTACGAAAGCATACACCTCCCAAGTCGTTGCCCTGTACTTGTTCAGCCTGTATCTGGCTCAAGTAAAAGGCACCATGGCGGCTGCTGAGGTTGCTGAGGTTGTTGAGCACCTGAGCGAGATCCCTGGCAAAATCGCTTCCATGCTGAATGACGATGATCAAATTCGTCGCTTTGCAGAGGGCACAAAAGAGGTAAGCAGCCTGTTCTTCATCGGCCGCAGCCTCGACTATGCGGTATCGCTGGAAGGCTCTCTGAAGCTGAAGGAAATCTCCTACATTCACTCCGAGGCGTATCCAGCTGGTGAGCTGAAGCACGGTACACTTGCGCTGATTGAAGATAATGTTCCAGTTGTAGCTTTGGCTACGCAACCAGACATCTACGAAAAAACGGTAAGCAACATCGTGGAAGTAAAAGCTCGCGGCGCTCATGTACTGGGCTTTGCGACTGAAGGCAACCACGACCTGGCGAAGAGTGTGGATGAGGTCATTTACATGCCAGCCACACTGCCAATGCTCACACCGATTCTGACCGTCATTCCATTGCAATTGCTTGCTTACTACGCTTCTGTCGCTCGTGGCCTTGACGTGGATAAACCACGGAACTTGGCGAAGAGTGTGACGGTTGAGTAGGGTAGAAGAATAAGAACATCCTTTGTGTCAAAAGAAAATAAAGTATTAGACTGAAAAATAAAGTATTAGACTAGGAAAATAAAGTTGTAGACTGAGAAAATAAAGTATTAGACTCACATTTCTGGCCATACTGCTACAAGGAGCTCTTCTACTGTCTACAGAATCGACATCTAGAACAATCAACATGACTCCATTTGGGGCTGCCTTCGGGTAGCCCTATTTTTTTGTTCGTGGAGGTGACATCATGGCAAAAAGAAAACGCGAGATCACGGAAGCAAAGATTGAACGATTCATTAAAGAAGGAAGAGGCCAAGGGACGGGCAAGGAATACCTTCCTTGGCTTAGAATTCAAGACGTTCCCTCGGAAGGCAGAGCAACTCGTGGAGTTGGCTGGACGACTGGCCGAAGACATGAGTTACTTTCTGATATCGAACGCGATTATTGCTATCTGCTGGATTATTCCGATGATGTATCGGATATCCGCGAGCAGTTCCCCCTTCTTCCACTCGAAGAAACTTTGTTAATTGCAGAAAAAGTAGGCGTTGAGCATCCAACAGATCCTAAAACCGGAATCCCGATTGTGATGACAACGGACTTCATGATTACGTTCAAAGATAAAAACTATGCTAGGACGGTAAAGCCTGCCTCTCAAATTGAAAATGAGCGTACGATTGAAAAATTCGAAATTGAGAGGTTGTATTGGGAATCGCGACATGTCGATTGGGGAATGATCACGGATCAAGACTTGCCTGAAGCATTGATTCGAAATATCGAATGGGTTCACAAAGAGTATCATAACGATGATGTTTCCGAATTAGGCGTATATACAGTTCAGAATTTGCAGCGAATGCTGGCATCTCGTTTGCAAGATGGAGAAACAATTGCTAGAGCCTGCTTATCTTGCGATGAACAACTAGGACTGGAAGTAGGTACATCATTGGCGATGTTTCGTCACTTTATTGCTCGTAAGATATGGTCGGTAAATATGAATGAAAGAATTCAGCCAACGCTTGCAGCGAAGGACTTCATTGTTAACGTACAGGTCGAAAAGCTTGCGAAAGGCGGGTAAAAATCTTGCAAACTCTGTTTGAGAATATGGTTGTTGAGTGGAGCCTGTCTCACTCTGAGAATCGTCTTATCGAACGTATATTATGGATATCACCCTCAAGAGATTTGCTCTTTATCATTGCGATGCAAGATGACAAAGCATTTCCAGTCATGAAGACTTACACTGAGTATACAGTCGGTTTTGAGTCGAATCTTTGTAGACAAATTGAATGGATTAACGACAGCATCCCTTTATTGGATTCAGGAATTGATAGCGAGCATCTGTCTTTGCGAGATAAATCATGGGACGCAATCAAAGAAATTGTTGTGGACGAACCGGCGTGCTTCGATAAAGGGTTTCGAGGAGCGCGAATTCGAGAAGCACAAGAACGGACAGGTCTACATAAGAGCACCCTTTACCGTTATTTGCGTAGATATTGGCAAGGTGGGAAGATGAAAAACGCCCTATTGCCCCACTTCAATAATTGCGGGAGTTTCGGAAATGACAGGGAACCAAAGGAGATAAAGCGTGGTCGTCCGAGAAAGTTTGAAGACGCGCCTGTAGGCATTAATATCGACGAGGAAACCAAGCAGTTACTTCGTTCCGGCATCCGATTGTTTTATAACAACAAGGATAAAGCGCCGCTAAAGCATGCCTATCAGAAAACACTCGAAAAATTCTTTGCATCTGGGTTCAGACAAAGCGGGAATGCTCTTGTGCCCATTCTTCCTCCACCTGAGAAGTTGCCTACATTCGGGCAATACAAGTACTGGTTCAAGAAAGAAATGGACTTGGAAGATACGCTAAAAAGCCGACATGGAAATAAAAGATTCGCGTTAGACTTTCGTCCGATTCTCGGAAGCTCTACCTATGAAAGCTTCGGTCCCGGCTCCCGATTTCAGATCGACGCAACTGTAGCTGACGTTTACTTGGTTAGTGAGTATCGGCGAGAATGGATTATTGGCCGTCCGATTATCTACATCGTGATTGATGTATTCAGCCGATACATTGCCGGTATTTATATTGGGTTAGAAGGTCCTAGCTGGATTGGGGCCATGATGGCACTTGCCAATACGACGACCGATAAGGTTCGATTTTGTGCGCAATTTGGAATCGCTATTGAACCTGAGGAGTGGGTAAGCAGCCATTTGCCTCAAAAACTGACGGCGGACCGGGGAGAGCTTGAAGGCAATAAACCAAGTCATCTTATCGATGTATTGGGTGTGGACGTAGAAAACGCTCCTCCTTATCGTGCAGACTGGAAGGGAATTGTAGAACAGCAATTCCGATTAACCAACCTGCGAAGCATCCGATTCATTCCGGGAGCTATCAAAGAGCGATTTCGCGAACGTGGCGAAAGAGATTATCGCTTGGATGCGAAGTTGACCCTCCGCGAGTTCACTAAAATCATGATCCAAAATGTTTTGTATCACAATAATAATCATCATATGCTCTGGTATGACCGGAATGAATTCATGGTTGCAGAAGATGTAACACCAATACCGAGAGAGTTGTGGCGTTGGGGAATCATTAATCGGAATGGCCGACTCAAGAAACAGCCAGAGCATATCGTGAAGTTGAATTTGATGCTGCAAGGAGAAGCTACAGTAACCTCTGCGGGGATTCAATTTAAGGGTATGCATTACGGATGCGATCTGGCGATGCGCGAGCAATGGTTCGTTAAGGCGCGTGCGGGTAAAACGTGGCGAGTTAAGGTGTGCTATGACCCTCGCTCGACGAATGAAATTTATCTGTGGCTGGATAATGGTCATCAGTTTGTGACATGTACGCTTCTTGAACGCGAAGAGCGATATCAAAATAAGAGGTTCGAGGAAGTAGAAGATTTACAGGAAATCGAACGATATCAAGGACGACATCAAGAAACGAGCAATATGTATTCCAAAGTAGAGCTCGATGCCCAGCGGGAGGCTATTGTGAAAGAGGCAACCCAGAAGACGAACGAGGCCATTAAGCACAGCGAGGAAAGCAATAATCAGCGCGTTAAGGGCTCAAGACAACGACGTACGAACGAGAAACTATTAAATCGAGAACAAGAAGCGTTTCAGTTATCTGAGAAGGCTCCATCTACGGAGCGTCCAAGCGATAATGTGGTCCCCTTGAAACGTGATAATCACAACGAGATGAAACAATCGTATATTCCGCCAGCGGATAAGCTATCGAAAATCAAAGCTTTTTTGAATGAAGAAGGTGATGACGAGTGAGCGAATTCGATATTCCGTTATTTCATTTCAGCCGCGGCGAATTTGTAGAAGCCGATTATCAAGATCCCCTGTTGGAGGACTATCGTGGTAATCCACTCTTAGAAGCCTTGCCGGCGATCTGGGACGATAAGACAGTCGTGAACAAACTGGCCTCCAAACCGATTTTCCAAGTATCCGAGCGAGATCTACCTGTCCATCTCCGACTTCATTGTGTTCAACGCATTTCTCGAGATTTTTTCCGGCCTTTATCCAGACATTTGGAATTGCAGAGTAGCATCTCTAGGTTGATTAGAGACGGTTATGTAGGGCGTAACCCACTTACCCCCAACTATGCATTCAGGGCTCGTAAAGACGCCTATGAACTCATTATGCAAGGCAACACAAGTGGGTATCCGGTGAATACACCCACTTCAGCCGGGTTCGCTTTAGTTGGAATATCCGGCATCGGCAAATCTAGCAGTTTGCTTCGCATTCTGCAGATGTATCCACAAGTGATTTTGCATCGCAAATATCAAGGCCAAGATATGCCTGCACCGTATCAAATTGTATGGTTGAAGATGGATTGTCCTCATGACGGCTCGATTAGAGGACTATGCCTGAACTTCCTTCTAGCGGTAGATAGCTTAGTCGGAACCAAGTATTACAAGAAAAACGCGACTAAGAATCCGGACGAATTGCTCCCTTTAATGGCTCAAGCCGCCGCTGTGCATTGCCTGGGAGTGCTTGTCATTGATGAAATTCAGAACCTGCAAGAGGCCAAGGATGACCGAGCGGCACAAATGCTTAATTTCTTCGTTCAATTAGTCAACACCATTGGATTGCCGGTCATTCTGGTTGGAACGTATAAGGCTCTTCCTGCACTTAACGGAGAATTCAGGAATGCCCGGCGTAATAGTGGTCAGGGAGACGCCACATGGCACCACTTCAAGAAAGACGACGAATGGACTTGGCTGCTGCAAGGGCTGTGGAAATATCAATGGACGAACAACAAAGTGGATTTAGACCAAACCTTTATCGATGTCATGTATGACGAGTCTCAAGGAATATCAGACATCGCGATTAAGTTGTTCATGTTAACCCAGTGGAGAGCACTTGATAAAGAAATTGATCATATTACACCGGAATTAATCCGTTCTGTTGCGAAGGATCGATTGACCCTCATTCGACCGGCTTTAGAAGCTTTGCGTTCAGGGAAGAAGAAACAAATTCAGAAGTTTGCCGACATCTACGACAGCGTGTCCATCGATGATTACTTGGACAGAATTGAAGCTGAACAACGGCAGGCCGAACGTTTGGAAGTTATCCGTACAGAGCTGGGTTACGATGTGACCGAGCAAACGGTTACTGAATTAAGCGCATGGCTTATTGATGTTGGAGTAGACCAAGGAATAGCGCTTAAGTCAGCGCAAGAAGTGACAAAAGCTCATTTGCACGAACTTGATCATGTGGATTTACATAAAGAAGCACTGAAGCATGCATTGGCTATTCAGAAGAAAAATCCGATACCTGACAAGTCATCTGAGCTGCGCCAAAGAAGGAAGCCGAAAATTGTGCCCTCAGAACCAGCTGATATACGTGTGATCGTATCCCATGGAAAGAAGAAAAAGATGGCTGCTTACGATTCGCTTAAGATTGCGGGATACATTAAAGATCCCTTAGAATTTCTCGGTTAAAGGTCGTGAGCAAATGATACAAGGTTGTGTGCTTCCAATTCCATATCCGGATGAACTCCTCTATAGTGTCATAACTCGATATCACTTACGAATCAACAATGAGAGTCCAAAATGGACTTACAGAGAAATATACGAGACTGATAACGTAATTCCAACAATCGACCTTCCGAGTCATCTTGAAGCATTATCGAAAAGTAGCAAATTACAAGGGATGTGTGCTGATGTTTGGATCGATCGCCACACCTTTTTCCTGTATTACGCTCCTTTTCTACCGAGAGAACGTGCTAATCGAGTAAGAACATTAATGAAAAGCTCGGATGGATCGGGTATTCATGCTCTGGTAGGTATTACTGCAAGCACGATTGATAGAACGAATCGTTTGCGCTTTTGCCCTTCGTGTTACGAGCAAGATATTCAAAGGTATGGTGAACCCTACTGGCATCGAATTCATCAATTACCTGGCGTATATCTTTGTCATGTGCATCAAAGGATTTTACATGAAATCACGGCACCATTGTCTGATCGGCATGGGCTAACTGTTCTGCCGATTTCCAGACATATGTTTCGTTCGGCACCAATCATTGAATCTTTACATGATAAAATAATCGATCACCTATTGGGTATTGCAGATGATATTCAGATGCTCGTCCAATTGGACGAGCCGCCAGCTTTATATGATTCACGGCAGAAAATCCTTCCTAGATTAGCAGAGCAGGGATTCGTGACAGCGGGAGAGCATATTCGACAACAAAAACTGGAAGAACAGCTTGTCCGTTTTTATAGCCCCGAGCTATTAGAATTGCTCGAGAGTAATCTGACGGATAGGGACTACTCTTGGTTGGCGCTATCAACAAGAAAAGTGCGTTGGGCCATTCATCCTTTGCGGCAACTACTTCTTATCCGCTATTTGTATGGTTCATTTGGCGATTTCCTAAATTGTTCGAAAGATTATGACGGGCCATTTGGTATTGGCCCTTGGCCATGTCTCAATAAAGCAGCTGAACACTATGAAGAGCTTGTTGTAACGCAATGTAACATTACTCGTTGCTCTGATACTGGACGCCCTGTCGGGACCTTCATGTGTTCGTGCGGCTTCTCCTATTCTCGGAGAGGGCCAGATCAATTGGAAAAAGATAAGTTTCATCGAGGACGCATTAAGTCGTTCGGGCCCGTATGGGTAGGCAAACTTGAACAATGTATTCAAGAGGGGTTATCCTACCGTGCCGTCGCTAATATTCTTGGGGTAGACACGAATACCGTGATTAAATATGCCCACACCGATATAGTTGAAACAGCTAAACAGCCGCATGAAAGGAGATCCCAAAAGGCCAGAAGGAATCTTTCCTCGCCCGTTTCAAGGAATGCACCCATGATACGCGTTGATTGGGAAAAGCGCGATTTGGAGCTAAGCTGGGAGGTTGAATCGGCATGCAAATCTATTTTATCCGATCTCAACTCCAAGCCTATTCGGATTTCGATTGCTTTAATCGGCAAACGTATTGGCAAGTTAAGTTGGCTTGAGAAACACGGCGATAAGCTTCCAGTAACAATGCGGACCATGTCAACCTATTTGGAATCGGTAACTCAGTTTCAGAAGCGCAGAGTACGCTGGGCAGCAGAACAACTGACAGGTGAATGGCCATTGAAACGGTGGAAAATTGAGAAACTTGCAGGGCTAAGGCCGAATTATTCGCAAGAAGTATCCGATGAAATAGATCGTTGTATCGGTCAAAGCAGATTTATGTACACAGTCATATCTTCAGAGGGGACATCTTCATGGTTGCACTGAAACTGAAATCTTGGCCATTTCCGGAGAACCAAGAGGCAGAGTTAGTTTGGTTTGGCTCTCCGTTTATGGATTACAAGGGGAACTGGCGCATTCGTGTGGCGTTCAGAACGAGTGCCTCGGGGATAAAAGTTGTATCCTACCCTTGGGGAACACTTCCTTATTTGCGCATAGGTCAAATCTATTCGAACGGCGTTTATGATCAGATCAGACCTATGAGCGGATCAGCATTCCAATTTAGGATAGATTCCCTAGATCAAGGGACAGTTACAAACAGTTTTAAGCTGCCGAAGCGTCTAATCGATTTCGGTAAAAATCCAGAACTCGGGCTGCAGAATATTATTCAGTATCGAACAAGTGGTCCAACGTACTGTATTCCAGTCATTGAATTAGTCAGAGCCATGTTCATTAATTCGAGGTACTTGGCCTATTATTTGCTTCAACCGCACGGTTTGGAACTGCTTGTCGATAATAGTCATTCTCAGGGGAGAATATTTCATTTCGATTTGACCAGTCGAGTTCCGGCCAAATTAGCTACCGACAATAATGCACGTCATTTATCATGGATACATACAGACTCCAGGATTCGATCCTTGTGGGATTCCGTTTATCAGAACATGTTCAGTCAAGCGGTTAAGAATTCGCCATACAATCCTACTGCAACATTTAAAAAGGGTATACCACTTGACGTTAATCTGCCTGTGATAGGCCCTATTGAATTACATGTTCGAGGCGATCAGTTTATTGACTATGTATTGGTAAAAGAAATTCTCGCAATTGGCGGCTTTCGGCATCCGGCAGATGAGATCCTCTTCTGGCACCCTTCCAAGAAAAAGCGTGAATGGAGTGCTGGTGATAAATCTGTTCGAATCACCTCTGGAGCTAAGAATAATGACTATGTTCTGAATGATCAAAGCGACAATGCCAAAGAAGATACCAACCAAGATGTCCTCGAAACTCCGCCTGCGATCATGAAGTTCGTCAATTATCCTGTTGTTGAGACGCGTCGGCTAAATGTAAAACATTCGAATACCGGAACAGACGTGATTGTATCATCAGGACGAGGCGGGAAATATGCGGGAACTAAAGAAATAAGTACTCAGGACTCCATGGTTGGAGGAGACACTCCTCCTATCGAATTTTTGACCCTGGAGACGATCCCTGTAAATGAAGCAACAGGGTTAGAGTCGTTTTTTCAAATGATTGAGATTCTTAAGAAGTTATTTTTGGTAAACATCAAAATGTCAGTTTTGCGGATTCCTCTAGGGAAACGCTTCTCTGTCTGTCCAAACGGAACTCGTAGGACTTGTGCTGTTGTTCAGGTAGCATACGGAAACTCGGCATTATTCATTATCGAAGTGGCAAGACCTGATGATTGGTCTATATCGACACTAATACTTCGACCAATTAATAAGATTGAGATGAAGGTTGTTGAGCAAAGCATTAAGCAGCTTCTCAACGGATTAGTACAAAAAGGCGGCCATTGGGATCAGTCCGTCCTTAATCAATGTAATGGAATGAGTATTGAAAAGCTGAAGCATTATCAGAGTGACACGATACCTGATTGGGCGAATAGACTTTTCGGTAAATTCATGAACTAAAAAACCGTTCTAAGCTGGCCATCCTTAGATCGACTGAAAAGCTTCGTACAGGATATGAACTGAAGGCCGACCTTGTATTTGTGATTCATGAAGCTAATGTAGCCGTGCAGTGCAAAAAGTATTTGCAAGCTCATCCGGAACCGAAATAACTTATTTTCGCTGCGGTTCCGGAGGCACTCCCGTCGGCTTATGACGTTATTTTTTAGCCATAACTCTTAGTATTAGTTTCAGGCATTTAGATGTATAACTGTAATATTCGTGGTATTATTTAGGCTATCCCATTAGTTTTCTCGAAAGGAAGGAGTTGGTTCTAATGTCAATGATCCCATTTAAAGTTTCAGCTAGAGCCGCGCGCTTAATAGGGCGAGAAAATGTAAGTAATGCAGAAGGGGCAATAATAGAACTGGTAAAAAATTGTTATGATGCGGATGCCAACTCCAGTTTGATTTTTTTTGAAAACCATTTTAGAGATATTCCAGTTGCCCTCACAAGCGATGAGTATAGTAGTTTGCTTAGTTACGATTTTGATTTGTCCCCTTATTACTCTCTGCAAAAAGGTAAATATATCTTAAAAAGTGAAGCGAAAGAAGACGGTGTGTTACTATCCTTTTTTTTAAGTTTTAACGTCTTGTATATTTTTGATGATGGGAGTGGAATGAGTTTAGATGTAATTAAGAACTCATGGATGACAATTGGCACAGACAACAAAGCCACAAATTTCATTAGTGAAAAAGGGAGAGTTAGAACTGGTGCCAAGGGGATAGGAAGATTTGCCTTAGATCGCTTGGGAAGTAAATGTGAGATGTGGACTATTGAGAAGAATAGTGATATTGGGCAGCTCTGGATTGTTGACTGGGAAGACTTCGAATCAGAGGGAAAAAATCTTGATGACGTTTATGCGAACGTAAGGGAAATTAATCGGATTGAATTTACAAACACAATTCAAAATTTAATTCTGAATAAAATAGATTTGGCGAAATATAAAGAAGATCAACTTGAAAATTTCATGCCTGAAAAATATACGACAGGGACTTTGTTGAAAATTTCTGGATTAAGGGATGTATGGAATGATAAATATACAGATAGAGTATTCGCGAGTTTGGATTCATTAATTCCACCAAGGGAACAAAGAGTATTTGACATATTTATGTTTGTGTTAAATAGTTCAAAGCTATATGGTGGTGTATATTCTTCAGCTTGTTATGACTACGACTATAAGCTCGAAGCAACTGTGGATGGCCAACAGTTGGTTAAAATTGTAATTAATAGAGATGAGCTGGATTTAGACAAAATAGATCATGATTTATTCAAGTTGAATGACTTTAAGGCCCCTCCTGTTGATATTGCAACATTCCAAAGAAAAGAATTTGAACTTAAATATCATGTTAAAGAATTGCTTCCCAGACATAAGGATAAAGATTTAAGCACACTATCGAATTTTTCTTTTCATTTTTATTTTATTAAACGTGATGGTTCGGATGATGATGGCAAATATCCTTATAAATATGTTGATGCTAACAAAAGGAGGTCGTGGTTAAACAGAAATGGTGGAATAAAAATATTTCGTGATTACTTCAAAGTACGGCCATATGGTGATCCTAATTCTGCGTCCTTCGATTGGTTAAAACTGAGTGAAAGGGTGCAAAGAAGCCCAGCAGGTGTTGGTAAGTCAGAAGGTGCATGGCATGTTCGAGCCAATCAAGTGTCTGGGAGCATTTTCATTTCAAGATTGCATAACGTGTTTGAAGACAAATCAAGCAGGGAAGGGGTACAAGAAACAGAGGATTTCGAGATCTTCCAAGAGTTGATAATTGCAATCATTAGAGAGTTTGAAAAAGACCGACAAAAAATTATGAGAGCTTTAAAGCAATTAAGAGATAAGAAAGATGAAAAAGATAGAATAAAAAACGAAGGAAGTAAACTAGCTGATGAAACAATAAAAAATAAAGGTACTGAAAGTCAGCAGAATACAACTACTGAGCCAGATAGTTCAGAAAAGATTGAACAACTAAAAAAAGATAATCTTTTATTGGCGCAGTCCGTAAAAACTTTTCAAGAGGTTGTTGAAGAAAAAGAGTCTGAACTAAGGTTGATCAGAGCTTTGGCTGGTACGGGAATTGCTTTAACTTCGTTGTCGCATGAAATAAAAACTGTGGTAGCACCATTTGTTTCAAGAAATGTTCATTTAAAAAGTTTAATACAAGATGCAGTTATCGATCTCTCAAAACATGAAAAAATAAATACTTTTATTGATTTAATGATAGAAAAAGATAAAGTTCTTAAGGGTTGGTTAGATGTTTCATTAAATATCGTTTCCAAAGATAAACGAAAAAGAAAACAGTTGAATCCATTCGATACTATTAACCGAACGATTCAGGCTTGGTTGCCTGCATTAAATGAACGAAATATTGATATCAATATTCATCAAAGGAATGGGCTGGCAATTGACTGGAGAGCGTATGTTATCGACATTGAAAGTATCTTTAATAATTTAATTATTAATTCATTTACAGCATTTCAAAGTAAGGAACATCAAGGTGAAAGGGCTATTAACATAACAATTATAGGTGATACCGATAGCAAGAGCTTTGAAGTCCTCTATCAAGATTCTGGTCCAGGTTTATCTGAGGTAATAAAAGATAAAAACGAAATATTTGAACCCTTTTTTTCTACAAGTTCTGATGAGGGTACTGGTTTGGGAATGTGGATAGTTAAAACAACGGTTATGGAGTATAAAGGCACCGTGGAAATTCTGGATTCTGAAAAAGGATTTGAGTTAAAGTTTACTTTCCCGTTAAGAAATGAATAGGAGAATCAGATTATGGGCGACTTTAGAATCGGATTAATTGAAGATGATCTTATGATGGAAGCAATGATAATAGAAAGGCTTAACAGGGGTAACGGTGAGCATACTATCACCTCGGAGGCCATAGATTTTCATGATAGGAATCTAGAAGAGTTAATCGATCTTATTTATAGTGAAAGATATGATGCTCTAATAATTGATCATAAACTTAAAGCTAACAACTCACATATTACATACGAGGGAACAGATATTGCCCTTGCCGTGGAAAAAATCGTATATTTCTTTCCAGTTTTCATACTAACTTCATATCCAGTGAATGCCGAATCGGATAATAAGTTTAGTGATGTGAATAAGATTTACTCAAAAGATAAGTATGTAGAAGACCTGACTTACGAGTTTGTAGATAACATTAACCTGAAAATCATTAATCAAATACTGCATTTCAGAAATAGAATTGATGCTGCGGAACAAGAGTTACTTGTCTTAAAGGAGAAAGAGAATCTGAATGATTTTGAAAAAGACAAGGTGTTGGAACTAGATCACTTACTTGAAAAAAGTGTTTGTGGTCGTAAAGCAACGCCTTTATCATTAAAAAGCAAAGACGAGGATTTACAAAAGTTAATTAAATTGGCGGAATCTATTATAAATGAGAGTGATACAGGTGGAACAGACTCCGGTATTAAATAGATTTAAATTTCGTTTACAAACTCCACAGAAAAGAAATATTGCGTATCAAGCGGATGTTTTATATACGCAGTACAGAAAGGAATTAAAAGAAGATTTTAAAGGCAGATGTGGGTACTGTGATTCTTTATTTAGTATTGTAAAGAAGGATTATCACATAGATCATTTTGTACCGCGGAGAGTTCTGAAGAAATTCCCTGGTCATGCACATTTAATTCATGAATATAACAATTTGATTTATTCATGTCCTTCTTGTAATGGAAGTAAGAGCGGTAAGTGGCCATCGGAGCACCCTGACGAATTTATTAAAGGTGAACAGGGATTCGTTGATCCTTGTCAAGATGCGTATGGGGATTTGTTCTTTAGAGATAATGAGGGTAAAATTCATCCCAATAACACTCAATTTCCTGTAGCCTCCTATATGTACAGGGAATTGAAATTATATTTAGAAACTCACAGTGTTGTTTGGAAGATCGAACAGTTGATGAATCTAATAAAAGCATTTTCGCCTGAAGGAATTCAGGCTAATAAAGTTGAATTATTTGAACAGCTACAGATATATCTAAATAAACATTTCGAAATGGATATCAGAGATAATGAATATCAAGAGTGAAGGCTCCTTTTACACACCAACTGTTTTGGCAAATTTCTTAATGTCAGAGTCATTAAGCTTTTTTCATGATACAGAGGGCATTTCAATTTTAGAACCGAGCTGCGGGGACGGTGTCTTTTTGGCAGCACTATTAGAAGATAAAAAAGGTGCGAAAAACGTAAATTCCATTTATGCAGTTGAAAAGAATATGAAAGAACTAAAGAAAGCAAAAACTACTAGGAAAGAATTAATTGATAACGGGATTATCCCCTCTTATTTTGTTGCTGATTTCTTAAATTTTAAACCTAAGGGGTCAACTAAATTTGAATTAATAATTGGGAATCCACCGTATATTCATAAAAAACATTTATCAAGTGAACAAATAGAACAATCAAAAGAAATTTTAGAACTTAAAGGAATTAAAAATACCAGTATATCTAACATATGGATTTCTTTTGTTGTTAAAGCTATTGATATGCTGAAGGATAACGGTGTGTTATGCTATATCCTTCCGTCGGAAATGCTACAGGTTAAGTATGCAAAAGAAATAAGACGATTACTTTTTTGTGAGTTCGATGAAATTACTTTTCTAACTTTTTCCGAAAAAATATTTACTGATATTGAACAAGATGTAATAGTATTGATCTGCAAGCGTAAGAGTGAAAATAAAGTAATCAAGCATGGTAGTCTTACGCGTGAAAGAGATAGCTTCAAAATTGAGTATCGTACTATAAGTCCAAAGAGCTACTTTCAGGATAAGTGGCTATGGTACCTTTTAAAGCAAGAGGAAGTTGCATCTATAAAAAAAATATTGGACCAATTTACCAAAATCAATGACCTGTGCGAAAGTGGGGCGGGTATTGTAACCGGTAATAATGACTATTTTATTGTTTCTAAATCCTCTATAAAAAAATATGGCTTACAGAAATACTGTAAACCAATCTTAAAGAAAAGTTTTTTTATAAAAGACACTATAATTATTCGTGAAAATGAATTTCGAAAAATATCTGACAAAGAACTACCCTGCTATTTAATTGATTTAAACAGAATAAAATCCAATAGAATGCCCAAAAGGATTAAAGAATATATAGCGAAGGGCGAATTGGAAGATGTACATAAAGGTTATAAATGCAACATCAGACCAGAGTGGTATAAAGTTCCCTCGATTTGGAGCTCGGAAGGTGTATTCTTCAAAAGGAGTCATTTATATCCTAAGATACTGTATAACGAGTGTGGAGCTTTTATAACTGATACAGGATATAGAATAAAAATGAAAGAAAGTGTTTCCATAAAAAATTTGGTTTTTTGTTTTTATAATTCTCTTACGTTGTTACTTGCAGAATTAAATGGAAGGAATTATGGTGGCGGGGTCTTGGAGGTTACTCCAAAAGAATTCCAAAATCTCAGGCTCCCTTTTTATGATGCGGGAGAGATATTATTTGAACAATTGCAGCAGCGGTTTAGTTCAGGGGTTCCGATTGAGGACATTTTAGATTTTACTGATAGGGTTATTCTACACCAGCAATTTGACATTAGCATGGAGACAATACAAATGATAAAGAATGTTAGAAAAACGCTCTTAATTAATCGATTGCCAAATGGATATAACAGCCCAGAGTAACCGACTAAATAATTGCGACTGATCTCAGTCTTTTTGGTGAGATCAGTCGCAATTTATACAAAGATTACAACTGAATTGGTTTTCGTCGTTTATTTTGGGGGTAACCGTTTTGTTCGAGGAAGTCCAACACTTGAGTAATTGTGATGTGCCCTCCTCCTTTATTTTCAACATCAACAAGATACTCCATAAGGGCATCTCGTTTGAAGACGACATCTAGGTACTTGAATTTATTTAAAATTTCAGTTTCTTTGATGATATTCATGAATAATCCCCCCTTAGCTATATTATGATCTCCAAATTAAGCCATTCCATTCATGCGCGGTTCCTGTAGTCAGTCTAATACTTTATTTTCTTGATAGAGCACTTCCGATTAATCATAAGATAAAGTCAGTCTAAAACTTATTTTTCAAAAGCTGACGATTTTCAAACTGAAAAACCCAGTCAAATTAACAACTCCAGTCTAATACTTTATTTTCATAGAACACTTTGTCGGTGTTCGTTGACATTAGAGTAAGTAAGTTTACATTAGACTTGGTAAAGAGTATAAAGTTTTTCTTTGCGATTAAAGTCATGTTAATAAGTCGAGTGAAATTCAGGTATGCACATCTGTTTTTCCTCGGCTTATTTTTATTTTCAAGCCATAAATTTACCGGAGTGCAAATTAGGCACTCTGCAATTGCCAAACCCCGCCACAAGCTCTATCAGAGTCGAGGCGGGGTTTAACGGTATAACGTACTTTTAACTTCTATGGTTCCTCATTTGCAAACATCTCCAACGTAGCGATAAGAATGTCTTTCTTTTCAATATAGTAGTCTACATATGGAGAACCTATTAGCGCCGCACCTTCAATCATTGAACAAAAATCATAAACAGGTATAGGGCGTCCGATTCCTAGGGCAGCACCTACTGTCGATAGTAATGCCAGTAAACGAACCGGGTTCCATTTCCATTCCAAGAGTTGAAGAAGTTGGATGGCACTAGAAGCTCTTTTCGTTTGCTCGAGCGTATATACTTCGGGGAATCGCCCATCCGTCTTGTAGGTATGGAAAAACTCGTTGTAGTAAGCTTCTGCTGCGAAATCGATATCGCGGTACATTTCTCTAAAATCAGTGTAAGGCTGACTTTCATTCTTCATTACTGTCACACCAACCTTATTTAAATTTCCCTCTTCTGTCATAGGGTAATGGGGGAGATTGGAAAGTTGTCCCAGCTTGATATGCGCACCTTCATCATAAAATGAATACCCATCTTGATCAACTACTCGTTCTGCACGACTTTTGTTAATACTAAATGTGTCTTTTCAGTTCATTAATTCATTTTGAAGTATTTCAAGATCATCTAAATCCATTTCGCTTTTTTGTACGACCTTATTCCAAACTTGCAAAGTATCTTACCAATTAAGTAAATTGAACTAATAACAAATAACATCGGCAATAATGACTATATGGCTCAATCAACGTAACATACGATTCTTGTTTTTACATTGGGTTACGATGTGTTTCGTAGATCAACAGTATATAGATATTTTGAAACCAGGGGAGGATTAACATTGAAGGTTTTAGTAGTAGAAGATGACAAGACCATTGCAGATGGTTTGCACTATTCGCTTTCCAGTGAGGGTTATGAAGTCGTTCTTTGTGAAGGGAAACAAACTGCAATTGAAACAATCAAGCAACAACGTTTTGATATTTATTTACTGGATCTAACTTTGCCAGATGGTAATGGCTATGAGATTTGCGAATATGTAAAAGAAAATCAGGCGGCACCTGTCATCTTCTTGACGGCGTGTGATGATGAAATCAATGTGGTTCGGGGGTTAGATATGGGAGCAGACGACTATATCACAAAGCCGTTTCGTATTCGGGAGCTGATTAGCCGAATGAAGTCATCCCTTAGGCACTACCAAAAAGACCATACCCCGACTGACAAAGTGAAGATTGGAAATGTTGTCGTAAATACGAAACTGGCTAAAGTGTACAAAGGAACCGAGGAAGTGATGCTGACTGCTTTAGAATACCGTTTACTGTTGGCATTCATAAATAATAGAGGGCAAGTTCTGTCCAGAAATCAGTTGTTAGAGGGCATTTGGGATCTAGATGGTAACTTTATCAATGACAATACCCTTTCTGTCTACATTAAGCGGCTTCGAGAAAAGTTGGAGGATGATAGCCAGAATCCCAAAGTGATAGAAACCGTACGCGGACTTGGCTATCGAATGAGTGGAAGTCATGCTTAAAAACAAAGAAATACGGAAGTTATGTATATATAGCGTGCTTATTTCCATCATGGGGATCACGATTCTTTGGATAATCGATTGGAAAGCGGGGATTGTGGCGATTGCTATGGTATTTCTGCTCCTTTCCTATTTTTTTCTGTTTACCCGCAAACGCTATCAGGACATCAGTAAGCTCGCTTATTATTTGGCTTCTGTCTATTCAGGCCAACCCACGATGGATATTAGGGATAACGTTGAGGGTGAATTGAGCATTCTGAAAAATGATATTTATAAAGTCACATTAACGTTGTCTGAGCAGTCTACTCTTCTGAAAAAGGACAAACAATACTTGGCAGATACTCTTTCGAACATCTCCCATCAACTAAAAACGCCACTTGCCTCCATGTTTGTCATGGCTGATTTGTTAAACAACCCGAGTCTGCCAAAAGACAAGAGGGAGGAGTTCTTAGGCAAGATTATCAATCAGCTGAAACGTATTGAATGGCTCGTGACTTCATTGCTCAAGCTGTCCAAAATCGATGTGCAGAGCGTTATTTTCAAGAAGGAATCCGTATCTGTCAAAAAAATGATAAACAAGGCATTAGAACCACTCCTTGTCCCCATGGAATTAAAAAATCAGGAGCTTTCTTTTTCCTGTAAAGAAGACCTTTTCGTGTATGGAGATGAAAACTGGACGGTAGAAGCCATTTTGAACGTAATTAAAAACGGAATTGAGCATACGCCGGTTGGGGGACGTCTTGCTATTTCGTGTGAGGAAACACCATTGTATACACAAATTGTCATTGCCGACAGTGGCGAGGGGATTAGCCCGAAAGATGCTCCACACATTTTTGAACGATTTTATAAAGGGAAGAATGCTGGAGCGGATAGTATTGGAATAGGGCTAGCTATGTCAAAAACAATCTTGCAAAGTCAAAACGCCGATGTGTTTATGGAAAGCCAGATTGGTGTAGGCACAGCATTCAAAATCAAATTCTACAAGCAAATGATTTAGATGACAAAATTGTAAGATTGAATGTCACCGACGAGACATCTTTGGCAGCTATTCTATACGTAATAACGAATCTAGGAGGTTCATGATGGAGATTTTGCGAGTAGAGAACCTGTCAAAGACGTACGGTGATGGTGAAACAGCTGTTACTGCACTGAACGATATCTCATTTTCCGTACAAAAAGGGGAGTTTGTGGCGATCATTGGACCATCTGGTTCAGGTAAGTCTACCCTTCTGCATATTCTGGGGGGCGTTGATACGCCCACATCCGGTAAGGTGATTGTTGACCAGACTGATATGTACGCGATGGATGAAACGGCACTGGCCATCTTCAGACGCAGACAGATTGGGCTTATCTATCAATTTTACAATCTGATCCCTGTCCTTACTGTAGAGGAAAATATTACTCTACCATTGCTATTGGACGGTAGAGAAGTAAATCAAGATATCTTTTCCGATATCGTAGAGACTCTAGGTCTTCAACAGCGATTAAAGCATCTGCCAAACCAGCTTTCTGGAGGACAGCAGCAGCGTGCGTCCATTGGCCGTGCCTTGATTAGCAGTCCCGCCATTGTATTGGCTGACGAACCTACGGGAAATCTAGACAGCAAAAACAGTGCTGAGATTGTGAAGCTCTTGAAAAAACTACACAAAGAGCGGCATCAAACCCTGATTGTTATTACACATGACGAAAACATTGCCTTACAAGCGGACCGTATTATCGGCATTCAGGATGGCAGGATTTCTAGAGATGAGGTGATCAGGCGATGAATATCGTAAATCAGCTCACTTTACGCTATATGAAGCAGAATAAGAGCCGTACTCTTGTTACCATCATTGGGGTTATCATTTCTGTCGCAATGCTTACAGCAGTATTTTCGATTAGTAGTTCTTTCATGGATATGATGCAGAGAAACACGATTGCCTACACTGGTAAATGGCAAACAGCTTTTCTCGATGTTGCAGGAGAAGATGTTGCGGTTATTACAAATACAGAAGCAATTGAAAGATACGACATTGACCAGGAACTCGGATTTGCACGACTTTCTAACTCTGCAAACAGGGCTAAGCCATATTTGTATATTACTGGACACAGTAATCATGATGTAATAGGGGTCAGCCCAATTGATGGGCGTTTGCCTCAGAATGAAAATGAACTGGCACTTTCATCACAGTTTCTTCAAACCGCCGGTGTTAGCTGGAAGGTTGGAGATGTAGTCACATTAGATTTTGGTAAACGTAGCTTGAATAAAGATGGTACGAGCGAGATGTTGGGCAACAATGATGCCTACCAATCAAAGGAAGTCTTTACGCCTACAAAGACGAAAACATACACCATTACCGGGATTGTTCAAGCACCAGCTAGAGAGCAGGATGCAATGGCTGCATACCGTGCATTTAGTGGTCTTTCAGAGGGTGCTTTGGAGGAGGGTTTTCCCTACACGGTAAGAGTTGAATATAAGGATTTTAAAGGTTTAGGGAATGACATTTATGAAACGAGTGACACGATCGCTAGTAAGGTGAGCGGAGTAAAGAATCAAGTTAAATCTAAAGGAGTAAAAATCAAGTACAACCGGGATCTTTTGCTTTATTCAGGGATTTCGAGTGATTCCCGCTTTCTTAACACCATGTATCTGGCAGTCCTTACCGTTGGAAGTATCATTCTGATTGGATCTTTCTCACTCATCTATAACGCGTTTTCGATCTCGCTTTCAGAGCGTAGTCGCACTTTAGGGATGTTATCTAGCGTAGGGGCAACCAAACAGCAAAAAAGGGCTTCTGTATTTTTTGAAGCTGCTGTGATCGGGGTCATAGCGATTCCAGCTGGGTTGTTTTTCGGGTCCATTGGTATTGGGGTTACTCTCCATTTGCTTAGTCCATTCATTCAAAAAATGTTTGTCGTTAGTGAACCGATGCGATTGGTGATAGAGCCGTACAGTATGATTGCTGTCATTTTGTTTTCCATTTTGACGCTGCTCATTTCTGCATGGTTTCCAGCAGTGAGGGCATCGAGAATTACACCGATAACTGCGATCCGCCAGACAAAGGATATCGAAATAAAAGGAAAAGATGTACGTACATCCAAAATGACCCGTAAGTTGTTTGGATATGAAGCGGAACTAGGATTAAAAAATCTGAAAAGGAATAAACACCACTATCGCTCAACTGTCTTTTCTCTTGCGATCAGTGTAATCTTGTACCTTGCAGCTTCTTCCTTTTCGTTGTATATGGATAAGTCCTATAATATGGCACAAGCACCGCTACCATATGATCTGTCCGTATACGCAAGGGGAGCCGATTGGGAAAGGGTACGTTCATTAACAAATGATTTGATGTCTGTCCAAAACGCAACAACAAAAGTGAAGACTCAACTTCTTTATAATGATCTATACCTAAACGAAAACGAGGTTACCACAGACATCTCCAGTCGCCATACTCTTAATCCAGATGGGAAATACAACATGTCTGCAAAGATTGTTTCTCTTGATGAGGCTTCTTTTGCAGCGTACCTGCAATCCGCGGGGATTGATGCAAAGAAATTGGAAGGTGACGAGATTTCCGCCATACTTGTCAATCAGATCACCTTGAAGGAAAAACATAATTTTACAGATATCACTCAACTAACCGTACAAGAGGGATCAGAAATACCTCTCACTATGATTGAAGGAGCTAAAGTCCGAATTGCTTCTATCACGGATAAACGTCCACCTTTTATGCTACGATACGAGGAAGATGTTTCTAGCGTGACATTTGTCGTTTCTGAACGAGACTTTGACAAGCTACGAAAACTAGGTAACGATATGCTGACTGAGCAAATTTTCAGCGAGGTTGAATTTACAACAGAGCAGTCTGCGGTATTGGAAAATGAAATAAACCCGATTATTAACAGATATCCAGATATCCATGTCTATACGACCAATCTGATTGCGGAGCGTCAGGATGCACTGAATCGCGCCACAGTCACATCCGTATTCCTTTATGGGTTTGTGGTTCTCATCGGACTCATTTGCATGGCAAATATTATCAACACGATTTCGACTGGGATGGCCTTGAGAAAACGTGAGTTTGCGATGTTGGCTTCCATAGGCATGACACCAGAGGGCATGAAGAAAATGCTACGCTTCGAAGGATTCTTTTATGGAATGAAGTCGCTTATTTACGGTTTACCGATTAGTTTATGCGTGATGTTTTTCATCTACATGAGCCTTAGCCGTAATTTTGAATTTGCTTTTACGTTGCCTTGGGCGAATCTCATCATTGCAGGGATAGGTGTGTTTGTCATTGTGGGTACATCCATCCTCTATGCGACTAGAAAATATAAAGAACAGAGTATCGTGGAATCGCTGAAGAACGAAAATATCTAATGTAGAGGGTAATTTTGGGACTAGCGAAGAATGGTTATTCAATCCATAAAAAAGAAGGATAAAAATCACAACGATTTTCATCCTTCTTTTTGCTATTTTAATGATTTTTAACTACTTCTTGTCCCCGCACATTCCACGTAAGGGCAAAAACAAGAGCAGCCAATGCGCACGAAGCCGTCAGCAACATAAATCCTGCATCCCAGCCGGAGGCATCAACGATAACCCCCATCAATGCATTCGCTGTAACTGTACCGCCCAGGTAGCCAAACAGACCCGTCAGCCCTGCAGCGGTTCCGGCAGCTTTTTTCGGAACAAAATCAAGGGCTTGCAAACCAATCAGCATGACTGGACCGTAAATCAGGAAACCGATAGCGATCAGGCAAATCATATCGACCACGGAATTTCCAGGTGGGTTGAACCAGTAGACCAGAACAGCGATCAATACGCCGAGCATAAAGACAAACCCTGCGGGTCCACGGCGGCCCTTGAACAATTTATCGGACAGCCAGCCGCACAGGAGCGTTCCCGGGATACCTGCCCATTCGTACAGGAAGTAGGCAACGCTCGACTTGCTCATATCAAAGCCTTTTTCTTCACTCAAATAGGTCGGCGCCCAGTCCAGAACACCGTAACGGACGAAGTAGACGAAGATGTTGGCAATCGCGATTGCCCAAACCCATTTGTTGTTCAACACATATTTGAAAAGGATTTCTTTTGTGGAGAATTCTGTTTCAAACGTTTTCTTCTCCTTGTTTGGATAGTCATTGCGATATTCTTCAATAGGCGGCAGGCCGACTGACTGCGGCGTATCGCGAATTAAGAAATACGTAATGAATCCAAAGACAATGGCAACCAGAGCAGGCAGGACAAACACGCCTTCATACCCGGAAGAGGTATTACCCGAAAGCCCGGTGAACATTGCTACACCTGCAACAGCGAGGGGGGCCATCAAGCCACCACCAACGTTATGGGCTACATTCCAAATGGCTGTTTTATTTCCTCTTTCACTTACACTAAACCAGTGTACGAGAACACGCCCGGATGGAGGCCAGCCCATTCCCTGGAACCAACCGTTCAGGAACAGCATCACAAACATGATCGAGACGGATGAAGTGAAGTAAGGAACAACGCCCATCAGCAAACTAATAAGTGCAGAAAGAATTAAACCGGCAGGCAAGAACATTCGCGGGTTGCTTCGGTCTGAAAAAATGGCCATTACAAACTTGCTGATCCCGTAGGATATCGAAATGGCGGATAACGCAAAACCGAGCTCTGATCTTGTAAATCCTTCTTTAATCAAATAAGGCATGGCGAGTGAAAAGTTTTTGCGGATGAGATAGTACGCCGCATAACCGATGAAGATTCCGAGAAACACCTGAAGCCTGAGCTTTTTATACTCAGAATCAATTTGTTCGTCAGGCAATCTGTCAATCGGCGGTGCAGGCTTAAACAGCTTGAGCATCTTATTCCTCCCCCTACGTAATTTCTAACAATGATGACGATACACGTAAAAAAACCCATACCTTAATGGCGCTTTCAAAAATGAAAGTGCCAAAAAGTATGAGTCTCCGAATCTCCATCATAGTTAACTTGTTAAGTGTATTCTATTATTCTGTGAAAACGTTGTCAACGAAGTTATTCTGGGTTATTTTTCCATACGAAGATGCGATCTATAGCGAACGGTCATGTAATCGTATAGCTGGAAGTATGATATGTCTGTCTCTGTGGGAGGCAGGCTAAGAAAATTTTCCGCAAAAACGCGGTCGCACCTCTTCGAAAAAGCCTCGATAGAGGTTTTCTTACGTATACTTTATTCATAAAAATACATTATTTCCAAATATAAGGATATCTTTATATTAGCTCATCTGTATGAGGGGGGTTAAGCAAAGATGTAAATGACACTCTTTTTTGCACAAGTAAAAATGAAGGAGGCTTTGTTTGATGCATTTGATGAGAAAAGCAGGAGTTTTGGTAGTGCTGTCGCTTATCTTAATTTTTTCTATATTTCCGCAGTCTTCACACGCCATGACACCGTGGACTCCCAACACCGTATACAAGTTAGGAGACATGGTTACATACCAAGGGCAAGATTACAAATGTACATTTGCTCATACATCACTTGTCGGATGGGAACCACCCAACGTACCGACACTGTGGCAACTGCAAGGTCCCTCTGCTCCCGATACCATCCCACCTACGTCCCCCACAAATCTTAGTGAAGTAGGGATATCAAGTAGTTCGGTCAGCTTATCTTGGTCAGCTTCTACGGATAACATAGCTGTTCAGGAGTATCTCGTCTACAACGGAGATACACTCGCTGGTACATCGAGTACAACATCCTATACCGTGACTGGGCTTCTAGCAAATACGACATATTCATTCACGATACAGGCAAAAGATGCCGCAGGCAATGTATCCCCACCCAGCGCCTCGATAACCGTAACAACTTTATCTAAATCCCCAAATGAACCGGTATCCAAACGAGTTTTGATCGGCTACTGGCATAATTTTGACAATGGTTCTACGGTACTCAAGCTAAGAGATGTCTCAGATAAATACGATGTAATCAATGTTGCGTTCGCAGAACCAGTCGGTGGCGATCATGCGACAATGGGATTCGTGCCGTTCAATGCATCGATTGAGGAATTTAAGTCGGATATCGCCTTCTTGAAATCAAAGGGGAAGAAGGTCCTCATCTCGATTGGCGGAGCGAATGGTACAGTAGAGCTGACGACGGAAGCTGCCAAACAAAATTTTATAACCTCGATGACCTCGATCATTCAAACGTATGGTTTTGATGGTATGGATATTGATCTGGAAGGAAGCTCCCTGTCGCTAAATGCGGGGGACACTGATTTTAGAAATCCGACAACGCCGAAAATTATAAACTTAATTTCAGCGACTCAGACGATCACGAATACATTTGGCCCATCCTTCATTTTGACGATGGCGCCAGAGACGGCTTATGTCCAAGGAGGCTACGCTTCCTATGGTGGGCCGTGGGGCGCTTATCTTCCTGTGATTCATGCCCTTCGCGATCGAATGAATTATATCCACGTCCAACACTATAATTCCGGAGCGTTAGAAGCATTAGATGGTCGTACGTATCAACAAGGAACGGCTGATTTCCAAGTAGCGATGGCAGAAATGTTATTGAAGGGATTCCCTATCGGTCGTAATCCTAATAACATGTTTCCGGCCTTGAGGGAAAACCAAGTCGCAATCGGGCTACCTTCTGCTCCAAGTGCTGCCGGGGGAGGCTATACGTCTCCTGCCGATATCCAGAAAGCACTTCAATACTTGGTAAAAGGCACGTCTTTTGGAGGAACTTACAAACTCCAAAATCCAGCTGGATATCCGCAGTTCCAAGGAGTTATGACCTGGTCTATCAACTGGGATGCAAAAAATAACTATTCGTTTGCCAATCATGTTCGCACTTCGCTTGATTCACTGAGCCAGTAATAACGTGCCAATTAAGAAAAAACACCCACTCTCACGGGTGGGTGTCATTGTCACTATGCAAATTTGATCTGAGTACGACCATCCTCTATAAGTAAGGATAAATAAGTCTGATGTAGCGTACGCCCAGCTCTATGCGAAGCAATTTGATATGGTTGCTTCTTTGAAGTTAATCCACGCTGCTTTTTTCGTTATGGAAGCATGATTCTTGGTTGTGTAGGTGAAGCCATAAATTCATGTAAAAAGGTAGTTGTTCCGTTTAGCAAAATTTGTACATTTGTAATATATCAAAAAATCAGTATAATGATACTTATTTGTCTCTATGGAGTGGACTTTGATTAGAATAGCCACCCATCGAAGAAATAAATCATACAGAAAGTGAGAGTCTATTGCAGGGTCGGGAGAAGTTTATCTTAGTGGGGGGACATCTATGAAAAGTATGCTGACGAAGGTAAGTCAAGTAAGTCTGGTAAAACAAATAATTGTAGGTTTGATTATTGGTATTATCCTGGCTATAACGATTCCCGAAGTAGCAAAACCCGTAGTAGTTTTAGGTTCTTTATTTGTAAGCGCTTTGAAAGCGATTGCACCTGTGTTGGTACTCTTTTTGGTTATGTCAGCTATTGCTCAACATAAAAGTGGGCACCAAACGAATATGAAATTCATAATTGTCTTATACCTTTTAGGAACCTTTTTAGCTGGATCAGTCGCCGTTATTGCAAGCTTTCTATTCCCTGTAAGCTTAACACTTGTAGAGGGAGCTAAGGATGTGACGCCTCCTGGCGGTGTTGTTGAGGTTCTCAAGACATTACTGCTAAATGTGGTTGATAACCCAGTTAATGCAATTGTTAAAGCGAACTATATCGGTATTTTAGCTTGGGCGGTACTTATTGGTTTAGCTTTACGAAATGCCGTTGATACGACAAAAACGATGATTTCTAATTTTTCGGATGCCGTTTCGAAAATGGTTGGTTGGGTAATTAAGTTTGCACCATTAGGAATCATGGGACTAGTATTTGAGTCAATTACTACAAATGGACTTGCTGCGTTACTAAGCTATGCGAAGTTACTCGCTGTTCTGATTGGTTGCATGCTCTTTGTGGCACTGGTTGTCAATCCAATCCTTGTCTATTCAGCTATAAGACAAAACCCTTACCCGCTTGTTTTCAAGTGTATAAAGGAAAGCGGCATTACAGCATTCTTTACACGAAGCTCAGCTTCAAATATTCCTGTAAATATGAAATTATGTGAAAATCTAGGTTTGAATAAAGATAGTTATTCAGTCTCGATACCATTAGGGGCTACTATTAATATGGCTGGTGCAGCTGTTACGATTTCTGTTTTGACCCTTGCAGCGGTTCATACACTTAGTATTCAAGTGGATGTCCCTACCGCTATCATCCTTAGTATAGTATCGGCTATATGTGCTTGCGGTGCATCAGGGGTGGCTGGCGGATCTTTATTACTAATTCCTCTAGCATGTAGCCTCTTCGGTATTTCAAATGAAGTTGCGATGCAGGTAGTCGGAGTCGGCTTTATTATTGGAGTGTTACAAGACTCTTTTGAAACGTCACTTAACTCCTCTTCAGACGTTCTTTTTACAGCAGCAGCTGAGTTTAAAGAGTGGCGAAAAGAAGGAAAGAAAATAAGTATCTCCAAAGCAGCATAGGTGAATGAACAGCACCCCAATTTTGAGACTTCATTAACCATTGGGGTGCTGTTTTATTTTGGTAGATCGAGAACCTCACAGAAACGCTGTTACCGCGTTTCTCCACGTATAAAATTATAGAACTAAGAAAGAACAGCCTGCTTTTGAAATCCTCTCATAATCCCCACAAGCATCTCTTTATCCATCTGCAATTCACTTTGCCCCACTTTTTGCAGCAGCTTCCTGGTGTTGTCATTCGGGAAAGAGATACTCCGCTTCCAATACGAATGGAACAAGCTCATGGATGCATTGAAGGCTTTCTCTTCTTCGGTTAGCAGCTCGTCTGTTTCAAATGGAACAGGAACTAGATTCGGAAAATCCAAGACTTCTTTGATGCAATCTACTACCAATTGTTGGGTAGGTGGAACAGGGTTGGTAGCATGATAGATTTCCTTATGTTCCCCATGAGTAAGTGCTGCGAGCAAGACAGAAGAGACATAGTCAACCGGAACGAGGTTCGAGTTCACGTCGACATCCACCAAGATCCGGTACTTTTGCTTGTCCCAGCCTTCTGTTCGCGATGCTCTTCTTTTCAGTACGCGAAGACCTTTTAATAATCCATACAAGCCAAAAGTGGTATCGGCTTCGCCCGTTTTGGAATCGCCGATAATGATCGACGGTCTGACAATGATGGTCTCCATTTTGTCGCTGTAGGAGAAGACGAGATGTTCCGCCAAGCATTTTGTCTCTTCGTAGTTGTTTACGAAGGAGCGTTCCGGGCTGTATAGCGCTTCTTTTCCTTCTGTTTCGGTGCCGATGGTGTAAGCCGTACTCACATAGATAAAGCGGGGGGAGCGAATGGCTTCTGCGAATTGTAATGTATTTTTTGTTCCCTCTACATTTACCTCGTACGTCTGCGGTTTCTGAGCGGGATCGAAGGACAGGTATGCGGCAATATGGTACATCGCATCTATTTTTTTGTTGAGCTGTCCCAGATCATTTTCAGAGACGCCCAAGTCTTTTTTCGAAACATCACCTAGTAAAATATGTACCCGTGTCCGGTGTTTTTCGGCAAAGCTATGCAACAAATCGCTTGCCTTCTTTTCATTTCGAGCGAGTAAGTAAAGGGTATGGCCTTCGTTTAATAGATCTTGAGAGAGTTTTTTTCCGAGAAAACCTGTTGCTCCGGTTACAAGGATATTCATATGGTTAACCAGCTCCGTATGTTTGTTAGGTAGGGAGTTGCTGAAATATCAATAATTCATTATATGATGAAAAATGCAGCTTTGACGAGTGCGGATGAAACGGTATCGTGAAAATACACTGAAAAAACCTCCAGAGCTGCTATTGTTTGTATATCTGAATTTTACGACGATTGGCAAACTGTCGTGTTTGGATGCAGTGAAGTTTCAGAGTGGTAGTAATAGGGGAAATATACTTTACATGAACTTGGACAAGGCCAGCACAGCTATGGGGCTTGGCCGTCTATCCGTACGCCTTTAGTCGACCTGTGAGGCGGTGTTTGGGCTGCAAAAAACGGTTTGTTCGGCTGCTCTCACAGCAGCTAGTTATCTTATTTCCATAAGAGAGGAGTCATCATAGATGATCAAAAAGATGTTTACTGGCTATAAAGCATCGCTATCCAAGCAGATGCTGTTTTTTCTCGTCTTGCTTATCGTTGTTCCTTCTGTCGTTCTCAGCCTTTCCTTGACACAACTGGCACGCAACCAGTTAGAGCGCGAATTGTTGTCCCAAGTTGAATCGGTTACCACAATGATTACACAAGTACTCAATAATTCGTACCGGGATTATTCTGTTACGATCGATAGCTTTGCGGATGTTCAAGTTCCTCCTGGGCAAAATGCGGATACGTATATCTACGATCGTATCCACAACATAGAGAAAGACATCGACAATGTTTTGGCTGCGTTCATGTACTATGACAATCGATACTACAACTCTGCGAAAAAGGAAATTGATCCGACTACGCGAGATTGGTACAAGCAAGCGATTCAGCATAAAGGGCAGATCATTGTGACGCCCCCTTACATCGACGCGGTCAGTGGGAGCTACGTGATTACGTTTGCCAAGACGCTCTCGGGCGGTACAGGAGTAGCGGGTATCGACGTTTCTATCGATCACTTAAACAAGCTGGTAAAGACGTACAAGATCGGTGAAAAGGGATATGTCAGCCTGTTCGATCAGAACAACGTGACGATGTCGCATCCGCGATTCCCACAAGGCAAGCCACTTGAAGACGAGCGCTTCCAAGTGATGCGTGATCAAGAGCAGGGTTCTTTTGAAATGGACGTTGACGAGCTTCGTGAATATTACCATTTCAACAAGCAAAATTCGCTCGGATTGAACGTCGTTTCCGTGATTGATTGGAGTGAAATCAAGCAAAAAACAGGGCCACTGTTACGGATGTCGTTCATGTTTATCGTGCTTTTGCTTGCCCTTATTGCCTTGTTTGTCTGGATCTTCATGAAACGGACTGTGCGACCTATCCTACAATTGAAGCAACTGACCGATTCGATCGCGCAGGGGGATTTGACAGTCAGGTCCATCGAGAGCGGAAGAATAGATGAGATTGGACAGCTACAATCCAACTTCAATACGATGTCGCAATCGTTGTCCGATGTTCTGCGTCAAATTACCGATCATTCCGAGCAAATCTCTGCTTCCTCCCAGCATTTGTCTGCCAATTCGGAGGAGAACGTGCAAACGATTGAACAAGTGGCAGCCTCCATGCAAGAAATAGCGTCCATGTCTTCCGATATGAATCGGAGTATAGATACCGTGAAGCAATCGGCGACGCAAGCGCAACAGGAGCTGGATGATGCCATCCGCATTCTGCGTGAGAGCACGGAAATGTCGCAGCTCATCACAGGTTTGGCCAATACCGGAGAGGAGTCCCTCGGAGCGGCGAGACAACAGGTGAATATGATCGTGGAGCATTCCACTCGTTCAAAAGATGAGATGGAGGAGTTAAAAGGGGTTGCTGGAGAAATTAGCGGGGTGACGAATTTTATCCAGGAAATCGCCTCTCAGACAAATTTACTTGCGTTGAATGCAGCTATTGAAGCGGCACGTGCCGGGCAAGAAGGCCGCGGGTTCGCTGTCGTTGCTGATGAGGTACGCAAGCTGGCTGATCAGACAGGTTCTGCTGCTGAAAAGATCGACAGTCTGATCGGCGAGGTTCAGAATCGCGTCCTGCACATGGTTAGACGTACGGAGGAGGGCGTGGATTCTGCTACAGCGGGAAGTGATTTGACACAATCGGTTGAGCAGCGCTTTACGGAAATGTATGAGGCCATTAACCGCATTGATGCGCACCTCGCGCAAGTAGCTCGCGTCAGCGAAGGGTTGATGCAATCAAATACATTGATGCTTGTGGCCTTTGGTGAATCGAGTGCCATGAGCCAAGCCACTGCACAAGAGGTCGACCAAGTCGCCGCAGCCAGTGAAGAACAGAATGCTTCAATGGAGGAAGTGGCGGCTTCGGCAGCGCACCTTGCTAACATTGCGGAAGAGTTGCAGTCATTGGTTCAGCGTTTTAAATTGCAACGCTAACAGTAGTTGTAGTGATGGAGAGAAAGAAGACCAACAGACGTTGGTCTTTTTTTTGTCCAAGTTGATCGTAATAGTTACCTAAGTAACGTAAGCGTAACTTCTATTGAATTATCAACAAATGATCGATTTGGACGAGATTTCATGATTACGGTCAGTCCAATTAACGATACGATAAGCGCTTGTGCGGTAGCTTTCGCGTCTATACTCGAATCGAGTTCACCTGTTTGGATACCTCGCTCGATTGTTTCTTGAAAGATGACAGAGAGGTACATTTGGTGTTCCCTTGTCAAAATCTCAAATTTCTCATCATGAGGGGCAAGTTCGACCATGGTATTAATGCAAAAGCATCCGCGGCTGAGACCTTCCGTATATTCCTCGTCGGCCACCTCTTTAAAAAAATGGCGAAACGCCTCTTTTACGGATGGATTGTTTTGAAGCTTCGTTCGTATCTCCGAAGCACGAGACATCGTGTATCTGCGTAGTGCGGCTTCGAACAATTCTTTTTTGTCCCCAAAGGTTGAGTAAATACTGGGGCGCTGGATACCCATTCGGGAAGTTAAATCACTTAATGAGGTAGCTTCATACCCCTTCTCCCAAAAGAGCTGCATAGCTGCATCGAGTACTTTTTCTTCGTCAAATTCGCGTGTTCTTGCCATAAAGAGTTCCTCTCATTACTCATGTATTCGAATCTATGTAACTGCCAGTGGATTTATTTGTACTGAACGGTAATTTATATTTTATTGGTTTTCATCTGCGTTGTCAATTTTAGGACGGTTTATCCTACCGTAAAAAGAATGCTGTTGACAGAAAAAGAAATAGTGGGATATATTTACTGGGCACAATAACGTACCGATCGGTATGTTATTTTGTTCTAAACGTAAAATGAGAGGAGGTAAGGTGAAGACAGATGGAGGAGGTTAGCGAAAAAGTAGCGGCTAAAGCCGATAGGAAGGCAGATTCAGTGCAAGGCTCTCCCATGCCTTTCTATGTAACACTATTGTTTGCGGTTGCTTGCGGGATGTCGGTTGCGAATATCTACTTCGCGCAACCACTACTTGATCATTTGTCGATTGAGTTCGGAATTGATTATTCCATCATTGGGATTCTCATTACCCTTACGCAAATCTTTTATGCAGTAGGACTGTTGCTGCTTGTGCCACTTGGCGATCTATTGAATCAGCGTCGCTTGATTATCGGTCAGATGTTTTTATCTGTGGTAGCGCTGGTTATCGTAGGGACTGCCTCCACCAGCACAGTACTATTCGCAGGTATAGCTGCGGTAGGATTGCTTGCCGTTGTGACGCAGACAATTGTTGCATTTGCGGCGACAATGGCCGCCCCTGCTGAGCGAGGACGAGTGGTGGGAGTCGTTACAAGTGGAATCGTTATTGGCATACTTCTAGCGCGAACCATTGCAGGAGTTTTAACAGATCTTGCGGGGTGGCGTGCCGTATATCTGGTCTCTGCTGCATTTCTATTGGGATTGGTTTGTGTATTATTTCGGGTATTGCCAAATAGGGAGCGGGAGGTAAAGCCGCTATCCTACTTCCAGTTGCTTGGATCGGTCCTGATGTTGTTCGCACAAGAACGGCTATTACGTATTCGTTCTGTTCTGGCTATGCTGATTTTTGCTGCCTTTAGTATTTTGTGGACGCCATTGGTACTGCCTCTGAGTGCGCCGCCATTATCTTTGTCGCATACGGCGATCGGGGCGTTTGGCCTCGTAGGAGTTGCCGGAGCGTTAGCTGCAGCAAGGGCAGGGAAGCTCGCAGATCGAGGTTACGGACAGAGAACGACGGGCTTTGCCTTGAGTCTATTGCTACTATCGTGGCTGCTAATCGGCTATTTAGAACAGTCGCTATTTGCCTTGGCGATAGGTATTGTTTTGCTTGATTTGGCGGTGCAGGCCGTACATGTTACGAATCAAAGTATGATCTTCACCTTGGGGGCAGAGGCGCGGAGTCGGCTCACGGCGGGGTATATGGTTTTCTATTCGATCGGCTCTTCTGCTGGCTCCATTGCCTCGACCTATACATATGCGCATTTTGGTTGGGAGGGAGTATGCTTGCTCGGAGCCTCTGTCAGTGCTTTGGCTCTGGTGTATTGGGCAGTGACCAGACGGGTTTCGGCTATTACAAGAGAATAGAGCTGCTGGAATAGTTCGAAAGTGAAGATATCTGAAATGAAACTATTTTGCTTCCAGAGCTGTTGACTGATACAAGTTTTGCAAAAGGAGAGATGGTCTGTGGAGATTGGTATTACTTCGTTTGTGGAAACGACGCCGGATGTTCAGACAGGTGAAGTGATGAGCCACGCACAGCGATTGCGTGAAGTTGTCGAGGAAATCGTCCTCGCTGATCAGGTTGGGCTTGATGTATTTGGCATAGGTGAACATCATCGCAAGGATTATGCGGCTTCTTCTCCAGCAATGGTGCTGTCTGCGGCTGCGCCACTGACAAAAAGGATTCGGCTGACAAGTGCTGTGACAGTGCTTTCTTCGGCTGATCCAGTGCGTGTTTTTCAAGATTTTGCGACACTCGATGGCCTTTCAAATGGACGGGCAGAGATTATGGCGGGACGGGGTTCCTTTATTGAGTCTTTTCCCCTATTCGGCTATGACTTGAATGACTATGATGAGCTGTTTGATGAACATTTGGAACTGCTCCTTAAAATACAGGCGTCCGAAAAAGTAACCTGGAGGGGCGGTCATCGGCCAGCTATTCAGAATTTGGGCGTGTATCCACGACCTGTTCAGAATCCTTTACCTATATGGATTGGCAGCGGAGGCAATCAGGAGTCTGTTGTTCGTGCAGGTCTGCTGGGATTGCCACTGATGCTAGCGATCATTGGTGGAAGTCCTCGGCAGTTTGCACCACTTGTGCAGCTTTATAAGAAGGTGGCCGTGCACGCTGGTCATGACGTATCGCGATTAACAGTTGGGTCCCATTCACTAGGATTTGTTGCGGAAGAGACGGAACTAGCGGCAGATACATTCTTTCCTTCTACCCAAGCAGGAATGAATAAAATCGGAAGGGAGCGGGGCTGGGCGCATTATAACCGTGCTAGCTTCGATGCCGCACGCAGCTTCGAAGGAGCGTTGTATGTGGGTGATCCAGAGACGGTTGCTCAAAAGATCATTCACCTTCGCAAACATGTAGGCATGACACGCTTTATGATGTATGTGCCGATATCTACGATGCCTCATGATCAGGTAATGAGAGCCATTGAGCTCTTGGGAACAGAGGTAGCGCCTCGGGTGCGAGAGGAAATAACCAAGTGGGAAGCAGAGACACAGCAAGAATCAACATTTGCTTAAGGGAGGGATTCACGTGGATTTTCATCGTCGAGTACTGCCGGAATTAAGGCAAACATTAGCGCAATTCCCTGGTTTTCAACTCGAAGAAAATTTGGAGTCGAGCAGGGCCATGCTGAGAAATCCGCCTATTGTGAAGTCAGAGCATGTACGTACCACAAGTCGAATGATTCAAGGCGCAGCAGGAGAGATGCTAGCGAAAATATACGAGCCCGCCCAGCGGACAGGCAGTAAGCTTCCGGCCATGCTGTGGATTCACGGAGGAGGCTATGTGCTGGGGCACCCCGATATGGATGATGCTCTCTGCGAACGCTTCGTACAAGCGGCTAATTGTATCGTCGTATCGGTCGATTATCGTCTGGCTCCCGAACACCCCTATCCAGCCGCCATCCATGACTGTTACGCCGGGTTAACGTGGATGACAGACGAAGCAGAGTCACTCGGCATCGATTTGGATCGGGTTGCGATTGCTGGTGCAAGCGGGGGAGGGGGGCTGACCGCAGCACTTGCTTTAATGGCTCGCGACAAAGGTGGACCAGCCCTTATTTTCCAAATGCCGTTGTATCCAATGATCGACAACCGTAATCGTACAGCGTCGAGCTATGAAATTGAGGCTGAAAATGCAACCTGGAACCGGACAAACAATTTGGATGCGTGGAGTATGTACTTGGGCGAAGGTACCGACGACAGTCAGCTATCCGCATATGCGGTGCCATCGAGAGCAGAAAGCTTGGCGGGGCTGCCGCCGACCTATACGTGTGTAGGACAGCTCGATTTGTTCCGAGATGAGACGATCGAATATGTGACGCGCCTTGCACAAGCGGGCGTAGACGTAGAATTTCATCTGTATCCCGGCTGCTACCACTGCTTTGAAGTGTTTGTCCCCGAAGCGGAAGTGAGCCAGCGTGCCAGCCAAAGCTATGTGGATGCGATGGCAAGAGCGCTTAATCCTGACTAATCTAAGAGACAGAGACAGAGACAAAAAGCACAACAACCGAACGAGGGCGATCTCGGCGATTGTTGTGCTTTTGTAAGCTCTTATAACCGCAGTGGCACAAAAATTTTCGGTCATCTTCTCATTGAATCGTTCCCTGTTTTTCCTCCATCACATCATTGATTAATATGACTCCATGCGAAAGGGTCGTTCCGCCGCCGAATGCTCCGGCTACCGCTACTGTTTCAGCAATTTCTTTTTGGGAAACTCCGTCGTTGAGAGCTGCTTCCAAATGATAGACAATACAGTGCTCATTTCCGGAGTAAAGGGAGATAGCCAGTGCCTGCAAATGCTTATGCTTGGATGACAATTCACCGGACGAAAAGCATTGGCTGGTGAATTCATTATATGCTCGCAAGGCCTCTGGCATCAGCTGTCCAAAAGCTTGCAGTCCTTCACGATACTGTTCGGCCAAATAGTGCTCCATGGTTCCATTTCCTCCTATTTTAAAATCGCTGATAGTATTTCTTTGCTGGTAAATTTTCATACTGCTTATCCTTGATAGAGGTAGGATCACATTCCGAAATAATTGATTTGTCACATATTATTTCTTCTTTTTAGATACAAGTATATTTGGTTATCAAGTATTTTCCTTGTAAATATAATTGTGGATATTATAAAAACATATTAAAATGTATGAAGTGATCAACAAATGTTACGTAAGGCAAGTGAGGTGAATAATCTTACTAACTAGTAGGAATGCTTGATAAGAAGTGAAGAGAATTTTAAGCGGCAGTTTTTCAATCAATAAAATCAGAATGACTAGAAGCTTTCCAAAAATACCGCCAACAGCAGAGAGGAAGAGGAATCTTACGTGGAAAACAAAGAACTGAAGAGAGGCCTGGAAGCCCGTCATATTCAGATGATTGCTTTGGGCGGTACGATTGGTGTTGGGCTATTTATGGGGTCTGCCAGCACGATCAAATGGACAGGACCATCTGTCATGCTAGCTTATGCAATTGTAGGAATTTTTATTTTTTTCATCATGCGTGCAATGGGTGAAATGCTGTATATGGAACCGAGTACGGGTTCATTCGCGACTTTTGGGCATAAGTATATCCATCCGTTAGCAGGTTATATGACGGCTTGGAGTAACTGGTTCCAGTGGGTCATTGTCGGGATGGCAGAGATCATCGCCGTTGGGCAGTATATGCAGTATTGGTTCCCGGATTTACCGCCTTGGATTCCAGGCATAATTGCCATGGTGATTCTCGGTGCAGCAAACCTGGTCTCGGTAAAATCATTTGGTGAATTTGAGTTTTGGTTCGCCATGATCAAAATTGTAACGATCGTTTTGATGATTATTGCAGGGTTTGGATTGATTTTCTTTGGCATTGGAAATGGTGGAAACGCAATCGGATTATCGAATCTGTGGGAGAATGGCGGATTCTTTACGGGCGGTTGGACAGGCTTTTTCTTTGCCCTTTCCTTGGTGATTGGGGCGTATCAAGGTGTCGAGCTTATCGGGATTACCGCAGGGGAAGCAAAAGACCCGAGAAAAACATTAACGAGTGCGATCCAAAGCATTATCTGGCGTATTTTGATTTTCTATATCGGTGCGATCTTTGTTATTGTAACCGTTTACCCTTGGGATCAATTACAGGCAATCGGCAGTCCGTTCGTTGCTACTTTTGCGAAGATTGGTATTACCGCTGCTGCAGGTATCATTAACTTTGTGGTGATCACTGCTGCTATGTCTGGCTGTAATAGTGGGATTTATAGTGCAGGGCGTATGCTGTATACCTTAGGTGTTAATGGCCAAGCCCCGAAAGTTTTTACGAAGCTGTCTTCGAATGGTGTGCCGTTGTTAGGTACGATTGGTGTGTTGATCGGTCTGGGCATTGGGGTTATCTTAAGCTATATCGCCCCAGAAAATCTCTTCGTGTATGTGTATAGTGCGAGTGTGCTGCCTGGTATGGTACCGTGGTTTGTCATTTTGATCAGTCAAATCAGATTCCGAAAAGCAAAGGGTGCTGAAATGGACAACCATCCATTCAAAATGCCTTTTGCCCCAGTGAGCAACTATTTGACTATTGCTTTTCTCATCATGGTACTCATTGGTATGTGGATCAATGATGACACACGCGTTTCCCTGATTGCCGGAATTGTCTTCTTGGCGATTGTGGTCATCAGCTTCTTTGCACTAGGAATTAGCAAGGCCGTACCACTGGACGAGCAATCAAATAAGAAGTAACGAAAGGGACCAACATTTGTTGGTCCTTTTTTTGTTCATCAAATCGCCTTTGTACGGCATACCTACTTCGTTTATCATTAGGATGACTGGACTGGTTAACCGTCTTCGGCTGCCAATGTCCGGGCTCGTCAATGGGTAGACTAAAGCGGGATACTCATTCATGATCTGAGAAAAAAGGAGCATAAGAATGAAACAACGCAACTATACACCGATTATCGTTATTCTCACCATAGCGATTAACACGCTGATCGCCATCTTGTACTTCATGCCGAAGAACAATGATTTCAGCCATCTCGATCTGACCTTTCTGCCGTTTTTTAATGCTGTCATGAACAGTTTTACCTTTGTATTTCTGGTTGCCGCACTCGTTTCCATCCTGAAGTTCAAAAACATGAAGATGCATCGAGGATATATTTTTGCAGCCTTCTCGACAACAGCTCTCTTCTTGGTTTCGTATGTGATCTACCACGGAATGGCACCTAGCACTTCCTACGGGGGAGAGGGAATTCTGCGGCCGATCTATTACTTCATTTTGATTACACATATTCTGCTGTCGGCGCTTATCGTGCCTTTTGCGCTGATTACGACTGCACGTGGACTCAACATGAAGGTGGAAAAACATAAAAAAATCGCCCGCTGGACGATGCCGATGTGGCTGTATGTCAGTGCGACGGGTGTCATTGTTTACATCATGATTTCTCCGTACTATTAATCAAAAAAAGAGCATTAGCTGCTGAAGGCTAATGCTCTTTTTTTATGGCCGAAGCCTTTATATTTTCGTTTCACGTTTCTTAAACCAGCGTTTGGGCAGGAAATAAATGAGCCCGGAGACGACAAGAAAAGCAGTTAAAATGGAGATAATCTCTAACACAGTCACATAGTTAAGGTCTTCCCATTCGCCCACATGCAGTCCGTAGAAGAAATCTAAAATGGGATCTTGTTTCAAGGCTGTGATGTGCCCTTCTGAAGAAACAGTCAGCCGCAGAATAGGTTCTCTGCTGACGTAGACTTTGAAAGAGTCACCTGATTTTGCGATCGATCTGATCTCAGCCCAAGAATATTCCCCAGTTTCTACTAACTTCTCCCCCACATAGGCAATGGTTAGCTCTTCTGGTTTTGCGGGTACCTCGATCATTGTGGTTTTCAAGTCTGTGGCTTTTTCCTGATACCAAGGAACATTTAACAGGAGAAAACCAGTAATGGCCCACATCAGCAAGAAAAGGCTAACGATAAGTCCGATGTAGCGGTGGAAGTTACGGTTCCACTTCTTAAATAGCATGCAGGGTTACTCCTCTCGATGACGTTCTTGATGATTATATAAACTTTGTTGATAAAAGGAGATGGCTCACATGAGCTATTTTCCTTGAACAATTCGTGAATCAAAACCTGGTGCATTTACCAATCCCAGTGGCTTTGTTTCATTCCAAGGTTCTCGGCGAGTATGGAAGCGATCGGTTGCTTGATGGGGGCAAGTGAATTTGCCGTGCAGCTGGATTCTGGCTGATAATTCAATTCCTGCGCTTTTTTCATATCAGCTTCGGCTAGATTGTTCGTTTTGTTAGCTTGCTCATAACAGGGCGGTGAAATATACGTCTTGTTCGTGTGCTCCAATATGATACGTGTATCGGGGGAAGGGCTAGCCTCAACAGGAATGGAAAGCACGCCTGTTACTGCGACTACAGCACCAATGCCAATAAGAAGTCCTCGCTTCATCATATTCACTCCATCTATTTAATAAAGGATTGTCCAAATGAGCCGATTTATTGTAACACCATATTTTCAAGACAGTAATGGCTCATTATAGCTATTTACATGGAAAAACCACCGCCTCCAATCGGGGACGGTGGCTGGTTTTATTTAGTAAGAAATCTCTTTGCCGTTTTCATCGACTCCCAGAGCTTGTTGTGCCATGATCTTGAACTCTTCCAGTCCTGATTTCAACGCAAAGGTGGCAAGAATGACGGGATACACGGATGTCATTTCTGCAATGTGCTCATGCATGCGCGGCCATACACGGCCTCCTGCTTTTTCGTAGCGTTTGATGAAATCAGCCAAGCCTGAATCCCCAAACAACATGTAAAAGACCGTAAAGTCCGTCGCTGGATCAGCTACTTCGGCCTCCGTCCAATCCAGGAGCCCCGTTACCTTTCCGTTTTCATCAACCAGGATATGCCCCGGATGGAGGTCACCATGCACGAGAACAGAGTGAGCAGGCCAGAATGTATCATCCGCAAGCCATTTTTGCCAACGATCCCATAGCGCTTGAGAAACGCCAAAGACGCGTTTGACTTCATTCATCTTTTCTCGAAGGCTTGCTCGTGCTTCGCTAGGCTGCTTGACGCGGATACCAGCATCTCGAGCAAGATCATGATGGATACCGTGTAACTCGACCAATGCTTCTGCCCATGTTTGTATGCACAGCTCAGGTAGAGATTCAGGGTTCAAATACCACTCATAATTTTTTGTTTCCATATTGATCGTTGCCATCGGTGTGCCACTTAGGATCGGATAAGCGATGAATTCAGAAGTGTGAACCTGCCAATCCGGTACTTCTACACGTAGATGTTTTGCCACGAGATCTAACACCTTTTTCTCGTAACGAGCTGTCTCCACGACATCGTCACGGCGCGGTTGGCGCAATACCCATGGGACGACATCTATCGTACTTGCAAAAATCGCAAGGAAATCTAAGCCAGATTCATTCACTTTCACGGTAGTTGGGTCTACAAGGATTCCGTTGTTTTTCGCGATGGCGAGCATTTGCTCTACATTGTTTTTAGACATAATAAAAACACCTCATTCATGAATAGTTAAAATCAATCAAACACAAATAAACTCATCCCATTCCGAGTTTTGAAAATGGCTGAGCCGACTTGGGGTCTTGTCGATATTAACGAAGTCTCATGAATGCGATGCCCATTGCAATGTCCATCATTGTACCCTCCTATAATTGAAAACAAAGATAGTGTACCATGGAATCTAACGAATAGCGACGAGGAGATAAGCGATGATGAAATTGATATCTTGGAATGTAAATGGACTTCGCGCATGCGTAAACAAAGGGTTTTACGAGTACTTCAAAGAAGCGAATGCCGATATAGTTTGCTTGCAGGAAACGAAGCTGCAAGAAGGTCAAATCGAGTTGGAGATCGGCGAGGAGTATCATCGATATTGGAACTACGCAGAGAAAAAGGGCTATTCCGGGACGGCTGTTTTTACAAAAATGGAACCACTCTCTGTTCGTTATGGACTGGAAGAAAACCATGAGCCTGAGGGCCGCGTGATTACTTTGGAGTTTCAGGATTTCTACTTGGTCACGGTCTACACCCCGAATGCGAAGCGTGATTTGTCGAGATTGGATTATCGGCTGGAATGGGAGGATCGGTTTCGGAACTACTTATTGCAGCTGGATGCGAAGAAGCCCGTGGTGGTTTGTGGGGATCTGAATGTCGCCCATCAAGAGATTGATTTGAAGAATGCGAAGTCGAATCGCAATAATTCTGGCTTTACGCCGGAAGAGCGTGAGAAGATGACGAGATTGCTTTCATCCGGATTTGTGGATACCTATCGATATTTTTATCCGGATCAGACCGATGCTTATACGTGGTGGTCTTTTATGCCGAAAGTGAGAGAACGGAATATCGGATGGCGTATTGATTATTTTCTTGCTTCTGAGAGGCTAGCTCCATCGTTGCTCGGGGCGGGAATTGACTCACAGGTGATGGGAAGCGATCATTGTCCAGTTGTGTTGGAGCTGGGGAACATCGAATAAAGAGTGGGAGGAAGGGTAGGATATGAGTGAGTATGCCATGCCTGTAGTCAGCAATTGTGAGGGTGAGTGACCTGAAATAGCAAAACTGCCTATAATCAAACAATTAAGACGAAATTGGATATAAGCGAACTTTGATATGAGGGAGTGGAGTTTCGTACAATGAAAACGTAAGACTTCTAAATGAAGAGGGGATAGGATATTGCTAACCATTAATTTGTTACTAATTGCTTTTCTGATTGTTGCTACTGCATTTTTTGTGGCAACTGAATTCGCAATTGTAAAGCTTCGCCCAAGCCGTGTGGACCAACTGGTCATGGAAGGGAGAAAGAATGCTCTTGCTGTTCAGAAAGTAGTTAGTAACCTAGATGGATATTTGTCAGCGTGTCAGTTGGGGATTACGTTGACAGCCATTGGCTTGGGGGTATTAGGGAAACCGACGATTGAAAGCATCATTAGCCCATTTCTTACGCCTTATTTACCCGAACAAGTCGTTGCAGTTCTGTCGTTTGTGATTGCTTACTCGCTTGTTACGTTTCTACATGTGGTTGTCGGGGAACTGGCACCGAAAACAGTGGCGATTCAAAAGGCAGAAGCGGTTAGCTTACTTTGTGCGAAACCTATTATTTGGTTCTATAAATTGATGTACCCTGCAATCTGGGTGCTGAATGGCTCTGCTGCTCTACTTGTGCGTTCATTCGGGATGAAACCGACCAAGGAGCACGAAGAAAGTCACTCAGAAGAAGAACTGCGAATCATTTTGACGGAAAGCTATGAGAGCGGCAAAATTAATCAGTCTGAGTATGGGTACGTTAGCAATATTTTTGCTTTTGACGAGATGCTGGCTCGCGAGATTATGGTCCCACGGACAGATATGAGCTGCTTGCACAAAGAATATACTCTTGAGCAAAACCTGCGAATCATGAAAGAAGAGCAATATACCCGTTTTCCGGTTATATCGCAAAACAAAGATCATATTATCGGGATGATTAACACGAAAGAGTTCTTTCTGAATTATGCCGATGATCCAAATTTGGATATGTCCAAGCTCATCCGACCGTTTTTGACGGTTTCAGAGGCTACTCCTGTAAAAGATCTTTTGAAAAAAATGCAGAAACAAAGAACGCATATCGCCATCCTGATTGACGAATATGGCGGTACCTCCGGAATGGTTACGATTGAAGACATTTTGGAGGAAATTGTAGGTGAGATCCGTGATGAGTTCGACGCGGAGGAAAAAGCCGAAATCGAAATCGTGGAAGAGAACAGCCATGTGATTGTGGACGGAAAGGTACTGCTCTCCGAGGTTAACGATTTGCTTAACGCCAATATTAATGAAGAAGAGCTCGATACCATCGGGGGGTGGCTATACAGTCAAAATTCGACGCTCAAAGAAGGTATCCAATGGCAATACGATGATCTCGTCTTTACGATCAGAAAGAAAGACAAGCATCGCATACGGAAGATTGAGATTCAGAAGGCATTGGAAGTCCCAGCTCGTGAACTGCAGGATGTAACGTAACGAAAAGATGGTACCTTATTGAAAGTATCGGCAAAAGGAGCTTACGTGGAAAAATACGAGCGTGTAGAAGCTGCGGAAGTACCGAAAAATATTACGTTGTAATCTCACAAAAGAAACGGGGCCGAATGATGGGGTCCCGTTTCACTTATTAAGCGAGATTATATATAAACAATGTTGTAGGTAGGTTTCGTTACACCGTTCGCGTACTGTTTCATGTCCACTAACTCGAGTTTGAGACGTGGCTTCGCACTTCCGAATAGAGGGATACCTTCACCGACCATCACCGGATTCACTTTCAGCACTAATTGATCAATCAGTTGATGCGCCAGTAACGCTCCTGCCAATTCACCGCCCCCACACAGCCACAGCTTGCCGTTTTCTTGCTGCTTGAGATTCTTGATAAATTCGATGGCATCGCCTTTGATCAGCTCGACTTCTGCATTGGATTCAAACTGCATGGAGTTTGAGAAAATATAATGCTTGATTCCCTTATAGCCTGGTTCGCCCGGCTTGGCACCGAATTTAAACCCAAACTCGTAGGTTTTGGCGCCCATCAGCACAGCATCATATTCCTGAATTTCAGATAAAAAGTCCGGTACATGTTCTCCCTCAAATAAAAAGAGAGTGTTTTCAATATTTCCATCCATGATCCCTTGATCGGCAATAAAATTGTCTAATGATACGGCAACATGATAAATTAATGAGGCCATTTGGAAGTCCCTCCTTTTTTCTCCATTTCATTTTATGTGAAATTAATAAGGGCTTGCACGTATTTTATTTGAAGAGGAGGATCGACATGAAACAAATGACGCCGGAAGAACAAGAGCTTCTTGAGGAATTATATAAATCGGACGACAGAAAAGTAGAAATTCTCCACTCCTTGGCCAGGAAGGGAAGCATGATCACTCTGACCTTTCTATTACCATTTGCCTTGGAGGAAAGAGAAGAAATACGAAAGGCAGCACTTGTGGCTGTCCATCAAATAACCTCACGCCTGCGTAACCAAGATTTAATTGGCTTGGATCAATACATACGAAGATTGACGCCTTATTCAAATAGGAACCAGTTGGCTGCATGGCATGAATTGTTACCGGAGGACATCCGGGCTTTTTCAATAAACGATGCGTCAGACCATAGCTTCATCGGAATTTGCAGCTTCCATCGAAACGGATATGTAAGGGAAGCGGCGATTGAACTGTTGTTAAAACAGGTGACGGGTGCAGAGATTCCTTTTTTGCTGATTCGATTGAATGATTGGCAGCCCAAAATTCGTTATCTCGCATTTAAGGCATGTAAGCTGAGATTCCGTCCAGATTATGTGAAACACTTTCTCGAATCCATTTTCTTGTTGAAGCATTTGTCCGCATACTATAACCGTGAAAAGTTCACCGATTTCCTAGCAGAGATCGACGCAATGTTTCGTCATCTAGATAATCGAGACGTGTTACGAAGTGGTTTTCACTCAAAAGACCCGGTTGTTCGGCGATTTTGCTTTGATTTGGCAATTAGCCTTCATGATATCGATCCAGATGAGGTCATTACAGAGGCTTTGATTCAGAAAGATGCTTTGATCAGACTCCGGACGGTTAGGTATCTGTGCAAACAGGACGAAAATGATCGACTAAGAAGATGGCTCGCTCGAATTCAACGTGACGTTTTTCCTTCGATTCGCCAACTGGCCCTACAAGCTTATGTGGATCGCTTTCCTGAGGTATCGACTGATGCGTTGCTTGCTGCTCTGCTTGATGGACATAAATCCATCCGCGAAATGGCCCGATTTTATTTGAGGGAAAAGAAGATCGATTTCGCTGCCTATTATCGGGGAAAATTGGTTGGAACCGAGGAGCAGGTGATACCAATAGCGATTGTAGGAGTAGGGGAAACGGGCGTGAAAGCAGATGATCAATGGATTCTTCCGTTTTTGCTCCATGAAAATGAACGAATACAAAGAGCAGCCGTGAAGGCACTCGCCATGCTGAATCCGGAAGATCACATCGAAGTTTTTATCCGCGCTCTACAAACCAATAAACGAAGCGCAGCTCGTGAAGCAAAACAAATACTAGCGGATCGGGTAGAGCTTCGTCATGCGGACATGCTCTGGGAGATGCTCGAAAAAGATGTAGGCATTCACGTGAAGAAAAACATTCTCTTCTTATTTTCGAAAATGAACAAGGCAGACAGTATTCCATTATTATTACGGGCATGTGTTGTGCAGGAAAAAGAAATACGCGATGAGGCAATCCTTTATGTCGAGCATTGGCTGTATGGATATAATAGAAGGTTCTATTTGGGATTAAAGGATGAACAGCGTGAAAACATTAGCTATATTCTTGAAGAAGTTCGGGAGTTTCTGCCGGAGGATATAGCTGAATCCGTAGAGTCACTCCTTGCGAAAAAATAAGGAAGGGGCACCTTTATAGGTGTCCCTCTACTTCGTATTTCAGTTTGTCCTCAACAGTTCTTTTAAGGTGGCATCAATAAACGCGGTATCGACAGGGTTAAGCCCAAACCCAGCCAAGTGTCCCCAGATTGATTCTATCGGCTTAAAGGTAGCGCTGGGGATGTGCTTCGTCTCATATTCACTGTCTTCTGGCGTGAAATACAAATCAGTCCGTACAGGCATCACAACTGTTCGTGCCTGGATGCTTCGCAACGCCGCCTCAAAGTTTCCGTTGTACCTATCATTTTGACTAATGTCGGCATGCTGCCAGGTCCACATCATCGCCAGTAAATCGTTTGCATCCGATGGAACAAAACTCTCTTCCCAAAATCCCGAGATAAATTCGGAAAGGGTCTCATAGCCCAAAGCTTTATAGCATGCCTCGCGGTAAAATGGCTGTGAAAACCCCCAACTCGCATAAACGCGCCCTAAGGTACGTAAGCCAGCCTCGGGAGATGCTGTATACTGCCCGTTGTTCCAAGCTACATCGGCCTGCAAGGCTGCTCGGATGCCTTCGATCAAGACGATGTTATGCGGCCATGTTTTTGCAGTTCCAGCAAAAGGAGCTAATCGTTCGACCATATCTGGGTAGCTCGCCGCCCAATGAAAAGCCTGGATGGCCCCCATCGACCAGCCAGTTGCCAGCGCAATTTTTTTGATGCCAAACCGCTCTGTAATGAGTCGATGCTGAAGGGCGACATTATCGTAGATCGTAACGTGTGGAAAATTGGCCTGATCATACGGGCTGGCTGTATTGCTCGGGGAGGACGATAGCCCGTTGCCGAGCATGTTGGGAATGATGATAAAATATTGATTCGGATTCAGAGCCTTATCTTCCCCGATAAGCCATTCGTTTTGGTAATGCTGGTCTCCAAACGATGTAGGAAATATAATGACGTTATCCTTGGCTGCGTTGAGCGTGCCATACGTTTTGTAAGCAATATATGCATGTGGTAGGGTCACTCCTGACTGTAAGCGAACCTCTCCCAAGTGAAAAATATCGTAATCCATCTCGCATTGCTCCTTTGTAAGCATGATTTTTTTTAACTATAAACGTTCCCGTACAGGGGAAAGTCAAGGGAATGATAGATTGGGGTTTTTCCATGTTTAAGATCAGTGAATTTTCCCGATTGAGCAGAGTGTCATTAAAGACGCTTCGCTTTTATGACCAGATTGGCATTTTGAAGCCAGCGGATATCGACAAAGAGACTGGCTATCGGTTTTATGCAGCAGAGCAATTAGTTACGCTCAATCGAATCCTCATGTACAAGGACTTGGGATTTACGTTGCAACAAATTCAGCAATTGCTTCATGAAGAGATGTCCATGGAACAACTACAAGGCATATTCAGGCAAAAAGAAAGGGAAACGAAACAGCTCCTTGAGGAGGAGCAAGCACGATTGCATCGAATCAAGGAGCGTCTGCTATCGATCGAGCAAAAGGGGTATGGAGAACAAGAGGTTGTCTTTAAACAAGTCGAAGCTCAAAAAGTTGTCTCGTTCCGTGCGGAAGGGACGGTAGAAGAGATTCCGATGCTTTTCGATCGACTGGCTCATTATGCAGGCAAGCAGCAGAGAGGGATGCTTTCTCCCATCGTTTTGTGGAAGGAATCGGAGAGAGACGAGACGGCATTCGAATTGGAGATCGGCTATGTACTCAAACAGGACATTCCCTTGCCATCTGATAGGTTGGAAATACGTATGCTGCCAGAGGAGCCGATGATGGCCACCCTGGTCCAACGTGTAGAGCCATTCGTTCCTTCTACGGCCTGTATTGACTTGGCAAAATGGATAGAGCGCAATCAATACCGGATCAAAAAAGATCAGCCAGGCAGAGAAAACTATCTGCAATCCCCGGATGGGGGCGATACGTATGTAGAAGTACAAATTCCTATTGAATCTCCATAAACAAGGCCAGTACCTGTATAGACGACGAGGTACTGGCCTTTTGCTTGTGTTCATTTGACGCTGGTGGAAGGCAGGTAGTACAGTAATGTTGAACGAAAATACAGAAAATTACAAAGGGGAAAGAAGGGAATCCTGCTATGAATAGAAAAGCACGTCGGTTCATTGATCTGAGTGTGCCTCTTGATCGTCTGGCAAAAGAACCGTTTCCACCTGAGATTCAATACAATAGTCATGAAGAAGGGGCTGTCCAAGCTGCGCAATATTTCGGATTGCAACCAACGGATTTTCCTGAACAGAAAGCTTGGGCGAGTGAAACGGTAACACTCACGACACATACAGGGACACATGTAGATGCACCTTGGCATTACTGGCCAACTTCCGAGGGAGAGCCAGCGAGAACGATTGATCAGTTACCGTTGGAGTGGTTCTACGGAGATGGTGTCCTGCTTGATTTTAGTGGGAAACCGTCTGGCTATGAAATCACGGTGAATGATGTAAAGCAGAAGCTCGCCCAAATCCAATACGAACTAAAACCGTTCGATATTGTCCTGATCAGGACGGATGCGGATAAAAGATACTATGAAGAGCACTATTTCCTATCACATGCAGGGGTATCGGCGGAAGCAACCCATTGGCTGATTGATCAAGGAATTAAGGTCATGGGAACCGATGGGTGGGGATGGGATATCCCGTTTTCCGTTCAAGCCGCTAACTATAAACAAAATCCGCGCGATGGCGTATTATGGGCGGCTCACTATGTGGGAAAAGAGAAAGAGTATTGCCAAATTGAAAAGCTCGCGAACTTGGAGCAATTGCCGAGACCCTACGGGTTTACCGTTTCTGTGTTTCCTGTAAAAGTAAAAGGGGCGAGCGCGGGATGGGCGCGTCCTGTTGCCATTTTCGAAGAAGAGGAGTAGTTGCATGGGCATGAACAAGAGAGCGAAAGTTCTGTTCCTCCTATTCTTCTTGGGCTTTTGTTTCATCATGATCGCGTATGTTTCCCTGATCTGGTATCCTGCATTACCATTCGATTCCAAGTCCAAAAGAGAAGTGACAGAGCTGTTGGGCGAAAACAGGGGAACCATCGTCAAATTGACGACGGAGGAAAACGTCGATTGGTATGGGTATGGGCCGCAAGCGAATCAAGCTTCAGCGGCAGAAGCGATGAAACGAGCAATGACAGAAAAAGGCTGGACCTTTATCCAGCAAGAAGGGGCCGGATACTTTTTTGAACGGAGGAAAGAGAAGATGATTATCACGTCACAAATGTGGACGGGCAACTATGTACTCTTTCGAATCCCCGCAGGTGTTCTATAGAGACCAGGAGGCAAAATGAACGGAATGGCTGGACGCATTAATCTACGCACGCATCGCTTTCCACAACAAATATTTCTCTCGTAAACAAACTGCACAAGGCCGATATCCCGCAGCAATAGCGGTTGCTTCATCCGCAAAAAATACGCGATGGCGCACATAACCGCCTCGCGTAATGGCTCTGATGGCAGAGGGACAATCCAGTCGGCCATATATCCTACCTGGTCGATACCCTCCTAATGTACCCGGAGTATCACTTTGATAAAAAGAGCGATCAGCTCCGAGCAGGGTGTATGTTTTGGCAGAGTCAGTATCTTGAGGTGCTGGCTTTTTTGGCGTAGGCATATGGCTCCCCCCTCTATCGGTACGTATGTCGGGTTCACTCCAACAGGAGGAAGCCACAGTCAGCCTACATCAAGTGCTTTGACATTACGAGAATTTCGGAATCGCGAAGTAGGCACTCAAGCGGTGGTTGATCTGCTCCTCGGTAAGCTCAGGGAACAATCTCGCTTCCTTCACCATATCGTACAGACGCTCCATCGGCTCGCGGCCATCGGCTTTTTTCGCTTTCGCGTCGTTTTTGAGCAGCTCCCAAATCCCAATCACATACTCGCGTCTGGTGATATCTTGTTTGCGGAAAAAGAAATCGAGGCGCTCTACATGGTCTATGAATTCGTCGCCGAAGCGCTTGTCCACTTCCCCGCGCAGGAGGGCGATTTCTGCTTCGTACATCGGACGCTCGTTGCCTTTCTCCTTGCTGATCCAAGGTGTCTCCAGTACAAGCGGCAGGTGGCGGATTTTCTCGTGGTTCACGATGTAGTTCATCGCATCAAAGCCGATGAGTCCCGCACCGATTGGCGCATGGCGGTCTTTGCCTGCCCCGCGGAAGTTTTTGCTGTCATTCAAGTGAACGACAGCGAGACGGTCCAAGCCGATTGTCCGGTCAAATTGTTCCAAGACGCCATCGAAGTCGTTGACGATATCGTAGCCAGCATCGTGAATATGGCAAGTATCCATGCAGACGGTCAGTCTGCTGTTGTCTTCTACTTTCTCGATGATGGCCGCGATTTCCTCAAAGCTGCGACCGATTTCCGTTCCTTTACCCGCCATCGTCTCCAACGCGATTTTCACGTTGGTGTCTTTGATGCCTGTCAGAACTTCATTCAAGCCTTCTGCAATTCGGGCGATGCCGTATTCTGCATCCTTGTCTGTGTACGCGCCAGGGTGCAGCACGATATTTTTGACGCCAATGTAGTCGGTCCGGCGAATCTCTTCTTGCAGAAAGCGGACAGCGAGCTCATAGGTATCGTCCTTGTAAGAGCCCAAGTTAATAATGTACGGGGCATGTACCACAATTTCATCCACGCCCTGCTTAGCCATTACTTCTTTGCCTTCCGTAATGTACTGATCCTCGATCGGCTTGCGGCGGGTGTTTTGCGGTGCACCCGTGTAGATCATAAAGGTACTCGAGCCGTAGGTGGCTGCTTCTTCGGCGGCATTCAGCAGTCCCTTACCGGAGAATGATACGTGCGAACCTATTTTTAGCATAGGATAGAACCTCCTTTGATTAATAAAGAAAACGCCATAAATAAAAAGTAGCGTACGACTCCCAATTCGTCCAAGCCTTGGACAGCTCTCGTATTTCTGCTTTTGTCGGCTTTTTTTCTTTGCCGAGTAAAAATTTGATCGCATTGTGCAGGCCGACATCATCAATGGGAAAAGCAGAGGGAATTCGCAGACAGCGCATGAGCACATAGTTGGCCGTCCACGGTCCAATCCCGCGAATACTGGTCAAACGTTTCTCCGCAGTTTGATAATCTCCTCCGTCCCATAATAGCTCTTTCGATAGTTTCCCTTCAACGATGAGTTGTGCGACGTCAATCAAATACTCGCATTTCTTGGTCGTCATGCGCAATCCATCCAGATCAGCGACGGATAATCCGGCGATTTTTTCCGCTGTGGGAAAAAGCCAATACGTCTGTCCTTCGAACTCTACCCGTCTTCCGAATGTCTCTACCAACCGTCGTTTAAGCGTGTACGCATAGGTCAGGTTAATTTGCTGTCCAATGATACCCCAACTGAGCGCTTCAAACAGGTCGGGAATACCCATGGTCCGCAGCCCGTAGAACTTTTCAACAGCCTGCTGTAGAAGAGCATCCCCTGCGGCAAGCTCATAAAACGGAACCAGATTTCGATCGAGATCGAACCAATCGCGAACATAGCGTGCTACCTCCATCCGGACTGTTTCAGTGGGAAGCGAAGGGCTGAGAAAACGCACAGTCAATCCTTGATCGATATCTGCGTGAATTTCGACCACTTGTGGATCTTGTTCAATAGGGATGGCTTTGTAGAGGCGCCCGTTTTGAATGTGAAACATGCATTCGTTGGATGCTCTGGACAAGTAGTGAAGATTTTGCGAAAAACTGAATTCCGTAGGTACGGACAAGATTATTTCTTCTCTATTATCGACCCAAGCCTCGTGTGATAGACCGCTTGTCATGCGAAAACCTCCTGTCTGACTTCCTTCTAGTTTTATAACAAGAAAAGCGATACTGTCATTTCGTTATCTTGCTATTTTAATTTTCTAGCAGTACGGATCACGTTGCGTAGGGGTATACTGTCGGTAAGAGCAAGCGATTCGATAACGGCTATGGCAAAGGAGATGACATGTGTTGGAGGAACGGGTAACTGATGAGCGATGGCAGGCCATTATTCATAACGATGTGTCTTACGATGATCAATTTTTTTATGCGGTAAAAACGACGAAGATCTTTTGTAGACCGTCTTGCAAGTCGAAGCCGCCGAAGAGGGAGAACGTGCGAGTTTTCCAAAATGCAAGCCAAGCTATGCGGGAAGAATTTCGCCCATGTAAACGATGCAAGCCCACAGGAGAGAGGTTGCCTGATCGTGAGTGGGTGGCACAAATTACACAGTATATTGATTCTCATTATAACGAAAAGCTGACGTTGGAGCATTTGGCGGATATGTGCCATGGCAGTCCGTTTCATTTGCAGCGAACATTTAAGCGACTCATGTCAATGACGCCCGTGGAGTACATCCAGAAAAAGCGGATAGACAGGGCGCGAGAGCTGCTGGTTCATTCGAACAACCAGATCGCGGATGTTGCGCAATTGGTAGGAATGCCGAATACGCCGTATTTTATCACGTTGTTTAAAAAAATGACGGGCAAGACCCCGAGTGAATATCGCCAACAGTGCGTCAAACAATAAACGACATAAGCTGCTCGTGAAATGTAATATCTTTAGAAGTAAGAAGCATGGAAGATAAGAAAGAAAAAGGAGCACTGCCAAAATGAGCGATATGAAAACCTTGCGAGAAGTATTTAAAAAGACCACTTATCAAATCGCCGGGCACAGCAAGAGAGACCTCCATCAATTGCAGCAGGTCCTGTCCAGGGTGGATGGGAATGTAGAGGGTGATATGTACGGAACAGGCGAACTCATCGGGAATTTCGAGAGCAAGATGGCCGAATATTTGGGCAAAGAGTCTGCCGTGTTCTTTCCCAGCGGTACGATGGCCCAACAAATCGCGTTACGCATCTGGTGCGATGAGAAGGGAATCAAAAAGGTCGCCTATCATCCGCTCTGCCACTTGGAGATTCACGAGGAAGATGGGCTCAAGGAGCTGCATCAGATTGAGGCAGTCTTGCTGGCGGATAAAGACAGAGTGATTGAACTGGACGATGTTCTCGGCATGGACGACGATATCGCGTGCCTGTTGCTGGAATTGCCACAGCGTGAGATTGGCGGACAGCTGCCCTCGTATGAGGATTTGGAGGCGATCTCCCGGTATTGTCGCGAAAAAGGAATTCGGCTGCATCTAGATGGTGCCCGGCTTTTGGAAATCCTGCCGTATTACCAGAAATCAGCCGATGAGGTATGCGCATTGTTTGATAGCGTGTACGTTTCCTTTTACAAAGGGATAGGCGGAATTGCCGGAGCGATCCTGGCTGGGGATGAAGATTTCACGAAGCAATCGAAGGTATGGAAAAGACGCCATGGCGGGGATCTGATTAGTTTGTACCCGTACATTGTTACGTCAGAATACCATTTTGAGCAAAGAAAACATAAATTCAATCAATATTACGAGCATGCAAAAGAGCTGGCGAGATTGTACAACCAATGCCAGGGGATATCTACGAGACCGGCCGTGCCTGTGTCCAACATGTTTCATGTGCACGCAGATTTGCCGCAAGAAGAGCTCGAGCGTATCATGGTCTCACTTAGTGAAGAGACAGGGATTGGCTTCACGCATTATGTAAGACAGAAAGACGAATCTTCTAGCTCCTATGAGGTAAGTATTGGCGATCGGTATGCGATGATCCCGAAGGAAGAACTAGCATTGGCATTCGAAAAACTGAATCAGAAAATAGGGGAGCAGAAATCAAAAGCCGAGTAAATGAATCCATTTCGGGGCGGTGGCAGTCTGGTGCTTACAAATTCATACCGGGCTGCCGCAGCATTTTCAGAAAGAAGAGAAAGGGAGCATTATGTTCATTATCAGACCGTACGAAAAAAGCGACTACCCTTCGATTATGGCTTACGATTTGCCGCTAGAACAAGCGATCTACACGTCTATGCCAGTCGATATCATCGAAGTATCTCAAAACAATTCTGATCAGCAGCCCTATGTGATTTTTGACCAAGGTCATCTAATCGGCTGTTTTGCCTTATTCACACCACAGACAGGCAATCCCTACACACCAAATGAACAGGCGATTATTTTTAAATCGTTCTCGATCGATTCCCGTCATCAAAAGAAGGGATACGCTTTGAAAGCTTTACAGAGCTTGCCTGACATCGCACGAGAGTATTACCCCATGCGGGATGAAATTGTGTTGACGGTTCATCATACAAATACCCCGGCGATCCAACTGTATAAAAAGGCGGGTTTTGTAGATCAAGGATTAAGGTTTGCGGGAGAATATGGCGAGGAGCTGATTTTTCATCTCGATTTGACAGTTTCAAAATGAGTTGATAAAATGAATGACAGTCAGTCAGTTATAATCGTTCGGTTAAAAGGAGGGAAGTTACTTGGCGGTCAGCAAAGACGATAAATATTCCAAAATCCTCAACGCGGCTATCGAGATCATATCGGAAAAAGGGCTGGATAAGACGTCCATATCCGATATCGTAAAAAAAGCAGGGATTGCCCAAGGGACGTTTTACCTGTACTTCTCATCCAAGATGGCTCTGGTTCCAGCGATTGCTGATAATCTGCTGACGATTACCTTCCAGCGGATCAATGATAAGCTGAAGGGAAAAAGTGATATCGAGAGCGTTCTCGAAGTGTTGGTCGACGAGACCTTTTCCTTTACCGATGAATACAGGGATGTCATCATCCTTTGCTATTCCGGATTTGCACTTGATAATTCATTGGAGACATGGGGAACGATCTATAAGCCTTTTTATGAGTGGATGGAAGGCGTCCTCGTGCAAGCAATCAGTGATAACGCCATCTTGAAAGATATTGATGTGAAATGGACGGCCAAAATTATTATTACGCTTGTTGAGAATACAGCGGAACGCTATTACAGTAGCGATCAGAAGAACGTAGCACCAGATGAATATAAAGCGGAAATCCTGCGTTTTTGCAAAAGATCACTAGGTATCCAATAAAGAAGTATTGGAGCATATCCAATTCTTTTTTTATTTGGCACAAAATGACTGACGTTCATTCATTGTTAACACAACAAGAACAACGAAGAGGTGATTACCATGGCATGGTTTTATTTAATCATTGGCGGAATGATCGAAATTGCTTGGGCATTGGGACTGAAGTTCTCGGATGGATTCACGAAGCCCGTAGTGAGTGTCGTCACGGTTTTATTGATCGTTACCAGCTTCTACTTTTTTGCTCAGGCCATGAAACGAATTCCAGTCGGAACTGCGTATGCGATATTCACAGGGATTGGTGCAGCGGGAACGGCCGTCGTTGGATTTACGTTTTTGGGTGAGGATGTATCTTTCTTGAAAATCGTTTTTATCCTGTTGCTGCTCACGTGCATTATCGGATTGAAGCTGTCGAGCAAGCCAGAAGAAGAGAACGCATAACAACTTGGAGGTGGACAGTATGGCATGGGCGATGTTGATTATCGCTGGTTTCGCAGAAATTGGTGGAGTGATTTCGTTAAAATTGACCGAAGGATTTACAAAATGGAAGCCAACGGTTGCTTGTTTGATCTTCGCAAGTATTAGCTTTTATCTGCTCTCGTCCGCTGTACAGACGCTCCCGGTCGGAACAGCTTATGCTGTATGGACGGGCATTGGCTCAGCGGGTAGCGTGCTGGTAGGGATGTTGTTTTTCAAAGAGTCGAGGGACAGGAAACGGATTCTGTTCATTACAGGGATTGTCATCAGTATTGTTGGTTTGAAGTTCATCGCATAGTGATAGCGAAAAGCCCCTTTCTAGCAGCGTGTGCTGTAAGAAGGGGGCTTTTCGCTAGGGTTTCACTGGTTCGCCTGTACGCCAAATCGGGTAAACAATTGCCAGATCAGCTCTCGTCTGCTGGATACCCCAGTTTTTACGAAGATGGACTTCAAATGATCCTGAACCGTATAAGCGGAGATGTGCAGTGTGCGTGCGAGCTCCTTCGTGGAAGCGCCGCGGACAATCTGGTCGAGTATTTGCTTTTCCCGTACAGACAATCCGTATGCTTCGGCGATGAGCGGCAGCATGTCAGCAGGTTTTGCGGGACCGAACAATGCAGCCAGGTGCACCGTGCTGCTTTGGGTGTTCATCGGGCTTGCCTGAATCGTCATGTAAGGGCCATCTGGCATGCGAATGCAGACTTTTGCCATGGATGTCTTGTGACCTGATTCTGTCAGCTGGGAGAGTGCCCGCGAACAAACCGCTCTCACTGGTCGGGGCAAGGTATCGCGATCAATTGACTCCCATTGGCGCAGCAAGGTCAGCCATTTTTCCGCTGTGGGATTGGCAGCGAGTAAGGTGAACTGATCCGACAGCATCAATATTCCTATCTCTTCTTCCATCCATGTATTTTCCTCAGCGGGTAAGGACAGACTCGTCTTTCGCAACTGATACGCAATCAGCGGCGCCAAAGCCAACATACATTCACGCTCCTGCTCAGAAAAAAAGGGACGTCCCTGCGAACGAAACAACGTTAAATAGCCCCAGCATGCACCGTCGTACTTGAGGGCAGCACGCATCTCATCATGAAAACCGGCGGGGAGCAGAACATTGCGATAGCGGTCACTGCGTGCAAGCTGGCCATCGGTCGCTTGACTCAACGTAGCGACAGGCTCAGCCGCTTTGCACAGATGATCATATCGATTGAAGTCCTCGCGCAAGTATTCATGCTCAAAAATGCCATGATGAATGGCTTCCACCCCGTCTTCCGTAATGGCTCCGGTGGATAAAAGTGTTTGCGGATCAACGGCGGTACAGCAGGCCCCGTCAAAAGGGACGAACTCCCGCAATAGCTGCAAGAGCGCTGTCCGATAGTCTTGTGAAGAGTGAGAAAAGCGTTCAGCTAGTGCCATCACTTTTCGTTTGCTCGCTTCCCGATTTGTGCTCATCTGTATTCTCCTGTACGTCTAGTGGCAAAGGAAAATCCCATCTTTGTGGGATGGTGCTTTCCTCGTTCCTCTTTATAATTGAGAATAATTCTTAGTCTAAATTTACAAGATACGCGAGGAGTTGGAAAGACCATATGAGCCAGCGGCAGCGCTTTTTCATGATGATCGCGATTTGTCTGGGTGCATTCTTGTCTCATTTTACGGCGGGGATTGTCAATGTCTCGCTCCCTCAGTTCACATCCATTTTCCAGACGGAGCTGGCGATCGCACAATGGATTACAACGGGTTATTTGCTTGTCATTGCGTCTCTTCTTCCTTTCATGGGCAAGCTGGGAGATCGATACGGGCATCGTGTGCTGCACAATTACGGCTTCCTGCTGTTCACGGTAAGCTCTGTCTTGGTGGCATTTTCGACGACGATTACGATGCTGTTGATGCTTCGAATCGTGCAAGCCGTCGGAGCGGCTATGTTCCAGGCTACCAATATCGCGCTCATTGCGATGTTGCTCCCAAAAGAAATGCGGGGAAGGGCAATGGGGATCATGAGCACAGCTGTTGCCCTTGGTGGCATGACCGGACCGATTGCAGGTGGGATGATCGCGTCGTGGTTGAGCTGGGAGTGGTTGTTCCTCATTCATGTTCCTGTCGCGATCTTGGCTACGGGGCTGGCTTTTCGTTACATTCCTTCTCATGAGCAGGCGAAGAAGGCCCGTTCACTAGATCTCGTTGGGGCAGGTCTGTTCATGCTACTGGTCAGCTCAGTCATTATGGCGATCTCCAATGGAAACGGGTGGGGCTGGGATTCACAAGGGATGCTCATTCTTTTTGGGGGTGTACTCGTCTTGGCAGGGGCGTTTGTCTGGTGGGAGCGGCGACAGTCCGTGCCGTTTTTGCCCGTGGCGGTCTTTCGCCTATCAGCTGTGTCCAGTGGATTGTTCATTAGCTTTACTTCGTTTGTGCTCGCGAATCTCGTTCTGGTTGTCATGCCGTTTTACTTACTTGATCAAGCGCATGTTTCCCCCTTGACGGCAGGGTATATGATGACTGCTTACCCACTGATGCTGGCGCTGACGGGTCCTTTTAGTGGCTGGGCTTCGGACCGCTATCGGGCACGGCCACTCATTTTTGCAGGTCTTGGTGCGATGGGGGCAGGGATGACCGTATTGGCGATCTGGCTAGAGGTATTATCAACGGTGGAAATCATCGCGTTACTGGCTTTGGTGGGGGCAGGTATGGGGCTGATTGCTTCGCCCAACAACAGCTACATCATGCGCCACGTCCCGTTGGAGCATGCGGGTGCGATCGGAGGCATGATCGCCTTGACACGCAATGCAGGGATGGTGGTCGGCGCAGCGTTGGGACTGGGCATGATGAATGGCGAATCGAATCAAGCAGTGCAGCCGATGATCGATGCGTATCGTGCGGTTTTTGAAGCAGGTGGCCTGATTTGGCTGAGCGGTTTGTTGGTCTGGTGGTATGCGGGACGTCTGGAGCGGCAGAAAAAGAGAGGCACAGAGGTGGAGAAGGCATGAGCAAGGATCGAATTGTGGTAGTCGGAGGGTACGGTCATGTAGGGGCAACGATTTGCAAGAATTTGGGTAACGCGTATCCGGGACGGGTGTATGCTGCCGGACGCAGCTTGGAGAAGGCGGAAGCATTTTGCCGAGAAGCAGATGGGAAGGTGCTGCCGCTTGAGCTCGATATTCACAAGCCGTTAGACCAAAGCATGCTGGAAAAAGTAAAGTTGGTGGTCATGTGTCTGGATCAGACGAATACGGCTTTTGTAGAAGGGTGTGTGCGGAATGGAACGCATTATCTCGATATTTCAGCGAATGGCCATTTTTTGACGCAAATCGAACAATGGGGGAGCCAAACTGAAACGAAGAATGTGGGAACCGCCGTGCTCAGTGTAGGACTGGCGCCAGGTCTGACCAACCTGCTCGCGGGGGAAGCTCATCGCTTGCTGGACCAGGTGAGTGAGCTGGATATATACATTATGCTTGGTCTCGGTGATCGACATGGGAGGGCCGCGATTGAATGGACTGTCGATAACTTGTGCACGAGCTACGAGGTGATCAACAATCATCAGCGTGTAACCGTAGAGAGCATGACAGAGGGCAAGCTCGTTGATTTTGGACCGGAGCTGGGGAAAAAGCGCGCGTATCGATTTCCGTTTTCTGATCAACAGACATTGGTACGCACCTTGTGTATCCCTACAGTATCTACCCGACTTTGTTTTGATCTGGATGGGATGACGAGAGTGGTGGCGGCCCTTCGGAGTATTGGAATTTGCCGATTACTCCATCAACCAAAAGTACGGGAAGCCGTGATGGAAGCGTTTGGACGTTGGAAAATGGGGGATGATCGGTTTGCCATCAAGGTAGAGGCACGGGGAAAACGGGGAACTAACGAGGCGACAGTAGAGTGTCTGCTTTTTGGGCGCGATCAGTCCAACATGACCGCAATGGTGGCGGCTGCCGTAGCAAAATCGCTGTATGAAGAAGCGTTTCCTCCAGGAGTCCACCACATGGAACAACTGTTTTCATTAGAAAAAATGAGATATTGGCTGGAGCAGGAAGCATCACTGACCATATTTGTCAGGGAAGCCGGTCTATGATAGAGCTATCGACGAACCAAAGAGGGGGCTTTATCATGACGCACTATGCCAAAAACATGTACGACTTTCACACGTGGGCGAATCAAACGTTAATCAATCGCTTGAAGGAACTTCCGGAAGGTGTTTACGAGCAGGAGGTCCAAAGCGTTTTCCCGACAGTAGCAAAAGTGGTGGAGCATATTTATATGGTGGACCAAGGCTGGCTTCACATTTTGCAGGGCATGGACATGCGAGCGGCATTGAATGAGGCATGGAAGAAGGAACAGGAATTAACGGGAAAAAGCTTGGAGGAAGTAGAGCAGATGTATGCCGAGCTGGTCGAGCAATACAGAGTGTTTCTCAGCCAAGAAGAAGATTTGGATCGCCACATTGTCCTCGACAATCCGTACACGAGAGTACGCGATACGAGCTTGGCAGAAATCATCATGCAAGTGGTCAATCACGGAACGTATCATCGTGGAAACATAACGGCGATGCTGCGCCAAATGGGGTATCCTTCTGTCATGACCGAGTATGCTCTTTACTGGTACGAAACCTGATAAAAGTGTGTGGGGCTGGAAGAGATTTCATTCTTCTGGCCTTGGGGTGTTGACAAGGGAAAATTTTAGTCCTATAATTATCTTAAATTCAAGATATTAATTTTTGTAACATTGTCATCCTACTTCCCCAAGAAGGTGCTTTTTTAAACATCATTATCTTTAATTTAAGATATTAAAAAATGAATGAAAAAAATCGAGGAGGAAGTCCCATGAGTGAATTCACTACTCTTGTAAAAAACAGAAGATCCGCGAACAAGTTTCTAACGGATGTAACGATAACACCTGCTGAGATCGATGAAATCATGTCGCTGGTCAAGTTCGCGCCATCTGCATTCAATTTGCAGCATGCCCACTATGTAGTTGTCACCGATCCAGAAGCAAAAGAGCGTGTATACGAAGCGGCATATAGACAATATAAGGTAAAGACCGCTTCGGCAGTTGTGCTTGTATTTGGAGACAAGGAAGCGTACCAAAGTGTAGAGCGCATCAATGAAGGTCTCCTTCATTTAGGGATCATGGATCAACGCGAGTACGATCACAATAATTCCTCTGTCAGAGCGATGCACGAGTCTGGAGGAGAGCAGTTCAAGCGCGATGAAGCGATCCGCAATGCCAATTTGTCCGCAATGCTGTTCATGCTCGCTGCAAAGGATAAAGGCTGGGATACTTGCCCGATGATCGGATTCGACCCAGCAGCCGTTCAAGAGATAGCAAAGGTTCCGGACAGCTTTGTGCCAGCTTTGATGATCACGATTGGAAAAGAAGATACATCCAGCCAGCGTGTGAGAGGGTACCGCAAGCCCGTTGGAGAGTTTGTGAGCTACAACACATTCCAAGCAAGTAAATCATAATTAGAGGAGGCTATTCAAAATGACACAGCAAACAGCAGGGATTCACCATATCACAGCTTTTGTCACAAGCGCCCAAAATAACGTTGATTTTTATGCAGGGTTTCTCGGATTGCGCATGGTGAAAAAAACGATTAACTTCGATGCGCCAGATGTGTATCATCTGTACTTCGGGAATGAGGTCGGCAGTCCAGGTACAGCGATCACCTTTTTCCCGTGGGAATCTGGTCGCCGCGGACGCGTGGGCGGTGGACAGGTGGGCTATACGACTTTCTTGATTCCGGTAGGGGCGTTTTCCTTCTGGGAGGATCGACTGAAAAAATTCGGAATCGAGTACCGTCGCGTGGAGCGTTTTAACGAAACGTATCTGCAATTTACGGACAGAGACGGCTTGCAGCTGGAGATTGTGGAACGTGAAGGAGGCCCAGCGAGCAAATGGTCCTTTGGCGGAGTGCCGGCTGACAAGGCGATCAAAGGCTTCGGCGGAGCGATCTTGTACAGTATGGCTCCAGCCCACACCATGGATGTTCTCGAGAGACTGATGGGACTAACCAGAGTTGGCGAAGAAAACGGCCTTGTCCGTTTCCAGGCTCACGGTGATTTGGGCAATGTTATTGACGTGAATGCCGAGCCGATACCAAGAGGAGAAGGTGGCGCAGGAACGATTCATCACATCGCATGGCGTGCTATAGACGATCAGGATCACCAGCAATGGCAGCAGCGCGCGGCCGAGTCCGGTCTTCATCCAACAGATATTATTGACCGTCAATACTTTAACGCCATTTACTTCCGCGAGCCGGGCGAGATTTTGTTTGAGATTGCGACCGATCCTCCGGGCTTTGAACGAGATGAGCCATTTGATACATTGGGCGAAAAACTGATGCTCCCCGAGTGGTATGAGTCACATCGCGCCCAGATTGAGCAAGGCTTGCCACCGATTACAGTCAGAGTGTTGGAGGAAGATAAATCATGAATTTGAAGCACATTTTTCGAAAAGGAACCGATTCAGAAGCACCAACATTGTTGCTGCTACATGGAACAGGTGGAGATGAAAACGACCTCTTGCCACTGGCCAATCGCATTTATCCAGGCGCTTCTGTTCTGAGTGTCCGTGGGAATGTTCTCGAAAACGGCATGCCACGATTTTTCCGACGCTTAGCTGAGGGTGTTTTTGACGAAGAGGATTTGGTCTACCGCACGCAGGAGCTGCATGATTTTTTGGATCAGGCGGCGGTTACGTATCAGATCGAGCGAGACAATATCGTGGCAGTCGGCTATTCGAACGGGGCGAATATCGCAGGTAGTCTCTTGTTCCATTACCCGAATCCGCTAAAAGGGGCGATTCTTTATCATCCAATGGTTCCACGCCGTGGGATAGCTCTGCCTGATATGTCAGCCATTCCGGTGTTTATCGGAGCCGGTACGAATGATCCGATTTGTACGGCACAAGAGACGGAGGAGCTGAACCGACTACTGACAGAAGCAGGTGCTGACGTGACTGTGCATTGGGATTCGCATGGTCATCAGCTGACGGTGAAGGAAGTAGAGGCTTCGGCCGCGTGGTTTACAGAGATGTTTCGCAAGTAATCGATGAGTAACAAGAGCGGCGACCCTGGTGTCTGCCGCTTTTTTGTGTGCGCAAACAGTTGTTTTTCCGGGAAAAGAGCATGCTTCCCGCAGATTTAATCAGATGTGTAAAAGTCTTCAAGAACCAGCAGTATTCATTCATCTCTTGTTCATATTGCTTCTTTACTATTGATCCACGTAGGTGCAAGCCATTGACGATTTGCAGGATGGTAGACAAGTGAGTATCATTCAAAATAATGAAGCAGGAAAACCAGAGGGCGGAGTAACAAGGGGGCCAGCTTGATGAAACTGACGATTCTGATTGCAGATGACGATCCACATGTACGTGAGCTATTGCGATTTTATTTAGCAAAAGAGGGATACCACGTCTTGGCTTGTGTGGATGGAGATGAGGCTTCGCAGCTGTTGGAACAGGAATCAGTCCAGCTCGCCATCGTGGATGTGATGATGCCAGGCAAAAACGGCTGGGAGCTGTGCCGGGAGATACGGGAATTTTACGACCTCCCTGTCATCATGCTAACGGCAAAGGGCGAGGTGCGCGATAAGGAAAAAGGCTTTTTGGCGGGGACGGATGATTATTTGACCAAGCCATTTGAGCCTACCGAATTGCTGTACCGCATCAAGGCCTTGCTGCGGCGTTATCAGATGGTCAGCAAACAAATCATCGTCATAAACGATACCGTCATCGATCGGATCAGCCATGTTGTGAAGGTGAAAGAAGAGTTGATTCATTTACCGTTAAAGGAATTTGAACTGCTTGCCCAGCTTGCCAGTTTTCCTGAACGGATCTTTACCCGAGATCAACTGTTGGAGTTCGTATGGGGCGGCGATACTGAGAGCGATAGTCGGACCATCGATGTGCATATTAAGCGGCTGCGAGAGAAATTTACGGAGAAAACAAATGACTTTGTCATTTCTACCGTTCGCGGCTTAGGCTACAAGCTGGAGGTACGAGGCCAGTGAAATCTCTCTACGTCCGGTTAGTTCTTACCTTCGTCGCAATTGTACTGATCAGCGGCACACTTGGATTTTTATTGGCAAATGAGTACTATCAACGCAATTTGCGTGCTTATAATGAACAAAAAATCACGAGCATCGGACAGCAAATCATCGATTTGTATGAGCATAAATCCACACTCGACCTGCCCGCCTTCATGACTCATGTCGCCAATTTGAATTTTCAGCTACATCTCGTGGATGAGAATGGCGCAGTAAGCCAATTCGGAGCACCTTTTCGCGATCAGCAGATAGAGCCTGCCATCGTTCAAAGAGTGTTGGCGGGTGAGACTTACAGAGGGATTACAGAAGAACAGCACAGCTGGTTTGTGACCGGATTTTTTGAAAACACGCTGACAAACAGCATTGGCTTGCCGCTTACAGCAGAAGGGAAAAAATACGCCCTGTTTGTACGACCAAATATTGAACAGCAGTTTGGCGAAGTGCATATTATGTTTGCCTTGCTGCTGGCAGCGATGTTTGTACTTAGCCTGATCCTGATTTTGATATTTACCCGTTATTTGGTGAAGCCGATCGAGAAACTGAGTCATGCGACCAAAAGGCTGGCAGAAGGGCAGTACGACATCCACCTGGACATCTCTCGCCGGGACGAAATCGGCGATTTGGCTATGCATTTTGCCAGGATGACAGAGTCACTCAAACAACTAGACGAGATGCGCCAAGAGTTTGTCTCCAATGTCTCACATGAAATCCAGTCTCCATTGACATCGATCCAAGGCTTTTCTCAAGCTATCCGCAGCGGCGGTGTGACAAGCGAACAGCGGGAGACGTACTTGACTATCATCGAAGAGGAGAGCAGGCGGCTGTCTTCCTTGAGCAAGCAGCTGTTGACGCTCGCTTCCCTGGACAAAGAGACAGGTCTGTACGAACCGACACGTTTCCGACTGGATGAGCAGATCAGGCAAGTCCTCTTAATTTTGGAGCATCAGTGGCAACAAAAAAAGCTCGTGATGGAGCTCACTTTACCGGAGACTTTCATCGTGGGTGACAAGCAGCTACTCAATCAAGTATGGATGAACCTGCTTGCCAATAGTATCAAATTCACCCCAATAGCTGGCTCTATATCCATTGCGATACAAAAGGATACGCGAATCGGCGTGACCATTCGGGATACGGGGATCGGCATGTCCGAAGAAGAGCAGGAGCATGTCTTTGATCGTTTTTACAAAGGAGACAAGTCACGCAATCGGGAAGCGACGGGAAGCGGTCTCGGTCTTTCTATCGTGCAAAAAATTTTGCAGGTCGCAAAAGGCAGCATTCACATTCAAAGCCGTATAGGCGAAGGGACAACGGTCACGGTCAGCCTACCGACGGGTGAGCATCCTACTGCGTGAACGACAAACGATTCATAACGAAGCGAAGCAAGGGAGTGATTTCCATGAATATCGGCAGGCGTGTACTCGCCGCAGTCATATCCCCTTTTATTACGGGTCTGTATGCTGCGTTGATCATCTACATCTATCGTGATCCAAGCGCCCCGTATGGGTTCGGACAAGAGTATTTGCTGGGTGTGCTCTTCAGCATGGCATTGAATCTAGTTGTCTTCGTATGGCTGTCGGTATTCGTGGACTGGCTAGTGAGTCGATCACACTTGATCGGGTGGAATAAAAACGCTGTGCGTTTCGGCGGGTATGCGGTCATCGGCTATGTGCCTGTGTTTTTTCAATGGCTAATGAGTATTGATCTGCAAGCTGCCTTGTTTTATCCGCAGGCAACGGTTTTTGTGTTTGCTGCGATATGTTACTTCCTTATATTTGTGGGAATAGAGGCGGTCAACAAGCGTCTTCATACAGAAACCGAGCCATCCGTAAAAGGCTGATTTTATAAGGATTTACCCGGAAAAACGAGGGAACCCCTCATGGTTAATCAAATGTTTAAAATACTGATCAAGCGGTTGTGTACCATTGAATGACATAATAATGGTTTGCGTTACCACCGAATAAAAGAAAATCATTCCACTCATCATAAATCAGCGTGTTAGTGGACCCAGCTGTCACAATGGAGCCAAAATCAATTTCAATACCTAGTTCTTCTAGTTTGCCAAGCGTATTTTTTACGTCTATTTTCATGAATACCCCAAACCTTATGAGGGGATCAATGACCCGACTAAGTACGAGCTGTCTGTTGCTATTTTTGACGTTTATCTCTTCCCAAGCCCATTCTTCACCCCAGTATTCGAGACGCTCCATTAAAAGTAGAAAAGCATCCACCGGATGAGGGACTTCTGTTTTTTCGAGAGACAAGAGATAGGCTGAAGCCTCCCAACGTGGCTGCCGGTCTTCTTGAATATGAAAATGATCGACGAACTTTCGGTTATGGATACCCTGTAAACAATGGATTACCGCATCCTTGTTTATCATGTACGAACACACCTCCTGACTATTTCTTAAAAAAGCCATCTTAGACCTATAACAAAAAAGCCCGAGCAATCAGGTAGCTCGGACAATGGTTTTCTGTTCTTTGGCGTGTTCAATCCCCGCAGATATGAGATGGCGTACATGGTCATCATCCAACGAGTAAAAAACGAGTTTACCTTCTTTGCGGTACTTGGCTAGTCCCATGTTGCGAAGTAGCCGCAGATGGTGGGAGGTGTTAGCGATCGAGCTTCCGATGATAGCAGCCACATCACAGACACAGAGCTCGTCTTCCATCGAGAGGATGTGAATGATTTTGGCGCGGGTGTCATCGGCCAACGCCTTGAAGATTTTTGCTACCCCTTCTGATTCTGTGGCGAACGGCTTTAACCGATTTACTTTTTCCTCATCAAAACATTGGATTTCACAGATGTCATCCACTGTAACCATCACCTCATGCTCTACAATGTCCTACTATTATAGACATTTGCGGAGAAAGTGAAAAGGAAAAACGACATTTTCATGGCAGTGTAGTGTCCCTCTTCGTTTTCGTGTAAGATGAACATGATCCAAGAAATGGGGAGAGAATACCATGAGTGCGCAACCAAAGTGCCCGAAGTGCCGGTCTGCAAAGATCGATTTCACGGAGTCGATCAATAAGCCATTATACATAACCATTTATGTAGCGGTTTTGGCAGTGCTTGCCTTGATCGGCATTTCCGTGAAAGGGACTCCTGTCATCTTTTTGTTCCTCGGACTGTCAGGGGCATTTATTCTGTTTGCCGTTCGTCTTGCCTTAGAAAAGCGTAAAGTAATCAAGTGCAAATGTCTGGACTGTGGGGAGCGTTGGCAGACCACCCCAACACCTGTAGAAGCTCGTACCAAGTAGCACGACTCCTAGTAATAGGGGTCTTTTTTTATTCTCGATCTGTAAAAAAATGGGCGAAATATTCAAATCAATTCTTGAACGAACCAGAAGGATACGATAATATAATAATTAAATATTTGTTTGAATGTTTGTGGATTGATTTCATTCGAAGCTGGGCAAAATAGATGCTTGGAAAAAGGTGAGAACAGATGGCAGAAGAACGAAAAAAAGAAGAGTGTTGCAGTGGGCATCAGTGCGGCAGTGAGCATACGCATGCTGGTAAAATTCTCACGGTTCTCGAGCCTGCGGCTGCGGCAACAGAAACCGCAGGAATTCTTTCTTCACAGGCTGTTGTCTATCGCGTTACAGGTATGGATTGCAGTTCGTGCGCCAAATCTCTGGAAAAGCATATGCAGACGTTGCCAACCGTAAAAGAGGTAAACGTGAACTTTTCCACGGGTAAAATGCAGCTCGTCGCGGATGGACTAGGAGCCGATGTGGTGGTGAAGGAAGTCGCGAAGGCTGGATACAGTGCCATGCTGCTTACGAGACGTACCGCCAAAGCAGTACCGAAAACGGATCAAGCAGGGACGGTACTGACGACAATTTCCGGTGTGTTATTGGCTCTCGGTTTTCTAGCCTCCCTTTCACCAAGCGTATCTCCACTGGTCGTTACTGTGCTCTATGCGTTGTCGATCATAAGTGGCGGCTACCGACCTGCGCGCAGTGCTTTTTACGCGATCAAAAGTGGTTCACTGGATATGAACGTATTGATGTCTGTTGCGGCTATTGGAGCAGCATTAATCGGTGAGTGGCTGGAGGGCGCGACGGTCGTCTGGCTCTTTTCCATCGGAAACTTGCTGCAAACCAAGTCGATTGAAAAAACACGCGACTCCATACGCAATTTGATGGATTTGGCTCCGCCTGAAGCGTGGGTCAAGGTAGGGGAGTCTCTTACCCGCAAGCCTGTTGAGGACATCGCTGTCGACCAAGTCATCGTAGTGAAGCCGGGAGAGAAAATCCCGCTGGATGGGGTGATTGTACACGGGACATCGAGCGTCAATCAGGCCCCGATTACAGGTGAATCGATTCCCGTAGATAAGCTGGTCGGTGACAGCGTTTTTGCAGGGAGTGTCAACGAAAGCGGCGCGGTGGAGATCAAGATAACAAAGCTGGTGGAGGATACGGCGATTGCCAGAATCATTCATCTCGTGGAGGAAGCGCAGGAGAAAAAAGCGCCTACTCAGGCGTTCGTCGACAAATTCGCTGCGATCTACACGCCAATCGTGCTCGTGCTTGCTTTGTTCGTGATCGTATTCCCGCCATTATTCGGACTCGGTACCTGGGGAGAATGGTTTTACAGAGGACTTGAGCTGCTGGTTGTTGCTTGCCCGTGCGCACTGGTCATTTCCACGCCAGTTGCGATTGTGTCTGCGATTGGAAATGCCGCGAGAAACGGCGTCCTGATCAAGGGCGGTACGTTTTTGGAAAAGGCAGGAGCGATTAACGCCATTGCCTTCGATAAAACGGGCACATTGACGGAAGGGAAACCACAGGTTGCAGCGGTTATCGAGATGGAGGGAAGCGCAGACGAAGTAGTGTCGATCGCCAGAACAATTGAAGAGCGTTCTTCCCATCCGATCGCACAAGCGATTCTCACCTATGCGAAACAAAAGCAGGTCGCTTCCCAGAGTGGGCAAGATTTCAAGGCGATCGTCGGAAAAGGGGCGAGCGCTGTCATCGGAGCCGAGACATTTTATGCAGGGAAGCCCGCCTTGTTTCAAGAGCTGGGAGTCGATTTGTCGGCATGGCAAACGCAAATCGAGTCGTTGCAGAGTGAGGGACATACGCTGGTGGTTATCGGTACCGCAACGAAATTGATCGGGATGATTGCCGTTGCCGACACCATTCGTGAGATTACGGTTAGTGCCATTGGCAAACTCAAAGCGGCAGGTATTGAAGACATCGTGATGCTGACTGGTGACAATGCTGGTACGGCGAAAAAGGTAGCGAGTCAGACGGGTGTAAATCGTTATTTTGCAGAGTTGTTGCCGCAAGATAAGGTAGAGGCGGTTAAGAAACTCCAACAAGAAGGCAAGGTCGTCGCCATGGTGGGTGACGGGATCAACGATGCGCCTGCTCTCGCATCAGCTGACTTGGGGATTGCCATGGGTGGAGCTGGCACCGATACGGCAATGGAGACCGCGGATATCGTACTGATGGCTGACAATCTAGAAAAGCTGCCGCACACGATGAAGGTCAGCAGAAAAGCACTCGCGATTATCAAGCAAAACATCTGGTTTTCGATCATCGTAAAGCTGGTCGCACTCGTGCTGATATTCCCTGGCTATCTAACCTTGTGGCTGGCGGTGCTCAGTGACACGGGAGCCGCATTGCTGGTCATCTTAAACAGCATGAGACTCTTGCGAATGAAGGACTAAATAAAAAAGGGAGATGAGCTGTCGAGGCTCTCTCCCTTTTTTTGTGTGTATATGGTTTATGGTTTACACCAAGACGCCGCCGCCGTATCTTTCGAATTCTTTCTGGGTGCAAGCAACAAAGTGACCGCGCTCAATTTCACGCAAGACGCGTTCTTCCCCTTGATCTCGCAAATATTCCTGGTCATCGAAAACGATGCGCTTACGGTTACGCTCATAATCAGGGTCTGGCAATGGAATTGCCGAGAGCAACGATTTGGTGTACGGATGAATCGGATTCTCGTACAGGCGATTACTTTCTGCCAGCTCCACAATACGTCCGCGGTACATCACACCAATGCGGTCACTGATGTATTTAACCATGGACAGGTCATGGGCGATGAACAGATAAGTCAGGCCTTTTTCTTTTTGCAGGCGCTTGAGCAGGTTAATGACCTGCGCCTGAATGGACACGTCGAGGGCAGAGATCGGTTCATCGGCAATGATGAATTCCGGATTAACAGCCAATGCCCGTGCAATCCCGATCCGTTGGCGCTGTCCGCCGCTGAACTCATGCGGGTAACGGTTTGCGTGCTCGCGGTTGAGGCCAACGGTTTCCAACAGCTCGTGTACCTTGGCGATGCGTGCTTCCTTGGTCGCCAGACGATGAATGTCCAGACCTTCTGCAATAATGTCGGATACAGTCAGACGTGGATTCAACGACGAGTACGGGTCTTGGAAGATCATTTGGATTTTGCGGTTGAGCCATTTCTTTTCTTCAAGTGTTTTCTTTTCGTGTACACTGTTCCCATTGAACAAGACCTCTCCGCCAGTTGCATCGTACAGGCGAAGGATGGTTCGTCCTGTGGTGGATTTACCGCAACCGGATTCACCCACAAGACCGAAAATTTCCCCTTTGTAGATGTCAAAGGTGATACCATCTACAGCTTTCAGCGTATGACCATTCCCGAGGTCAAAATGCTGTTTCAAATCTTTGACTTCAACCAGCTTCTCACGGTTCTCGTAGTTGATCGTTTTTTTGGTGCTCACTGGAGCCTCAGTCGCATCATCAGAATTGACTTTTCGTCTCACAGCCGAAGCAGGCGGTTTGATGTCAGGTGCCATTTCATGCAGGAGCCATGTTGCCGCATAGTGCGTGTCGGAGATTTTGAACATCGGTGGTTCATATTCCAGATCGACCTTCAACGCAAATGGGTTACGAGCCGCGAAGGCATCACCTACAGGTGGCTTGAACATGTCAGGCGGCGATCCAGGAATGGACATCAGTTCGTCGTCGCTGGCATCGAGGCTAGGCATGGAACCTAATAGACCCCAGGTATACGGGTGCTTAGGATCGTAGAAAATTTCATCGACTTTACCGATTTCCACAATTTTACCTGCATACATAACCGCTACACGGTCTGCCATGTTAGCAACTACACCGAGATCATGCGTAATAAAGATGATCGAAGTACCCATCTTCTTTTGCAGTTCCTTCAGCAACTCCAAAATCTGCGCTTGAATCGATACGTCCAGAGCAGTTGTCGGCTCATCGGCGATGATAATTTTTGGATTGCAGGCCAGTGCGATGGCAATGACAATCCGTTGGCGCATCCCACCGGAAAACTGGTGCGGGTATTGATCGACACGTTCCTTGGCAAATGGAATCCCTACCATTTCCAACAGTTCAATAGCACGGCTGCGCGCATCTGCACGGTTCAGCTTTTGGTGCTTGATGAAGCTCTCCATGATTTGGTTACCGATAGTCATCGTCGGATTCAAGGAAGTCATCGGGTCTTGGAAGATCATTGAGATATCGCGACCGCGAACATCCTGCATTTCTTTTTCGGAAAGCGTAACCAAATCTCTTCCTTCAAAGAGAACTTGTCCTTTTGGAATGCGTCCAGGAGGAGAAGGAATGAGGCGCATAAGTGCTTGTGAGGTGACGGATTTACCGGAACCGGATTCACCAACAATTGCCAGCGTTTCTCCTTTTTCCAGATCAAAGGAGACGCCTCGTACTGCTTTGACTTCACCTGCATACGTATCGAATGACACATGCAAATCTTTTACTTCTAAAACTTTTTCCATATAATCCTCCCTTTCGAGCATGCTTTGCCGTGATTAACCCTCCATGTATATCCAACAATCTCTCTAGTAGGAATTTTTACGAAAATGAAAATCATTATCATCATTATACTATATTCATTAACCATTGTTAAAAAATTTTTTTATACGTTGCATATCCATACAGCTTTTTTAGCGTTACCAAATGAGAGCCCAGTCATACTATGCATCAATGCAGCAGAATACTGGCTTATAAGGAGGTAACGCTTGTGAACAAGCTCAATAAGTCAAAGGAAATCGCACTCACTTTTGATGATGGACCAGATCAGTTGTGGACGCCTCGTGTGTTAGATATATTAGCCCACTATCAGGTAAAGGCAACTTTCTTCTGTGTGGGACAAATGGTGAAGTACTACCCGAAAATACTGGAGCGGATCGTAAGGGAAGGTCATATTGTAGGAAATCATAGCTGGGATCACCCTGACTTTACGAAAATACCTCTCTTGGCTGTTCAGGAGCAGGTAGAACGTACCTCGGATCAGATCGAAAAGGTAGTAGGTGTGAGACCTCGGATAGTTCGGCCGCCATATGGAGCAGTGAATGAGGAGGTCATCCAGCTGCTTGCAGCGAGCGACTACGAAATGATTTTGTGGGATATAGACAGTTGGGATTGGAAAGGTCTCACCGGCCCGCAGGTAGCGAGAAACATCTTGGGACATGTCACCCCAGGAGCAGTCGTGCTTCAACATTCCGCTGGCGGTACAAAGGACACGCTAAAGGGGAGTGTGGATGCCTTGCCCTATGTCATTGAGGTGTTAAGTGAACAGAAATATACCTTCTCAACCGTTTCCGCCATGTTTCAACTGGCGGCGTATCGAGAAAAGACCTGTCCTGTCGAGAAAAGGAAAAGAGGCAGATAGAGGAAATGGATTGAATTCTGTGGTAATTAGTAGAATCAGAAGATTTCTTTCAGGGGAGCGAATCCGTCCATGTCAAAAGCCGATAATATGCTCTCCATTTTGTGGCTGTTGAAGACCGGCAAGCGAATGACAGCCAAGCAATTGGCAGAGATTCTCGAGATCAATATTCGCACCGTTTATCGCTATATCGACTCACTGTGTGCGAGCGGTGTACCCATCATTTCCGATGCCGGACACAATGGTGGCTACAGTTTACTTCAGCATTTCAATGAAGCTCCGCTGTTTTTCGACCTCAACGAGCAAAAAGCCCTCATTCATGCAGCGGCTTTTGCCCAAGAAGCCGGTTATCCCTTCGGAGCAGATTTACACCGGGCCATTTCCAAGCTAAAACGTTATACAAATGAAGAGCAGCGTGACGCGATTGACCGACATAGTATCGGCTTCGAGGTGATCCAGCCTCCTGTTGATCCTTCTCTCGAATCTACCTTACAGGAACTGGAGCTGTCTGTTGCCAATGGATACACCCTTTCGATGGAGTATCAGAAAGCCTACCAGACAACGAGACAGAGGCGTCAAATCGATCCATACGGGCTCGTTTATTGGAAGGGAAACTGGTATATCGTTGCCTATTGCCATCTCCGAGGTACCATTCGCAGCTTTCGTGCAGATCGTGTCTATGAGATCCAACGTACAGAAGCCAGCTTTCAACGCCCTCCTGAATTTTCTGCGCGCCATTTTTTTCTCTCGAATTTACTACCGGAAGCAGACAAGCAGGGCAACACCATTTTGATCAAGGTCAAAGGAAGACCACAGTCACTCGCTGATTTGTGCAGGCATTGGTATCTCGGACATACGGTGATCGAGCGCAGCGAGGCACAGGTGATCTTTCAAGTAGATGAGCAAATGGCCCATTCGATCCTTCCTCATTATCTTTTGCCATACGGAAAATCCATTCAAGTTGAAGAGCCAGCCTTTGTAAAAGAGCGTTTGGCTGCCATCGCTGCCGATTTATTTCATTTTTATCAGTCGACTTGAATTCACTGACCATTTTTGTCAGGAGAGTTGATTTATATTGAAAGCAAAGAAGAGATGGAAAAAGTGAATGGAGGCAGATTGATTATGAAGCATGAAGCATTGCGTTTGTACGAATATCATGTATGGGCAAACGAAAAGGTATTCGAGCGGTTGCAGGAGGTACCAGAGGGAGTAAGTGAGCAGGAGGTTCCGAGTGTGTTTCCGACCATCACCCAGACGTTGGCTCACATTCTCAAGACGGATTATGTTTGGTTGTTGGCCATGAAGGGGGAGAGCTACGAAGAGGTAGGACCAAAAGTAGGGGTTCTCTTGCAGGAATTAAAAGGGAAGAAAGTATACGAGCTGCGAAAACTGTTTGCCGAATCAGCCCAGCAGTTCAGAGATTTCTTCGGGCAAATCTCGATGGAAGACACCTCGGCTTATACGCATCCGGCGTTGGGTACGGTTCATGCGAGTTATGCCGATATCGTCCAACATGTCGCCAACCACGGAACCTATCACCGAGGCAATATCTCCGCCATGCTCAGACAAATGGGTCACGCGGGCGCTTCCTCCGATTACATTTTCTATTTGTTCGAAACCTCCGCGGTAGAACAGTAAAGGTTTTTTCATCTTTTATCAGCTACCGAAAAAAACAAGCAGCTTGTAGAGGGAACAGGAGAAAACAGCGAAGATCTTATGGACACCGACCGAGACGTAATGCAAAAAGCGAAACACGCCTTTAAGCGTCCACCTCTGAGAAACATCCAGATTGGACCACTTTGGACGCGGTTTCGCTTTTTGCATGGAGTCGGCCAGTCAATCCCCCAATGGGTGGCCCTAGAAGCTGAGTCGTTTTCTCCTGTTCCCTCTCCTCCACTACAGCCACGCAAACTGCTTGTTTTTTAAGGATTCATCGTCCGAGCAATCCGCCCCTCGAGCCCGTTCAAGAACTGACTAATGTTCGGTTTGGTGTCACCGATGATGCTTTCACCAGGCTTGCCGGGTTCAAAGATCACGTCCTTGTTTTTGACGACCTCGATCAAATAATCCCTGACGATCTGTCCTGTTTTCGTAGCGTCATATTTCTTGGCAAAGTGCTGATATTCTTCTTTGACGGCTGGGAGCAACTTCATTGTTGCTTCGTCTATTGTCTCATAACGGTAATCAGACAAGTATGTTTTGAGATAGTCGATATAGAGCGTACGGAGCTTCACTGCACGTGGGCTGCTGCGGTAGTTGACCAAATACTCTTCGACTTCAACCATTCTCGGTCCGAGCTCAGCTCGCGTGATTTGCAACCCGCCGTCACTCAAATACGGTTTGCCCGTTTCCGTTTCTTGAATGGACAAGTAGTCCTTCCCTTCCTCATCGAGCGAAGCGGCATATTTTTGCAATGCCTTGTAATCCACTTGCCAGTAGAAGGACATGTCTTTCGTCGCCTTTAAGACGAGTCCGCCCTCTGTTTGATGGAGGAGCCATTTTTTGAAGCCGTCATCGCCTTCTAGCTTGTTGAAATCATATGGGTATTGCAAGGCATACAGCTTATCCGCATTTCCCGGCTGGGAGAGGAGTGCCTTGAAGTTATCGTTTATCGTAGGCAGATGTTTTTCATAATACTGATCAAGGGCAAAAAATAATTGATCGGCGGTTTTCGTGTCCGTTTTCGCCAGATGCTGATCCAAAAAAGCAGTTAGCTCATTCGCTTCCTTGGCTTGCGCAGCTAGTACGGTGAACTGTTTGAGCAAATCATCCGCTGGCTTTTCGGCTTTTGTTGCATCAGCAGGGGACTTCCCTGTGTTTTCCGTTGCAGGTGGGGTAGGGTCTTTTACCGTTAGTTGATCAGAGGTAGAGACGCACCCTGTCACAAAAGTAATCGCGACGAGGCTAGAGACAAAAGGTAGAACATATTGTTTCATATCTTCATTTTCACTCCGTTATGTTGAATGGTTGGTTCCCTTTCTATTGGTACGTACCATACCACGTTCAAGTTATCGGTTCAAATCGATCAAATATTCCTGATAGGAAGCAAGCGTCACTTTTGATATACTTTCTCTATTGTTGGTGAGAATGATTATCAACATTTACATAGAGGATCGGGCAGAGGTGAGAACATGAACGAAACACAAGCCTTGGTTCAACAATTCACAGAGAAGACCATGGCAGAAGCCATTTTTAAGCTGCGTGACATTACATGGCTCAAAGCACAAGGACATGACCGACTACGCCAACAATTCACTCATACGCATATTTTGCTGGTAATAACCGGGGGACGAGGGCGCCTGCGACTGGAGAACGAGGAGTACCAATTGCGGCAGGACGCGATTTATGTATGTCCTCCTATGCTTACGTTTGGCATCGTCCCTGATTCGGCTGATCATTTGGAGATGTACATGCTTCGTTTTGATGTCTTTATGGAAACGAGAGACAGACATCGGCGCTTCCAAGCTCTTCGGGAAATGGATCTGTTTCCTTTTCGGGGAGAGATCTCTGTCCAATCGGCAGGGCAGCTGCCTGTCTATTGTGATTTGATCCAGAATCTATGGAAGCAGGAGACGGCACTCGAGCGTTTTCGAGGTCAACACACTTTTCAAGAGCTATGGTACCACATCGTCAAGCATGCTCACTTCTCGACAACAGATTCTGGAATGGCGCTGGAGCGGGCACGCGCACATATGGAAGAGCATTACTCGGAAAATGTGACGATAGAACAGTTGGCTCGCATCGCAGAGGTGAGTCCAAAATATTTCGTCGATCTGTTCAAAAAAACGTATGGCATCTCAGCTATGGACTATTTGGCAGAGCTTCGCATCAGCCGGGCGAAGCAGATGATGGTGCAGTCGCATGCCAAGCTGCGCGATATCGCTCATCAAGTGGGCTACAATGACGAGTTTTACTTTAGCCGAAAATTCAAGAAAGCTGTCGGAGTTTCACCGACTCTCTATATGAAAAGCCGCCAACGAAAAATTGCAGCGTACGGCTCGACCGTTATCGGGCATTTACTGGCTTTGAAAATGATTCCTTACGCGGCGCCACTGCACCCGAAATGGACGGCTTACTATCATCACACCTATCGAAACGATATCCCGGTCCATCTGAGCGCGTTTCGAATTAACCAAAATTGGAAAGCCAACATCGAAATGCTTCGCGATGCCAAGCCAGACGTCATCATTGGCTTGGACGAGACGAGTTTGCAGGAACAGAAGCATCTGGACGAGATTGCGCCCACTTTGTATGTACCTTTTGAAGAGCAGGGGTGGAAAGAACAACTGCAGCTTATGGCAGACTTTTTGGGTGAGTCCGTGGAAGCGCATCATTGGCTTTGCGAGTATGAGAAAAAGGTGAAGAGGGCCCGGGCAAAGCTTCAACATGCTCTGGGCGATGAAACGGTGCTCATCGTGCGGATTTTGAAAAACCAGCTCTATGTCCACTGCAATCGCAGTATGAATGAAGTGTTTTATCAAGATCTGCAAGTCAAATCTGCTTTTGTCTCGGAACAGAACGAGTACGACCAGCTTGTGACCGTACAGGAATTAACTGCACTCGCGCCAGATCGCTTGCTGCTGTTGGTTTGCCAAGAGGCTGAAACGTTGGCATGCTTCCAAGCCTTGAAAGCATCGGGACCATGGCAAGAGATCGAAGCAGTCCGCAACAATCGGGCGCATGTCATTATGTCGGACCCTTGGCGAGAATACTCGGCAACGGCTCATGAACGGATCGTGGAAGAGAGTGTGAGATTGTTTTCAGGAGATCGTCCATGTTGATTCTGGATTTCGTCCATGGTCGGGCATGAGTGGATGCTTTATAATCACGAATGATAATCGTTATCACTCACGTGGAGTGAAACCTTACATTTCTGAGAGGGGTCTTTCAAGAATGAAAAAGATATACCTAGGCTTGAGCATTGCAGCGTTGACATTGGCTCTGACTGCGTGCGGCGGAGGAAAAGAAGCAGCGAATAACACGACTGCACCTACCGCAGCACCTGCGACAACAGCTACAGCAGAAAAGCCAGCCGATGATGCCAATAAAGCAGAAACACGCACGATTAAATATTTAGATAAAGAATACACCGTCCCTAGCAAAACAGAGCGGATCGCCATTGTAGGCAGCATGGAGTCCATGGAAGATTCACTTGTGCTGAACGTAAACCCGGTAGGCGCGATTTCTGTAGGCGGCAAATTCCCGGAGATGTTTGCACCGATTACAGGCGAAGCCACATCCATCGGGGAAAAAATCCAACCGAACCTGGAAACGATCCTGTCCTTGAAGCCGGACGTGATCTTGGGCAGTAGCAAATTTCCACCAGAAATGGCTGAGAAGCTGAACAAGATTGCTCCTACTTTCCCCGTTTCTCACATTTCAACCAACTGGGAAGCGAATCTGCAATTGTTGGGTGAACTGACTGGCAAGCAAGCTGAGGCAGAGAAAGCACTCAATGAATATAAATCAGGGATTGAAGCGGCAAAAGCAAAATTGGGAGACAGCGTGAAGGATAAAAAAGTATTGGTGATTCGTCTGCGCCAAGGAAACATCAACATCTATCCAGAAAAGGTGTTCTTCAACCCAGCTCTGTACGCAGACCTTGGTTTGACTGCACCTGAAGAAGTAAAAGCAGCGAAGGCACAAGAAATTATCTCCATGGAGAAATTCAGCCAGATCAACCCGGACTACCTGTTCATCCAATTCTCTCCAGATGAGAATAAAGACAAGCCGAACGTATTGGAAGATTTACAGAACAACCCGATTTGGAAGAGCGTGAATGCAGTGAAAAACGGCAAAGTTTACGTAAACGTAGTTGATCCTCTCGCACAAGGCGGTACTGCTTGGAGCAAAACACAATTCTTGAAGGCGGCTGTTGAAAAATTGTCTGCCAAGTAAAAGTGGGCGAGGTAGGCTATGCAATCCAAAAAAGCAACTTCCATGATCATACTAGCTGTTTCGCCATTGGTGATCCTGCTTACAATCTTGCTCTCCATTCATTACGGAGCCAAGTCGATTGATGCCGGGACCATTTATCAAGCTCTCTTTGCCTTTGATGAAGGGAATGTGGATCATCAAATTGTCATGCACTCTCGCTTGCCGAGGGTTTTGGGCGCACTCATGATCGGAGCATTTCTGGCGATATCAGGAGCGTTGATGCAGGGGATGACGAGGAATTACCTCGCGTCCCCCTCTATTATGGGCGTGTCTGACGGTTCGGTCTTTGCCGTTACGCTGTGCATGGTTTTCCTTCCATCCGCTACGAGTGTCACGATGATTACCATGTCCTTGATCGGTTCAGCATTTGCGGTGGCGATGGTACTCGCTTTTTCCCGACTGTTGCCAAACGGCTTGACACCCGTGGGTATGGCGGTCATCGGTACGATTACGGGTACCTTTTTGAGCAGCATTTCAGCTGCGATTTCTACTTATTTTCAAGTCTCGCAAAACGTCAGCTTCTGGTACAATGCTAGGCTGCATCTCTTGGAGCCGGGCCTGGTGAAGCTAGCAGTTCCTTTTGCCATCGTCGGTATTATCCTCGCACTTCTTTTGTCCAAATCGATTACGATCTTATCCTTGGGCGACGAAGTATCTCGCGGTCTCGGACAGAGAACGGTGATGGTCAAAGTGCTGGCAACGACTGCTGTTGTCATTCTGACGGGTATTTCCGTAGCGTTGGCAGGAAAAATCGCTTTTGTCGGGCTGATTATTCCGCATATTACCCGCTTTTTGGTAGGTCTCGATTATCGATGGATCATTCCATGTGCAGGTTTATTGGGCGGTATTTTCCTTGCCTTGTCTGACGTTCTCAGCCGATTTATGAACAGTCCGTTTGAGACCCCAATCGGTGTGGTGACGGCATTTATTGGCGTTCCGTTCTTCCTCTATTTGATTTACAAGAGAGGAGGGGGAAAGCATGCCTAATCAAAAAGGTAAATTTCGTTTGCTGTTTCTCGTCAACATCGCCTTGATTTTGCTGGCGATTTATACCAGCCTGACCAACGGTGTATTTGACATGACGGTGTTGGATGTCATCCGTACGTTATTGCGTATTGATCCTGTAGCGGAATACGATTTGGTTATTTTCGATTTCCGCCTGCCGCGGATTGTTATTGCGGCGTTAGTCGGCTTTGGCTTAGGGGTCGCTGGTACCGTCATTCAGGGGATCACCCGTAACGGGCTGGCTGATCCGGGGATTTTGGGTATTAACGCCGGGGCAGGAGCCGCTATCGTCGCCTTTATGTTTTTCTTCGGTGGACAATTCATGGATGCGAGCTGGTATTCCATCATCGCCATGCCTTTGTTCGGTTTGACAGGCGGATTGCTTGCGGCTGGACTGATTTATCTATTTGCTTGGCGTAACGGAGCGCTTGACCCACAACGACTGATTCTGGTGGGGATCGCCATTGGCTCCGGGTTGGGTGCCGTGTCACTGTATCTCTCGTTAAAAATGAATCCCAACGATTTTGAAATGGCAACCGTATGGCTCTCGGGAAGTATCTGGAGTGCCAACTGGACGCATATTGCTGGGATGCTACCATGGCTAGTCATACTCATTCCTATTTTGATGCGCAAGGTGCATATTCTCGATTTGCTTCAATTGAGTGAGGAGTCCGTCAAGAATCTAGGTGTGTCCGTGGAAAAGGAGCGCAATATTCTCCTGCTATCGAGTATCGGGATCGTGAGCGCGTGTGTCTCGGTTTCGGGAGGCATCGGATTCGTCGGCTTGATGGCACCGCATATTGCGAAGCGTTTGACGGGAATCCAGCACAGGTATGTTCTTCCCTTGTCAGGGACAATCGGGATGCTTATGGTCGTGGTAGCTGACTTTATCGGCAAAACTGTGTTCACACCCATTGAACTGCCAGTGGGTATCGTCATTTCGATCATCGGTGTACCGTATTTCTTCTATCTTCTGAGTAGAAGAAAAAAATAAAGAGGGGACGTGCAAATTGTGAGGGGACAATTGTTTGCAGAAGTATGCCATCACCGAGCATTGCTCGTATATTTGCCGCCATCCTATAACAAGAGTACGTCCCGTTTTCCCGTCATGTATGTCCATGATGGCGGTGACTTATTTGATCCTGCGTTTAGTACCGCAATCGATGTAATCGAAGATAAGTTTGCAGAGGGAAAAATTCCTGAGCTAATTCTCGTCGGCATCCAGCCAGGAAACCGCAGGGATGACTATACACCTTGGTTTTCCAAAGCGATCTCGCCTGAGCGCAACATTGATTTTGGCGGGCAAGGAGATGTGTATCTTTCTTACGTCGCCAATGAATGTAAGGCGTATATCGACAGCAAGTACAGGACAGACCCTAGGCCGGAAAAAACAGGGATCATCGGATTTTCGCTTGGTGGCTTGATCTCGATGTACGCTGCGCATCAATATCCGGACGTTTTTACGAAAATCGGCAGCATTTCGGGATCGTATTGGTATGAAGGCATGGTTTCGTTTATGCGGGAAAAGAAAATGTACCGTCCCGGACTGCGCATCTACATGGATGTTGGCAGTAAGGAAGGCGCTAAAAAACAAAACATCCAGAAACAAATGGTCCCGCTGACAAAAGAAGCGCATCAGATATTGGCTGATAGCGGCTTCGCAGCAGATCAGCTCGTCCTGCTCATTGACGAAGGGGCGGATCATTTGAGTGAATGTGCAAACGCCAGATTTCCGGGGGCGTTGCAATGGCTCTGGAATGAGAAGGAGGAAACAGAAATGGAACTGGCCAAATTGATTAGAGAGCGTCGCTCGATTCATCGCTTTACAGATCGTGAGGTAGACCCTGCGTTGGTTACAGAGCTGATGGATACAGCCGTGTGGGCGCCGAATTATCACATGACACAACCGTGGCGCTTTATTGTGACGTACGGGGACGGCAAGAGAAGAATCGCGGAGGCCGTGCGGATCATGAAGGAAAAGCGGGAGATTGATCCTGCGAAAAAGAAAGAAGTCGGCGAGAAGTTTTACAATAAAATTATGGCGATTCCGATGCTGATGACGGTGATCATGGAAGAAAGCCCGAACCTGATTACGCGCCAAGACGACTTTGCTTCGACCAGTATTGTCATTCATAACTTTAGCTTGCTGGCGTGGGAAAAAGGCATCGGTCTGACGTGGGAGACGTACCCATGGATTCACGAGCCGGAATTCCGTGAAGCGCTGGGCATTCGACCAGGAGAAAAAGTGCTGGGGAACCTGCATATCGGTTATCCAGCCGCGATCCCTGGCGCTCAGCCGCGAATTCCTGCCGCAGAGCGCATCACACTTGTCGACAAAGCATAGGACAAGATCAAGTGAATTTTTCTTGTCACAGAATTACTTTTTGTGGTACCCTTGGGTCATTCTACAAGAAAGGGTGACCATTAAGCCAATGATCTGCTAACTCCTATTTCCGCAAAACCAATCGGATAAAACGATGCGTTTTTGGATAGGGGTAGTATGTGCATATTGGCGAATAGATGGTAGATCCTTTTTAGACTCAACAAAGGGTTTCTATGTCTTTTTGACGATAATATGCGTAGCCTCCTGTCCAGATCGCAATGGATAAGGAGGCTTTTTTATGTCAAATGTTTTGAAAAACCGCTATGTCAGGGCTATTTTGTTATCAGCATTTCTGCTGCAAATCGGAGTATGGGTGCGCAACATGGCGATTCTGCTCTATGTGATGGATCATACAGGAGGCGATCCGTTCGCTGTATCCATGATTTCTGTGGCGGAGTATGCGCCAATCTTTCTGTTTTCCTTTCTTGCTGGTACGTTTGCTGATCGCTGGCAACCGAGAAAAACGATGGTCTGGTGTGAGGTGCTGAGTGCTCTATCGGTTGTCGGAGTGCTGCTAACCTTCGTTTACGGCTCGTGGAAGGCCATCTTTTTTGCCACACTCATTTCAGCCATTCTTTCTCAGTTTTCTCAACCGTCCGGAATGAAGCTGTTCAAGCTGCATGTACCTGGTGAACAACTTCAGGTAGGAATGTCAGCGTATCAGACTATTTTCGCGATCTTCATGGTATTTGGTCCGATTGTCGGTACGTTTGTGTTCCAGCAATGGGGGATGGAGGTTGCTATGGTCATCACTGCGGTTGCGTTTCTCTCTGCGGCCGGTGTCCTGTATTTGCTGCCGCCAGATCGCGTCGAGAAAGAAGAGCAGCAAGAAACGGCACTGCTTGGGGAGATGGTCAGCGGGATTCGTTATGTGTTCTCCAGTCGCGTATTGTCAATGCTTGGCTTTTGCTTTTTGGCTGTGGGCTTCTCATTGGGAATGATTCAACCGCTTGGGATTTTTATCGTGACCGAACAACTGCAATTGCCGAAAGAAAGCTTGCAATGGTTAATTACCGCCCAAGGTGTGGGGATGATTGCTGGAGGGGCCATGACGATGGCAGCTGCCAAAACGATTCCGCCGCAAAAGTTATTAGTTATGGGACTTCTTGGAAATGCAGTCGCAGTAGCGATTTGCGGGATGTCCACCAATCTGTGGCTGACGCTTGTTGCCCAGTTCATCGCGGGATTGCTCTTGCCCTCCATTCAAATTGGGATCAACACTATGCTGCTTAAAAATACCGAGAGTACCTTTATCGGTCGGGTGAATGGAATACTGACCCCGTTGTTTACAGGCTCTATGGTCGTCATGATGAGTATTACGGGGGTATTGAAGCTGTATCTTCCGCTCGCAGTCATATACGGGATCGCTGCATTCCTGATGATCATTGGTCTCAGCTTTATTTTGCCGCTTTATCGTATGAGGGAAGGAAACGTGGTGCAAAGTACAGAACAGACTGGTATATAAGCGTTTGGTAGCAAAGGGAGGCTTGGACCAGATGGTGCACGAACAGATTTCTTCTATAGAAGGTTTGAAGATGGTAGCTGCTGTTCGCGAGCTGGCGATACGGTTGCCAGAAGTAACGGAGCAGGTAGACGCTTTTGGACATACATCGTTTCGCGTAAACGACAAGCCGTTTGTCATTTTGGGAGAGGGGGGCACTGAAGGCCCCTCCCTTTCTGTGAAGGTGCTGAAGACGACCCAAGAGATTTTGCTTATGCAGGAGCATTTTTATAAGACACCGTACATCGGTCATCACGGCTGGGTTTCGATCCTGAACAAAAACGTGACTAGCTATGGTGAAATCGAGGATTACATACGGGAAGGCTATATGTGCGCGGCTCCCAAGCGATTGGTAAAGCAATTACAACACCTCTCCTGATCGTTCCTGTATAATTTGGGCGTAACGAGTAATGAGCGAACGTTCGATACAGCAGCATTCAGACAAAGGGGGAGCCGGTTTTGGATTGGAATCTCCAGCAGATGAGCAAATTGCTTGAGGTCGTTTTTGAAAATGCCCATGAACCAATGATCGTAACGGACAAGGACGGAAAAATACTCTTATTGAATCGGAGTTATCGAGAATTTCTGAATGTACAGGACGTGATCGGACAGCCAGTGACGGATGTCATCGAAAACACGAGGATGCATATTGTCGGTCAGGAAGGTGTTGCCGAGATCGCCGACATTCAGCAAATAAAAGGACAGAACATGATTGCGCATCGCATACCGATTATGGACGAAGGGAAAGTGATTGCCGTTCTGGGAACGGTGCTGTTCCAGGATGTGCAGGAGCTCACTGCCTTGGCTGCGATGGTTGCTCAGCTGAAGGACGAATTGACCTATTATAAGAAAGAGCTGCGGCGGCGAATGGGGGCTACCTATCATTTTGATCAAATCGTCGGGTACAGCCAGAAGCTGCAGGAGCTTAAAAAATTTTCTCAGAAAGTTGCGAAAAGCGATTCGACTGTGCTCATCACAGGTGAAAGCGGGACAGGCAAGGAGCTGTTTGCCCACGCTATTCATGCCGAGAGCAAGCGCAAAATGGGTCCTTTCATTCGGGTGAATTGTGCCGCTATTCCGGATTCTTTGCTAGAATCAGAGCTGTTTGGCTATGAAGAAGGTGCGTTTACCGGAGCTGTTCGCCGCGGAAAAAAGGGAAAGTTCGAGCTGGCTAACCACGGAACCATTCTGTTGGATGAGATCGGGGACATGCCATTGCCGCTGCAAGCCAAGTTGTTGCGCGTGTTGCAGGAAAAAGAAGTCGAGCGAGTAGGGGCTGTACGGACGACGCCAATCGATGTGCGGGTGATCGCTTCCACGAATTCGGACATGCTTCAAAGCATCAAGGAAGGGAAGTTTCGGGCGGATCTCTATTATCGGTTGAATGTCGTGTCACTCTCGATCTCTCCGTTGCGAGAGCGTCTGGAGGATTTGCCGGAGCTGGTTTCGAATCTGCTCAAACAGCTTGGCGAGTCCACTGGCGTAGCGGTCAGGGCCATTGATGAAGAGGTATGGAACGTACTTCGGGGCTACTCCTGGCCAGGCAATGTACGAGAGTTGAAAAACGTGCTGGAGCGAGCCCTGCATCTAATGGAAGACGATGTCCTGAAAAAGGAGCATATTTGGCTGCCTGTATCGGACGAAGGGTCACTCGCGTTCTTATCGGTTCCAACTCATACCGTTCGACCATTGAAACAAGTTATAGAAGAGGCTGAGCAGGAAGCACTTCGACAAGCGATGCAGCAAGCAGGGGGGAACAAGCTTACCGCCGCCAAGCTGTTGCAAATCAGCAAGTCCAGCTTTTACGAAAAGTGGGAGAAGTACCAATAGTACGAGGCGCGTATAAGTCGGGGATGTGGTGTTGAACCAGGTTCGCGGCTTTTTTCATCTGTAGGAATAACGTTTTGGTAGATTCCGGTTTTCTGGAATAGAGCAAGGTGACCTCCCGCTTTAACCCAGTAGCCTTCCTTGACCAGATTCCCTAAAAGGTGGGCTGATTTTTGCTAGATTCCATAAAACCGGACAAAAAATTCCGGAAATCCGGAAAAACTGCAAGCGCTATCATCTGCTTGCAAACAGTCGAGGCACGATGAACGGGTATGGTTGAACGATTTTTCTGGAATCGGCTGGAGTTGGCATGGTCCATGCAATTGAGTTGGATATGAAAGCGTTTTCTTCGTGTGAATACACACCATTTCCTCTGTAAGCGGAGGAGAAAATTGAAAGGAGAATTATATGATCATCGAAGTGTTATCCATCTTGATTTCGCTCGGTCTCCTGATGTTTTTTGCGTATCGGGGCTATCCTGTTATCGTATTTGCCCCTATTTTTACGCTGCTGGCCGTTGTCCTTTCCGGGATCTCTCTGCTGCCGAGCTACACCGAAACCTTTATGACGAATGCAGCAAACTATGTGAAATCATTCTTCCCTATTTTCTTACTGGGTGCCATTTTTGGAAAAGTCATGGAGTTGAGCGGTGCTGCCTCGTCCATTGCCCACACGATTGTGAAGGCACTCGGTTCCAATCGTGCGATCTTGGCTGTCGTTTTGGCTTGTTCGATTTTGACGTATGGAGGGGTTTCCCTGTTCGTTGTGGCATTTGCTGTGTATCCGTTTGCCGCTGCGATTTTCCGTGAAGCCAATATTCCTAAGCGTCTCATTCCAGGAACGATTGCGCTCGGTGCTTTTACGTATACGATGGACGCTTTGCCAGGTACACCACAAATTCAAAACATCATTCCTACGACTTATTTCGGTACGGATGCTTATGCTGCACCTGTTCTTGGAACGATCGGCGCCATTATGGTTTTCGTTGGCGGAATGCTATGGCTGGAGCGCAGACGCAAGCAAGCTGTCACTGCTGGGGAAGGCTACGGCGAGGGACATACGAACGAGCCAGAGCTGATCAAAAATGAATCCTACATGAACATCTGGGTCGCGATTCTCCCGTTGGCATTAGTGCTCGTGGGTAACTATTTGTTCAGCAGAGGGATTTGGACAGTAGAGACGTGGTACGATCCGGCGATCCTCAAAGAATCATTTAAGATTGAGAAAGTGAAAAATGTTGTCTCTTCTTGGTCACTGATTATTTCGCTCTGTCTTGGAATTATTGCCGCAATTTTAATCAATGTGAAGCAAGTCAAAAACAAGCTGGCGAGTGGTTTGACGGCAGCCGCGATGGGCTCTCTCTTGGCGATCTTCAATACTGCTTCCGAAGTTGGGTTCGGAAACGTTGTGAAAACATTGCCGGGCTTCAAGCTCATCCAAGGCTGGATTATGGGCGCAAGTGAACATCCGTTGGTTTCTGAGGCACTGGCTGTAAACGTACTGGCAGGTGTGACAGGTTCAGCGTCGGGCGGTATGTCGATCGCGCTGGAGGTTATGAGCAAGCAATACCTAGAGATGGCAAATGCTGCGGGAATCAGCCCTGAGTTGCTGCACCGTATTGCCTCGATGTCTTCCGGTGGTATGGACACATTGCCGCACAACGGAGCGGTCATTACACTGCTCGCGATTACTGGTTTGACTCATCGTCAATCGTACAAAGACATTTTCGCGATTACGGTTTTGAAAACAGCTGTGGTGTTCATTCTGGCATTCGCCGTTTCTATTTTCTAATTTTCATCAGAGATCGACCAGTTTATAGACAGAGAAAATGAGGGACAGGAGAGGAGATAGTAGGGTATGGAGAAGTTGTTGGAGCAGCAGGTAGCAGTAGTAACAGGGGCTGCGAGCGGAATTGGATTGGAGATTGCCCGGACGTTTGCCGAGGAAGGGGCGAAAGTCGTCATACTGGACTTGAATGGGGAAGCAGCGGAAGCAGCAGCAGCCCAATTGCAAAAGGAAGGTCATGAAGCAATCAGCTTTGGTTGTAATGTTACTGACGAGGTACAAGTGCAGGCGTGTATCCAGCAGACAGTCAAGATTTTTGGCAGACTCGATATCTTAGTGAATAACGCCGGATTACAATTTGTCTCTCCAATAGAAGAGTTTCCGACTGCAAAATTTGAACAAATGCTCAGTATTATGCTGACAGCGCCTTTTGTTGCGATTAAACACGCGTTCCCCATTATGAAGCAACAAGGTCATGGTCGTATCATCAATATGGCTTCGATTAACGGCTTGATTGGCTTTGCGGGGAAGGCAGCGTACAACAGTGCCAAGCACGGGGTCATCGGGCTCACCAAGGTTGCAGCCTTGGAAGGGGCAGTGGCTGGTATTACGGTAAATGCCATTTGTCCGGGGTATGTCGATACGCCGCTGGTACAAAACCAATTAGCGGATTTGGCTAAGACAAGAAATGTGCCGTTGGAAAAGGTGATGGAAGAAGTCATCTACCCGCTCGTGCCGCAGAAGCGACTGCTGCAAGTAAAGGAAGTAGCGAACTACGCTGCCTTTTTAGCTAGCAAGAAAGCGTCAGGTGTCACGGGTCAGGCTGTCGTCATCGATGGCGGGTATACAGCGCAGTAAGCCTGTTAAAGTCCCTATTTTTATAGGGGCTTTTTCATTTTCGCTATCTTTTTTTTAAAAAACTAGCAAAAAGGTATTGTATTCTCTTTTTAGATATGATAGATTATTCCTTGTCGCCAAGAACGACGACAAAATACGAGAAAAGAAAACGAGATTCGATAAAAAACTTCTTGACTCGCAAATAACGAACGTGATAAGATATGAAGCGTTCGACAAAAATGC
>NZ_JAQMYO010000015.1:0-125131 GCF_028369215.1 Brevibacillus sp. AG | reverse complement strand
GTTTTTCTAGGTGACCCGTAGGGGATTCGAACCCCTGTATGACAGCGTGAAAGGCTGCTGTGTTAAACCGCTTCACCAACGGGCCATTTCTAAGAAAGTGATGGCGGATGGAGTGGGATTTGAACCCACGAGACGGTTCGACACCGCCTACACGATTTCCAATCGTGCTCCTTCGGCCGCTCGGACATCCATCCGTATATTTGAAGTGGATCAAAGCGATCCGCTTGTTTGCCTTTCAGAATTCATATGTTAGCATGCTTTCATCTGAAACGCAAGAACTTTTTTAAAAAAACTTAAAAAGTTCAATGTGACATAACTTTTCTGCTAGGCACAATAGCCATTGTAGCGCGTGGAGCATGTGCTGTCAACGAAAAGTATTGAAAATCTCAACTTTTTTCTCTGTCCCCATCCACGGATGTGAAACACGTATATATCATTACCTGTCAGTCGCAATGTTACTCGCTGAAGGTCACTCTTTTTGTCGAGCCAGCTCGTAACTACACTAACAAGAGATCTCACCATAAGGAATGTTCAAATGGTATAATTTAACTCAAGACAAGACTGGCGGTGGACGACCACGGCACAGCTTCCTGTAAAGGGGGTGATGCTGATGGTCTCGCTCGGCACGCTTTACCTTTTCCTAAAAGTACTGGCAACCTTGCTAAGCCTCTGGTTTAGCTGCAGGAAGCTCTACCGATGGATAAGAAAGTGGCGTAACAAGCGAAAACCCACCGCCAAAGGTTGACCGCCTGACGGTGGGTTCGCTGTTTTAGTATCATGCGCGCCGTGGGTGTTCCACAGCTACTTGTCTCAGGAGCCTTGCCGCTGCAACGGTTTGGCTCCTTTATTTATATGTCGGATATTCAATATCTCTACCAATAGTTTAACACCCTTTTTCCATTCCATACAACATTAGCAACGATTTACAAGTAGAAAGGATTTGAAATCGATGACCTCGATCCGTCTCGCTACTCCTCAAGACATTCCTGCTGTCTGTATGATTGATTCAAAGGTGCTCGGTTCAACCAGTCGTTCACCTGAACTTCAAGAAGCCATCGAGCAAGGGCATTGCTACGTGGCGTTAATCGACATGAATATCGTCGGTTTTGCCATCATCAATCAATCGTTTTTTAAGAACAGCTTTATTCATCTGCTCATTGTTCACCCTCACTATCAAAAACGCGGGGTTGGCGAGGAGATGATGCACTATCTGGAAACGATCTCCCCTACGGAGAAATTGTTCACTTCTACTAACCTTTCCAACGAAAAAATGCAACGCCTCTGTCTAAAACTCGGATACGCTCACTGCGGAACCCTGACTCACCTAGATCCAGATGATCCTGAAATGTTTTTCTGCAAATATGTTCGACATCCTCTATGATTGATTCCGCTCATAAATCAAACGAAGTCCTTTAAGGGTAAGGTTCTGATCCACGACATGAATACAAGACGTCTCATTGGCAAATAGCGCTGCCATCCCTCCCGTAGCAACTACGGTAGGTCGCGTACCGTATTCATCCATGATTCTACGTACAATGCCTTCGACCTGACCGATAAACCCATAGAAAATGCCGGACTGCATCGCCGCTATCGTATTACGGCCGACTACACTTGCAGGCTTGGCGATTTCGATTCGTGGCAGCTTGGCAGCACGAGTGAAGAGTGCCTCAGTTGATATCCCAATACCGGGAGCAATCGCCCCTCCCCAATACTGTGCCCGCTCGTCCACATAGCAAAAGGTCGTCGCCGTACCAAAATCGACAACAATGAGCGGTGCACCATAATGATGAATCGCAGCAACAGCGTTCACGATTCGATCGGAGCCTACCTCTCGCGGATACTCATACTTGATGTTCAATCCCGTCTTGATACCCGGTCCGACAATCAACGCTTTTTGTTGCATGTACTTCCCACACATGCGTTCAATTGTGAGGTTTAGAGGTGGAACGACAGACGAGATAATAACACCTCTCACCTGTTCAAAGCCAAGCCCCACGCTACCAAACAAGCTTTTGACGAGCATGCCGTACTCGTCTTCCGTTTTGTTACGATCTGTGGACACTCTCCAATGGTGTTGGAGCTCGTCGCCTTCATACAAGCCCAACACAATATTGGAGTTGCCTATATCTATCACCAATAACATCGAGCTCGCTCCTTATCGCTTGCGCGTATTCAGATCGAGGCTGATATCAAACGCTTTGACAGAATGAGTCAGAGCCCCTACCGAAATGATATCTACGCCCGTTTTTGCAATGTCACCAATCGTCTCCAGACTGACACCGCCAGATGCCTCGACAATGGCTCGTCCATCGATAAACTGCACAGCTTCCACCATTTGATCGAGTGTCATGTTGTCGAGCATGATCGTATCTGCACCAGCTGCCAATGCTTCCTGAACCTGTTCGAACGATTCGGCCTCTACCTCTACTGTCATCGTATGGGGAATAACTGCGCGGGCCGCTGCAACAGCTTGCGCGATACCGCCCGCTCCTTTGATATGATTGTCCTTGATCATCACGGCATCATACAAGGCAAAACGGTGATTGTAGCCTCCCCCGACTCGAACCGCGTACTTTTCCAAAGCCCTCAGCCCTGGCGTAGTCTTCCGCGTATCGACAACTCGTGCTTTCGTCCCTGCGACGGCCGTTGCGTATTCACTCGTTTTCGTGGCAATCCCAGACAAACGTTGCATTAAATTAAGAGCAAGCCGCTCTCCGCTCAAAATCGAACGAACCGAGCCGCTGACTTCGGCGATCTGCTGACCAACCTCGACTCGTGCTCCTTCTTCTACTTTTGCCTCAAAGACGAGGGCAGAATCAACCGTGGCAAATACTTGCTCTGCAATCGGCAAGCCTGCCACGATTCCCGCTTCTTTCGCATATAAAATGCCGATACCCTGCTCCGATTCAGGAATCGTGCTCATCGTCGTCACATCACCAAATCCTACATCTTCCTGTAGCCATTCCTCTATTTTTCGCTGAAGCTCCCGTTTATTCCACATCATGCTTCTCACACTCCTCTTGGACACCATCTTCTACGGACTGGATCAAATGCTTCCGCCATAGCAAGTCATCTTTATTCGGAAAATCAGTACGATAATGCCCGCCTCTACTTTCTTCCCGCAACAGTGCCGCTCTCGTTGTCAGGACGGCAGCATTCAGCAGATTGAAGAATTCAAACGTTTCCAGGCTCTCAGGCTCGTACTGGTAGTATTGCTCCATTCGCGCAAGCTCTGCTAGTGCTTTCGTTAATCCTTTTTCGTCGCGCTTCACACTGACATGCCGCAGCATGAGCTTTTGCATTTTCAATCGTTGTTCACGTGTATTGAACGTTTGGGGCAGTTTTTGCTTGGAAACAATCTGGAAGGGATGAATACTCTGCAAATCAGCCAGCTGCTTGATCCGCTCCGCTATCCGGTGACCGAACACAACCGCTTCCGATAATGAGTTGCTGGCCAGTCGATTCGCTCCGTGTACCCCTGTGCAGGATGCTTCTCCACATGCAAAAAGCCGCTTCGTCGAGGTCTCCCCGTTCAAGTCAGTCTGAACTCCTCCCATAATATAATGGCAAGCAGGAGCTACCGGAATCCAATCTGTCACCATATTGAGCCCGTATTGTAAGCAAAAATTATAAATCGTCGGAAAACGACGCTTAATAAGCTCTTCCGATTCGTGAGTGATGTCGAGATACACGAACGTAGACTTCGTCTGTTCCATCTCAGAAACAATCGCCCGGGCGACAATATCACGCGGAGCCAGCTCTTTTTGCGGATGGTACTTGTCCATGAAACGATCACCATTGCTGTTGCGCAAAATGGCACCCTCCCCACGAACGGCTTCCGAAATCAAAAAGCGCGGGGCTCCCGGATAGTAAAGCGCAGTCGGATGAAACTGGATAAATTCCACATCTTTAATGCGAGCACCCGCCCGATACGCGATGCCGATCCCATCTGCCGTGGCGATTTGCGGATTCGTCGTATAACGGTAAAGCTGACCTGCACCTCCTGTAGCCAGCACCGTTGCTTTTGCTTCCAGAAAAAACAGTTCGCCATTCGGCTTCCGCACGAGGACACCCACGCATTCGCCATCCTGCGTGATGACATCCACTGCAAAATGATATTCCAAAACCTGAATGTTTGGCTGCTCCATCACACGCTTGGACAAAGCGCGGACGATCTCTGCCCCAGTGGCATCTCCGTTCGCATGCAAAATTCGTCGTTTGCTATGCGCGCCTTCCTGTGTCAGCTCGTACTGCCCTTGTTCATCCCGGTCAAATTCCGTTCCATATGCAATCAGTTCATGCAAGCGATCAGGGCCTTCATGCACCAGGACTTCCACAGCGTTATACGAGCAAAGACCTGCTCCAGCGATTAACGTATCCTGTCGATGAAGGGCTGGGGAATCTGATTGGGCTGTTACAGCAGCGATCCCTCCCTGAGCCCAGCGTGTGTTACTATCATCGAGTCCCTTCTTGCTGATCAACACCACATCGGCATACTCACTCGTTTGCAACGCCGTATACAACCCAGCAATTCCTGCTCCAATAACAGCTACATCTGCCCTCATCCGAGGTAAGGTGTGCAAATCAAAGTCCACAATATAACGGGGAATCATGACTGTGTCCCTTCTCTCTTGTAACTGATGATTTTCCACCCATTATAGCAAATACACGCTTGAAGGAGATGCAAAAAAAGAGCGCCCGCAAAAGCGAGCACTCCCCTCTATCCGATTAATTCGAATGCGTTACACATTCCTTACACGTGCCATATACCTCGAACTTGTGCCCCGTCACTTGAAACTCTTCCGGTACCGCAGAAATGATATTCATCGGACATCCTGGCAAAGAAGAAGTCTTTCCACATTCCGTACAAATCACATGGTGATGATGGTGTCCATCTGTCGAACAGGCCAAACGGAATCTGCCTTCCCCGTCCAGCTCCGTCTCTTCCAGAATCCCCAGCTCAACAAAAGTGGAAATGTTGCGATAGACGGTATCGAAGCTGAGTGTTGGATACTGCTCCTTGATTCTCTCCATAATATCTTTGGCAGACAGGTATCGCTTCTCGGCCGCGCAGATTCGAATCATCTCCTCCCGCTTGCCGGTATACTTGAAACCATGTTCTTTCAATATTTGCAGCGCTTCTTCTACTTTCATCGACAAACACTCCTTCCTTTTGTCATATCCGGTTAACTCTTACCGGAAAGCGACCCGCAGCTTCTTTACACCCAATACAACCAGCATAACCAGTACTGCCATCAATACAATTGTACCACCAGATGCCCAATCAAGGAGATAGGCAAAATACAAACCGCTCAGCACGGAAAACTCCGCAAACAAAATCGACAAGAAAATCGTTTGTCGAAAGCTTTTCGCGATTTGCAAACTGGCAGCCACCGGAAGGGTAATCAGCGCCGAGATTAACAGGACACCGACTATACGCATGGAAGCCGCAATCGTCAGAGCGACGAGCACCATAAACCACAGGTTGATCGAACGCCTTGCCACGCCAGAGACGCGAGCGAACTCCTCGTCGAAGGAGACCGCGAAAAGCTCCTTGTAAATCAACAAAACTGTCCCTAAAACAACAACTGCTACACCAATCAGCGCATACAGGTCTTCGATGGACACTGTAACGATTTTTCCGAACAAGTACGAATACAAATCTGCATTAAAACCGTCTGCGATACTGATCAATACCGTAAACAGCCCAAGTCCCGCGGACAAAATAATCGGAATCGCCAAATCCTGATACGCTTTGTACACCTTACGCAGCCGCTCGATGAACAACGAACCGATCACCGCAAACAACATTCCGAAAAACAGCGGATTGACTGCGGAGAAGAAGGCGACCTTTTTGGAAATGAGCATCCCAGCAGCTACACCGGAAAGCGTGACGTGTGACAAGCCATCTGCCATCATCGACAAGCGACGAACAATGAGAAACGTGCCCAAAATAGGACAGATCAGACCAATTAAAATCCCTGAAAACAGGGTATACCGCAAAAAGTCATACTGCCACCAATCAGCAAGCATGTGCATATTCCTTCTTTCTTACCTATTTACAAAGCTTAATGATGATGAGACAGCAGTCTGACCGAATCACCGTACATACTTTGCAAGATTTTTTCTTGGTTATGCTCAAAATCGTGCGCTGTTCCGTGGAAGTGAATTTTCTTCTGCACACAAGCCACCTTGGTCACCCATTGCGACATGACTCCCACATCGTGGCTGACGATCATCATCGTCAATCCGTTCTCTTCCTTCAGCGAACGAAGCAAGCTGTAAAATTGATCGATCGATTCCTGATCGACCCCGACTGTTGGCTCATCGAGGATCAACAGCTCCGGTTCAGCTACGAGAGCACGCGCTATGAATACGCGCTGCAATTGCCCACCGGACAAGTTGCCGATACGTTGATCCAGCTTCTCCAACAAGCCGACTCGCTCCACCGCAGCTCGTACACTCTCATGGTGCTGTTTCGTCAGTCTGCGAAAAAGGCCTACTTTACCGACCAATCCAGATGACACGACTTCTCGCACTGTCGCCGGAAATCCACCCGCTCCATGCGCGACCTGTTGAGCGACGTATCCAATGCGATTCCATTCACGAAACTTGGATAGTGGTTGCCCGAACAGCTCAACTGTTCCTTTGTTTGGCGTCAATAGACCCAAAATCAGCTTCATCAGCGTAGATTTTCCTGATCCATTCGGCCCGACGATGCCCACAAAGTCTCCGCGCTCCAGTGTGAATTCAACCTCATCGAGAACCTGTTTGTCTTCATATTGAAAGGAGACGCCTGTGAGCTTAATGACAGGCACCTCTTGTTTATGTGGTTCCATGAAATATCCATCCCTTAAATCGGATTTGTTCTTATTTGATTCCTTTCATCGTACTACGATTTTGCCCGAACCACAAGCATCCTACTAACGAAAAAATGCCGCCTGGGAAGCGACATCTTTTCGAGGGAAAGCTTATTGGAGTGCAGTCTTTAATGTATTCATATTGTCGCGCATGATGGACAAGTAATCGCGACCTGCTTTCACGTCATCTTCCGTCAAACCTTCCAACGGATTGAGCGTGGCTGTCTTCACGCCAGCCTCCTTCGCAATCACTTCCGCTACCTTCGGAGAAACCAACGTCTCGAACAGCACATAAGAAATGTTGTGTTCTTTTACATGCTCCACCAAGCGCTTCAACTCTGCTGTAGATGGCTCATCAGAAGGATTGACCCCAGAGATTGCTACTTGCTCCAGCCCGTAGCGTTTTGCCATATAGCTGAATGCGCTGTGAGAAACCATGAATTCTTTCTTCGGTGCTTGCGTAACCATATCTTTGAACTCTTTATCCAGCTGCTCCAGGTCTGTTGCTAGTTGTGTGTAGTTCTTTTCATAATCGGCAGCGTGCGCTTGATCCTTTTGTACGAGCGTATTTTTGACCTTCTCTGCCTGTGCCTTCAGTTGCATCGGATCGAGCCATACATGAGGGTCCAAATCGCCGTGGTCATGCCCTGCTTCTTCTGCGTGACTTTCTTCTGTGTGTCCTTCTCCTTCATGCTCATGTTCAGCTTCACTAATCAGCTCGAGACCTTCCGTCGCATTAACGATCGTTGTCTTGTTTTTGTCGAGGTTGGTTACAGCCTTCTCTACCCACAGCTCCAAACCACTGCCGTTATAGGCGAAAATATCAGCTCCGGCCAGAGCGACCATGTCTTTTGCAGTTGGTTCGAAGTCGTGAGGCTCTACGCCAGCGGGAACCAGATTCGTTACCTCCACGTGTTCACCGCCGATTCGCTTCGCTACATATTCCAAGGGATAAATCGTCGTGTATACTTTTGGCTTCCCGGACGCGTCACTGCCAGTTTGCGGAGTACCAGCCGTTTCGTTCGCTGCTCCACATCCTACCAGCCCCACTGCCGTAATGAAACTTAGGGCTGCCAACATAGCTCTTTTCATCTATATTTCCTCCTGCTCTAATTCAAAATGATTCCGATTTACGTTCTCGTCGTTTTTCATTATACGGAGAGGCGCCCAAAAAGTAAATAGGATTTATTCCGATTTAAACATCATAAGTGTTCATCTTCTCTCCCAGCTTCACAATTTCTCCATCTCATTATGATAAAATAACTGGCAGGAGGTATGTCCAAGATGAAACGTAACTCATGGTTAGCCATTACTTTTATCACCGCAGCTCTGCTTACTGCCGGCTGTGGCTCTACTGATCAAGCTGAACAGAATCATAGCGATCACACGCAGCACGCCCCCAATGGTGATTTGCAGGAATTGACTGCTTCCGCTGATCAGCTACCAAAATTTTTAGACAACCAAGACCCTGTCATTATCGGATCCTACAAAGTTGCTGCGGCAAATCGTGAGCTGCTCAAATCCATTCCATGCTATTGTGGTTGTGGTGAAAGTGCTGGACACGAGCATAATGGCAACTGCTTCATCAAAGAAGAAAAGTCTGATGGCTCCATTGTCTGGGATGACCACGGCACTCGTTGCGGCGTATGCATGGAAATCGCCGTTATTTCCGGCAAGATGAAAGAAGAAGGCAAATCTACAAAAGAAATTCGTAACTACATAGATCAAACCTATGGGCAAGGCTATGGAAAACCAACTCCTACCCCGATGCCTTCCTAAACACATATAACAAGACTTCCCGATGAGGAAGTCTTTCTTTTTTCCCTTTTATGGAATAGAATCATACATAGATATTCGAGGTATCGAAATCCGGGGTATAAGGAGGTAGCTATGGCAGTTAACAAAGAGTTGATGAAAGGCAGTACGGTCATTCTCATTCTTACCTTGCTGGAACAAAAGGCAATGTACGGCTATGAGATGATCAAGACGATGGAAACGAGCTCAAATGGTGTGCTGTCGCTCAAGGAAGGCACCCTCTATCCCATTCTTCATACCCTTGAGTCTGAGGGAAAGGTCGAGGCGTTTTGGAGCGAAGGTGAAGGAGAGCGAAAACGCAAATACTATCAAATCACCCGCGAAGGCAAGAAGCATCTCAAAGAGAAAAAACAGGAGTGGGAATCTTTTCGTACCGCTGTTGACTCCGTGTTGGGAGGGCAGGCAACATGAGCGAAAACAAGCGAATTGCGCGTTACATAGAAGAAGTTTGCGATCAGATCAAAAACAAAGAGGTTCATGCAGCGATTACGCTTGAGATGGGGAATCATTTCGCCGAAAAGATCGAGGATTATCGTGAGGCTGGATATAAGGAAGATGAAGCCACTCGAATTGCGATTGCGGAGATGGGTGATCCTGTCGATGTAGGGCGTCACCTCCATCAGGCGCATAAACCGCGGATGGAGTGGGGAATTGTTTCGATTGTGGGAATCCTGCTCGCTATCGGGCTGATTACCCTGTATTCTCTTCATATTGCGGAAGATAATCGCAATTTGATCGGGAGACAACTAGTCGGTATCATGATCGGAACAGTCGTCCTCGTGGCGATTCTCTTTTGGGATTACAGTAAATTAAAGAGATATAGTAAGTTTCTGTATTACGGCACGATGATCTTACTCCTATATACACTGGACGCAGGGAGACCTATAGCCGGTATCCAGTATCTGAACATCGGAGATTCTCCACTCCATTTCATTGGAATCAGTCCCTTCCTATTCATCGTAGCCCTCGCAGGAATTTTCACAGAGTGGAAGGAGCACAATCGCTACACCATCGTAAAAGTGATTTCGTACTTCCTACCCCCTTGCCTTCTTCTCGCGTTAGGCAAATACGAATTTGCCGTTCTCTTATACGTCGGTGGCTACATCGCGCTCGTGATTGCCGCTAAGCCTAAAAAGCTTGTTATACTGAGCTTCTTCGCTATGGTTTTCGCGTGTGTCGGAGGGATGGTTTACCTGTTCGCTAAACCTTATCAGCTAGATCGTCTGTTTTACTTCCTGAATCCGTACCTCGAGCCGGATGGAAGAGGATATATCATCATTCAATCCTTGAAAGCCATCCAGTCAGCTACCTTATGGGGACAAGGCTTCGGTGCCTCTCTAGATGCATTGCCCGCCCTTGAATCTGACTATATTTTTGCCTACATGGTGTATATCTTTGGACCAATTGTAGGGATAGCCTTTTTCATTCTGGGGGTTATGCTGTTGCTTCGTTTGCTCCATGCCATCAGACGAGTAAAAGATGTATACGGATCCTTGCTGTTATCCGGTATGGTTGTACTCTTTTTCACGCCGTTTTTCTGGGGTATTTTCATGACTGTCGGTCTGGCTCCCCCTATCACTGTGAATCTACCATTCGTTGGCTTTGGAATCGTGCATACCGTATTGCAAATGGCCTTGATAGGACTCGTCCTGAACATTTACCGACGAAAAGACATCCAGCCTTTGACCAAAGCCTCCTAATAGAAAAAGGGAGTAAAGCCCTCTAAGCTCTACTCCCTTTTTGCATCAGACTGCCCCTTAAGCAGGAGCTACCGCAAGCATGCGCTCCAAGGAAGCGCGCGCCGCATCAGCAACATCCTTCGGAACAAAAATCTCCGGCTTCATATTCTCCAGCGCCTCGACGCACTTTTTCAGGTTGTTCACCTTCATATTCGGGCAAACGAGGTACTTGGAAGCGAAAATGAACGTTTTGTCCGGGCTGTCCTTTTCCAGCATGTAGCGTGTGCCGTCTTCCGTTCCGATAATAAACTCTTTGTGCGAAGACTCACGGCAGTATTTCAAAATTCCGGTCGTGGAACCAACGTAGTCAGCCAGGGATACCACTTCTGGGCGGCACTCCGGATGAACGACAACCACAGCCTCAGGGTGTTGCTGCTTCAACGTCATGATGTCTTCTACAGACAATTGGTCATGCGTGTTGCAGTACCCTTCCCAAATAATCATTTTCTTGTCCGTGAATTGGGATACATAGTGGCCGAGGTTTTTGTCCGGCACCCAAATGATCTCCTCACTGTCGATCGACTCGATCACGCGCTTCGCGTTGGACGACGTACAGCAGATGTAAGTTTCTGCTTTGACATCCGCAGAAGTATTGATGTAAGCCACTACCTTTGCATTTGGATGCTGTGCCTTGAGCTTGCGGAGCCCGTCTACGTTCACCATGTCCGCCATCGGACAGCCAGCCCGTTCATCGGGAATAATGACGGTCTTCTGGGGATTGAGAATTTTTGCACTTTCTCCCATAAAGTGAACGCCACAGAACAAAATCACATCGGCATCCGTTTCTTTCGCTTTTTGCGCCAACCCAAAGGAATCTCCAATGAAGTCAGCGACCTCCTGAATCTCGGGACGTTGGTAAAAGTGAGCAAGAATGATGGCATTACGCTCTTTCTTCAGCTGCAGCAGTCGTTCACGTAACTCAGCGTTGCGCTGGGCTTTTTTTTCTAACGCTAAAGCGTCCATGGAAAAAATCCCCCTACGGTGGTGTCATAATTTACGGTCATTGTAAGCGTATAACCTCACCTTGTCAACGTGGTTACGTCTGAACGAAACTACTCCTCGTTGAACAACCATTGCAGTGCTTCTGGTACGTATTGCACACCCAAGTCAAACGAGTGGAAGTTGCTCTCATAAATTACCTGTCGGATCGAGTCCTCATGAAAACCATTTTGCAGCAAATATTGATGAACTCTTTTGCTATTTGGCACCATCCATTGCTGTCCGTTCGTTCGACCGGAGCCCTCCGCATGACCCAAATTCATGTAAAGGCGCTGGCCTGTATCACGAATGGTGAGCTGCTCGATCCAATCTACGATCCCCGGGAACCAGAAGGAGCCGGAAAAGCTGCCAACCCGTCCAAAAACATCGGGATAGCGTAACCCTGTGTAGACGGAAATGAGTCCCCCAAAGGAAAAACCCATGATCCCGGTGTACTCTCGCTCCTGTAATGTGCGGTATTTGCTGTCGATGTACGGCTTCAATCTATTGGCGAGAAAATCGGCATAAACAGAAGCGTTTCCGCCAAACTGCTTGCCGGACCCCGGCTCAAAAATATTCGGCGACACAAACGGCGTATACTCATCATTTCGGTCGAACGATTCAATACCGACAAATAACAAGCCTGTCAGTTGATTTGTCGCGGTTAATTCTCTACTCTTCCGAAGAACATCACTATCCTTCGGGTCAATCAAATCACCGTCATCCTGCAAATAGACAACCGCGTAACGCTCTTCGCTTTGATAATAGCCCTCAGGTAAATAGATCGTGAGCTTGCGGTTTTGGAACTCCTCCACGATAGGTTGCATTCGCCCTTCCTCCTCCTTTCTCAAAAGCTTTCGTTGGTGGACATGTATTCGAGTACCTTATTCGTCGCATACTTGATCGCCAACGGTCCTTTCGTACTAATCGATACATCTAACGGGAATACATGCTTTTCTTTTACGGCTTTTAACGATTTCCATACTTTGCTTTGGTTTAACTCTGCCATCGTTGTATCCATTCTGTCCGCATGATCGACCACGAAAATATAATCTGGATTAAGAACCGTGACACCCTCCAGTGAAATCACATCGCCCTCCAGCTTGTACTGCCCCGGAGACTTCAGTCCCAAGCCTGTTTCTTGGTCGTACGCATACGAAACGTCATTGTCGTCCAGTACATAAAAAGTGCTTCCATCACCTGTCGCCCGTAAAAACGTTACGGACTTGTCTTTATGCTTGGCTAATTTCTCCCTGGCTTCACCCATTAGCGTCTGCAAATTCGTAATATAATCCTCGGCCAATTGCTCTTTGCCGATCAGCTTGGCGTATTCGCGGAGCGTTTCTGTCCAGCTCCGTTCCTCCGTATTGTTAATCATGGCCACCGGCGAAATACTGCTTAAATCTGCGTATACTTCATTGTGTGTCCCGGAGAAAGCGACAATCAAATCTGGATTTAGGTCTGCCATCATCTCTAGATTCGGCGTCCTCACTTCCCCGATATCTTTTACCGTTGCGGTACTCGCGTATGGCTTCAACGTTTCAAAAGTAGTCAGCATGCGGTCAGCAAGTGTAGACGCAATCGGTGGCGTTTCTAACACAAAAAAGTATTCCATCATCCCGAAATGAGTCACGACAATGCGCTTCGGCTCTTTGGGAATCACTACTTCTTTTCCGAGTGCATCCACATACGTTCGCGGCCATTGTTGCTCTGTCGGTTGTGAAGTCGCCTCTGTCGCCGAAGTCGCAACGGGTGTAGCATGCTGCGTTCCACTACTTCCTGTCGTTGTACCTGAACATGCACTGAGTAACAAAGCAAGCCCCAGCACGAGCTTGTGCATTCTTCCTTTCACGTCTATTCCCCTATCCCTCTGAGAATGATTTTCAACAACAATCAGATTGTATGTTTCATTCGATAGGAAGACAAGTTCTGATCTTAGCCTTTTCATAGGATATTCTGAGCCTTCATCAACGTACAAGGCTTGCTCCTTGAATTGTCCGGGAGTCAGACCCGTATATTTTTTGAAGGCTCTGATGAAATAGGAGAAATCGGTATACCCGACACCTTCCGCCACTTCCTGAAGAGTGGCATCCGTACGCACCAACAAGTCCTTTGCCTTTTCGAGTCTCACACCAATCAAATAATCGATCGGACTATGACCCGTCTGACGCTTGAACTGCTTCGACAAGTACGGAATGCTGTAATTCAATGTCTGAGCGATTGCCTCCAGCGTGATTGGTTCCGCATAGTGTTGATGGATGTATTGCTTCGCAAGGAAAACGAGATCATGTTGGGTAATCCCCTCTTCTTGCTCATCCATCTGATCAAGCAGCTCGCAAACAAACAGATGAAACCATCCTTTGGCCCGCAATTGTCTCAATTCATCCTCATCCCCGCTGTTCCAAACGGACCGTAGATGATCCAACTTGTCCAACAGAGTGATAGGCTGCTGCGGCACAATAGAATAAGGAGACAAAAACCAGTTGCGGGATTTCAGGAGATTCATGATTTCCTGACGACTTGGCAACGGAATTATTGCTTTATAGAAAATGATGTAGGATTCCCATTCGTTATCCGTAACGCTTACGTTGAGAGTCAGCCCTTTGCCCCCATGAATCACATGAAATGTATGGACCGGGTACATCACATCATTGAGCTGCACGACTGCTCGACCTCGAACCGTAAACAAAAATACGCTGGCCGGGAGCTGATAAGCCGTTATTTTTTCACCTGGCTGCACGATCTGATGGCGTACATCCAATACTTTCACGGATGCATGGTTCCACAAAATCATAAGCTCTTTGCGCATCATCGTTGCAATCACTCTCCACTTGCCAGTATTTATACGACCATTATAATTGATAATAATTCTCAATAACAACGAGAAAAAAGCAGAAACCGGCCTGTACAGACGCAGTTTCTGCTTTTTCATTCTCTTACTCGCCTTTATCTCCGAGAACGCGCTCCCGAATAAATCGGGCAACGCCTTCCTCATTATGGTGTGGGGCGATATATTTGGCCACTTGCTTGATCTCGTCAGAAGCGTTTTCCATTGCGACGGAATATCCTGCGCCTGTTAATGCCTCACGATCGTTTTCTTCATCGCCAAATGCCATTACTTTCTCTGGGGAGATTCCCCATTTCTCACAGAAGTATTGAAGCCCTTCCCATTTGGAAACCCCTTGAGGAATCACTTCGACATTCTGCTTGCCAGATGAAGTGATCGTCACTTGCTCGCTCCAAGGCCTCAGTTGCTCTTTCACCCACTCAAGACGATCCGGATCTTGATGCCAGATGAAGAACTTGACGATTTCTACTTCCCCGGACTCTACTTTTTCCAGCATCTCTGCCAATGGCTCTACGCGAGCGAGCCTGTAGTAAGGAAATTTCAAGATCGAGAATCCTTCCACAGATGCGTCCTCACTCAGGGTCGCTTCCAAGCGTTCACGGTCTTCTTTGATCATCCAGCGATTGCTGTTGGTATCATGAAGCTCATAATATATCGTTTCTTGCCTCAATGCATGGATCGCACCGATTACCATCTCAGTAGGAAGGAGCCATTTACGGACCAACGTGCCATCCCCTTCGAAAACAGCACCCCCATTGCTACAGACATACCCGTCAAAAGGAAAGGATTCGATCGGAATTTGAGCGGAGCCATACATCCTGCCCGTAGACAAAACGAGTTTGCAGCCTTGCTGTTGTAATTGGCGAAGTGCTTCTTTGGTTCCTTCTGTCAGCTTTGATTCGTGAGTCAGTAAGGTTCCGTCCATGTCAAATGCAGCCATACCCGGTGTAAGCAACATATCCAATCCCTCTCATTCACTTTGGATTTGCCATTGAGTCAACATAGTGGAGGAGAAGAAAAAGCACAGTTCTCTTGGACTCTGACACGTCAGCAGGGGGGATTCACTAGCCGTCTCCACTTTAAAAAGGAGTCAAGGTCTGCGAGCCCTGTGCTTTTTCTTCTCACCAGCTTTATTGCTTCATCGGTACCTTTTAAAAAAGTAACTTAATACTTTCCGATATTGCAAAAAAGGGCACCTGAGGCGCCCCTTATTGTTTCGGTTCTTCGTTTGTATCTTCTTGCTTTGGTTCTTCTTGCTTTGGTTCTTCTTTTACTTCTTCCAGCTTCGGTTGAATGTTCACGACCACATCTTTATTTGCTTCTGGATCGTTATCCATTTTACCTGTTTCGATCAATTGCTTGATCTGCTCAGCATCGAGAGTCTCTACACGGAGCAGCGTGTTCGCAATCAGATCGAGCTGATCACGGTGCGTCGTCAGCAATTCTGTACACTTTGCGTAGCACTCGTTGATAATATTTTGCATTTCTTGATCGATCTCGTATGCAATCTGATCGGAGTAGTTACGCTCATTGCCATAGTCGCGGCCCAGGAATACCTGTCCTTGACTCTTACCGAACTGCATCGGTCCGAGCTTGCTCATTCCGTATTCGGTAATCATGCTGCGAGCGATAGCAGTCGCGCGCTGGAAGTCATTATGTGCCCCGGTACTAATATCCCCGAGCACCAATTCCTCGGCAACACGTCCACCCAACAGACCGACGATTTTGTCGAGCAGGTCCGTTTTGGTAGCAAAGAAACGGTCTTCTTTCGGCAGCATCACTGTGTATCCGCCAGCTTGGCCGCGCGGAATGATTGTTACCTTATGTACCATTTCTGCATTTCTCAGATGGTATCCGATGATTGTATGACCAGCTTCGTGGAAGGCTACCAGGCGTCGTTCGTCTTCGCTCACTACGCGAGACTTCTTCGCTGGACCAGCAATTACGCGGTCGATCGCTTCATCCACTTCTGTCATGGTAATTTGCTTTTTGTTTCTACGAGCAGTCAAGAGAGCTGCTTCATTCAACAAGTTCTCCAAATCTGCACCCGTGAAGCCCGATGTACCCCGAGCAATCACGTCCAGCTTCACGTCTTCACCAATCGGCTTGTTGCGGGCATGAACCTTGAGCACCGCTTCACGGCCTTTGATATCAGGACGATCTACTGTAATTTGACGGTCAAAACGTCCCGGACGCAAGAGAGCCGGGTCGAGAATGTCAGGTCGGTTGGTCGCAGCGATCATGATGATCCCTTCGTTTCCACCAAAACCGTCCATCTCTACGAGCAACTGGTTGAGAGTTTGCTCGCGCTCGTCGTGGCCGCCGCCGAGTCCAGCTCCGCGTTGACGACCCACAGCGTCAATCTCGTCAATAAAGATAATGCAAGGAGCATTTTTCTTCGCATTTTCAAACAGGTCACGTACGCGAGATGCACCCACCCCAACGAACATTTCCACGAAGTCAGAACCAGAGATACTGAAGAACGGTACACCAGCTTCGCCTGCAACAGCGCGAGCGAGCAAGGTTTTACCTGTACCTGGAGGTCCTACAAGCAGTACCCCTTTTGGAATACGAGCACCAACCGCGTTGAACTTACGGTTGTCTTTCAGGAAGTCAACGACTTCCTCCAGCTCAGCCTTTTCTTCGTCCGCTCCTGCTACGTCGTCAAAGGTAACGCGTTTCTTTTCTTCGTTGTAAAGCTTCGCGCGGCTTTTACCGAAGTTCATGACTCGGCTTCCGCCACCTTGGGCGTTGTTCAGAAGAAAGAAAAACAGGATGAAGATGATGACAAAAGGAATGATAGAGGTCAAGAACGTGAGCCAAATGCTGTTGCCCTCCGCAGGATTGAACGCTACATTCTTCACCTTTTGTGCATCGATTTTCTCTTCGACTAGCTTAACAACATCTGAATCATACAAAGGAACATTGGTAAAAAATTTGTTACTTTCCTGTCCCGGAATAGCTTTTGCCAACGTACCCTCGACCCTGTAAGTACCATTCTCTGGTCGAAGCGCCAACTCAGTGACGTTGTCAGCTTTTAGCTGTATCCGGAATTCCTGATATGTAAGTTTCCCAACCTTATCAGTACCGGAGAGGATGAAATTCACGATCCCGACCGTGACAAGAAAAATCAGTAGGTAGAACCCGGTATTACGAAAAAAGCGATTCATTCCTTACCTCCTCTCACGAACAGACACTTTTCACATTTTATCATAGAAAGCACAGTCTCCACAACAAACCTACTTTGTGTAGACCTCAGGCTTCAATACACCGATATAAGGCAGATTACGGTAGTGCTCGTCATAGTCCAAGCCGTATCCCACAACGAATTCGTCTGGAACATCGTAACCCTTATAGTCTGGTGAAATATCCACCTTGCGACGCTCTGGTTTGTTCAAGAGAGTCACCACTTTTACGGAAGCAGCTTCCCGATGGCGCAACAGCTCTACCAAGCGGCTCAGCGTCAGCCCACTGTCCATGATGTCTTCTACAACCAGCACATGTCTGTTTTGCACAGATGTATCGAGATCCTTCAAGATTTTCACCATGCCGGAGGATTCTGTCCCGCTTCCGTAGCTGGAAACAGCCATGAAATCCATTTCGCACGGAATATCCATGTGACGGATCAGATCAGCCATGAAAACGACTGCACCTTTCAGCACGCAGATGACCAATGGATTTTTATCCTTGTATTCTGCAGCCAGCGTCTTGCCTAATTCTTGAACTTTTACCGCGATATCCTCTTCTGATAGCAAAATCTTCTCGATGTCTTGATTCATGAAAAAACCTCCCGCCAATCTTCTCCAAACTCTACCCGCACGTGTAGAAAACGCCTGGTCTGTCCACTGACAGGCGCTACGGCGGAACGGCGCACACCTGGTATCAAAATCACCTCATCGCCCGCCGTCAAAAGCGGAAGTTTGTCACGCCATGCTCGCGGAAATTTGGCATCAATCAATAAATCCTTTAGCTTCTTCTTTCCATCTGCTGAGCCAAACAGGGTGAGGCGGTCTCCAGGTTTTCGGTTACGCAAATACAGCGATCCTGGCAACTGATCGGCATCAAAGACCGCTTCATTCGCCGGGAGTCGCTCCCAATCCATGGGACCTTCCAGGTAAGTAATATGTACCGTGGCCTTACTCTCGTCGATCCAGGTTACACCGGGAACGGCGAGCTCGTAACTATACGTATGTATGCGATCCTGTCGCTTTCTACGACGAAAAGTGATTCGCTCGTACACCCGGTCGACTACCAGGTCATTGGGCAAATGCAATTCCGCAGAAGGGCGACTTCCCCCTAGCATGTGCAAAACGGTCTCCACATGTTGCGAAGACCATTCGGTATGTTTTGAGAGATAACTTAATATTAGAGTAATCATTCTCCTTTGTAAAGCAACGTCACAAGTTTGAAACTTGTCATTGTCCATCAAAAATGCTTCAGGTTTTTTCTCAATCGTTACCTCGTTCAACTGCTCAATCGCCAGCCTCATTAAAAGCGCTTCGTCCTGCCGGATTGCCTCTGCGGCAGCCAAGATATGCTCCCGATACTTGTCATTCACTTTTTCCAATAAGGGCATGACATCCAGACGCAGCAGATTGCGCGTATACTTGCGCGATTGGTTGCTGCTATCCTCACGAGGGACGAGTTGATGATCCCGACAGTAGCCTTCCAGTTCTTGACGCGTTTTATGCAAGAGCGGACGCACGAGCTCAATCGGGCAATCCGCAAGCATTCTTCGCTTCGGCATCCCTGTCAGTCCATGCAACCTGCTGCCTCGCACAAAACGAAAAAGAATCGTTTCCACCTGATCGTCAGCATGATGGGCCAATGCCAGCTTGGTCGCTCCTTGCGCCAGACCTACTTCTCGATACAGCCGATAGCGAATATCGCGACTTGCTTCTTGCCCGCCCAGTCCCGTTTTTTCCATATAAGCGGGGACATCATACTCAAACAGGTGGAAAGCCACGCCGAGTTCACGACACAGCTCTTCTGCATAGAGTGCGTCCTTCCTTGCTTCTTCCCCACGAAAGCCGTGGTTCAGATGGACAGCATGCAGCTTCCAATTATACTGGTATTGTTTATTGAGAGAAGCCAATATATGCAACAGTGCGGTAGAATCGTTGCCGCCGGAAACTCCGACAACAATGGTCTCACCTGGAAGCAAAAGCCCCTCGGACTCAATCTCGTTGCGCACGATTGCCAGCATAGCGGGCCCCTTTCCAAATCGTCAGTACCGAAATTCCAAATATAAGTCCAGAAGCAATCGCGCCAGCCACCATCAAAGTCTTGGTCGCCAGTGTGATCCCTCCGACATAATCGTTGTTCACAAAAGCAAGCATGGCTTTGTAAGCCAACGATCCTGGTACCAGTGGAATAATGCCCGCGACACTAAAATTCGTAGAAGGAACTCGCAGTATAATAGATAAGAGCTGACTGAGCAAAGAGACAGCAGCAGCCGAAACAAACGTCGACAACAATACCTCTGCACCGTAGATAGGAAGAATGGAGTAGACGAGAAAACCGACCACTCCGGCAAAACCACCCGCTACGATGGTTCGAACCGGCACATTGAACAGCACACACCACGCTACTGAAGAGGCGAAGCTAAGCGCCAATCCTTGTAACAACATCGTACTCACCTCGTAAACGAAAGAATAATGGCTGTGGCTACCGCTACGGAGACAGCTGTCAGCATGGCTTCTACTCCGCGTGAAACACCTGCAACCAAATCACCAGCCATCAAATCCCGAAGCGAGTTGGTGATGGCGATCCCCGGAAACAACGGAAGCATCGCACCAATAATAATGATGCTTAAATGCAACTGCGGAAAGATCGTCACGGTCAACAACGCGAAAAGTCCCCCTAGTAAAGCGGCAGAGAACTCCGTAAAAAACTTCATCCGGACAAACTGTTCTAAATATTCCTGGCTCAGATTCACAATCAACCCTGCCATCGCAGAAGGAATCAGACTACCCCAATCTCCCCCTGCAAGCATAGAAAAGGAGCCGCTGGCCGTAGCGGCTGCTAGATGCTGCAACCATTTCGGATAGATCTGCTTTTTTTGATCAATCTCACGCAGCGTCCGATAGGCTTGCTCCAAATTAATTTTCCCACCGACAAACTGTCGGGAAACATCATTCACCAGCGTAATTTTATTGAGGTTGGTCGTACGTTTGGGGGTGCGAACCATTCTTGTATGATCCAGTCCACTGCAACGAAAGGACAAGATGATGCTCGTGGGCGTAGCAGAGCTGTTGACATCATCCATCCCCGCAGCCTTCGCAATCAATGCCATTGTCTCTTCCGTCCGATATGTCTCCCCACCGTTTTTCAAAATAATCGAGCCTGCCAACAAGCAAGTATCCATCACCAAATCTGAGGACACGAACCGTCACATCCTTCACATAAACCATGCGTAATACAAAGTGCCAGCCAATAGGAGTAACGAGGCGACAAAAAGACCACTAATGCCCGCTCCTACATTCCCTTTCGTCCGCGCTTTCTTTTGCTTCTTTTGCGGTTTGGCGCCCATGCTATCTCGCAAGACTGCCAACAGCTCCGCTCGCATTTCTTTCGCGGTCGCAAACTTACCGTGAAATGCCTTCAATAAAGGCTCCCGGTAAGGGTACAGGCTGTCACTTTTTCGTATTATATCACAGAGCAATATCGTGTGACGTGGGTCACCAAGGCTGTTTTTCCACGTTTCCGTTCCAACCGTCAGACGCACCATCATCACGGCTGTCGAGAACAGATCATAGCTTACTTCAGCCCGTCTATCACCTGCGTGCCAAAAAGCTCGATCATACTCTTCCGTAAACTGCCGAACGGCGTTGCCCAGCTTGGTCACTCCACCGAAATCAATCAAGCGTACCTGCTTGTCCGTTTGGGTAACCATCACATTCTGCGGTTTCAAATCACCAAAAATATAGCCATGCTGATGCAAAACATCCAGTCGCGCCAGCAATTGAACCATCATCACGGCCACCCAGTCCGTACCCTCTTGTTTGATATATTCATCCAATTGCAAGCCTTGAAGATACTCCATAGCATAAAACGTACAGGCCTTCCCGTTTACAACGAGATCGTCCACGTCGCACAGGAGCGGTCCCACTTTGGAATCCCGCCCCTGCTGTGTGCTTTTCAACACATTCACTTCCATTAAAATGTCTATGCCTTCCACACCGACCTTAACCGCGCGCTGTACGCCACCTTGTGATACCAAGTACACGGTCCCGTTTGCACCACGCCCCAACTCCCGTAAGACGTGGTACGATTTTTTGTTCCATTTGCCTGTAAAGTGCTTGGGCAGGTCGGGGGTGGCTGCCTTAAAAGACATGGTCACGCAGCATTCCGTTCGAGTCGTCCTCTTCGTCTTGGTCGATGTAACGCTCTTGCAGCGAGCGTGGGAGCTTGTCCTGCTCAAACAGGGCAATTGCCTCTACGATAGCGGGGCCAGTAGGAGTAATTCCACTCATCGCCAAATCACTCGTAATTTGGTGAGCCTGCTCGACCTTTTCTGTCCACGGAATGCGGATATCGAGATGCTTTTGTTTCCCCGGAAATGAACCGACCGCCATTCTGCTTTGTCCACTCCGCGAATGCAGACTGATACTGAAATCGTGTATCGCTTGCTGAACAGCCGACAGCTTTGGCTTCATACTTCCTGAGGTATCCACCAGCATCACGACGTTCAAGCTGCTTTTTTCACCCAACTCGTCAACCATTCCGGCCACCTGCACTCTTTTATCAGGTGCCAGCTCCTCTATTCCGGAATCGCCCAAAATCTCTTTTAATTCTTTATTGACCACTTGATGAATGGTGCGCGTCATTGCTTTTCGCGTCAGCATTTGTACCGTTTGCGCAAGCTGTTGGGGGAACACGATATCGCAGAGTCCACCACCTGCTTCCGCAATATCCCTGATTTCCTTCTCCCCTTTTTCACCCAGCTCACTCTTGTCGATTACACCAATGACATTGACCGTAATCCCTTGCTCCCGTGCCAATGCCGCTGCAGCAACGGGACTCATTCCCGAGTTGGAGCAGCCGTCTGTCACTACCAGTATTTGACGAAGTGTCGCTTCTTTCACAATAATCTCCCCATTCGATCTGTTTTTATTGCCTCAACTGTTGTTGAGGTTCCCTGCTCCGCGCAGCGACCATACATCCACTTCACTTCGCAGGATATTTTTAGCAACAGTATCGACGGGTAATAGAGAAAACATACTCCTAACTCACAATCCGTGGACGCTCGAGCTTCTCCATCCCATGCACCGCGATGGCAGCCCACTGTGGTACAAAGCGGTCAATTCGCGCCACCAACACGGTCATGTCATCGACAATTTGTCCGGAATGCTGGCGAATGACTTTTTCCAATAGTAAATCAGCAACCTCCTGTGGATCATTTGTCTCCAGTTCACTGATGATTCGCTTCATCCACGCTTGCCTATTCTCAATATGACGTGGCGCCTCATAGATGCCATCGGACATCATGACGAGCAAATCACCTGGCTTGAGCATACGAGATACGACATCCACTTCGATTTCTTCCAAAATCCCTACTGGCAGGTTGTTGGCTGTGATTGTGATGACATCTTTATTTCTTTTGACAAAGCTCGGGGTGGAGCCGATTTTTACAAAACGCGTATGAGCTGTTTGCAAATCGATCAGAGCCAAGTCCACCGTCGCGAACATTTCCTCCTTGGAGCGCAGGGCGAGCACGGAATTAACGGTTTTGATCGAAATTTTTTCGTCCATACCAGATCGCAGAAGCTGCTGGAGCATATCGAGGGCCGATTGACTCTCTATGGATGCCCGCTCGCCATTTCCCATTCCATCGCTGATCGCCAGCGCCATTTTTCCATTACCCAAATCCATCGTGCGGAAGCTGTCACCGGATAATAGCTTACCGTCTTTGGCCGCACCTGCGACCCCGATATCGATTTCATACGTTTTGGCGGAAGCAAGGCACATCGTGCATGAGCCGTCTTTTTGCGCTTCACAATGCCGCTCGCGAACCACAATGTTTTCTCCCAAAATCTCCGTAAGCATGGGAGCCACGATCTTCGCGCATTCGTCGCGGCCATAGCAAGTCGGCTGACTGATTTCGATATCGACCTTGCCTTCTTCCAAGCTGTGTATTTCTACGCGGCGTACCGACAGACCCAAACCCTCCAATGCTTGTGAGACCTGCTTTTCCTGAAAGCTCAGCTCCATGCCCTCTCGTTGTATTTCCCGGGCAAAATCACTCATGACACGAGAAACTCCCGATAGCTGGTCAGCTACAAGCATCCGGCTTTCCTTTACCTGCTTTTTCAGCTGGTCAAACGACTGCTGGCGATCGTATTCCTGCTCCATTACAGTCATGACCTTTTCGGTTTTGACACACTTGCGCTCCCAATCACGCGGCGGAGTAACACCTGCCAAGGTACCGTGCTCATACACTTTTTCCCTTAAAAAGCTCATTCCCTCATAGGTCGATTGCGTATCTTTTTCCCAGCATTGTTCTTTTTTCCAGCATTTCTGGCAGGTGAATTCAGATACGCGGCTGAGAAAGGCATCGGCCTGTTCTTCTATTTCTTCAGGATCGGCTGTCTGGGCAAAGCTATGGGAGAGTTGCGTAAACAAATCGGAGAATTGCTGGATTTTGCCCGCAGTCACATCGCGGACTCTGCGCATGTATTCTTGATGGGATTGTAGATTCTCGGGGGTCCCAGGGATAAATCGGGCTACTTTTTTCCAAAGAGCAGCAGGGGTCAGAATGAAGAGCACAATGGCCAGAGAGGTTTCAATCAAGGAGTAGTAGAATGTCTCTTCTGCTCCACCGTAAATCGCAAGAATAGCCGTACCAATCAACAAGCCTGCGGATACGCCGACTTTGCCGCCTTCCTTCAGCAAGCCTGCCAAAAGACCGGAAAAAGCGAGCAGATTGATTTGTAAAAGAGCACTCACATTAGCCAGACTGAGGATGAGACCTGTGACCACACCAACAGCCGCACCGATCGTGCCACCACCGACAAAAGCAAAGACGAGCAACAAATAGCGTGTAAGTACATGCTCCATCGAAATGCCTTCGACCATCCAGTCCACAGTACCCGTCATCAAGGAAGCCAGTAAAATGACTAACGAAACGATCTCTTCATTTTTGAGAGGTTCGTAAGGCTTCGCCAAATGAATGATCGATAAGGACTGGATGAAGATGAGCGTCAGTACAAAGCCAAGAATCGCTTCCACTGCTACCATCACAAGCTCGTAGGTCGTTACCTGATTGGTCAGAACCGCATACAACAGACGGCTGATGAAAATCGTCCCGACGACCAGCAAAGGCGTCCGTGAAAAATCTTTCTTGCGCATTTTATTCATCAATTTGCAGGCAAACAAGGCAAGTATCACGCTCAACGCGGTTTCCAGTCCAACAGGCACAGACTGGGTAAAAGCGCCGATAATAAGAGCCATCCCCGTGACAAGCAAGCAATCTCGGCGAATATAAAACATGACAATGAAATACGGTATAGCAAAGGGGGTTAGCTCTTCCACGATCAGAGCTCGTCCTAATAAGAAGCCCATGAGAATGGGGAGAACATTCCACTTTTCTATGAAATCTGCTACTTTTTCTCCCCACGTCTGGGCAGTGGTACCCATTCGATCGGACACTTGCCGCGTCCAAGCTTGTCCGGCCTGTGTTACGTTTTTGTTCGCAATCATTTCGCTCCACCCCGTTCTTGGTCAATGTGTTTCTCCATTATACGGAGGGAGCATTGTAAAATTTGTCAAAAATCCAATGGATATTAACAGAATCGTGCGACAAATTCAGTAACGAAAACGGACAAAAAAAACCGACGTTATGGCGGATAACGTCGGCTGACAGGTGATTCGCGCTTTGCGAAACGGGCTTAGGATACTTTATTCGTCAAGACTTTGAAATGACCTTCCTATTTTTACAGTCAAAATGCGCTTTTCACAAAGAAAGAAAAGTCACAATTTTCCGAATTAAAAAGACCGACCGCGGCCCTTTTTCTCTACGCTTTTCTTCAAGGAGGACTGCCTGTCTTCACTTTCTTTCAAAAAGCGGTTCAGCTTTTCTTCAAAACCTTCACTTCGCTCCCGCTGATAGCGGGGTGGCCGTTCCTTTTCCATTGTTTTTTTGATAGAAAGCCCGATCTTGCCCTCACGGAGGCTGAGGACTTTTACCTTTACCGTGTCTCCCATTTTTAAAAATTGATGGATGTCCCGGACGTAGACGTCAGCAATTTCACTAATATGCACCAGTCCGGTCACATCGCCCGGCAGTTGAACAAACGCTCCGAATTTGGTGATACCCGTGACTTTCCCTTCCAGTATGCTCCCGACCTCGATCTCCATGACGTGGAATGCCTCCCTCTCGTTGAAGATCAGATGTATACTCAATCTGGAATGATATAGATGCTTTCGCCCTGCTTGGTAAACAAAATTCGCTTACGGACCAGCTCTGCCAAGTACTCCTGATCGTTTAGTCGGCTTGCTTCATAGGTCAGATCTTCTTGCTTTTGCTGCAAGATCGCTGATTCTTGCTTCAGGGCTTCCAGCTCTGTCTCCTTCTTGGACAACTCGCCACTTTGCAAAAACAAGGTATAGCTAGTCCAGACGAAAAAGCACAGGATCACAAAGAAAAAGAGACGCATTCTCCTTCTTTGCCCTTTTCGGTTAATGGAAGAGGTTCTTGCTTCCTTCATCAGTACGCCACCTCGAATCTACTCCCGCTTTCTCTTTGAGTGAAACCAATTCTTCCAATTGGTCCAAATTCCTGTTGTTTTTCCGTACATTTTTTTCCACAAATGTTGACCCCATCTGGCAAAAGGGGAGGTGACAAAACGCGTCACTTTCCACAAAAAGCCGAGGATCGCGAGCAACACGGAATACAAAAATGTCAGCACCATGATGATCACTCGGAAAAGAAAGAGCACAGGACGTACAAGCAGGATGTCTATAATTTTTACGACCGTACGGTAAAACCACTGACAGAATTTTATCACGCGATGCAAGAAAAGGATATACTTCTTACTACCTAATAAGAAGTAAAGCCACGCGCCAAATAGCATTCCAAAAAATATCGGAAACCGAATAATCCCGTCGTTCACTTTCACCAAAATCAAGAAGACAGCACCCATACTGCCCACCCAAAAAAGGATATCAAAGAAAAAGACCAACCAGAGTGGCAGTCTGGCCTTGCCCTTAAATACATGGTACGTATCGAATCCCATACCCATCAGTGCACCACACGTCGACATGGCCAATACCGTCTGTAACTGGATGGCGATGTTCACTTGAATAACTTGCCGAAGAATCCTCTCGACCGATCGCCGGCCTGCCCTTGCTCCAGATAGGCCATCTCGTGAACGAGCCCCTCGATCGCTACTTCTCCGGTTTCCAAACTCAGATTTTTCATATGCAGGTTTTGGCCTCGTATGGTTAAAAAGCCGCCGTCCGTCTCCAAGAGGAATTCTTCGCTATCAAAGCTTTCGACGTTTTTTACTCCCGATATCGCTAAGCTGCGACGATTAATCATCACGACTTCATGACGTGGCCGTCTCGTGTGATCGTTCATGATTACTCCCTCCTCACGTACCCTTCTTGTACTATCCTATGGGGAGGGATGTCCTGATAGAACAAAAACGGTCAATACCGTTTTTGTTGACTGCAAGCGGTCGCATTAACTCTAATGAATAACATTTCGATGTTTTCTACAAAAAAAAACCCCGTATTTATACGGGGTTTTTGCCAGACTGTCCTTACTTGTAAACGGTGTAGTTCCCGTTCACATAGATGATTTTGTAACCGGTACGCTCCGTGATGGTTTTAAGAGGCAGAGTAGGAACGTTGTTTTTCAGCTGAACCGCTGCAGGCAGCGTTACATTTTTGCCATTGATGGTCGCTACGTTTGAACCGACCTTGAATTGCATGACCGTATTGCCGCTCACGACTTTGGCAGTCGTTTTGGTGTAGCTGATCGAAAACCCGAGGGCATCACGGAAGAACGTAGTTGGCATCAGCGTGTTGCCATTTACGGTATACGGTGCCACTGCGAGTCCGGTTGTTTTACCAGCCTTTGTAAAGGAAGCGACGTTCTGCTTGAAGCTGACGCCATTTAGAGACACGATGGTCGCTGGACGAGAGAAGAGTAAGCCCCTCTCCTCGGAGTTGTAGACACCAATGTTGTACACACCTGGAGTAGCCGGATTCACAATACCAGCTGTCTCGGCGATATTGACCTGAGCTGCTGTTTTTGCCGGAATATCCTGGGCAGGAATAATAATCAGATTTTGTCCGCGCACACCAACAAAGCTAGCGGCCACACCGTTCACTGTTACTGTGTTTGCAGGCAAATAGGCTGGAACACGGAAGCCAACAGGGAGTACGACTTCAATGAATCCCTGATTGCGAACAATCGGAGCACCCATGGCTTTGATACCGATTGAAATTCCAGCAGGAGTAGAGGCAGTCGCTCTCGTCAGCCCAACCGTTGCCAATGCATTGTCCACGGCGACTGGTGGAGTCATTCCTGTGATTTGGAATTCCTTCGACTTATAGGACTTGTTGTCGATCTTGGCCGCCACGGTATATGTTCCCGCTGTCTTCGGAGCGGTCAAGTAGCCTTCGAATGCAAACTTGATGCTCGCGCGATTTGTGCCATTGAATCCGTATGGCGTGCGGAAATAAACCTTATTCCCCAACACGCTTACATTCGTCACTTGAGAACCATTGACGGTGACGCTATTGCTGGTAAGAATCGGCGGAACCGTTACCTCACTTGGGAATTCAACTTCGATTTCTGCGTTCGACCCCAGCTTGGAGGAAAGATCCACTTCAAACGTATAGCTCGTGCGCGCCCCAGCTGCACTGTCCGACAAAGAAACGGTGAATGGCGTATTACTTATGCCTGTAATTTCAACATCTTTTGACTTGTATTTCTTGCTGTCATATTCAATTTCATACGAATAGTACTTGTCTGCTTTGGATGGGTTTACAATCCCCGCTGAGGACGTAAACTCCAGCTTTATGTAGCTATCGCCGTCTGCACCACTCGGAACCTCAATCCGAATCGAGTCGTTGTCAACGATCGTGACGTATTCTGCTTTGTACCCGTTTACAGTCACATCAGACTTGCTGATGCTCTTTGGCAGCATGTCTTTGGAAGGGAAATCGACATAAATGTACTTGCCATCTTTCAGCTTGCTCTTCGAGGAAAGATTAAATTTTCCGAGCGTTAAGGAGATTCCGTCCTCGGCATTTTTACTGCTATGGGAGGCCTCGAAGTCGCCCTTGCTGCTACTACTGCTACTGCTACTGCTCGAAGATTTGCCGATGGTGATTTTTTTACCCTTGTAGCTGTTTTCCTCACTCGTTTTTACTTCGATCTCATAGCTGCCCTTGTCTTCCGGGTTGGTGATGTTATCAATAGTCAATGTGAGAACAGTGCCTTTTTTGATCTTTTCATCGACTTCAATCTCCACTACATTTTTGCTGACGGATACGCTGTCGATCGAGATCTCATCATCATCGTCATCTTCAAGCGTGATGTCTGATGTTCTCAGCTTTTTATCTACCGAATAATCTGAAGGGAATCTAACGTAAATACTATCCCCTGCTGTTAATTCCTTATTGATTTCAAACTCAATCGTATATTCTGTTTCCTCGTCTGCATCTGTATCGTCTGCAGAAACATCCTCAATAGAGAGAGCATAAGCCGCTTTTGGCTCGAGCATCAGTGGACTTGCCAAAACCGCAGTGGCCAGCAGCACTGAGATCCCTTTGTTTACGCTTTTTTTCAACGGTAACGCCTCCTTCTCTACAATTTCCTTACTATGATAGGAAATGTTCGGCAAGAAAGGGTTACAGACTGGTAACGAATGATTTAACCCACAGTTTGGAAAAGTCGATCCATCCAAACGAATCGACCGCAATTCCTTGCAAAGCGGGATGGTAGTGATCGAATCGCTTCGCATGGTACAAGAAAAGCAGCCACGCCTCATCCCTAAGTGTGTCCTCCACCTTTTCCAAAGCACACATACGTTCTTTGCTGTCCTGTAATTGAAGAATTTTTGACATCCGCTCCTCAACAATGGCCAACCTGTCATCATCTAAAAAACGATGCACCAAGGAGCATTTGTTTTTGTATATCTCCATCAGCCCCAGCTCGATATCACGTTGCAGGACCTCCCCCATCATAGCCATATCAGCATGTTGAGCTGTATCGTACGACAAGAACTGATCTTTCGTGATGCCCTGCAATTCTAGCTGAATGCCAACCAGCTGACACCTCTCCTGAAGCCACTCTGCTTCTTCTCTCACTTTTTTCGCGTCGTTGAAACTCAGCAAGACAGCCTCGCCCTGATATGCACTTTTTTGTAGCCAATGAGCCGCTTCCTCTATGGTATGTGAGGAAAAATACATGAGTTGGCTTCTCTCCGGCAAAAAGCTTCCGGCAGGCGTAAACGTCTCTTTTTTCAAGTCTCGAATCATTTGTACGGGGTCGATCAGAAGTTTGATTGCCTGGCGAAAAGCCAAGTCGTGCTGAATACCGGGCTTTCGAAAGTTGAAGTTCAGATAGTGACAGCCTACCTCTTGAACCTCCAAAGATTTGCTATCATCTTCCGTCGCTTCATCCTCAGCCAGCGAAAGTTGATACCGTTGCTTCGAAGAACATGATCCCGGTACTCGCCAGATTTCTACCCGATCCAGAATCGCCCGCTCCCGATAATAGTCGTCGAACGCTGCCAATACCAACCGATCCTCTGTAAATTCGACCAGCCGAAACGGGCCTGTCCCTACAATCGCAGACTCCGAAAACGGCACATCATGCGGCAAAATTGACATCCCGATGCAAGATACCAAATGCAAGAAAAAACCGTTTGGCTTCCGTAAATGAAAAGTAATGGCTCCGTCATTTCGCTGTTCGATCCAATCGATATCGTCCACTTGCCAACGATACGGTGAATCCAGCTCAATCAGTCGCTGAACGGTATAGGCTACGTCTTCTCCTGTCAGTACACGACCATGGTGAAAGCGAACTCCTTTTCGTAAATAAAAGGTCCAAGCAGTCATATCCAGATTACTTTCCCAAGCGTAGGCTAGCTGGGGCTTAAAATCTTGTGTAGCCAAATCGAAAATGACGAGCGCATGGCAGATTTGCTGGATAAAATGACTCTCCGCCGCTACGGCTACGAATGCGGGGTCGATGGTTGAAAAAGCTCGTTCACGTGGAATACGTAAAATTTCCTGACGCCTCTTCTCGTTCTCTTCCGCGACAAATCCGAATTGACTGTCCCACTTTTCCTGCAAAAGCCGCTTCGCACCCGCAGGCAAATTTTTATGATGCAAAAGCTGCACTGCTTCCCCAATGTTTCCGTCCATCAATAGCTTCTGAAAGTAACTGGCCAAAAAGTCAGTGATATCGCAGAGAATCGTAAGTCTCGAATGATTGCCCCGTCCTACGCCTGCCTTCCATAAAAGGAGCCCCTCACTCTCCCATTTGCGCAAAATCAGTTTCACATTGCGGGGCGTACAGCATAAAAGCTGGGACAACTCTTGTATACCGATCTTTTGTTCGCGCCCCGTCTCCCATTCTGATAACCCGAGTAGCATCTGCATAAAGTGCTCATTGCTTTTCATAAGGCATCACATTCCTTAAAAGGTGAAATTCACAGAGGAATCTTACCCTTTTTCTTCTCCTTTTCATAGCTACAATTGGAAAAAAGGAGGTCGTCCCCATGAGCTTTTCGCAACTCCATCCTAACATCCGCATACGAATCGTGACTTCCTTTCTGACACGTCTGGTAGGAAATATGATCTTCCCTTTTATGGCCATTTACTTTTCTGCCAAGCTCGGTCCTGCTATAACAGGGCTCCTGTTAGTCCTGACCGTATGTGCGCAAATCTTGATGGGCTTCTACGGCGGCTACCTGGCTGATCGGTGGGGCAGAAAAAAAGTGATGGTATACGGACAATGGATTCAGTGCTTCGCTCTCTTCATCATGATGGCAGCGAACCCCCCGTGGCTCGATTCTGCTTGGCTCACGTTTGCCATGATGCTCGTCCAGAATGCGAGTAACGGAATGATTAACCCCGCCGCAGATGCGATGCTCATCGATGTCAGTACGAAAGAAAACCGAACGTATATGTACGGCATTAACTACTGGTCCAACAACTTATCGATTGCACTAGGTTCCGTAGTGGGAGGTCTCTTGTTTGCTACCCATCGTTTCGAACTGCTCCTCACGCTTACCGCTATCAGTTTTTTCATACTTGTGATCATTTCCTTTTGTATCAAGGAATCGTACCAGCCGAAGCCAATGAACCATGTCGGAACGGGGACAGGTATCTTACGGGATATGGTCGCAAGCTACAAGCTGGTAATGACTGACCGTCGTTTCATCCTCTTTTCACTAAGCGGCATGCTCATCTTTGCACCAGAATTTCAGACACCTAACTACATCGCTGTCAGACTTGCTCAGGAGTTTGCCCCGCAGAGCTTTGGCTTGTTTGACTGGTTTACTGTTGAACTGACGGGCATCAAAATATTCAGCCTGATCCAGCTCGAAAATACGCTGCTCGTGGTATTGTTCTCTCTTGCCGTCACCAAGCTCATCGAACACTTGAAAGAAGCTCCTGCCTTGTATACAAGTGGGCTGATGTATATTGCCGGGTACTCACTGATCATGTACAGCAACTCCCTTATCGTTATCCTGGCCGCGGTGCTTATAAGCACGATGGGCGAGCTGATTCACGCTCCCATTCGCCAAACCTATCTGGCGCAAATTGTAAAAGATGATTTGCGTAGCTCTTATATGGCTGTGAACGGACTCGTTGTGCCTGGCGCTCGGATCATGGGGGCAGTCGGTATCACTTTGGGAGCTGTCCTCCCGTCCTATCTAATGGCACTCCTCATCTTTTCGCTGGGGATCGTAGGCGTTATCCTCACCCGTTCGATCGTGTTGCCAATGGATTCCAAAGAACGTTTACTTCCCCACACAAAAGAAGAAGCTGCCCGATGACACAGGCAGCTTCTTCTTTTGTAATGTCTACTGGTTCGACAGGCTCTCCAGGATGGCATCGCCTCTCTCACCAATTTTCACAATAGCGTATTTGGCATTCCGCTCGACTTCAAGTCCGGTTCCTTCTGGGACAAAATAGCTTTCTATGCCGTATTCCACCTGATTGCCACCGATTATACTTCCATTAATCACCACATCCGATGACTGAGGCTCGTAGGCTCGATTCCATCGACCATCGATCTCATAATAGCCACTGTAGCTGTGCAAGCCATCTGCTTGTTGGCGGAGTACGACTCGAATCTTATCCCCTGAGTCAACCTGTTCCTGGTCCAGTGTAGAAATGGTGTAGCCAAGCCTGACGTAATCACCTTGCAGTAACGAACGCGGATCGATTGGAACCAGCTCCAGCTTCACCGTTTTTCCGTTGGCCAGGATCGTTTCACTGCTCCATACTTGATAGCCAATCAAAACAAATTGCAGCAAAATGACAGGAAGCAACACAAACGCTTTTCTCACAAAAAGGGAAGGCTCGCTTCTCGGCCACTCGATTTTCGACCTTCGATCCCACCACAGGGTAGCGATGAAAAACACCAGGCTGAGCAAAAGCAGGCTCAGTGACTTGTGCAGCAAGCTCCATAGCATGTCGTAGTACTTCATGAGGAGAAAGGCAAACCAGAAACCGAGTACAATACCGAATCTCACCTTATTTTGCTGATGCAATGTCCGATACAACAAATACGTGCTGACTGCGAAAAAAGCCAGATTCACTACCACATTCATGGAGCCCGATTGAAATCCTTCCTCTGTCAGGATCAAAAGCGAGAGTAAGGCGTACACCAACGAGCTGTTTTGCAATACGACTGGCAATTGTTTTACGTAATACATCGCCAACTGCGTAGCAAATATGATCAAGAGTACATATTCAAAGGAAGGCAGGTACTCATCCAGCTTCGTAGCCAGGACGACTAAAAAAGTCAGCTGTGTCAAAAGCCGCGCCGGAATGGCAGGGACAGCTTTCCACACGTATAACAGTACCAACAGGAAAACGATCCAGTAAGCTCCTTCTAAAAACAGAACAGAACCGACACCCAATATATACCCCATTGTGAGCAGTGTATATCGTACCGTTGCATTCATCCCACTCATAAACACCACAGGGCCAATAAAGCCAATTAAGGAAAGGAAAAACAGCAAATCAATAACCGTTTCCTCTTGAATGATCAGAAAAAGCAGACCTGCTATCGAAATAGCTCCAATAGATGCGGCAATGGTCGTAACGAGAACCGTAAATGCCTCTTGAAAAAACACAACCCATTTGCTTTTTTGATACGCTGATTCCTTGCGCAGCCAATTAATCCCTGCAACTGCTCCCCAAATAATGAGTACGGTCAGCAGCAGCATCAAAACAAAGAAGCCTTCTGAATAATACATCACCATGTAGGATATAAATTTAACGAGCACAAACAGCGAGAGCAGCGAGGCTGTCACAATCAGAAGCCCGCGACTCGGCACCCACTTTAAAAACGTGACAAACAGGATGCCCCCGGTAAGGACATATAAAAGCTCAGGAAACGGACCGTATACATCCGTGAAAGCTGACCAGAAAAGACTGACGGAAAAGGTCAGAAAGGATAAGTAGTAGATCGGTTTAGAATGTAATCTTCCTGTCGTGGTTAGCCAGAACAAGACCATATTTCCCAAAGCAATCAACCAAAAAATCATGAACCACCACTCGTCTTCACGCGCTACATGAATGACTGATGGATGGAGAAAGAAGTAAATGGCCAAATGAGCGAGGACATAGCTGATGACATAGAACGGCTGATAGCGCGTGAAAACCGCAAATAACAAATTCGGAATGAGCCATACGACGAACAGCATATAGCTATCGGCATGACTATTGTATATTTGCCCCAACAAAGCCACGCTGATGCCAAAGGCCAAGCCACCAGCCACCAGAAGCCAATTGCTCAAAAACGTATGACGTTTGATGAAACGCAGTCCATAGGATAACAAATAAAAAAGAACGAGGATTGCCACACTGACGCCGATCTTTTGCTCCCTGACCATAAGCGGCCAGTTCGAGGCAAAAAAGTACAGGATAGATGATAACAGAAGCGAAATAGACAAAAAGTAGCCCGTTCGAACTCCGTTTTGTTGCACACAGCACACATCCCTTCGGAAATGCCTTCAGGTACTCTCATTATATCCTTTGCTTGGAAAAAAAGCCTAAAAAAAGACTGCCATCTCGGCAGTCTCTTTTCGTTGTACATTACCCTTTGAGGTAGGCGTCTTCTTCTTTTTCATCACGCGGAACGGGAACTTCGCCAATGACGGTATACAGCGAAGCCGCTTCTTCCTTGCGCGGGTTTTCCTTAATGTCCTCTACTTTTACCGACACGATTTTTTGTCCGAAACGGATCGCCAGCTTGTCGCCGATTTTCACGTTACTGGACGCCTTTGCAGGGCGATCGTTGATTTCCACACGCTGTTTGTCGCACACTTCTTTTGCGAGCGTGCGCCGCTTGATCAGTCGAGACACTTTCAAATATTTATCTAGTCTCATGTTTGGCTTCCTCCCACCATTTGTCCATCTCTTGCAGGTCTGTCTGCTCGAAGGTACGACCCGCCTCTTGCAGCTTGCCTTCAATATAGGAAAAGCGCTTCTTGAACTTGTTGTTGGTCAACGCGAGGGCTGCTTCCGGATCGAGCCCCAGGAAGCGCGCCAGATTGACTACCGCAAATAGCAAATCACCCAGCTCGCCAGCGCGTTCTTCTTCTGATGCTTCTTGCAGCTCGCGGTACTCCTCTTCTACCTTTTTGTACACGTCTGCAATATCGTCCCAGTCAAAGCCGACTTGGGCTGCTTTTTTCTGCAGCTTGTACGCATACATCAGTGCTGGCAAATCACGCGGTATTCCCGCCAACTGTGATTGAACCGTTACATCGATGCCTTTTGCTGCTTTTTCCTGTGCTTTGATCTCCTGCCAATTCGCCAGTGCTTCCTCAGAATCATTCGCGCTCTTTTCCCCGAATACGTGCGGGTGGCGGCGAACTAGCTTTTCATTCAATGTCGCGACAACATCATCTACCGAAAAATATCCGTCTTCGGCTGCCATCTGCGAATGCAGCATGATTTGCATCAACAAATCACCTAGCTCCTCACACATCGCATCTGGATCATCGTCGTCGATCGTCTCCAAAACCTCGTACGTCTCTTCAATCAAGTTTTTGCGGATGCTTTGATGTGTTTGCTCGCGATCCCACGGGCATCCATCCGGACTGCGCAGGATCGCAACGATCTCCTTCAAGTAGGAGAATTGGCGGTACGATACCTTCTCATCCTTCGTCGGCGGTACATACACCAGGGACAAATTCCCGAAATGATCGAGTCTGTCCAGTTCATACAACGGCACTGTCTCAATGATTTCTTGCCCCGCTACCCCTACGGCAGTCGCTACCGTCACCTCGTAATCGTCCGGCAGCACTTCCATCAAGGTCAGCTTCACATCAGAAGCCACAAAGGCATCGTACACTTGCGCGATAATCGTATGCAGACCCGGAGATACTTGATGAGCAGCGAGCGCCGTCCCATCTAGCAAAGAGAATCCCTCGATCGGGTCGATATGTAGGCGGGCAAACAACGGATCGATAAAGCTCTGTCCACCGCCAATTTCGATCTCTACTCCACGTTTTGGTCCCTCTGCCAACAACAGCTGCACAGTACGTTCCGCCACCAAAGGATGGCCAGGCACGGCATAGACAAGACTGCCTGCTTCGTTTACCTGTGAAAAAAGTCGCTCCACAATATCGGTGTACACATCGGAAAACGTATCGTGCTGCTCATATACAGCATCAAAGGACTCAATCGCGATGCCTTCTGCGATCAACTCGGCTACGACCGGATGCTCTTTCGTGCGCAAATACAGCTGTTTGGCAGCTTTGAGTGTACGATAGATGCCATAAGGGAGCTGGTCCAAATCTCCGGCACCAAGACCGACCACGGTAATGGTCTTATTCTTCATTTCCACTCGTCACGCCTCCTTTTCGTTCCTTCTCGCTTTCTCCGCTGGGAGGAGCTTATATTTCGTTAACAGCGAAGCAATTCGCTTTCCTTTTGGCAAAAATTGAATATCATTTCTCGTAAGTCCACCCGTTTTCAAAAGTGCCAGCAAATAGACCAATGCTCCTGAACCGACAGCAATCAAGCCTACCAGCGTATGGAACAAGCGATTTGAAAGTCCGGCACTGCCGAGCACTGTATTAGCGAGCCACTCGACCAGCAACACGACAATCGACATCACCACGACGGAGATGAATGGCTTTTTCACCGTTTGGCGGAATCCGATTTGTGCCCCCGTGTATTTGCTTACCGCAAGAACGTTCAGTCCCATGGCGACCAAATAAGCTAAAACGGTGGACACTGCTGCACCAGAGATGCCCCAGAACGGAACGAGCGCCAGATTGAGGATGAGCTTCACCAATACACCAATAAACAAGTTGCGGGCAGGTCGCATTACACGTCCCAAGCCTTGCAAAATCCCCGCGCTGGCAATACTCACCGTGGCGAAAATAATCGTGAAGGACTGTACAGCGAGGGCCTCGGTACCGTTGCTGTCTCCGTAGAGCATGACGTTGATCGGCTCCGCCAACAGAGCAAGTCCAAAGGAAGCAGGCAATCCTAACAGGAAGGTCAGTCGAATCGCTACTTCGGAACGATGAGAGATCAATTGATGCTGGCGCTGGGCAACAGCTTCACTGATCGCAGGCACTAATGCCAGAGACAAGGACGTAGCGAAAAACGTACCAAACTGAATGAGTGGCTGACCACGGTCAAATGCACCCTTCAAAAGCTTGGCCATGTCCTCCGGGGTCCCGCTCCATTGCAGCATATTGACGACGGTCATCGAGTCTACAAGCGGAACAAGCGGCAAAACCAGTGCACCCATACAAATCGGAACGGCATAGGTCAAGAGATGACGTAATATCTGGCGATTGGTCCACGAATTCGCGGTTGATTGCTGCACTTGATTGATGGTCGTTAGCCCCATCTGCTTGTCTTTTCTCCAATACCAAAGCAAGACGAGAATAGCAGCAATGGCACCTGGAAAAGCAGCAAAAACGGCACCTGTACCAGCCATGTACGGATCCTGATACATGTTCATCGCCCAGAATGCAGCGACCAAGATGAAAATCACGCGAATGAACTGCTCAGCAACCTGAGAGACGCCAGTCGGCATCATATTTTGATGCCCCTGAAAATAGCCGCGCAAGATCGCAACCATCGGCACCAACGGGAGTGACCAAGCTACCGCTCGGAGCGGGGTAATCAAATGCTCATCACCCATCATACGGGCAATCATAGGTGCCCCTCCATATAACAGTAAGAAGAAAAAGATCCCGAGAACAACCAGCGATATACTGGCTACTCGAAACGCCCTGCGCGCCCCGATCGCATCCCCGACAGCGACGCGCTCTGAGACGATCTTGGAGATGGCGATGGGAAAACCCGCCGTCGCCAGAATCAACAACGTGGTGTACAGCGGGTATACTTGCATATATACGTACAAGCCGATATCTCCGGCAATGTTTTGGTATGGGATGCGGTATACAGCGCCTAAAAGCTTGGAGACAAGACCGGCAATTCCAAGTATCGCCGCGCCTTTCACAAATTGAACGGAAGCCTTTTCTTGAGCCATGTGCGTGAAATTTCTCCTCTCCAACCTAAAACTTCGTTCATTATACCACAAGGCCATAGGCACAAGAAAAACAGCCCCGGGGTACGAGGCTGTTTTTGCTGATCCTATCCTACTGCTCCATCTGCTTTGCCAGGAAACCGGCCGCTGTTTCCGACATTTTGATCTCCAAATCACTCATCTTGGTTGACTCGTTTTTGTTGAGGAGGATCACGGACCCGATTGGATCGCCTCCTGCTACAATGGGTGCAACGACGAACGAGCCCATCGTTTCGTTCATATCACGACAAATTTCATAAGAGCCTGCGTTTTTCTCCAGTCGGGTTTTTCTTTCCTCCAAGCATTTCTCAACAATACTACCAATGGGTTTCTCCAAGTATTCCTTTTTGGAGGCACCTGCCACAGCAATGACAGTATCCCTGTCTGAAATCAGTACGGTATGATTCATGCTTTCATACAAAGAGTCGGCGTACTCTTTTGCAAAATCACCCAATTCTCCAATTGGTGAATACTTTTTGAGAATGACTTCTCCGTCACGATCCACAAAAATCTCAAGCGGGTCGCCCTCACGAATGCGCAGTGTACGACGTATCTCCTTAGGAATCACGACCCTACCGAGGTCGTCAATTCGACGAACGATACCAGTTGCTTTCATGTCTTGTTGCCTCGCTTTCCCTGAGAAGTGGGTAGTGAATAGATGGTGGTTGGTTAGTTGTATTTTTTCCTCAAATTCTAATTTTAACTATGGGTGATGGTATCAATTTTTACCAGTTACCTCAATTACTCTCCCCCGGGTGGTAGCGAGTGATAATAGTATTTGCCCATGTTTGAAGAATATGCGAGAAAACGAAAAAACAGGGAAACGAATTCCCTGTTTTTCTTCGGACTTCTTATTTCTTCGCCGGAGCGTCGTTTTTGGACTGCGGGATGTTGAATTTCGTAATGAGCTTGTCCAGCTCGTTCTTGGCGAAAGCATCGTAGGCTTTCTCCAAAGAACTCGCGCGGAGCTGTTCTTTCATCTCATCAAAGGTCTTTTCTTTGCGATTCTCGACCTTAATAATATGGTAACCAAAATCAGTTTTTACTGGCGGGCCAACTTCACCGACTTTTTGTGTCAGGGATGCTTCTTTAAATTCTGGTACCCATTGCGTTACATCCGCATTTTCGTACAAGCCGCCAGACTCCTTGCTGCCTGGGTCATCTGTAAACTCTTTTGCCAGCTTCGCGAAGTCTTCACCCTTTTTCAGGCGCGCTACCAAGTCGTTGGAGATTTTCAACGCCTCTTCTGGTGTGCGCTTTTCGGTAGAGATCAGGATGTGGCGAACAGAAGCAACGGTACGGGAAGCTTTGTCCATTTGATCATAGGTTTGCTTCAGCGTAGCATCGTCGATATTCTTTTTCATCACATTGATGGACTGGTTGATCAGGTTCATCTGATTGACGATCATGTCCTTCGTTACGCCTTGACCTTCCAAGAGCTTGGTGAACTGAGCTTCATCCTTGCCCAAAAAGCCCATGTACTGCGTTTTGATTTTCTCGAAGGTTTTCTCAGCGAGTTCTTTGGCCTCTTTTTTCATGGCATCGTCAGAACGGCTAGCCAAAACCTTGGTAGCTGTATACTCACGCGCAAAAGCTTTCAGTGAGTTGCTATCTGCCATTTCAATCATGGTACCTTGTTGTGGGTTCATGAAGTTAATGACACGCAGGAACTCTTCGAACTCATTTCCTGTTACAGTTCCTCCTTGATACTCCACAATGACCGCTTTCGGGTCTGCTGCGTAAGGCAGAGTGAGTTTAGGGAATTGTACCAAAGGATCATTAGCAGCTTGATTGCTGCCATCTGTCTGATTCGCTGGAGTTTTTGATTCTTGTTTCGCTTCTTCTGCTTTTCCGCCGCAACCAGTCATGAGTGCAACGACCAGAACAGCCGAAGATAGAATCGCTACAGAACGTTTCATAAATAAGGTTCTCCCTTCCCGGGCAAGCCCATTTTGTCAGTTAAGACACGGGGCTTTCCGTACCGGTGTCTCTTCGCACCTGGTGAAATTGACGCAGCAGCTTTTCAACCAACTGCACGCCCTCATCTTCTTTTAACCCCTTTACTTTAACAGCAATCGTGATCTGTTGTCCACCCGACAGCCCAACCCTCTTGCTCCAGTTACTGGTAAGTGCAAACAAGGCTCCACCATCGATGTTGTTGTTCTGACTAGGGTGCAGGAACAATTTAATCTCGTCTGGATTCTTTTGGCTAATTTCGGTGATGTGATGCTTCAGGGCATACACACGCAAACGGGAAATGGTCAACAGATTATCAACTGGCTTCGGAACTGGTCCAAAACGGTCTAGCAGCTCCTCTGCCAAATCGTCGACGTCTTCCAATGTAGACACCGCGACAAACTTTTTGTACATCTCGATTTTTTGTCGGCTGTCCGTAATGTACATCGACGGAATATAGGCATCCAGTTGCAGATTGATCTCCACAGGTGTGACAATTTCGTGTTTGACTTCGCCCTTTAGCTCATCAATGGCCTCTTTCAGCATCTGGCTGTACAAGTCGAATCCGACCGTATTAATAAAACCATGCTGCTCCGCGCCCAGCAAATTACCGGCTCCACGAATGGACAAGTCTCGCATCGCGATCTTGAAACCAGAGCCGAGCTCGGTAAATTCCTTGATGGCTTGCAGACGTTTTTCCGCTACCTCTGTCAGCACCTTGTCCCGTTGATACGTAAAGTAAGCGTACGCAATTCGGTTGGAACGACCTACACGTCCACGCAGCTGATACAGCTGGGACAAGCCCATTTTATCTGCATTGTAAATAATCAGCGTATTGACGTTCGGGATGTCCACCCCGGTCTCAATGATCGTCGTGCTGACTAATACGTCAAAATTCCCTTCCAAAAAGTCGAGAATGACGCCCTCCAGCTCACTTTCGTTCATCTGCCCATGCGCCACAGCGATGCGCGCGTCAGGAACGAGCATAGAAATCTGCTCCGCCATCTGTTCGATTCCTTGTACTTGGTTGTAGAGGAAGAACACTTGACCATCACGAGCCATCTCACGCTCAATCGCTTCGCGAACCAAAGCAGGGCTGTAATCCATCACATACGTCTGCACCGGAAAACGATTTTCTGGCGGAGTTTCGATAACAGACAAATCACGCACACCGAGCATCGACATGTGCAAGGTACGTGGAATCGGCGTAGCGGTCAGTGTCATAACATCCACATTCGTTTTGATCTGCTTGAGCTTTTCCTTGTGGCTCACACCGAAGCGCTGCTCCTCGTCTACGATTAACAGACCGAGCTCGCGGAATGTCAGGTCTTTGGAAAGGAGACGGTGCGTACCGATGACGACATCGACTGTGCCTTCCTTCAGTCCTTTTAACGTGGCATTCTGCTCTTTGCGCGAACGGAATCGACTCAATACCTCCACGCGGATCGGATATTCCGCAAAACGCTCACGGAACGTCTCGTAATGCTGCTGAGCCAGAATCGTAGTTGGAACCAAAACGGCTACCTGTTTTCCGTCCATGACAGACTTGAAGGCAGCACGAATCGCAACCTCTGTCTTCCCGTAACCCACGTCCCCACAAACGAGGCGATCCATCGGACGTTTGCGCTCCATGTCCGCTTTGACTTCAGAAATCGCGCGGAGCTGGTCTTGTGTTTCCTGATACGGGAACATCGCCTCAAATTCACGCTGCTCTGTCGTGTCGGGAGAGAATGTATGACCGACAGCTGCTTCGCGTGCTGCGTACAGCTTGATCAAATCTTCAGCGATATCCTTTACAGACGACTGGACTTTATTTTTGACCCGTTTCCACTCGCTGCCGCCCAAGCTGTAAATCTTCGGCTGTGCCTCTTCGCTCGCCACGTACTTCTGCACATGGTCGATTTGATCAATCGGAACAAACAGACTGTCTCCTGCTGCGTATTGAATATGAAGGTAATCTTTATGAATTCCGAGAATTTCCTTGGTTTCAATTCCGAGGTATTTCCCAATCCCGTGATTGACGTGGACGACGAAATCACCGGGCTTTAGCTCAAGGTAGTTTTTGATACGCTCGGCGTTGTTCATCGTCTGTTGAACTTTGCGTGCCTTGCGCTGTTTTGCTGTAAAAACTTCGCCTTCCGTAATAACGACCAGCTTGTTTAATGGCAGCTCAAAGCCTGTCTGGAGATTTCCTAAAATGATCGTAGGACGCCCCGGAGGCACCGTTTCCACTGCATCAGTTAAAACATCCGCTTCCATTTCGTAGTCATGCAGGACACGCTCCAGTCGCTTTGCACGCTCCAAATCAGCTGCGACAAAGACGATCTGATCCTGGGACTTCTTCCAACGAGCCAGTTCTGTTTTCAGTACGTTCATCTGTCCATGGAAGTTTTGCATGGTACGACAAGTCAGATTCACGATGTTTTGCGGCTGAGTCTTTGGTGATTGTCTCAAAAATAGGGAGAGGTAAACGATCTGGCGCTTTTTCGTCGACACGATCTCGTCGTACGTGCGCGACAGGCTGAGATTGGACATATTTTCGCCCTGGATGATGCGTCCTGTCAGCCATTCCCCTTCTTCTTTTTGCAATTGCGCTGCCGTATCCAACACACGGGAAGGCTCATCAACGATCAGCAAGGTATCGGAAGGCATATAGGACAATAAGGTATCACCCGTCGGGTAAATGACAGAGATGTACGAATACAGCTGTGCAAAACGCTGTCCTTGCTTCATTCTCTCTGCATCAGAGCCGATTCGCTCCATGACTTTTTCCTTGGCAGCCCCATCCTTCAAATTGGCGATGGTTTCTCCCAGCTTTTGTTCCAAGCGAACAGCCGATTCCTGCAATAACGGAGTCGAAGCGATCATTTCTTTTGCCGGACCGAGAATATAAGTCTGGACGGATTCCAGTGACCGTTGGGAGAGCATGTCAAACGTACGGATCGAGTCGATCTCCACATCAAACAGCTCAATCCGCACCGGCCACTCCGAATCGATCGGATACAAATCGATAATTCCACCGCGAATACTCATTTCTCCCTTGCGCTCGACCATGTCCACTCTCTCATAGCCAAGCTCAATACATCGGAGTAAAAAGGAATCAATATCGAGCTCATCACCGACAGATAACTGAATTTGTGCTTCCTTCCATACTTGCGGGGGAACGACTAAGCGACGCAAGCCAGCAAATGGTGCAACCAAAAAACCCGTAAAGCCTTGGGCCAGACGGTTGAATACATGAATTCGCTGCGCCAGCATTTCAGGGCTGGCAATGGCAAGCTCAGAGCCAATCAGCTCATTACCGGGATAAAGCAACACCTGATCAGAGGGAACTAACTCGATCAAATCTTCGTATACTTTTTGTGCTTGGTACATGTTATGCGTCACTACGCAGACCGGACGATCTGACATTTGTTGCAATGACGCCATCAATACTTGCCGGGCGGAACCAGCTAAGCCAGAGACAAGCTGCTCATGAAGCCCCTTCTCCAAACCAGCCACGATTGTCCCGACATTCGTGTCCTGTTTCATCGGGTTAATGATGACTTGCATTCACTAATCCCCTCTCTAATTCTTCTGTCAACTAAAAGCAGAGCCTCGCTTACGTTCACAATAACCGCAGGTCAGCCATGCGAAAAGAAGCCTTAGCTCCCCAAGCTAAGGCCTTGTCAGTGCAAGCCTTCCTAATGCGTATCCACTTATTGAAGTGGGTTTCCGACTAGCGAAAGCTCTGGATGCTGAATCAGCGCTTCACGGCAATAGTCGCACGTGATGCTGACGACCGTATCTCCACTTTGTTCTCTCGATATTATAAGAGCACGTTCCTCCGGGGTCAAGGAATCAAACCCGAGCTGCGCTTCTGTTACTTGCGATTCGTCAAATTCTGCAATCTTCATGCCGCAACAACGACATGTATAGCGTATGCTCATGCACATACCACCCCCATACTGTTCCTACTGGTTAGTATGGACGATTGGGTGGGAAATCATACTACTTCTTCAAGCTGTTGTAATGGTTCATGACCTTTAAAAACGACTCTCTTGTCCACATGGCACATGCTTCAGCAGCCACGCTCACCGCTTCTTGAATATCGGCTCTTTCCGCCACTGGAAACGTATTCAAAACATAGTCGCTGACGCTCCGCCCTGGTTCAGGACGGCTGATTCCTACCTTGATTCGTTTAAACTCCTGTGTGCCCAAATGCTGAATCATCGACTTGATGCCGTTGTGCCCACCAGCGCTGCCTTTTTCTCGCAGACGAAGATGTCCGGTCGGCAAATCAAGATCGTCGTAGATGACAACGAGATCGTCTGGAATCAGCTTGTAAAACTTGAGGACTTCCGCTACCGATTCACCTGAGAGATTCATGTACGTCTGCGGCTTCACCAGCAGCACCTTCTCGCCTTCGATTCGGCCTTCGCCAACTAGTGCACGAAACTTGTTTTGCGTAACAGGAATTCCCCATTTGTCGCTAATCTTATCTATGGCCATAAAGCCAGCATTATGTCTGGTGTCTTCATATTTTTTGCCGGGATTACCCAATCCAATTATGACTTTCACGCTTATTCCCTCCCACTCTCTCCCCATTGTACTCGAATGGTTACGTGAACAAAAGTAGAAGGGCAGAGATGAAATCACCTCGCCCTTCTTTTTTTAAGCCATGATTTTATTCGTTAGCGGTTCCTGCTTTTTCGGCCACTGCCTCTGCTTCTTGCTCCGCATCAATCGATTCTTCGGACTTGACCTTAACTGGCAGGACACTGATCAGCACTTCCGTGGAATCAAGCCCCAGCTCCACTCCTGGCGGGACTGTCAGATCCGCTACCAAAACGACATCCCCGATGTTGAACCCATCTACATCGACTAGGAACGATTCTGGTATATTACCTGGCAAGCAAGTCACTTCCACACTATGGCGGACAAGAGTAGCCACACCCAACTCCGGATCTCCTGTCATGAGGACAGGTACGGACGTGTGTATTTTTTCATTCATATTGATCTTCTTAAAATCTGCATGCAAAATGTTTCCCTGCAAAGGATGCCGTTGCAGCTCATAAACCATGACATCGTGCGTGTCCCCGTCTACACTCAACCGAAATGGCTTATTCGTCGTCTGATGACGCAGGGCCGCATCCAGTTCTCTTCCTTTGAGCTGAATTGGCTTATTGCCCACTTCGCTGCCGTACATAATACCGGGAACCCAGCCTTCCTTGCGCAGTACCTTTACAGCATTGCCTGTCTTTTTTTCACGAGACTGTGCCTGTAATTGTTCCACAAAAAAACCTCCTTCGGACTGCTAGTAAAAGTTTCCTCACTAGCTTGTCCATCGGAGGTTTAGTTCAATCCCCTACAGGGGATTGTATATTAATCGAACAACTTGCTTACGGAAAGCTCTTCGTGAACACGAATGATTGCTTCACCAATGATTGGCGCTACGGAAAGAACGGTAATCTTATCGATAATTTGTTCTTCTGTCAGCGGGATCGAGTTGGTCACAATCAGTTCCTTGATCGTCGAGTTAGCAATACGCTCGATAGCAGGACCAGACAGAACTGGGTGCGTGCAGCATGCATATACTTCACGTGCGCCTGCTTCTACAAGTGCACTTGCAGCTAGTGTGATCGTTCCAGCGGTATCGATAATATCGTCGATGATGATCGCTGTTTTGCCTTCGATGTTACCTACGATGTTCATTACTTCGGCTACGTTTGGTTCTGGGCGGCGTTTGTCAATAATGGCAATAGGCGCTTCCAGACGTTCTGCCAATTTACGAGCACGAGTCACTCCACCGTGGTCAGGAGATACGACAACGATATCTTTCAGACCTTTTTCAGAGAAGTGTTTACCCAAGATAGGCACACCCAGCAGATGATCAACTGGAATATCGAAGAAGCCTTGGATTTGTGTTGCGTGCAGATCCATCGTAATCACACGTTGTGCACCTGCAGTCTCGATCAGGTTAGCAACCAGCTTGGCTGTGATTGGATCACGTGCACGTGCTTTGCGATCTTGACGAGCGTAGCCGTAGTAAGGAATTACCACGTTAATACTCTTAGCCGAAGCGCGCTTCAATGCATCGACCATGACCAAAAGCTCCATCAGATGCTCATTAACGGGAGCAGATGTTGGCTGAATGACAAATACGTCACAACCGCGAACGCTTTCATTGAGTTTGAGTTGGCATTCGCCATCACTAAAGCGCACTACTTGTGCGTTTCCGAGTGGTACACCGATATGTTCGGCGATTTCTTTTGCCAGTTCCGGGTTTGCGTTGCACGTAAATACCTTCAGTTTTGGGTCGCGGTAGTTAGCCATGATCTTCTCAAGAACCTCCCGTTTATGATTGCTTTTTGCCCTTGCGAGGCATTTTGTTCGCGTAATCGATCTTATTGACTTGACGCTCACGTGCGATCGCAAGCGCATTATCCGGCACATCTTGGTTAATGGTCGAGCCAGCAGCTACATAAGCACTTTGTCCAACTGTAACGGGCGCAACCAGATTGCTGTTGCATCCGATGAACGCTCCATCTTTTACTGTTGTTTTATGCTTCACTGCCCCATCGTAGTTGACGGTAATCGTTCCACAGCCAATATTGACTCCGTCTCCGATCTCCGCATCTCCTACATAGCTGAGATGAGGAACCTTCGTACCGTCACCAATTTTCGCATTTTTCAATTCCACGAAATCACCGATTTTAGCATTGCTTCCAATCTGTGTTCCTGGTCGAACATAAGCAAATGGCCCAACAGATGAGTCGCTTTTCACACTCGAATCAACCATTACCGAGTAAGAAATGGTCACGCCACTCGCTACTTCCACATTCGTCAGATCCGCTTGGGGTCCGATTACACAATCAGCTCCCACGGTTGTTTGTCCACGCAGGAAAGAACCTGGGTGGATCACAGTATCTGCCTCAATCTTCACATCAGTTTCGATGTACGTAGAAGCTGGATCGATGATTGTCACACCATTTCGCATGTGACCAGTCATAATACGTTTTTTCATGTAGGCTTCTGCTTCGGATAGCTGTACACGATCGTTCACACCCATCGTTTCCTCCGGGTCAACCGCTTCGTACCCAACTACCTTTTCACCTGCCTCACGCAAAATACCGACAACGTCTGTTACATAGTATTCGCCTTGTGCGTTGTCATTTTTCACTTCCGCCAAGGCTTTCCATAATTTTCGGTTGTCATAGCAGTATATGCCCGTATTAATTTCTCTGATCGCCCGTTCCGCTTCTGTAGCGTCCTTATGTTCCACGATTCGCAATACTTCGCCCGCCTCATTGCGCACGATACGCCCATAACCTGTTGCATCAGGTAATACGGCGGTTAATACAGTTGCAGCCGCTTGCTGCTCCTCGTGATAGGTCAGCAAGGCCGACAACGTAGTCGCTGACAAGAGGGGAACGTCGCCATATAAAAGAAACGTAGTTCCTTCTTTATCCTGTAAAAACGGCGCTGCCTGCGAAACGGCATGTGCCGTTCCCAACTGTTCTTCTTGCAGTGCATAAGTGATATCCTCGCCTAGCTTGGCGCGGACAGCGTCAGCACCATGACCTACGACGACAACGATATCCTGAACCTGCATGGACGCCATCGTATCGACTACATGCTGAACCATAGGCTTTCCGCACACAGGGTGCAGGACTTTGTACAGCTTCGATTTCATCCGTGTACCCTGACCAGCAGCCAGAACCACGGCATGGATCTTAGACATGTCAACCCTCCATCGTAGAAGTTCCACAATGACTATATCCTAATTCATATGTGAATTTCAAGACAATCGATACAGGATTATCCCTGATTCCTTGCATTGCCAGTAGTTAGACACAAGGCAGACAACATTTAATTTTCTGACAGAAATGTGATATATTGTTGGGCGAAAGGGGTTATTTTGAAGGAGGTAGGATTAGATGAGCGCAGAGGTATACTTGCTGACTGGGTATTTAGGAAGCGGAAAAACCACCCTTTTGCAACAATGGCTGACTCATTTGCGCATCACAGACCAGAAAGTAGTCGTCTTGATGAATGAAATGGGGGAGGAAGATATTGACGGGGAACAATTGCAAGGCTTCGGCTTTCCTGTCAAAAAAATGCTCGATGGCTGCATTTGCTGCTCGATCAAGGGCGAGCTGACGGAGGGCTTGAAAGATATTATGAACGCCATTGCGCCAGACCGAATCCTCATCGAGACTACTGGCGTAGCCGATCCACTTGATGTCATCGATACGATTACCCATCCAGAGCTGTATGATCGACTGGAGTTAAAAGGGACCATTAGTGTTGTCGACGCCTCTCGCTTTCTGGACCTCAACTCACGATTCTCCTCGACTGGCACTCTGGTCAAAACGATTCGAAACCAAGTGCGTTACGCAGACCTGCTTCTTTTGAACAAAACCGATTTGACCAGTCCTGATGTCATAGAGCGGGTCCGTCAAAAGCTCAGTGAAATCAATCCGACTGCACCCATACACGCTACTGTTCAGGCGGAAATAGAAGTCTCCCGGCTTTTGTCTGTCAAACGCACCGTTCGTGAGCGACCGCTCGACAACGAGACAAACCGCCCTATTGCCGTACAGAAAAGCATCGGCCGAATGTCCACGATGGACAGGCTCAAGCAATCCCTCGGCCTAAAAACAAGCCAGCCCTCTCTCTACAATAGTATCGAAACATTTTCCTATGTATTCACCGGACCAGTAGACGCGAAAAAATTCGAGGACTTCCTATACGATCTCCCCAAAAACGTCTATCGGGCAAAAGGTTACGTCCAGTTTCACGGAAAGCCCGAGCTGATCTCGTTTCAACATACCGATAATCAGGTGCTCCTGTTCCCTTTTGAAAATTTCGGACCAAAAATGGTGGCTGTTTTCATCGGGGAAGGCATGGACCGAGAAATTATTTTGAACGACCTAAAAAAATGTTATGGTTAACGGACGCCGAAGCACCCTGCCGCAAGTGACAGGGTGCTTTGTGTGTTTTAAGCACCAGCTTCGATAGTGCTTTCTTCCTCTTGACCTACGCGGTCGTATTCTGTGAGAACTGCTGCCTGGATTTTTTCACGGGTAGTCGAAGAAATCGGATGGGCAATATCACGGAATTCTCCATCTGGTGTACGCTTGCTCGGCATAGCTACAAACATACCATTGTTTCCGTCAATGACACGGATATCATGAACCACAAACTCATGGTCAATTGTAATGGATGCAATCGCTTTCATCCTACCATCCGTATTCACTCGGCGCAGCCTTACGTCTGTTACTTCCATCTAGTTCACTCCCTTTATCTATGTAACGCGTTTAGGATTATTTCCACTCGCTGGGTAAATATTCCTGCTTACCATTATGCAATATTTGAAAAAATATATAAATATGTTTATATGTCATTTTTTGGAAATTTTCTACAATCACACAAAAAAATAGCCTAATGCGCGTGGCATCAGGCTATTTTCCAATTTTTCCTATTCGATGTAAGCTACAATTTCGATTTCGACTTTTACGTCGCGCGGCAGACGTGCCACTTCCACAGTGGAACGAGCTGGCTTGTGATCGCCGAAATAGTGGCCGTACACTTCATTCAGTTGGCCAAAATCATTCATGTCCTTGATGAATACAGTCGCCTTCACTACGTTCGTCAGGTTGCCACCGGCTTCTGCTAGTACTGCTTGAATGTTGGAAAAAACCTGATGGGTTTGCTCCACGACGTCACCTTCTACCAAAGTGCCGTCAGCACGCAGCGGAATTTGACCCGATGCAAAAAGAAATGGACCTACCTTCGCAGCTTGGCTGTAAGGACCAATAGCGGCAGGAGCCTTGTCAGTTGAAACAAAAGAGATTGCCATACCTATCTACTCCCCTCTATTTTCAAAAAAACTGCCTAGCTCTATTTCAATTTGCTTGCCCTTGAAGTCTACATCCTGCAGTTTTGCAAGCGATACATATTCATCTACCAAACGCTCAGAAACATCTGCTGTTGTTTCTACCAGTACGCCGCACCCTACTACGGTTGCACGGAATTCCTGCAACAGATCAATCATGCCCCGCAATGTCCCGCCAGCTTTCATAAAGTCATCCACAATGAGGACGCGAGACTGCTCGGCCAAACCGCGGCGAGCGAGTGACATGGTTTGAATTCGTTTACTGGAACCCGATACATAGTTAATGCTCACTACTGAACCTTCCGTCACCTTGTTGTCACGGCGCACAATCACAACAGGCACATTCAGAAACATAGCCGTCGCATACGCAAGTGGAATCCCCTTTGTTTCCACCGTCATAACGACATCCACATTTTTATCCGCATAAGCGGTTGCAAAGAGCTTTCCGATCTTCGCCATCGTTTGTGGATTCCCGAGAATGTCGGACATATACAAGTATCCACCTGGCAAAAGTCTCTCTGGATTAGCGAGTTGACCGATCAGTTCGCGCATGAAGTGAAGGGCCTCTTCCGTTTTGACCTGTGGAATATACTTCACTCCGCCTGCCGCTCCCGCCACCGTTTTCAACAAGCCTACCCCTTGGACTTCAAAAGCCTCTTTAATGATAGACAAGTCTTCACTGATGGATGATTTCGCTGCGCCGTATTGTTCCGCGAACAGAGTGAGAGGAGTCAGCGTATGGGGATGGGCGAGCAAGTGCTGCGTCATATCAACCAGACGTGCACTTCTGCGCAATTTCTTCATGGCTCTTCCTCCAAAACCGAATATTATGCTGATAATGTATCATTTCCATACGGGTTTATGCAAGTATTTCCCCATCTTGAGCGCCTAACATTCGGACAACAAACACATCTTTGACAAAACCTCGCAACGCGTTGTAGATCCGATGTACTTTCGCTTCCTTTTGCACAAGAGCAAACACAGTAGGGCCGCTGCCAGACATCAGGACACCATCTGCCCCCGAAGCGACCATGAGATCCTTGATCTGTCTTACTTGTGGATGGAGCGAGAGCGTGACGTTCTCCAACACATTCCCAAGAGATTGGCACATGAGTGAAAAGTCTTGAGTCGCGATGGCTTGCAGCATTTGTTGGGTATCGGGATGATTATCGATCTGGGCCACACGCAGGTTTCCGTATACATCCGGGGTAGATACTCCGATAGGCGGCTTGGCTAGAATGACCCAGCACGGTGCAGGCGCTCCCAGATGCGCAATCTGTTCGCCACGCCCTGTCGCCAGCGCTGTTCCTCCATAAACGCAAAACGGCACATCAGAGCCAATTTCTGCTCCGATTTTAGCCAGCTCATCTCTGGTCAACCCGAGATTCCACAATTGGTTCAAGCCGCGTAGTGTTGCTGCTGCATCACTACTGCCACCTGCCAGTCCAGCCGCAACCGGAATTTGCTTGTCGATATACAAGTGTACGCCCTGGCGTACTTGAAATTTTTCTTTCATGAGCGTTGCCGCTTTATATGCGTGGTTACGGATATCATCCGGTACGAAGCTGGCAGAACAGTCCAGCGTAATCTCACCATCTTCGCGTAGAGTCATGTCCACACGATCTGCCAAGTCTACGGTTGTCATCACCATTTCCACTTCGTGATAACCGTCCGGCCGTTTGGCAAGCACGTCGAGAGTCAAATTAATTTTGGCCGGAGCTTTGACCGAGATACGCACGTAATTCACCTCTGCCTACTTTCTAAATTTCCTAGTCTCTTATTGTAGCATAGGCAAACTCTCCCATGCCACTTGATCAATTAAAAAGAATAGGATCGAGATCATTATGGGTATTTCGAAAATTCAGCTCTCTTTACAAAAAAAAACCGGGTTGCCCCGGCCTTGTCAACGAGTGTTTATATGGTGAGAAACGTCCGTACGATCAAACCAAATGCTACAATCGCTTAGCGGCTAATGCTTCCTCAGCAAGCTGAACAGCACGCTTGACCATGTTACCCGCATCCCGTGTCGTGATGCCTCCCCAACCCTCGGCTTTTACTGTATCGTAAAACCCAAGCTCTTTGGCCAGTTCCATCTTAAACTGCTCTGACATCAGTCCTCGTCTGCGACCCATAGCACCCTCCTTCTCGTTGACAGGCTTAGTGTGCTCTATGCTGCTCTTTTTATTGCCTCAACCAAATGTTCAGAGCTTTTCGATATAAAAAACAAAACAGTAGAACCCAAAAGGGCTCTACTGTTGTACAAATGTGATGCGGATGTGCTCGTTTTCGCGGCACACCGTCAATTCTACTGTTTCCGTCAAGATGTCAGCATAGCTGTAAGATACCCGCTCAAAGAGTTGGTCGTCATCCAGCTTTACCACAAACACAGATGGGTAAGTTTCTTCGAGGATGCCACTACGTTCAACGGTTTTGCGGCGACCGCCATTAGCCTTCAGCAGGATGCGCTCACCGATGTGTCCGTCTAAACTGCGTTTAATGTCAAGTAACGCGTTTCTTGCCATTGTTCCATCCACCTCGCTTACATCTATTATAACAGCTCACTTATATTTTGTCAAAGAAATAAAAAATTATAGCAACCCTGTAGATATTTTGTCAACGGGGTTTTTTTCATAAAAAACGTAGATATTTGTCAAAAGATATGCATAAAGGGCATAAATACGCAAAAACCCCCATTCTTGGGTGATCTCGCCCAAAAATAAGGGGGTCGTCTACACGATTTACGTAATCAGTCCGCGGCGCATACCTTCGTTCGCTAGGCGGGCAAATTCGTCCAAACTGAGTGTTTCACCACGTCGAGTCGGATTGATCCCGATGTCAGTGAGCATCTGTATTACTTCATCCTTTTGGGTTTTAGGAAACAGTCCGTTCATTAGGTTGTTCAACAACGTCTTACGGCGCTGCGCAAACGAGCTGCGTACCACCCGGAAAAACACATCCTGGTCGTCTACTTCCACTGGAGGACGATCCCTTACCTTTAAGCGAATCACTGCCGAGTCGACATTCGGACGCGGAATGAACACACTTGCAGGCACAATCATCGCTACTTCTGTTTCTGCATAGAATTGAGCTGCGACTGAAAGAGAGCCATAGTCTTTCGTTCCTGGTTTGGCTGCAATTCTCTCTGCCACTTCCTTTTGAATCATGACCACGATGTTTTCGAGGGGCAATCTCTCTTCCAACAGCTTCATCAGGATGGGGGTCGTCACATAGTAAGGCAGATTCGCCACTACGCTCAGCTTTTCCACTCCTGTCATCTTTTCTTCTATTAACTTCTTCAGATCTAGCTCCAGTACGTCCCCATGAACGACTTCAATATTTTCATAGGGTGACAGCGTGTCCTGCAAAATAGGCAAAAGACGCTGGTCGATTTCGATCGCCATTACTTTTTTGGCTGCTCGTCCCAATTGCTCCGTCAGCGCACCGATACCGGGCCCAATTTCAATCGCTCCCTTTTCCTTGGTAAGGTCTGCCTCTGAAACAATGTTATGTAAAATGTTGGTGTCTATCAGGAAGTTCTGGCCCAGACTCTTCTTAAAAGAAAAGCCGTACTTCTCCAATATTTCTTTTGTACGCGTAGGTGTCGCAATATCCTTGCCCGCTATTTGGGTCATGGCTTACTTCCTCTCTTTGTTGATAGCCGTAATGGCCGCTTCGAATTCTGCTCGACTGATTTGGAAGGCATTGAGCCGCTGCAGCATTTGCTTGGCGTTGGCGTATCCGATCCCCAATGCTTCTCCCAGCTTAATTCTGCGATCTTTAGCATCTACTCCGGACGTAAGGCCATTTGCCAACAGATCGTCTGAGGTAATCTCTCCAGCCGTTTCCGCCATTTCGGTACGTACCTCTGAAAGCGCACGAATAATCACGTCAGGTGACGCGTTCTCAACGCCGATGTCGCCCTTTTTGGTCCCGTCCTCCTGGGTAATAAATGCGTGCTTGCAGCCTGGAACCGACTTGCTGATAATTTTTCGGATGCGCTCCCCTTGATAATCAGGGTCTGTAAAAATAATAACACCGCGTTTTTGTTGCGCCAGCCTGATTTTTTCAATCGTTCTTTTATGAATGGCAGAACCACCAGTTTCAATCGTATCAGCATTAACCGCACGCTTGATTGCTGCGGTATCGTCTCGTCCTTCCACCACGATGACTTCCTTGATCTTCATCATGTGCTCCCACTTTCGTACAAAGTCGGTACGATACTAGTGTTCCAAAAAAAACCGTACCCAAAGCCAAAAATACATGAAACATTTGGTAAAAAGGATCGTCTAACTAACAAACAGCTTATCACAATAACCATGTAGGAAACAGAAGAACAGGAGCAATCGCTCCTGTCCTAAGGCTTCTGTGGTCCAATGATATATACAGTTTTGTTTCGCTTGCGACCGAATTTCCTCGCCTCGGATTCCGTGCCTACGAATACGTCGATTTTGCCACCTTTCATGGCACCACCCGTATCTTCAGCTCGACGATACCCAACACCTTCAATGTACACCCACCATCCATACGGAATGACTTTAGGATCTACAGCGATTGTGTGACCTGTCTTGGCTTTTACCCCTGTCGATGTGCGTCCATATCCCGGAGAGCTTGGGTGTTTGCCACCTCCCGAAGGAGTATAAGCAGTCAGGGTAACCCCGTTCAGTACTTTTTTCGGCCTAAACACTTTTCCACCACGTGATACCGGACCCGCTGCTGAAGCAACCAGGACCCGATCTGGTTGACCCTTTTTCTGCAACGTTGGAACTGCGGTACCCACGGCTACGACATTATCTTTCTTCGGTACAAGTACATCTTTTTTGACCAGATCACGGGAGACTTCTTTTCCATCTTCCATGACTAGCTTATAGTGTGCAATTGCCTTACCTTCTTGCCCGCTCTGTAATACGCGGGTCTTACCTTTTTCCAGCGCTGGATCATTTTTGCGTATTTCTTGAAAGGTGACTCGCTCATCGACTTTTACCATTTTCTCAACAACCCGCTTTACGCTGATCGAGGAGTCCTTGGTAAGTGTAGCGGTCAATACCGGTTCTACCCGGTCCTTCTCACCTAGCACGATGCCGCCGTCCTTCAACGCACCAGCAACATCACGACTAAGTGTCTCTATCGTTTTTTTCTGCCCGTCAACCTGGATTGGTATGGACCAGGTTGTATATAAAGTAATGAGTGCTCCGTCTTTTAGCTTCGTCTCGGGGGTCGGTTGAAGGGAATCCTTTTCCGTTACCGTAATGTTTCGCTCGGTTAAGAACTGCTCAACGGTCTTGGCTTTTGTAGCGACCGTCTTGCTTTCTCCGTCCAACGAAAAAGTGACCTGTTTTGGCTGAGTAGCCTGGGCAGAGAAATAGCCAATCATGGGAACGAGCACAAGAGCAAGGCAGCCAAACATGACTAGCCCACGATTCTTATACCTTTCCCATATCGCGCGTAACTCCATTTCCCACACTCCTTTTCCTAGAAAAGCGCAAGGCTCTTCTTGTCTAGCCAGGTAAGGGTCGATGTAATTGCACTAATATTCTGGAAGTGGCCGGTACTTCACAAGGTCGGCTTTGATTGTATTTCACTTTCCCGGCTTTGTCAAATTTACCCTCCCTTTTGGCTGAAGCGATAATGGTACCAGACTAGCAAAATAGGCATGGCGAATGGTAGCAGAAACCTGTCGAGGAGCCATGTCGGATGGACAATAATCGTTCGACACATTGTTCATCGTATGCGTCGACAAAATAGAGTAGAACCCGGTTACATAACACAAAAAAACGGGAAATCACGTAATCAATCGTGATTTCCCGTTTTTATTAACCGTTCATGCGAAAAAGACGTCTGGCGTTGTCTGCGGTAATTTGTGCCATTTCCTCGTAAGACAAACCATGAATGTTCGCCATTTCCTCACAGACGTAGCGCACATATCCACTCTCATTTCGCTTCCCGCGGAAAGGATGCGGAGTGAGATACGGGCAATCTGTCTCTATCAACAGCTTGTCTAGCGGTACCTTCGCTGCTACTTCTTTTGGCTGCTTGGCATTTTTGAATGTAAGCGGACCACCGAACGAAATATAAAAATTCATATCGAGTGCCTGCTTCGCTGTTTCCCAGCTGCCAGAGAAGCAGTGCATGATGCCGCCAACATCTGCTGCCTTCTCTTCCTTCAGGATCGTTAAAACGTCTTGGTGCGCATCGCGATTGTGGATGATGATCGGCATGTCGAGCTTGCGAGCCAGACGAATCTGCTTGCGGAACACCTCTGCCTGCACATCACGTGGCGACGTATCCCAGTAGTAGTCCAAGCCCATTTCACCCAATCCCACTACTTTCGGATCACGACTGAGTTCCTCGATCCATTCTAGGTGTTCGTCTGTCATGTCCTTGGCGTCTTGTGGATGCCAACCGATGACGGCGTAAATAAAGTCATACGCATGAGCCAAATCCATGCAAGTTGGAATTGTTTCAGCGTTGAATCCAATGTTCACAATTGTACTGACGCCATTTTCTTGCGCACGAGCAATGACCTCTGCACGATCTTCATCGAATTCCTTCGCATTTAGATGAGCATGGGTTTCAAATAACAAGATGGGTCCTTCCTTTCCTTGCCCTCGTTACTTCACGATTGCTCCGTTCGGCATACTTGGGTCAACAGTCGCAAGTGTCAGCTGATCTCCTGCCGATGCTGCCAAGATCATCCCTTGAGACAGCTCGCCGCGAAGCTTCACTGGCTTCAGGTTAGCTACGAGGATCACTTTTTTGCCGACCATATCTTCTGGGGAGTAGTATTTCGCGATACCGGAAACAACCTGGCGCTTCTCGTAGCCGAGATCCAATTGCAGAACCAACAGTTTGTCAGCATTTGGATGCTTGGCACATTCCACGACCTGTGCGACGCGCAGCTCTACTTTTCCAAAATCGTCGATGCTGATTTCTTCCTTTGCATCAGCTGGTTTGTCCGTTGCTGCTTCTGTTTGGTTGGTGTTTGTTTCACTCACAGGTGCTTCCCCTTTCAAAGCTGCTTGCTTTTTCTTGTTTTCCTCTGCTTGGCGACGTGCCTCTGCTGTCGAATCGTCGATGAAAGCCAGTTCTGCTTGAACATCCAGACGAGGGAAGAGCAGTTCCTTGCGGCTAACGGTGCTTCCAGCAGGCAATCCACCCCATACACTTGCAGATTCCCAGCTTGTTGCTTCTTCATTGCCCAAAATACCCAGTTGGTCCCAAATTTTCGCTGGTGCTTTGGTCATGAACGGTTGGATCAGCACGGAGCTAATGCGGATGCTTTCCACCAAATTGTACATAACGGTTGCCAGACGACCTTTGGTTTCTTCGGTTTTTGCCAAATTCCAAGGCATGGTCTCGTCGATGTATTTGTTTGTACGTCCCACCAGTTCCCAGATGTGAGCCAGTGCATTGGAGAAGCGCATTTCTTCTATGTGCTCTTCCACCAGCGCCTTCGTTTTCATCGCGAGGCCGATCAAGCTGTCATCCGGCTCTCCTGCATCCTGTGGCGCTGGAACGATACCATCGAAATATTTCTCAATCATCGTAGCGGTACGGCTCAGCAGGTTTCCGATGTCATTAGCCAAATCGTAGTTCAGGCGCTGTACGAACGATTCTGGCGTGAAGATGCCATCCTGACCGAAGTTGATTTCACGAAGCAGGAAGTAGCGAACGCCGTCAGAACCGTAACGGTCGATCAAAACCTTCGGATCAATGACATTGCCCTTGGATTTTGACATTTTTCCATCTGGCATCAGAAGCCAGCCATGACCAAAAATTTGTTTTGGCAATGGGATATCCAGTGCCATCAACAGGATTGGCCAGTAGATCGTATGAAAGCGCAAAATGTCTTTTCCAACCATATGAACATTGGCAGGCCAGAAGTTACGATATTTGCTGTCATCCTCGGACAAATAGCCGAGAGCAGAGATATAGTTGGTCAATGCATCGATCCATACGTAAATGACGTGCTCTGGATCGCTTGGCACCTTGATTCCCCAGTCAAATGTACTACGGGATACAGACAAATCCTGGAGACCTGGCTTCAGGAAGTTGTTGATCATTTCGTTGCGGCGGCTCTCCGGCTGAATAAATTCAGGGTTTGCTTCGATGTGCGCAAGCAGTCTGTCCTGATACTTGGACATGCGGAAGAAGTAGTTTTTCTCCTTCACTTTTTTCACTTCGCGACCACAGTCTGGGCAAGCATACCCGTTGTCCGTTTTCGCTTGGGTTTCTGTCCAGAAAGCCTCGCAAGGTACACAGTAGAAGCCCTCATACTCGCCCAAATAAATATCACCTTGGTCGAGCAGGCGCTGGAACACTTTTTGTACAACCTCTTTATGACGAGGCTCTGTGGTACGGATGAAATCGTCATAAGAGATGTCGAGCTTTTGCCACAGGTCCTTTACCCAATCGACAATCGGGTCGATGAATTCCAGCGGTTGTTTGCCATCCTCGGCAGCACGCTCTTGGAGCTTTTGACCATGCTCATCTGTCCCTGTCAGGTAATACACATCATAGCCGCGCAAACGCTTATAACGAGCCATAGCATCACACGCGATTGTGGTGTAGGCGTTACCGATGTGGAGTTTGTTACTCGGATAGTAGATCGGTGTTGTGATGTAATAAGTAGGTTTCATTGCAACTATTCCCCTCCTGTTTACGTTTATTAAAATAAGGAAAAGCCCACCCCAAAAAAATTGGGGCGAGCTCTATCTCGCGGTACCACCCAAACACTCCGTCCCCTCACGGAGAACAGACTTGGTGAGTCAAAACATGACTCTACCCGTAACGTGGGCATACGTCACAGACTACTAGGTACGGTCAATGCCGTCACTGTTCATCTGCAAGACTCAGGGTCCATGTTCAGCTTGCTCACTTATACCGGTTTTCAGCTACCCCGGCTCTCTGAAATAAGGAGGATCGGCTTACTCTTCCCATCATGGTCGTTTGGTATCATTTGCTGCATTTATCCTCTATTGTACACGACCAACCTGTTTTGTAAACATCCTCGGCAAGCCCATTTTCCTAAGGAATTTTATCGCTTGCTTCATACCAGCTTTACAAATTACAAGAAGAAAAGAAAAAACTTGGAGTTTTTGTCGAATCACCTTGATGTGTTTCGACATTCATCGACTTATTCGACACCCAATAATCCCAGTAAATTTTATCCATAAAAAATTTCCATATCGCTTCCAATGCTTTGAGAAACACTGATTTAACAGCATTTTCGTTTTGAAAAAACATTTTGCTTTTCAAGTAATTGTCAAAATCATGTTGACACCTTTGGGAATGGCTGGTATGATTATCCCAACAGAAAATGTCGAATATTGACGATAAATGATGAGTGTATAACAATAGCATCGACATATACAGTTTTTGGGAGGAGATTTTAACTATGATGAAATCAACCGGTATTGTTCGCAAAGTAGATGAATTGGGTCGTGTTGTTATTCCAATCGAATTGCGCCGCACTCTGGGTATCGCTGAGAAAGATGCTTTGGAAATCTACGTTGACGGAGAGCGCATCATCCTGAAAAAGTATGAGCCTGCATGTATCTTCTGTGGAAACGCTGACAAAGTATCTCACTTTAAAGGTAAAATCGTGTGCCAAGATTGCCTGACAGAAATGCCTGTTAAACGCTAATATGATTTGATTACATAAACATGCCTTTGTGGGACGAGCCTCACAAAGGCTTTTTGTTTGCTATTTTTTCTTCAACAGCGCTCGGAAGAAGAACAGCCTAGGCGCATACAAATCAGAATAGACCACATCAGCCGGCATTTCAAAGGATACCTCGCCAGAAAACTGTAGCCCAACCTCCGCCAAAACTTGCTGCAGTCGCGCTAAATTGATCAGCGGGTAATCAAAAGTGAGTACGAGCTGCCCATCGTCTTTTAACACTCTGTGAAATTCGCGGAATGCTTGCACCATAATCGGGTCTTCGAGATGCTCAAGAACAGAGATACAGAATACCGTATCAAACTTTTGATTCGAGTACGGCAAGTAGGTCAAATTGGCTCGACAATAATGAATACCGTCAAAATAATGCACAGGCAAGCTGTCTGCTACTCTTTCCCCAAATACGTCCACAATATCTTGATAGATCGCTTCCTTAGACAGTATCCGATTATCGAGATCACAAGCGTGTACTTCTCGACATTGATCAGCCAAATAAAATTTGAATGGATGGCATATCCCGCATGCCGAATCAAGCACAACATCATTCGGATTGGCAAATTGTTTGGCCCAGGCATATTCGTACGGTCTACTGTTCCATGTAACCGGCAGTGTAAATATGAAGTGATCGTCTTTTTCATCTGTATTCACAATAAAACGAGAATCACTTATACTCACTGCTGATTCCCCCTTCCTTTCCTTCCGAAAACACCGCCAGCGCCCATTACCATCGTATTCACGTACACCGTCGACATGACGAAAAGAAAAAAAGCCGACCGTATCGGCCAGCTTTGCTCACTCATTGCCTTCTATTCACGATGATATTCGTTGTAAACATCTCGTTTGGATACGTTTCGATCATCGGCTGCTTGCTTGATGGCTTCCTTTTTCCCCATGCCTTGCGCGCAGTAATGATCTACGTGCTCCACGATACTCATCGATTGCCACCATGTATCATCGACTTCCGCTTCCAGTGGTCCGGTGTTTCCTTCGACAATGACACAAAACTCACCGCGCACCTCGCCGCTTCTGAGCCATTCCAGCAGCTCGTCCAACGTCCCACGCACAAATTCCTCGTAGCGCTTTGTAAGCTCTCTTGCCAGGACAGCTCTCCGATTCCCCCACGCCTCCCGCATGGCAGCAAGCGTCTTTTCCACTCGATGGGGAGCTTCATAAAAAATGAGCGTTTCTGGATATCGCTTCAATCGTTCCAGCTCTTCACGTCTTTCTTTGTTTTCCCGGCCTATAAATCCGCAAAATACGAAGCGATCAGTAGGAAGACCGGAAGCAATCAAAGCTGTCAACGCCGCATTGGCACCTGGAACGGGGATAACAGGAAATCCCGCTGCGGTCGCATCTCGTACCAGCTCCGCACCCGGGTCGGAAATAGCCGGCAAGCCAGCGTCACTTACCAAGGCAATCTTCTTGCCCTCGGCAAGCCACTGCAACAGTCCATTTCCACTTGCTTCCTTATTATGCTCGTGATAGCTGACCGTACGTTTTTCGATTTGAAAATGATTCAGCAGCTTTCTTGTCTGGCGCGTATCTTCACACGCGATGACATCGACTTCACGCAACGTATTTAGACACCGCACCGTGATATCATCGAGATTGCCGATGGGTGTAGCCACCAAATAAAGGACTCCTGCTTCTTCTGACGCAAAACTGCGTTGCACATTCATTCGGAAGCCCCTCCAATCAATTCTTCTTTTTTCTTGCGCGTTAATCGTTTGATGCTCTCTTCACGCTTGAGACCCCAGGAACGGTCTGCTCCTTCTTCCCAATAGAGCAGCTTCACTGGCCCGCGGCCTCTCGTATACTTGGCACCTTTTCCTTCATTATGAGCAGCCAAACGGCGGATCAGCTCTGTCGTATATCCAGTGTAAAGTGTCCCATCCGCACAAGACAGGATGTAGACATAGTGACTCTTACTCGAGGGAATCTCGTCTGCCATAATAGATTTCCTGTAGTTCTTCACAGTATTGCTCTCCATTTTCATACACAATCAGCGGCGGCTGAATTCTCAGCTCCGGCTTTCCACCCCTTATTCCCTCGATCAGAACCATATTCGGCTCTGCTTCCTTGCGCGGGTAAACCAGACGCATCCGTTTCGGCTCGATGCCGTATTGGCGCATAAGCGAAATGATGTCGATCAAACGTGTGGATCGATGCACGAGCGCCAGCTTTCCGCCGTTTTTTAGCAACTGACTCCCCACGCGAATGACATCCTCCAAGGACAGCATAATCTCATGCCGGGCGATCGCAAAGTGCTCGCTGATGTTTTTCTCCCCGCTCGTCGCAGGCATATACGGCGGATTGCACGTGATCAAATCGAAGTTCCCGTGCCCGAACAACGACACCGCATCCTTCACATCGCCATGATGCATCGTAATTCGTTCGTTCAAGCCATTCAACATCACATTGCGGCTTGCCATGCTGAACAAACGCTCTTGAATTTCGATTCCATCAAAACTGGCTTCTGGCGTACGCGTGGTCATAATGAGCGGTATCGCCCCATTGCCCGTGCACATATCCAATACTTTTCCGCGCTTTGGCACCGATGCGAATCGCGCTAAAAGAACCGCGTCCATCGAGAAGCAAAACACTTCGTGGCTCTGGATTATTTTCATTTCATGTGTCAATAAATCATCGATGCGCTCTGTTTCGTAAAGCGGCACGTTGGTGACAGGTTCCATCTACGGCTCGTACTCCCTTTTGTTCTTGTCTTATTATTCCTATCCGGAAAAAAGCGACCTGACACGTGGCCCAGGTCGCTTTTTTTTGTGGTGCTGGTTACTCACCGCTTATTTTTGAGGGCCGCCGCTCAGGAATGAGAGACAGAACAGGCAATCCCCTTCTTTTCGCAGGCTGCCGAAATGCACATTGCAAATATGAAATCCTTCCGCGTACAAACGGGCGAGGTTGTCATATCCTTCTCCGACCACTGCCTTTTTGGCTTTTTCCTTCGCGACAGGGCTTGTTCCCTTTTGTTTTGCTTGGGCGCCGGTCTTTTTCCTGTCTAGTCGGTTGCGAAGGTGCTGGTTTTCAACGAGTAATTGGGCGTTTTCCTCCATCAAAACAACGATGACGTCTTTCAGTTCACCAATTTCTTTATAAAGGTCACCAATACGTTCTTCAATGCTCGCCATCTTGACGAAGATTTCCCGTTTGTCCACTAGCTCACCTCTCCCCTACCCCCACGCTTTATTCAAAGGTGGGGAGACCTATCGCAATCTCATCCAATCCAAATTCGGTGACACGCTTGTCGATTGAAAGCTCTACTTGGACAGATTGATCAAGTACGTTTACGGAAACGACTCGTCCATTTCCCATCGGGGTGGTGACCATTTTGCCAATGTCCGGCATCTCATCCTTCGAGCTTTCATAGTTGTCGTTCTCGTATTTTAAACAGCACATCAACCGGCCGCATAGACCAGAGATTTTGGCTGGATTCAACGAAAGATTTTGGTCCTTGGCCATTTTGATCGAGACAGGCTCAAAATCGCCGAGGAACGTCGAACAGCAAAGCAACCTGCCACAAGGCCCGATCCCGCCAAGCATTTTGGCTTCGTCACGCACACCGATCTGGCGAAGCTCAATTCGGGTACGGAATACGGAGGCGAGGTCTTTTACCAGCTCACGGAAATCAACCCTGCCGTCAGCGGTGAAATAAAAGATAATCTTGTTGCGGTCAAACGTGTATTCCACATCGACCAGCTTCATATCGAGCTTGTGCTCTTTGATCTTCGTCTGACATACAGCAAAAGCATTCTTGGCGGCTTGCTTGTTTTCATCCACCTGTTTTGCATCTCGCTCGTCTGCCATCCGAATGACCTTTTTCAGCGGCAATACGACATCAGACTCAGCTACTTCTTTTTTGCCAATGACGACCTTACCAAACTCGACCCCTCGCGCCGTTTCAACGATGACGGTGCAGTCTTGCTCAATCGGCAGTCGGTCAGGGTCGAAGTAATATATTTTGCCCGCTTTTTTAAAGCGGACCCCAACAACCTCGTACAAGGGTTATCCCTCCTGGAATTGAAGAACCAACCGCTCAAGAGCCAACTGTGCGTTGGCATTTCGCTCTATCCGATTTTTCGTCTCCATGACCAAATCTATCCCACGCAAGAGCTCAGCTTTTGTCCATACCAGTGCTTGTCCTTGCAGCACATCCTGTTGGTCGCTGTTAATGAGATGGGCATGCCTGCCTACTTGCAAATACAGGATATCGCGCAGCCAAAGGATGAGCAAATCTAAAAAGAGGGGTAGTTCCTCTTTACTTTTGTCGCTCTTTTGCAACATATCATGGATCGTTAAGAGTGCAGATGAATTGCGCTGTTTGCACTCCTGCACCAATTGTATCACTAGATTTCTTAGCTGTGCAAACGATTCTGATTGGCTGAGTGTCATGGCTTCTTCCACATTTGTCGTAATGTGGGAAGCAACCTGCGCCATTCCCGCTAAAACGCCCTCTGCACGCAACTTTTCCGCAATCAATTCTGCAGAAAGTGGTGAAAATTGAACGATTTGGCATCGAGATAAAATCGTAGGAAGAATCGCATGGCTGTGCTCTGTCAAAAGCAGTGCCAGTACACCGGCGGGCGGTTCCTCCAGAAACTTGAGCAGACTGTTGGCAGCCTGTGTCGTCATTTTATCGACGTGCTCGATGATATATACCTTGCGTGACGACTCGACAGCGCGCATCGCCATTTCTTTTTGCAATGAACGGATCTGGTCGATTTTAATCGAAGCCCCATCAGGCGTAATAAACAACACATCCGGGTGATTGCCACCCTCTATGCGCCTGCATGTAACACAGGCCCCGCAGGCGTCTGCCTCCCTTTCCGAACAAAAAAGGGACTTCGCCAGATGCAGGGCCATCTGCTTTTTACCTGAACCTTTGGGACCCGCCAGCAAGTAGGCGTGTGCCAGTCGTTCGTTGCGCAAACTATGATACAGCAGTTCCTGTGCTCGTGGCTGCTGAGAAAAACGGGTCCATGTCATGATGGTTTCACACCCACTAAAAATACAAATTGATCAACATGCCGCGGATTTCGCCAATCCTGGCTAACAAATCAATCGTTGGTGCCTGCTCGCTCAAGAGCTCATCTGTCAGTTTGAGCAGCTCTGCATCCACCTCTTTGACGATTTTGTACAGCCTGCTGCGGCCACGCCGATTCATTCCTCGTCTATCGTCCAAGGCAATGCCAAACTTCACAGCCTCTTCCATGAACTGCTTGACGAGATTTTTATAAGCATAGAAGTCACGAACGGCGCGGGAACGAGCAAGAATCTGTCCCTGCCTGTCTATGTCTGTCAGTAGCCGGGTAAGCTTCTCCTGAGACATACGTTCGTCTTCTCCTTGAATCATCGTGCCAAAATTCAGCTTTTCCAGTTGAGGATTCTTACGTGAATCCGTCGTTTTAATCAAGTCCAGTTTAGGCCGTAACCCATCACTGATTTTCATATCGCCACCTCCGTCACCCGATCCAATACAGGGTTTATCCCCGTGAGATCAAGTATATACGAAAGTTGCAAAAAAAGAGAGAAGGAACCACTAAAATGAGTGGAACTCTCCGACTTCCAATACGAATACTGCCGCACCACCCACCTGTACTTCCAGCGGATATGGCATGAACGAGTCTACAGCATTACTGAGTGGAGAGACGGGAGTGACCATTTGTTTGCGGGATTTGCAATTATGCGCAATGATGTCGATTACTTCCGGGACACTTTCGTCAGACGTTCCGATCAAAAAAGTTGTGTTACCGGCGCGTAAAAAGCTACCCGTACTAGCCAGCTTCGTAGCACGAAAACCTTTTTTCACCAATTGTTGAGACAGACGACCACTGTCTTTATCTTGGACGACCGCAACTACCATTTTCATCGGCTATCACCCTTTCTCCCATGATCAATTCCCAATTTGACTTCTTCATTGTATGAAAAACACGTAGGCTTGGTACGTTATTTCGCTTAAACATATTATACAGCATGTACATCATCCTGCGGTACAGGGAACCTTACAGCTTGATCAAAAGACGACTTTTTGAACAACCATTTATAACCTGTCTAGCAGTGCCTGTAGGGCAGATTGATATACATGTTCCATCGGCTGCTCGGCATCAATCACGACAAAACGTTCTGGGTCGCGTTCCATAACCAGCTGATACCCTTCGCGAACTAGCTCATGGAAACGCATCCCTTCCAGATCGAGACGATTCACTTCGCGTCCACGGGAGGCATTAATCCGCGCCAATCCGATTTCGGGCTGTACATCAAAGAACAAGGTCAATTCCGGCATGCAATCACCAACAGCAAAACGATTAATCTGGTAGACAGCATCAATTCCCAATCCCCGCGCATGTCCTTGATAGGCAAGACTACTGTCGATAAAACGGTCGCACAATACCAGCTTGCCCTCTGCCAAAGCAGGTAACACCTTTTCCGCTAAATGCTGACCACGTGCTGCCGCATACAAGAGAGCCTCGGTTCTTTCATCCATCTGTGTGTGGGCCGGATTCAAAATAATTTCCCGGATTTTTTCGGCGATATCAATTCCACCGGGCTCACGAGTCAAAAGTACATCGACTCCACGCGCCTTCAGCTCTTCGTACAGCTTGGCGATGACGGTGGATTTTCCGGCCCCTTCTCCGCCTTCTATCGTAATAAATCGGCCTTTCTTTCCTGTTGCCACTTCCATACTCCTTCCACCCCTGTTGTAGCAGGCCAGTTGCTTAGATTATCGTAAAACCTGTATCGTTTGTAGCTGGTCGTCCTGTACGCCATGGAATCGCGTTTGTCCTCTCGCCAATTCCTTCAGCATCGTCAGACTTTCTTCATCGATCCGCTCGCCTGGCACCAACACTGGAATCCCTGGCGGATATGGAATCACCATCTCTGCCACAATGCGTCCTAGAGCCTGCTCCAAAAGAATCGACTCCATTGGGCAGTCAACGGCTTCATGCATCGGCAATGCCTGCTCGCGCAAATAATGGGAAGACACAACTCCCGTCAAAAGAACGCGTTCCTCCCCTGGTTCTACTTGTGGCGCCATCGATTCAAAAAGTCTCCACAAAGCGTCCAAGTCACGGGAGGATGTTCCTGTCGAGGCTGCAAGGAGTACATGAGAGTCATCCGCCAGCTCCGAGAAAATCCCGTGCTTTTCCATCCACTTCTGCAACTCAAATCCACTGAATTGGGCCGTTCGCAAATGAAAAAACAGCTTCAAAGGGTCAAGCGTAGCGTATACGCTGTTCGTGGACAACCGCGGCCAATCCAGCCAGTCCAGTCGATCGAGTCGCTCTCGAAACTTGTCCAAAAGTGGCAACACCCTGTTCCACTCTTCGGTCGCCGCAAGCGCCATATGACGTCTGGCTAAATCGAGTGAAGCCATCAGCACATACGACGGGCTGGAAGACTGAAGCATAGCAAGATGACGGAACAACCGTTCACGATCAATCCGCTCCCCCTGAATATGCAACATCGAGGACATCGTCATCGCCGTTCCCATTTTGTGCGTCGATTGGACCGAAGCATCCGCACCTTCCTGCATAGCAGAACGCGGAAAGGCAGGATGAAACCCGTAGTGGGCACCGTGAGCTTCGTCTATCAAAAGCGGTACATCAAACCGATGAACCGTAGCCGCCATTTTCGCCAAATCGATACCCATCCCATAGTAGGTAGGATTCGTCAAAAACACTGCCTTGGCATCGGGGTGTGCAAGCATCGCACGCTCTACATCTTCGCGCCTTACACCCGCAGCGACTCCTGTTGCCAGATCGACAGCAGGTACTAAAAAGATCGGGGTTGCTCTTGCCATCATAATGCCGTTGAATACAGACTTATGGCAATTGCGTTGTACGAGAATCTTGTCGCCCGGTCTGCATACCGTCATGATGAGAGCGATATTTCCTACTGTACTTCCCCCGATCAAAAACTTGGTCTGTTCCGCATGGAAGGCTTGCGCCGCCAAATCCTGCGCTTCTGCAATGACACCTTGTGGCTGATGCAGGTCATCTGTCCCGCTAATTTCCGTTACATCCAGCTCCAATATGTCTTGAAAGCGATTTTTGGCATGGTTGTCAAAGCTGTGGCCCATTTTATGTCCTGGCACATGAAACGGATGCGGCCGATGCTTGGCGTGCCGTTCAAGCTGTTCATAAAGGGGCGCACGCTTTTGTCGCTCCCGAAATTCAACATCTCTCTCCAACACGCGCGACTCACGTCCTTTATTTTTATTCCCCTATTTTAGCATGATTTGGACACGCATGAGGCCAGCAAAAAAAAGACACCGGAATGCACCGATGCCTTCTTTCTTCACGCATCTTTTCGCAACCAAATGCGTCTCATCTGATGAATAAAAAATGGATACTTTTCATCCTGTACATCGGTATTGACCATTTCCTGTTCGCACCGTTGACAGATAAACTGCTCACAAATGGCGATTCCGTCATTCTGCTCCTGTTCACAGACGATACATCGCTGAGCAACTTTTTCCATAGTGAAAACGCCTGCCCTTTTCCTCAATATATCAACCATTATACCCTATTATAATCAGCATCATTCCCAAACGTTCGTGTTTTCGCCGATAGCTCGGTAGGCTTGGAAGTAGGACTGGGCTTCCTGCACAGGGAAGCAAGCTGCCGCATCAATGACGTAGGACTGCCTCATCGCGTTAACCAGCTCGGGTAACGGCAGCTCTGCAATGGTCGTTCCCGCGGCATTTCCGATCACGAGCAAATCCGCATCCTTTACAGCATCCTGCCACGAATCGTATAGCGTCCAACCCATCATCCTTTTGTTCGGAATTGGCTTGTCCTCTCCGGTGTACACCGCAACGTCTTTTTCAGCCAACCAGTCAGAAGACATATGCTCCCATAGCCAGTCCTCTCCCCAAAGTACGATCCGCTGTATATTCACTTTTTGTAGAACGAGCCTGCATTCTTTTTCAAGCCATCGAATGATGAAGGAAGAGTCTTGACGGGAAGGGTAGAGCCAGCCCTGACCGATTCGTTTGTCCATACCGAGCGCGCGACTAACTTGTAGCAGAGAAATTCCTTTCTCATCGCAGCTGGCACCAAGTTCGATGTAGAACTGCTCCTTCCACGCCAAATAGCGCGGTAATTGCCGAAGCACTTCATCCACCTCACGCATCCCACATACCATCGATACCAGTGAGTAACGAGCGAGGAGTTTACAGAGAAACCGCATCCATCTCCCATTGGGTTCCCCTCCAAGCAAAGCACGCTCGTGGGTAAATAACGCCATGCGAATGACCTCGTGTTCCCCGGTTTGCTCGTATTGGGCATGTAAAGTATTCGCCCAGTCGTTTGGCACGTCGCTTCCGTAGACAAGTGTGAGCCATGGCCCCGTTCCCAGCTGTTGCATCCTTTCCTGCAAAAGCTTGCCATCAGTCTCTTTTGTCAGTAAAAACCCATCAGCGACTTCATCTGAGGAATCTGTTTGGTAAACAGACAGCTCAATCCCACACGCTCCGAGCTCATTGCCGAATCTGTTTACAACCTCCTCTGAAATGACCCATAGCCTCACGCTTTCCTTCCCTCCTCATCACGCCCTACCGAATCATTTTCCATATCGTTCCTTTTATCCTACCCATAACAAAAAGCCGTCAGTCCAGTCATGCTAGACAAACGGCTTGTTTCATTCCTTGTATGAGCTTTCTCAAGATTTGCGACTGTGCGATAATGGAAACGCAGACTTTCATTCATCCAGACCGCTGTAAAAGGAAGTGACTTCTCATGAAGGAAACCGCCGCCCATACGATCTATAGCTACAAGCTGCTCCATCGTTTTCGCTGGCGATTCGTCGGCTACCTTTTTCAACTGTTGTTACTAGGCTTGTCCCTTATTTCGCACTCTTTCATGCTACAAGTACCCGCTTATACGCTGATTGTGACGTTAGCGATTCTACCTGTAATACCGATCTGTCATTTGGTTTTATTTCGACTGTATGCCCTTCTACGCGGCCATAAGCCAAAGACAACTGCCGATATGCTCGTCTCTCCGTGGTGGGGTGCAGGCTATCCACTTCCCATCCCGCTATCTGTCTATCGGGGCAGTGAGCTCACGGTAATCGTAGGAAGTATGGCGATAGCAGCCGGGGCTTATGTGTGGCTTTCGAAAGGATACGCGCTCGCCTTGATCACCGGAACGTTGATCGTTGCGCTGCCACGCCTCCTCGCCCTCCTTGCTTCCTTTCGTCAGCCAAGTCGTAGCCGGGTGAAATACGAGGATCGCGGCGTTGCTTTTTTGCTTACCGATGGATAACCGAATCGATACACCTTTACATAACCCATAGCTTGATGACAATCAACGCCGCCAATCCAGGCAAGCGGAGAAGTCCGACGAGCAGAGCCGTCACCGGGTTGATCGGGATGTGGAAGTTAGCCAACTCTCCAACCAGATTGGTGAAAAACAGCAATAGTGCGCCAATTACAACTTGCATGATCCCCAATCCAATCCACCTGATTGGGCCCGTGACAGATTTGCTGGCGGAAATCACCAGCAAAATCCCAACTACAATCAGTGCTATAACCCACCCTGTAGTCATCGGCTTTTCCTCCTATGCCTGTTGGCGATTCCTCTCGCGCTTTGCTTGCGCGAGCAAATACATATACCGCTTTTCGGTCACATGCAAATAATAAATGACATCATCCAAACCGCCATCCGGTTCACTGATCTCCACAAGATGGCGAGCATGCTGCCAGTCCATTCGCGCCTGATTGACTGCCACATCCAAGCTCGCTTCATTCCATTCCACCACGAACCGCGCTTTTTTTCTCCACCTACTCACCTGCAAGCTTCCCCCTCAGTGAAAGTAGTAAAGTACTCCTGTCATGTTGTTCACTGCATGCAACAAAACAGCTCCCCAAATTGATTGGTACCGATGTCGAACGAATCCGAGTAGAAGTCCAATGACAAAAAGCGGAGCGAACAGAGCGATATCCATATGCAGGAGCCCAAACCAGAAACTGCTCAGGAAGATACCCATAATGGGCCCGATTCTCCGAACCAGATAAGTCTGAATCACGCCGCGAAACAAAATCTCCTCCGCAATCGGAACCAATATGCCAATGACCAGAAGTGAGGTGAGCGCCGCCAAAATATCCGTTTCTTTCGCCTGCACAATCTCTTTTTCGATCAGCTGCTCTCGCTCTGATGACAGAGACAGTCCAAACCAGTCCGCAATCGGGTTAGTCACCACCGCATCCAGCACCAGTGCAATCAAAAGAAACAGAGCAGCGAGCATCAACAGCATCCGGCCTAGTCGTACAGGTCGGCGAACGCCGATTTCCCCCAGTCTTCCACGAAACCACAGCGGAATCAAAATCAACAGGAATAGTTGAAAAATAGCTGATTCCAATATCCCTCCGATCGTACCGGTGGAAAAGAAGGTACCTTCCAGTAAAAACCCATACAACAGCAGTACGCCTGTTTGAAACACATGCAGCCAAGCAACAATATGCAGTACATCATTCCCTGTGAGTTCGTCATATTGCCATAGCCATGACGTCTTCTGCCGTCTTTCTCGGAGCAAGCTCACAATAAAACCAACGGTCGCAATGAAGCTAAATACCGTCACTGCAAATGCAAGTAATCCTAGCCATACCTCCGGTTGCCCGATGGTGGTAGCGACCCACTTTCCGTCTTCCCCCTTGTGAAAACGAATCATGGATAGCTCCGCAGCAAACATGAGCCAATACCCAATAAACAGCATGATCGCCCATGGAGTGGACTTTTGTCGCCGTATCCCACTCGCAAGCGACAGTCCTGGTCCTGTCAGCATCTCCTCACGCTCCTATTTCACTGTATGTCTCGTCCATTCAAAAAAGTCCGGCATTTCTATCAGGATTGCAAAGCTTTTATCTGTGCTTCTGCTACTTGCTTGAGATATTCATTACGCGTCCGCAAAAACCGCGTCATATACGCCTCCAAGAACAACCAATCCGCGAGCTTCCCCAAAATACCCAGCGGAGATGTGTAGTCAAAAATATCGATCATCCTCGTCTGATTCTCCGTTATCGGAATGAACTCATGCGTGTGATGAAACCGTTTGAATGCGCCAGAAACCAACTCATCCACGAAATAGCGCGGTTCCTCCATCTCTGTGATTTTCACCGTCAAATTCTGCTTGATACCGAAGTGAATGGCTTCCCAGGTAACCGTCTCCCCCAGGTTTATCAGTCCGCTCGTTACTCCCCCAATCGCTTTCTCCTTTGTGCTTGCGGTCGATTCCATATGCAAATCAATGCTTCTGGCAGCATCGAAGCAGTCCTGTCGCGGAGCATCTATCAAAAACTCCATACGAATAACCGGCATACTGCACCCTCCTCTCGAAACGAAAAAAAGACAGGCAGCCCCCGTCTTCTTTTTTTAATCTATATCGTTCGTATTGAATTCTCTAGGGTGATATTTAAAAAGTCGTCCTTTCAGCACCGAGAAAGTGGCGAGAACCTGAAGAAGGAGGAGCGGAGTGTAGGGGACCTACATGAGCACCGGACTTCGAAGGTGAACGCCAATTTCGATGTCGAATGATCAGCCTTAAACTACATCGTGATCAAAGGACGACTTTTTCAATTTCCTTACAGGTCGCGTCTGCCTTCCAATGCTTTGGTCAGCGTGACTTCATCGGCGTACTCCAAATCTCCACCGACTGGCAAGCCGTGCGCGATACGCGTCACGCGAATGCCAAAAGGTTTAATCAGCCGGGAAATGTACATCGCTGTCGCTTCCCCTTCGATATTCGGATTGGTCGCCAAAATGACTTCCTTCACCTGCTCGTCACCGAGGCGCTTCAACAAGTCGGGAATGCGAATATCCTCCGGACCGATCCCATCCATAGGAGAAATCGCCCCGTGCAAAACGTGATAATACCCTTCAAACTCTCTCGTCTTCTCCATCGCTACCACGTCTCGCGGCTCTTGCACCACACAGATGACTGAGCCGTCACGACGTTTGTCCCGACAAATATGGCATGGATCGAGATCGGTAATATTGTTGCAGACCGAGCAGTAATGAAGCTGACGCTTGGCATTGACCAATGCTTTTGCCAGATCAAGCACGTCGTCCTCTTTCATATTGAGCACAAAAAAGGCAAGCCGCCCAGCGGTTTTTGGACCAATGCCGGGCAACTTCATAAAACCATCAATGAGCTTTGAGACCGGTTCTGGATAAAACATCGCCTACTCCTCTTTTCCTGCCCAATTTTTAGAACAGGCCTGGGATGTTCATGCCTCCGGTAAATTTGCCCATTTCCTTACCTACCATTTCATCTGCTTTGCGCAGTGCATCGTTCACAGCAGTTAGCACCAGGTCTTGCAGCATTTCTACATCTTCAGGGTCTACTACTTCTGGCTTGATCACGATGTCTTTGATTTGCTTATGTCCATCGATTTTCACAGTGATAGCACCGCCACCAGCAGAGCCTTCCACGATTCTCTCTTTCAAGCCTTCTTGCGCTTTTTGCATATCTTCCTGCATTTTTTTCACTTGCTTCATCATTTGTTGCATTTGCTGCATGTTTTTCATTGAGGTATCCTCCCTAAATGGTTATGAGTGTATGATTTAGTCTTTGACTTCAACAAGACCTTCTCCGACGAGCTTGATGGCTTCCGCCAAAAACGGGTCCTCTTCTGGCTCATCAGAAGCGTCTTTTTGACCAACCTGCTGGTCTACACTTTGCCACTCTTCCTCCATGACAGACAAGAGCTGCAGGGGCTTGCCCAGCACCGTAGACATAACGCGCTCGATCACGCTCCGAAGCTCTGCCTCCATCGTCTTATCGCAATGGATGGCACTGTTGAAGGTTACGACAACAGCTTCATTGCCGGCAGCTACCGGTTGACCATTGACTAGCCAAGCCTGGTACTGGATCTTGATCTTTTTCAGTTCGGTCAAAATTTGACTCCACTGCCCGCGCACCTGTCTCGCCAAATTCTCATCCATGGCCTTCGCGACTTCCCTGACTCTATTCATCGGGGTTCGTGAACCACCAGAAGCGGCGGCTATACGCCTTGGCTCGTTCTTGCGCGTTTCTTCGGCCTTTTGTTGGCCGGGAATGCTCACCTGACCTTGCATCACTTGAACCAAACGCTCTTCCAAAACGCGGATGCGATTGGACATCGCGGTCAGTTCCTCGCTGTTAACGGGTGAGGCTCCCATAGATTCCGTCGCATTCGCATTCGCATTAGGCTGGCACATTTTGGCGAGGGTCAGTTCAACCAACACCCTTGCATAGGTCGACCATTTTAATTGCGACAAAGCCTGATTGCAGGTCTCAATCGCTGCGTAAAGCACCGGAAACGAGTACAGCTTTGCAACCTCTGCAAACTGATCATCAATCATGGTCCGCTCGACAATCTCTTCCAACTGCGGCGCTGTCTTCAATAACAGCATATCGCGGTAATAGTAGAGGAAATCGTGCAGGAATTGCTCCGGGTCCTTCCCTTGCACCATGACTTTATCAAATTGCTCCATGACCTGTGCAACATCGTTTTCGGCAATATGTCGCGCAAGCACAGAAAAGTAAGATTGGGCAACTGTGCCCGTAATCTGCATAATATCACTAGCACGAACCTCGTCCTTGCTATAGCTAATCGCTTGGTCCAACAAGCTAAGAGCATCACGGGCTCCACCTTCAGCCATCTTCGCTACGAGCTGCAGGGCCTGCTCCTCCACCTGCACCCCTTGTGATTGGCAAATCTTTTGCAAAAGATCGACCATCACTCTCAGTGGAATTCGGTGAAAATCAAAGCGCTGGCAACGAGAGATAATCGTCGCTGGCAGCTTGTGCGGCTCTGTTGTCGCCAAAATAAAAATGACGTGGGACGGCGGCTCTTCGAGGGTTTTTAACAAAGCGTTAAATGCCTCTGTCGTCAGCATATGCACCTCATCGATGATGTACACTTTATACCTGACGTCGCTCGGGGCAAATTTCACTTTGTCGCGAATGTCGCGGATCTCTTCAACACCACGGTTGGATGCCGCGTCGATTTCCAGCACATCCGTTACAGAACCGTTGGAGATGGCTCTACATGTATCGCATTGATTGCATGGTTCGCCATCTATGGGCTGCTCGCAGTTCACTGCTTTCGCCATAATTTTGGCTGCACTTGTTTTTCCCGTACCTCGGGGACCGTTGAATAAATAGGCATGGGACAGCCTATTTTCGCGTAAAGCATTACGCAAGGTTGTCGTAACATGCTCTTGTCCGACTACGTCTTGAAAAGTCTGCGGTCGGTATACGCGGTATAGCGCGGTATAAGCCATGTTCGTGTGACACTCCCCATCTGCACAGTCCTCTTCTATATCCTATTCAGTATACACGATTGCCACCGTTCGTACAAAGTGAACGGACATGTCTCACAGAAAAACGCCCCGTTCACAATTGTGCGGGACGCATTCTACTCCTAATACGGCAGCATGATATGGAAGGTCGTCCCAAACCCTTTGGAGGAGACACGGATTTGACCGCCAATATCGTGAATGATTTTTTGGCAGACAGACAATCCGAGCCCTGTCCCTTCCTCTTTTGTCGTAAAAAACGGATCAAAAATCTTATCAATAATGTAAAGCGGGATACCCGGACCTGTATCGTGAATATCGATACTCACTTTGTCGCCATCCTGATCGAAATGATGGGAAATCCGAAGCGACCCTTGCTCTCCCATTGCTTCTATTCCATTTTTGCAGATATTAATGAACACTTGCTTCAATAGCTCGGTATCCCCTACGACCATCGGAAGCTTACCCCGAGAGGCAAACTGGACATCAATTCCGTACAGATTTGCCTGTGACTCGACGATCGGCAAAATTTCCTCAAAAACAGTATTTAAGTCGACCATAGAATATTGAATATTACGCGGCTTGCTCAATAGTAGGAATTCACTGACTAAAGAATTGATGCGATTGATTTCGGTGAGCATGATTTCGGTGTACGTTTTCTCCCTGTCCATGCCGCTGTCACCGAATAACCTGAGGAACATTTGCAGAAATCCTTTGATTGAGGTAAGCGGATTGCGAATCTCGTGTGCTGTACCAGCAGCAATTTGCCCGATCATCGCCAAGCGTTCATTCCGCTCGAGCTTTTGGGCGAAGGATCGCAGGTTTGTTATGTCTTTGAATAGAATAAACGCCCCTACTGTTTTCCCTGACTCGTCTTGGAGCGTATTTGCGTCGACAATCAGCTCATAGCGTTGGTTGTCATTGGTCCAGGAAGTCGCGACATTTTGCAGCTTTACGCCTTCCAACAGTTCTTTTTTAATGAACCGATGCGGTTCGGGGATGCCGCTAAATACTTGATCAACGTGTTTATTGATGACGTCCAGTCTCTCCATACCCAGTAGCTTGCACGCCGTCTGACTGGCTTCGATAATGATCGATTTCTCGTCGAGGATAAACAAGCCCATGCTTGTATCATAGGTCAGTTTGGTCAGCAATCGTTGCGACAAAAGCTGGTCGCTTTCTTTTGCGAGTTGGGGAAAATGGATCATGTACAGAAGTTCTTCTGCTTGCTGTGCCATGATCATGACAGATGTGCTCCTGTATCCCCCCTGTTTATTACACCATTCCAGTTCGACCTCGCCTTTGGTTCCCACTTCTTCTTCCTTTCGCAAATATTCCTCATATAGGTGCTCCATGGAGCCTCGATGGGGAAGAAGAGAGCTGATAGGCTGATTGATAAGTTGATCGCGTGAATATCCGGTTACACGAAGCAGTTGTTCGTTGACCTCCACGATACTACCCGCTTGATTCACCAATAAAACGGCAGTAGGCAGTTGATGCATGAACCGCTGCAATCGACCGGACGAGCCAACGAGATGTAACGAAGAAAGAGCACTCATAGCTTGTCCCTCCTGGCCTATGACGTATTTTGAAAGGAAAGAAACCAAATCCTTTCCGCCTATTATGAAAATTCGTGAAAATACTTATAAAACCTTCATTCTATCCACTTGAAAAGCACGGAAATGTTTCGCTAGTTATCGTCAATTTCCAACAAAAAATAATTGGATCGCAAAATAAAAATAGCATGCTTCCCTTCGGAAACATGCTATCTGTACATGCGTGATAAGTACCGTGCACCTATCTTCGATAATCCTTATCCGAGCGTTACTTATGGTAGCAGCTCAGAGCAGGCTACCCTGCGGCACACGCGATGATCCACTTATGGCTGCTTCCTTCCGGACCTGACCAGGTTCATGGGTTCGCGTTGCACAGGACCCGCTCCTCAACACCGCCGCCATAAGGCAGCCTCACATAAGAAAACCTAGGATAGGAATTCAACCCTGCTATTGCGGATTGCAGGTTACAGGGCACCGCAACCTCCCCGTCTAGCACGGTAGAACTAGAATACCAAAGTTAGTAACCGATAGCAAGGAGTAAACCTATCCAGTGCTAGGAAATCTCTCTATCCTTACTAACTCTTCCCTTACAATCCGCCGATTGTGTAATCTGAATAGCTCCATCTTCAAAAGCCTTCTTAAAAATCGAAACAATGGAGGGGTCGAACTGAGTTCCTTCACATCGCAGAATTTCTTCGTATGCCTCTTCTGCTGACATAGCTTTGCGATAGGAACGCGTAGAGGTCATGGCATCAAATGTATCTGCTACGGCCAGAATACGGCCAATCAGTGGAATTTCTCCCCCTTTGAGCTGATCAGGGTAACCTTTTCCATCCCAGCGCTCATGATGATGCCTTACCCCTGGACTGATATGTGACAGATTTTCTATCTGCTCCACAATTTCTCCACTGATGATGGAATGAGTTTTCATGCATTCATACTCGTCAGGTGATAGCTTTCCTGTTTTTAAAAGGACGTGATCAGGAATGGCTACTTTTCCGATATCATGCATTAAGCCAGCATAACGTAAATCATCTCGTGAAAAAGCAAGCTGCTCCTGTTGCTGTAAATAATCGTAAATGATAAGGGCATAGTGCGTAACTCGTTCTGTATGTCCTGCTGTATAAGGGTCCTTCATTTCTACGGCTAAATAAAAGCTGCGAACGATTTGATCCAAGCTCTGTTGGGAATACTCCCGCTCTCGAGTAATTAACGCATGCATCTGTTCTGCCATCGTGTTGAACTTATTCTCCAGTAACGTTATTTCTTTCATCCCCTGTATCGGGACGCGTATGGAAAAATCACCTTTCAACAAGGAGTCCGTGGCGGATACCAAGCTATAGATCGGCTCACCAATCCATTTTGATAAACGATGAGCCACATAACAGGCAAATAAAACAACAATAAAAAGGGTGAAACAAAAGATGAGGTTCAATCGTTGTAATCGTTCGTTTATCCCCTCTCTCGGCAACCATTCAAAATAAGCACCACCGCTTTTTTCTGATACTTGACGGTATATGTAAATGTCCTTGCCTTGGATGAGCAACGAAAAGAGTCCATTTTCATTGGATTGTTCCCACTGACTGCGTGCCATTTCATAATGAGGAAGCGCCGAAACATGATTTCCAATCATAGCTTTATCGGTGTGAATCATAATGGTTCGGGAGGGGGAAAGGACCATCATGCCATACTCTTTTGGAACCACATAGGTACGGATCCAGTCAGTCAGTTTATCCAGATTGATTTCCACCAATAAAAGTCCCGTAGCTTTTGGATTCGAACTCTCCAGGCGCTTCTCGAGAAAAAATGATTTTGGCCGCCCCTCTTGCTCCCTTTTGGTAAGAAAATTCACTCTGTTTTCTCCGGTTCCCCATTGCTCGCGTTCCAGAGATTGATTATCTGTACTCCAGCTCTTATCTTCGTGTAAGGAGAAAACTCTTCCATCCTCACCGAGAAAAACAATATTTCCTACCACATTTTGGTTACGGGAGAAACGCTCAAATAGATTTTGGACGGCTTGTTCCTTCGATGTCCATTCACGCCTGAAGCCAATCTTTTTCCCTTCGACAAAAGATGGTTCCCCTGTTATTCGCCTGGTCAGTCTATTCGCCAATTCATCGGTATCCTTTTGGATAGACTGAAAAAGGGACAAAAGCCGTTCATCGACGAGCCCTATATTCGCATCCATGTTCGTCTCGTATAGTACAAATACTGCCTCTTCGGCTTCTTCATAAAAAAGGAAGCAAATAAGAATAGTAGGGCCAAGAATCAACAATAAAAATGTGGAAAATAATCGATCCCTCCACTTCAGGTACACGAGCCTCCCCCTTTTTTCTGAGCTGTTCCAAACCTATAGCTACTCCATTTGTAGTGGGTACGCTTACATAGTGTCATTTCACTATTTCCCGCTGGGATCAAACATAAACCTTTGTTCGAACTAAAAATGGAATCTTCTTCATCCATAGACAAACGGACGCTGTCGTAATATCCTAGCTAAGAATTATTATCGTATGTGAGGAGATGCATCAGATGAGATACATCCTCCTGGTTTTTCTCGGAGCATGTAGTTACGGCATACTATCAACCATCGTAAAGCTTTCCTACAAGCAAGGCTATTCGCCCGCAGAAGTAATTGGTGGGCAAATGTTTTTGGGTTTTGTGCTGACCTGGATACCCGCTCTTTTCTTCCTGCGGACCAAGCCTCCCCTCCGCCAGTTGCTTTTATTGGTCGCCGTAGGTCTGTCTGTCGGCTCCACGGGAATTATGTACTACAATGCCCTGCAATATATCCCTGCCTCGATCGCCATCGTCCTTTTGTTTCAGTTCACATGGATGGGCGTACTGGTTGAAGCTGTGATGACTCGCCGAATGCCGGGGAAGGAGACGATTTTTTCCCTCCTATTGCTGCTGACAGGAACCCTTCTTTCAGGAGGAATTTTTGAGAGCGGCGGTTTGGCCCAATTTCATATCCTTGGTGTCGTCTTCGGTCTTTTCTCAGCCGTTTCTTTTACATTGTTTATTTTGTTCAGTGGAAAAATCGCCATTGCCATTAATCCGTGGATTCGTAGTTCCAGCATGGCGACTGGCTCTTTTCTGTTGGCCAGCCTGATTTACCCACCCGCTTTTCTATTCAACGGAGCATTGTTGGACGGGTTGTTTCCATACGTATTTTTACTCGCCTTCTTCGGTATTTTTATCCCGACCGTTTTTTTCAATTATGGTATGCCCCACATAGGGCCGGGGATGGGAGCTATATTAGGAGCAGCTGAGCTACCTATGGCTGTGCTCTCCTCCTATGTCATTCTGAATGAATCTGTCTCTATACTCCAAGTGAGCGGTGTCGTGATCATTTTACTCGGAATCATCTTGCCGGAATGGCTGCGCCAGCGAAACATTCGAAGAAACAAGGCTACCTCATAATCGTTGTCCAAAGCCCCTCCATTGTGCCACTGCCGCACATACGGACGGGTTTTTTTATAATAAAAAGCAAAAAAACCTCTGCTCCACGCAGAGGATTGGTTATGATTACATTCAGATTACTCTTGCCGATCACGATCGATCATCAGAGGCTGTGGTGCAGCTGCCATGCTTTTTTGTTTTCTCCAAACGGTAAACCCATAATAAGCAGCAGCAATGAGAATCAGTACACCTAAGACAGAGAAAATCACGGTTCGATTATTCAACAAGGCCACATAAGAAGTAAGCATCTCCACCTTATTTCCCATGAAATGACCAAGCAAAAACAAAATCAACGTCCATACAAAGCCGGTTGTGTACGAAAACAGGGCGTACCGTGGAAACGTCATTTTCCCGATCCCGACCAAGTAAGGAACCACATGCCTGACGACAGGAAAGAAATAGCTGATACATAGAGCGTAGCTTCCGTAACGATCGAGCAGCGACTGCGCTTGATCTACGTACTTGTTCATTCCTTTTTTGCGACTAATCCAGTTCAGTGCAGGTGCACCTAGCCATCTCCCGAGCACATATCCCAATGACAGCCCAGACACGACACCCAAATAGGTCGCAATAAATGCAGGAACAACATGCAGAAGTCCCATCGAGGTCAGCACTCCTGCAGACAGCACGATCACCTCGTCAGGAATCGGCATACCAACAATCCCTAGCCATAACATAAAGAAAAGAGCAAAATAGCCAAACTGACCCACAGACTCGGACAGCATATCGACAATCATGTAGAAATCCTCCTAGCCGACACCCTTGCTATCATCCTTCCGGCAAATGTAGACAAAGGCAGGTGGCAGATTCAATGGAACCATCTTCACCGATACTTGCTCAAATACAGAGGAAAGCTGCTTTTTCATTTGCAGCGAATATTGAAAGGCGACAAATACTCCGCCTGGTTTTAGTGCATGATATACCTGATCCATAATTTGATCACGCAGCTCTTGTGGGAAGTTGGCAAATGGCAGTCCTGACAAAATACAGTCGGCTTTGCCCAATCCCGCGTCCGAAAGAACCCGATTCAAATCTACCGCATCTTCATGGAATCGTACATCGGGAAATAGTGGTTCCAACCTTTTGCGCATCTTGGTCTCCTTTTCAAAAGATACCAGTACGGCTTCCGGTTTTTTCTTTTGCTCGATCCACTTCGTAAAAATCCCCGTTCCCGCTCCTAATTCCACAATTGTATGTGCGTGCTCCCAGTCGATGGGCGCAACCATTTGTTTACAAAGCGCACGGGAGCTAGGAGTAATACTGCCTACTTGGCCAGGTGACCGCAAAAAATTATAGAAGAACATCATCCGATCCTTCATGCTGGACGGATGATGACAATCGATCATCATGTCTATATGCTCCCTTCTCAGTTCTTGCTTATCCATTTATCATATCCAAAAAACATTACGAATTATCTACCAAAAACGAAAGATTTTCTTACTACTATAACAGTAAACGAATGGAAATAAAAATTCCTCCGTCTATAGTCGGATCAAATAATCACGCTTATGATGGTTTTTTTGAGTGATATCCATACGTTACAATGACAGTAGATCAAGTTTTACATCTAATCAAGGAGGACTTATTTATGGATTATAAAGGTGTAAAAGTCATAACGCACGCTAGCACATTTTTTGCACCGATCCTTGTGCCCATTCTTGTCTGGCTGCTCGTACAAAATCGTGACGCCAAAAATATGGCGCTGCAAGCTTTGTTTTTCCACATCATTATGACGGTGCTCATCGCTATTTCTTGGTTCTTCACCTTCTTGTTGATTGGGATTCCGTTCCTGATTGTGTTTGGACTGATGGCGATCTACTACCCGATCAAAGGTATCATTTATTCCTTAAATGGACGCCCGTTTTCCTACCCATTCGTCGGTGGGATTGGCAGATAATCTCGATACACAACAAAGACCAGCTATCCTTTTGTAGGAAGCTGGTCTTTTTGTTAAGGAGCCTAATTCCAATCGAGATTAGGAGCCTACTGTGAAGCGCTCATTGCGATGCTTCGGATTTTCGATTTCATCGAGCATGGCTACAGCATAATCGGCATAGCTCACATAGCTCTGTCCGCTAGCGTTCACTAACAGATGGTCTTTTCCGAGTCGGTACGCGCCTGTTCTCTCCCCTGCTGGGTCAAAAAAGGCAGATGGACTGATATACGTCCATTGAATGCCGTTTGACTCTTCCAATACACGCAAGTACTCTCCATGCTTTTGCGCAGTTGCCAAGTAAGCCTTAGGGAAATCAGGAGTTTCTACGAGGCGCAGTGTCTTGGCCTCGTCTACAAACAGACTGCCTGCACCACCTACAACGAGCAAACGTGTAGAAGAAGCACCCTTCAACGCTTCAATCAAAGCCTTCCCTGATTCTACGTGCAGATGTTCTTGACCTGCTGGTGCCCCAAAGGCATTCACGACTACGTCAAAGCTGTTCAAATCTGCCGCTGTCAGGTCAAACACATCTTTCTGAATCACAGCTACGTCGGCTTGCTCGATTTTCGATGCATCACGCACAATCGCTGTCACTTGATGGCCACGATCCAGCGCTTCTTTCATAATTACCTTACCTGCTTTACCGCTTGCTGCTACAATTGCAATCTTCATGATGATATTCCTCCATTTTGTATGTTGTAGATGTAACCGAATTAGTTACAACTCTTTCAAAAAGAATAGGCACTTACCGCATCGCCTTGTTGTAATCATTGTAGTTACAACGAAATGAAATGTCAACCCTGTTTTTTATCTCATGAAAAAAGCACCCGGGTATTCAAACATACACCAGGTGCTAGCTGTTATTTCTTTTTCGTTGGACCATTCCAAGTAATGAACCCGCCTTGTAGATGGGCCATCTGAGGAATGCCGTGTTTCTTTAAAATTTTTGCTGCCTGCTTACTACGCATCCCGCTCCGACAGTATAGCAATATATCGTTTTTGCTGGAAATTTCTTTTGCACGATTGTCGAGCTGAGACAAAGGGATGTTCACCGCTGATGGAATGTGACCCGCTTTATATTCGTGCGGCTCGCGTACGTCGATGAGCAGTACCCTGCTTTTTTGGTTGACCCGTTCCTTGAACTGGTCTGTTTTGAGATTTTCTAATCCCTTCACAGGAAGGAAGCGAGAGACCAAATACCAAATGATGATCGCGTAGGCTAACAGCAAAAGAATCGTAGTGAAACTCATAGGAAGCTCCTCTCCAAAATCGGTTTAACGGCTCTTGACCAAAAGCTCTACGGCTTCTTTCACCAGCTTGCTCGTGTCTCCTCCAGCAGCCTGCTCTTCTAACAAACAGCGTTGCAGGTTTTCCGCTACAATCTGGGCAATAGCCTTATCTGAAGCGTTGCGAACAGCGGAGAGCTGCGCTACTACGTCTTTGCAGTTTTTCTGCTCGTCCATCATTTTCAGCACACCGCGGACTTGTCCTTCGATTCGTTTTAAACGTCTTTTGATATCGTCACTGTAGTTGTAATCCATATGAATTCCTCCTGTTTCACGACAAGGCATACGTATCAATCTTGGAACTACCTTACATACAGGTATCTTATGCGAAATCCAGGTAATGTCAAGCAAGCTGCCTACGCTGCTGTTTAAATGAATAGGTTTACTTTTGCCTGTGTCGCATCCCCCAAATAAGCGGCCACACCTGCATACTCCATTCCGTCGAGCAATTCCTCCTGTTTGAGACCGAGCAAGTCCATCGTCATCGTACAAGCGACCAGCTTCACTCCCTGCTCCTGAGCCAGCTCGATGAGTTGTGGAAGCGTCAGGGCATTGTGCTTTTTCATGACATGCTTGATCATCTCTGGCCCCATGCCCATCATGTTCATTTTAGACAGTCCGAGCTTCTTGGCGCCTCTTGGCATCATCCAACCGAACGCTTTTTCAAGCCACCCCTTTTCTACTTTCACGATCTCGTCCTTGCGCATGGTATTCAGTCCCCAGAAGGTGAAGAAAATCGTGACATCATGATCATAGGCCGCAGCTCCGTTCGCAATAATAAAGGCTGCAATCGCTTTATCCAAGTCACCGCTGAACAACACAATCGTCGTTTTTTCTTTTTGTTGTTTTTCCATGTAAGAACACCTCTCCGATATACTTATACTTGTATAGGTATGAAAATAAGCGAAAGAAGCTTTTGCAACGAAAAGCATCTTTCCTTATAGAATGTCACTCCAAATCTTGATAGCCGTTCCACAAATCAGCACAATTAGGCCATAGCGCAAATATTTCACATCGCTCTTGGCGCTGATCATACTGCCCACCGGTGCACCCAAAACACTTCCGATGACCGTATACAAAACGGGCAAGAGCGGAATTTGCCCACCCGACAGCTTCCCGATCACACCACCTATTGCGGAGATGAATACAATAGCCAAAGATGAGGCAATCGTCACCCGCGTAGGTATTTTCAACACGGTCAGCATGATCGGAATGAGGATGAACGCCCCCCCTGCACCGACAATCCCGGATACAATTCCTACGGCAAACGCAGCACCAGCAGCAATGAAGCGGTTATATGCGACCTCCCCTGCTGCCGCTTCTGTCCCCCTATTTTTCACGAGCATCAAAATCACGGCGATGATCGCCAGTATCCCGTACACCACATTGATGTTTTCATTCGACAAGTATTGGGAGAGAGCCGCACCAATCAGGCTGCCCGCCAAGATGCTTACCCCCATATCCCTGACGAGTCCTTTATGAATCAGGGGCGAGTTTTTCCCGTTTCTTTTGCGGAAAGCCAGTACGCCAGATAGCGACGCGAAAAATACTTGAAACATCGATATCACCGAAACTTCCTGGGCAGAAAACTGCGCCACGCCTAGTGCCGGTGGTATAAACAGGAGCATCGGATAGCTGATGATCGCTCCGCCAATCCCGAGTAATCCGGAAAAAAAGGAGCCGACAAAACCGAGAGAGACCATGAGCAGAAGCAGTAAAACGTCCATATATCCTCCTCGCATTCCTACCTAACACATCGGAATGCTCAACCATCTTTTCAAATGAACCATCTTCAAGTAAAATTAATCCCAAGTAAATAACTGTGAATAAGGTGATTTAAATGGTCCGCTTTTTCAAATCCATTTTTCAGCATCGGTGCCCCACCTGCCAAGAACCTTTGCGCTCACACAAAAATGCCTTGTTCAGTGAAAAGCAATGCCCCAATGGCCACTACAAAGAAGAAATCTATACGCACCTTGGCGTACGTATCGTTTATGAAAATCAGGAGTAAGCGAGCACTACAAAAACGGTCAAAAGTGCTCGCTTCTGTCTCCTTACAGCTTTTTCACTAGAAATTTGTACACACCGTTCTCAACCTCATGGGAAACCAGCTCATTCCCTGTTTGTTTGACCCAAGCAGTGAAGTCGTTCAAAGAGCCTTTGTCCGTCGAGAGTACTTCCATGGTTTGACCGGATTGCATTCCGTCCATGGCTTTTTTTGCTTTGACGATTGGCATCGGGCAAGCCAGACCTTTTGTATCTACCACAATATCCGCCATTTTTCATTCCTCCTGTTATATAAATGCCTGTTCAAAAAGTCGACTTTTCAGGACTACTTCGTGATCAAAAGACGATTTTTTGAACAACCTTTTCGTTATTTATCGTGAATGGCGCAGCGATTTGGCCCTACTTCCATCTCTTGTTGTTCCTCTTCGCTCGGTTTTAATTTCCCCATATTCACTTGACGAATCTCTTGATACGCATTCGGCTGCGGCGGCAAATGATGCGTAACGATATGCCGGAATTCACTTTCATCTGCAATCGTTAGCCCTGGATTGTTGCGATACAGGTCACCCAAACGGGCAGATACGGTACCCATTGGACCAAGCTCCGTGTAGTTGCCAAAATGAGCAGGCAACACGACTAAATGCTCGGGAAGCTCTTTATATCGATTATACAAGGTGTTGTGCAGGTCTCCCACCCAATCTTCTGCTTTCCCAGCCAAATCCGGGCGTCCGATCGAAGCGACGAACAGACTGTCTCCCGTGAGAAAATACGTATCATCAACAATCAGTGACGTACTCCCGATGGTATGTCCGGGGGAATAGATCGGCAGGATCGCAATTTTGGTTGCACCCACCTGAATTTCTTGCCCTTCCTCTAGCTTACGATAGGAATACGTAACTTCTTCCGCATCTTTTTCTGGGAGCCAATACGATGCATCGAGCCGATCTGCCAGCTTCTTTCCACCGGAAATATGGTCGGCATGCAGATGAGTATCGATGATGTGCTTGATCGTCCACTGATGCTTTGCTGCAAATGCTTCGTACACATCCGTCATCCGCAGTGTATCGACGACAGCCGCCTCCCCTCCTGATACGATCATGTAAGACAAGCAGCCTTTTCCAATGCGGACAAACTGATAAATCGCTCCGCCATCACGGAGGTCTCCCACCTTCACTGGCTCCAGATGCTCACTCCACGCCTTCATTCCTCCTTGCAGGTAAGAAACATCCGTAAAGCCCGCTTCTGCTAGCATCTCTGCGACAAAAATGGAAGAGCCCTCTTTTGCACAGACGACCAACACCTTCTGTTTCACAGGGATTTTCTCAAGAACAGCCTCCACCCCATCCAGCAAATCAAAGTAAGGGATGTTCATGCTCACTACTCGATGCCCTTCGATTTGCCAAGCCTCGTAATCGCTCGTATTGCGAACGTCGAGAATAAACAATTCCTCCTGCGCAAAAAGAAGCTGCGTTAGCTCGTGTGCTGTCATCGCCTTCACACTTGTTTGTTGTTCCATCATCTTTCTCTCCCCCTTATTGTTTTTCTGCCGGGCCATTCCAGCCAGACATACCCGGTACTACATTGGTGATTTTGGTAAAACCTTTTTCGGCCAGCAACTGACAAGCCATGTCGCTGCGTTTGCCGGATCGGCAGATGATGTAGATGTCATCATCGAGCTGTAGCTCATCCAAGCGCTGCCCCAATACTCCCAGGGGTATTGAAATGGCTACAGGAATGCGGTGAAAAGCGTATTCTGCCGGCTCTCGCACATCAATGAGTGTCAGCTTCTCGTTGGCTTCCAGCCTTTTTTGCAGTTCTTCATTGGAAATGGTCTGTAGGAAGTTCGTCTCCTCCTTCACCTCATGGGTACTCGCTTTTCGCAGGAAATGCTTGAATACTTCCCCCTCCTGAATCGTGCCCAGAAATTCATGCCCGGTATTGTTTGCCCAGCTTTTCAAATCGGCCATTGAGCCTTTATCAGTCGCTTTTACCTCCATCACTTGACCCGGTAACATCTCTTCCATCGCTTTTTTTGTGCGTACGACAGGCATTGGACATGCCAAGCCTTTGCAATCTAACGTTTTATCAGCGGTGAAATTCGGTTGTGCAGACATTTTGTCTACCTCCTATGTTTTGAGTAGAAATGTGATTGATCAACTTTATACGTATACCCCTATGGGTATTATAATATGCGCCTCGTTTTTCTTTGTCAATAGGCGAGACGTGACCGACTCACTCATTCATACGTATTTTCTTAGAAATGATCTTGTGTCAACATGGAGGCGCCCAATGAAACTAGCTGATCGGATGAAGGAGAAGAACACGAAGACAACAGAGCTGTCTATTTGGGGACCGTACTTACGGGAAGAGTGGGAGAAGCATTTTGCGAGCCATCTGACCGAAGAAGATAAAGAGAGGATTTTTCTCAAAAATAAAGACGGCTACCAGGGGTATCTGTGGCATTTATTCAGCAATAAGCTGAGGGATTGTCTTGAACGCGAGGAAGCGGATGAAGCCTTTCAGCAAGTTGCCCATGAGTCGTACTATGTGTTTTACCAGCTTTCCAATGAAGTGTTGATCTTGGAAAATGCTGCGGTGTTTTCTGTCGCGGACTTGGAAACGGAATACGATGTGTATGTCGTGGATAAGGATTTTACGTGGACGTATGTGAAGACCCATGAAACCCAATGGTGTGGGCCTTATTTTTGTAGGAAGTAGGATGGGGAAAACAAAAAGAGGAAGCATCCGGATACCTTTAGAGGTATACCGCCATGCTTCCTTTTTTGATGGAGGAATTAATTATCGTTGCTGGAGATACTGCAAACTGTGTTGGGGCTCTTGTTTATAAATTAGGGCGTGATCGGGTTCTTTTTTGATGGAGTGACCAATCATTCTGAACGGCTCTAATAGGGTAAATTTCGATTTTTCAATGACTATCCAATCCCTTCCACCTACACCTAGAATAAAAAAGCATAAAAGGGCCTTTGTAGCTCGTTTGGTAAGGGGTCTAAACATAACCGGTAGCAAAGGAATTTGGCCTGATCAAGATGTTGATCGTGCTATTCGTGTTGGGTTTAGCCTTCACAATCGTCTATCTTCTTCGAGAATAACCGCCGTATACCGAAAGGTACGTACGGTGTTGTAGAAAGTCGGCTATCCATTAGTTGGATAGCCGACTTTCCGATTCTCTGAACTTTATTTTGAAAAATTCACTTCAACATCCATTGGATCAACCAAATGTCCAGGTGTCTTCTTATAGAATCTATAAAGTTCTACTGGAGTCCCTTTATCAATTCGTTTATAAATCTCATGATTAGGGAAACCATCGTGTCTTCCATTAAAACTTACACGTCCAGTTTTTCTATCAACAGAAATGTTGTACTCCCAGTCAATCGCAGGGGAAAGTTCCGGCAAAGCAGAATTTCCAGCCGAACCTTTGATATATAGGGACGCAGTCGTTGGGGTTAAAACTGTATTCTTATATGTGATATCCTTGTCACTTGTCAACGGATATTCTTTAATATATTCCTTTCCGGTTGCCCTATTTTCAATTTTCGTTCTAGTTGGTCCCACCGCTTTGTATACATCAATTGTGGAAGTATTCCAATTAATCACAATGTGTTGAGCCATTTTAAATAGCTTATTCTGATTTTCCGTCCAGTAGGTAAAATCACGGTTGTTTCCTTCACCATAATAATTGTTATAAGGATCAGAAGTAACTAATAACCATTCTTCAGGGATAAACGCTGCTACACGCAATTCTACAATATTTGCCATTTATATCCATCTCCTATAGGAATTATAAGATGAATGATAAGGGCGCATAACATAAAGGTCGCCCAACCTTCATGCTATGTTGATATCAATCACCTTCACCCATATAGGTAATCAGGATTGGTTTTCTACAACCGAACGTTAAACTTTTTGATAAATTGTCCTTCAATTAAAGGGATCTCAGTCATTTATGCCACGACATCGAAAATCTCAGAATAGGTCAAATCTACTGGGCCAAGTAATTAGCATTCAAGCATAAGTAGCGAAAGACGCTTAAATAACAAAGATATCGCGACCCGCTAATGAAATGTATTTGATAATATGTGGAATTTATTGATAAATAATAATAATATTGAAACTAATTCACTTGGGGGAGGGAGCGACCATTTGTATTAAAGTGCGCTCTACGTTAGTAGGTCTTATTTACGGTTTGGTAACTATGTTTTTTTTGAGTTTTATCATTTCTTTTCTCGGAGATTTCGCAGCTGGCGGCATGTCGGTTGGGGGAGCATCGTTTGGGGGATGGTTATGGTTTTTTGTGACATCCCTATTTCCTGTATCTGTTATTTCTGGTATTTCAGGTTACTTCCAGGCATTCAGGAACATTCGCCTATGGGTATATTGGGTTTTATGTGCTTTTCTAGGTTTTATAATCCCCCTTTTCATGGGGTCAGTTGGTGCTACGCTGATGCTTATTTTAGAGTATGGCTTTGAGCGTGTAATGACCCCGTCAACAGAGATTACAGCGAATGATATCATGCTTGACTATTTTAAATTAGCACCCCTATATGCCCTGATAGTACTACCAGTTACGACACCCTTTTTGGCTCTTTGGCTTAAAGGAATGCAAGCTTTTCTAACCTATGTTGAAAATAAGCGGAAAAAGGAGACCTTGTGATCTGTAAGGATCGAATCTCCTTCGAACCGACCAGATCATTATGAGCGTCAATAGGCTAGTAAATGGGGTACAGCCAGCAAAGTAACCAGAAACCCACGTTAAGGGAAAAAGTGGCTTATTTGTCATTTGGTTGGCGGTCGCCCAAACAAGAGCCTCAACTTTTTAGTTGGGGCTCTTGTTATAAATTAGAGCGTGATCGGGTTCTTTTTTGATGGAGTGACCAATCATCTGAACGGTTCTAATGGGGTAAATTTCGATTTTTCAATGACTAGCCAACCCTACACCTAGAATAAAAACGCATAAAGGGGCCTTTGTAGCTCGTTTGGTAAGGTGTTTAAACATAACCGGTAGCAAAGGGATTTAGCCTAATCAAGACGTTGATCGGGCTATTCGTGTTATAAAAAATTTTAAAAAAACCCTCCATTTGGGAGGGCCTACGACTTAACTGCTTGCAGGTTAGACTCTAATTTTTTTCGAAGTATCCCTAAATATTTCCGTTTGTATTTGTTTACGCCTTGTTGAGATATGCCTAAATGCTGTGCAACTATTTCTTCTGGAACTCCATTGATGACTACTTGCTCAATAACAAATCTTGCTTTATCCGGAAGGGAATTCAACATTTCTTCTAAGTGTAACTTAGAATCTACAGAAGACATTTGATTCTGCCCACAGATATTTTCTATGATCGGAAGCTCTCGGGTGGAAATCTTCTTTGCTTGATACTGCAACCGCCAAGCGATCCTTCTTAAAACTCTTCTACACTCCTCTATTAATAACTCATCGTTCATGCTTTTCACCGTCCTACCTTATAGGTAAAAAAAGAAGGTAAAAAACAACCGTTTTTTATAAATTATTCCATTCTTTTTTACGCAATTTCATTGCGTTTTCGTATCATATTAAGATTTTTTTTGGGGGCATTGGTTGTAAAAAAACCTCATTTTTCTTCTATATGTATGAAAGCGACAAAGTGACCCATTTCGAAGTTGCTTTTAAAAAACATATCAGAGCTAATATTATATGGCACCATTCCATGAACCTGGTCGTAAAAATCTTCTCGTTGTATTGCATTGTGAAATACAATCTTGAGGCTAAATTGTGTTGCGTAAAACTCTAAAAAGAGTAAGATTCACCCTCATGGATACAACATAATTGGTCTTGTGCTGCATGCCTTATTGTGGTTAAAATCGGCGTTTTTAGCTGTCCGCATCCCCTTAACGTTGTTAATCCGCGTTTTGCTGGCGGTACCCGTTATTAGACGCAAAATTAAAATTTGCTTACAGTTTTTGTGATATAAAAAAATGAAGCATATCTCTGCCACACTGGCAAAAATATGCTTCATTCTCTTCGATCCGAAAAATCTAAGCGGAGAGAGTGGGATTCGAACCCACGCACGCCTCACGACGCCTAACGCATTTCGAGTGCGTCCCCTTATGACCACTTGGGTATCTCTCCATATTTGGTTTGTCAGAAACATTATTTACTATAGCAAAATACAGTCAAAAATGCAAGACTCATTCCTTTGCATTCCCCTTGATTTGCGCGGCTCATTAGGCCAAACTAATAACAGCACACACGATTGTATCCGATCAGAAGAAAAGCGAGGAACATATATGAAACGTGAACGTTTGGACAAGGTGCTGGCCAATATGGCAATCGGCACGCGCAAGGAAGTGAAAGCCTTAGTGAAACAGCGACTGATCGTCGTGGACGGCGTTGTCGCAACAGACCCGGGGATGCATGTCATTGCCGAGGAACAGGAAATTCTTGTGGATGGAGAACCGCTTAACTTTAAGCGCTGGGTGTACGTTTTACTGAACAAGCCGCCTGGAGTCGTTTCTGCTACAGAGGACAATGTCCATGAAACCGTAGTGGACTTGCTCCCGTACGAGTGGGCTATCAAGGTGCATCCGGTAGGCCGACTGGATATTGATACCGAGGGTCTCTTACTCTTGACCAATGACGGTCACCTCTCCCATAGTCTCTTGTCCCCGAAAAAGAAAGTGGACAAGGAGTACTTTGCCCGCATCGATGGCCGAGTTACTGAGCACCATGTACAGGAGTTTGCCAAAGGCGTGGAATTGGAGGACTTCACTACACTGCCAGCCAAGCTGGAGATTATCTCTTCAGGAGAAACATCAGAGATTCGCGTCACCATCATGGAAGGAAAGTTCCATCAGGTAAAACGGATGTTTGCTGCTTTCGACCTGCAAGTCACCTATCTGCAACGGATTCGTATGGGCCCGCTTCACCTTGACCCGTCACTCGCCCCAGGTGAGTATCGCGAACTGACCGAAGAAGAGCTGCACCTGCTGCAAAACGTAAACAAATAAAAACCGCCTGCATGCAGACGGTTTGTCCAGACAGCCCGGTCATTCCTGTACCGGCTGTCTTTTTTTCCGCAATCCACGAAAGAAGTCCTTGAGCATCTGCCCGCATTCCTCTGCAAGAACACCCTCTAAGACTGGCACCTGATGATTGAAGCGTGGTTCCGCGAGCAGGTTCATTAATGTCCCGGCACAGCCAGCCTTCGGATCGCGAGCGCCATACACGACCTGTTCGATACGGCTTTGAACGATTGCACCTGCACACATCGGACATGGCTCCAACGTCACGTACAGCGTACACCCGATCAAGCGCCATCCACCCAAGCGTTCACTTGCCTCCCGTATCGCGATCAATTCCGCGTGCAAGGTAGGGTCTTTTTGTGTTTCCCGCAAGTTGTAGCCGCGACCTACGATTTCCCCGTCGCGCACGATGACCGCACCGATCGGAACCTCGCCAATCGCAGCGGCTTTCCGGGCCTCTTCCATGGCTTGTTTCATATAATAATCATGTTCATTTGCTTGTATCACGTTTCCCTAAAGCTCCTTCAAAAACAGTCTTTCGTCCCGAACAAACGGACCATTTTACCCAAAAAAGTTGATTCAAGAAGTTTTTGTCCCTACCTGTTCACATACTATCTGCGAGATTACATACATTAATGATGTAAGGAAGAAGTATGAAAATCATTGTTAGCCTCTTTCTGGAGGGATGTGAGTGGGCTTAACCTCTGCAAATACGTTATTTGATCGCTTTCACAGTCCGACTAGAGGTCTACTGGCAAAAGAAGAAGTGTTTTCCCACATCGAACATACCATCTCATCAATAGGTGGTCCATTTGAAATTATTGTGGGGGCCGACTCTCAATTAAAAAGCCGCGGGACTTTTTTTGCTCTTGTGATCACAGTGATTCGTCCCGGCCATGGGGGCACCTTCTTTTATCACAAATTTCAAGAACGCCGGTACTCATCCTTGCAACAGCGTATATTTCAGGAAGCGATGTACGCAGTCGGACTTGCCACAGAAGTACGCCAATATTTGCGGGACCACCACTTAGATACTCCCATCCGCCTGCATTTTGATATCGGTACGAATGGCCCTACCCGTAAGTTTATCCAGTCTTTGTTGAGCTTAGCAGAAACCAATCACTTTCGTGCCGAAATCAAACCGAACTCCTTCTGTGCATCTACGATTGCCGACAAGTACACCAAGTAACAAACCAGGCGGATTGCTAATAAGGCGTCCGCTTGGCTTTGTTTTGCCGTTATCCTGCTTGGTTCAAACAATTCGGGACAGGCTTCTGCTTCTCCTGCCCACCGTGTTTTTTCCCGTTAACAGGGTGATTGACAATGTACGAGACGTGAGCTATTATAAGCTTTAATTGAAGCGTTTTCACAAGGCGTGTTACTGGTAATGCAGGCATGAGCCGAGAAGATCTTTTTCTTGTTAAAAAGGTTTTTTCGGCTCTTTTTTCTGATTAATGTCATGGTTCATCGACATTTTTCATTAAATTGGATGGTGACCGCTTGCGGTAAGCAATTACGGTCATGGACCGTTTTTGTCTATCTAAAGGTGGTGGAATGGATTGTCCCGTGAAAAGGAAAAAACGTACGCAATTACGCGTGTGTTGAACCATAACGTCGTACTCGTGGAAGAACCCGGATCCGGACAAGAAATTGTCCTGTTCGGAAAAGGAATCGGATTTGGCGCAAAACCCGGGAATACCATCCCCGCCCATGACTCGCGTGTGGAAAAGCGCTTCAGGCTCGAAAATGAGAACCATCAGAAGCAGTATCAGAACATCTTGAGCCAAGTAGATCCTGCTGTCGTAGGAATTGCGGAAGAAATTATCGCTCTCATTGCGAGTGAGATTACGCCAGAATTGAACGAACACGTCCACGTTGCCTTGCCTGACCATATCCAATTTGCCATCTATCGGCTCAATAACGGCATGGAAATCGTGAATCCGTTCTTGTTCGAAATCCAGACGCTGTACACGAAGGAGTACGCGCTGGCAAACCGGGCAGCGGATATGATCAAGAACGCATTCGACCTGGACATTCCCGATAGTGAAATCGGATTTCTGGCCTTGCACATTCACTCCGCGATCAGCTACGTCCCAGTAAAAAAGGCTGTCCAATTCACCAACATCATCACGGATTTGGTAAGCCTGATTGAAGAACGAACAGCTATTACGATTGAACGCAGTACCATTGACTACGTTCGCCTCATTACCCATTTGCGCTTTGCCGTTGAGCGCATCCGTCAACAAAAATTCATCAAGAACCCGCTTCTGGACCGAGTCAAAACCACCATGCCAGAAGCCTATCAATTGGCAACAGAGCTGGCTGAATACATCTCCACCCGTCTCGAGATCGCTGTACCAGAAGACGAGGTTGGTTACATGGCTCTGCACCTTTATCGCTTATTACAACAAAATTAAATCATAATCCTGCGTGTTACTAGCTCGACTAGGCATGAGCGGTGAGATCATACGGACATAGTAAGTATGTCGTCGTATGAATTCAACCGTCTCATGCCTTTTTTGGTTCAGACGCAAAAGGAGGATACTATGCTACGCAGTCTTTTTTCCCGAAAAAAACAACAACAAGAGGTAACCTTTCTTGCACCTTTAACAGGTACCGTACTCCCCCTGTCCGAAGTTCCTGATCCTGTATTCGCAGGGAAAGTCGTCGGTGATGGAGTAGCGATTTTGCCAAGTGCAGACACTCTCGTCTCCCCTGTCGATGGAAAGGTAACGCATCTTTTCCCTACTCACCATGCTATCGGGCTGTCGACTGAAAGTGGTCTTGAGATATTGATGCATATTGGAATCGATACCGTGAAATTAAACGGGAAAGGCTTTACCCCGTTTGTCTCGGTTGGCGATCAAGTGAAAGCTGGCGACAAGCTCATCCAATTCGACAAGAGCGTACTGGAAGAGGCGGGTTGTCCGATTGTAACACCGATCGTTATTACAAACGGTGATCGGGTTGCTGAAAAAAATGTGGTGGCAAAAGCAACTGTGCAAGCAGGTCAAGAGCCACTGATGACTGTCGTCTTAAAATAAAGCGAAGTGCATGGTTGAAGGAGGTACAACATGGTTCAATTTGAAGTTACCGTCAATGTAGAGGGTGGGCTCCACGCGAGACCAGCAGCTCTACTCGTGAATTGTTCGTCGCAATCTCAGTCAAAGATTACGCTGAGCAAAGGGACAAAACACGCAGATGGCAAAAGCATTCTCGGCATCATGACGTTGGGTGTTTCCCAAGGTGACACCCTGACCGTTCAGATCGACGGCGCGGATGAACAAAACGTAGCCACTGCGATTCAGCAGCTATTGGAGCAATCCTCGTCAAACATATAGTGTAAACGACGGACAGGAAGGTGAAGGATGTATGTTAAAAGGAATCCCGGTTTCCGCTGGCATTTCGATTGCCCCTGTTTTACGCCTCACACACGAAACAGCCATCGCGCAGGCAGAGTCCACCACTCCAGTGGATACGACTCAGGAGCTAGGACTACTTAGCAAAAGCGTAGAGCAAGCACGCGAACAACTGGAAAAGCTAAAGGAACAGACAGAGGAGCAATTAGGCTCGGAAAAAGCGGCCATCCTCTCTGCTCATATCGCCTTTTTGGATGACCCGGCATTTGTCGGGGAGATGAATGCGCTCATCGAAAATCAACAACTGGCGGCATCTGCCGCTGTCTCGCAAGTAGCCGATCAATTCATTGCTCTATTTGAGAGTATGGACGATGCCTACATGAAAGAGCGCGCGGATGATATTCGTGATGTGAGCCGCCGTCTGATTCGAAATATTTCGGGCGGTGACACCGTCATCTCCTACCCGGAAGAGCCTTTCATCCTGGTTGCATGGGACGTCACCCCATCCGAGACGCTTCAGCTTCCACTCGAGCATGTACGGGGAATTGTCACGGCAAAAGGCGGCGCTACCTCTCATGCAGCCATATTGGCACGCTCTCTCGGTATTCCCGCTGTCATGGGTGCAGGCGATACCTTAATGGAAAAAGTAGACTCCGGAAATTTGCTGATCATCGACGGAACCTCTGGACAGCTGATTGTTTCGCCTGATGCGGATACACTGGCTGCCTATCAGGAAAAAGCCGCGCAGGAAGAAAAGGAACGCCAAATGTACGAAGCCATTAAGGAGCTGCCTGCCGAAACAACCGATGGCCACCGTGTTCACCTGATGGCAAACATGGCCGTGCCAGAAGAATCGGATGCACTGGTCGCATCTGGTGTAGAAGGAATCGGGTTGTTCCGCTCCGAGTTTTTGTTCATGGATCGCAGCACCCTTCCCGATGAGGACGAACAATTTGCTGCATACAAGCATGTAGCCGCTGCTTTTGGCGACAAGCCAGTCATCATTCGCACCTTGGATGTTGGCGGTGACAAGCATTTGCCAGCACTCGCGCTTCCACAGGAGGAAAACCCGTTCCTTGGCTTCCGCGCCATGCGCATCTCATTAGCCAGACCGGAATTGTTCCTGGTGCAATTACGCGCTCTCTTGCGTGCCAGTGCATTTGGTCGCCTGCTGATCATGTTCCCGATGATTTCCCATCTGGAGCAGCTGCGTGAAGCCAAACGATTGCTGGAGCAAGCGAAAGCAGAGTTGCGGGCAGAAGGAATTGCTTTTGACGAGAAGATCGCAGTAGGCATGATGATGGAGATTCCGGGTGCCTGCCTGCAAGCAGATGCGTTTGCGAAAGAGGTAGATTTTTTCAGCATCGGCACGAATGATCTCGTTCAATATACGCTGGCCGTAGACCGGATGAATGCCAATATTGCCGAGCTGTACAGCTACTACCATCCAGCCGTATTACGATTGATTTCCCAAGTCATCCAAGCTTCCCATCGGGCGGGCATTTGGACCGGACTGTGCGGGGAAATGGCGGGAGATCCGTTGGCAACAAAGCTCCTGCTCGGATTGGGACTCGATGAGTTCAGCGGTGCCGCTTCGGTGATGCCAAAAGTCAAAGAACGTATCCGCTCCACCAGCGTAGAAGAAGCGAAGCAACTGGCCGAACACGTTCTTACACTCTCTACTGTAGACGAGGTTGTTCAATATCTGAAAGACAAAGCCTTATAAAAGGTTTTGTCGCCTGAGTAGTGTAAGCGCTTTCAACATATCGATCAGAATGGTCTCTCTCCGGCTTATTCCTTGTGCCCTCATCATTTTGCCATTCATCCGGAGAGCGGCTTCCCTGATAAATTCATTTCATTCCAAGGAGGTTTTATCCTATGCTCGCTTTTCTGCAAAAGATTGGGAGAGCCCTCATGCTCCCGGTTGCAACGTTGCCAGCCGCAGCGATTTTGCAAAGCTTTGGTCTTCTCAAATTCGAGAAGGACCTCAATCTCGGCGCCTTTGGTGCATTCATGGACTCCTACATCGCTCCGCTTTTGGCTGCTGGTGGTTCAGCCATTTTTGACAACCTGGCTTTAATCTTTGCTGTCGGTGTTGCCATTGGATTGGCGGGAGATGCTGTTGCTGCTTTGGCTGCTGTCATCGCCTACGTCGTATTAACGAAAGTACTTGCAGCTGTTCCTGCTGCCTTGCCTTTCATCGCGGACGATTTGAAACTGAACATGGGTGTCATCGGCGGTATTATGGCGGGTGGTATTGCAGCGTTTTTCTATAACCGCTACCATTCGATCAAGCTACCAGAATGGCTAGGATTCTTCGGTGGAAAACGCTTCGTCCCGATCATCACTTCTCTTTCCATGGTTGTCATCGGTTTGATTTTCGGGATCATTTGGGGGCCCATCCAGATTGCCCTTGACTCATTGGGCTCTTGGATCGTAGGTCTCGGCGCAACAGGTTCTTTCTTGTTCGGATTCTTCAACCGATTGCTCGTTCCATTTGGTCTGCACCACGTACTCAATGCGATTGCCTGGTTCCAAATCGGTGACTTTACCGATGCGACAGGAAAAGTCGTACACGGCGACTTGCATCGTTTCTTTGCGGGAGACCCATCAGCAGGAATGTTTATGACTGGTTTCTATCCGATCATGATGTTCGCACTTCCTGGAGCGGCTTTCGCTATTATTCACTCAGCGCGTCCTGAAAAACGCAAAGTAGTTGCTTCTATGTTTATCGGTGCAGCTCTCGCTTCGTTCCTGACCGGGATTACCGAGGTAGTTGAATTTGCGTTCATGTTCGCTGCTCCACTCCTGTATTTTGTTCACGCGATATTGACGGGTGTGTCCGGGTATATCGTGACCTCTCTAGGTATCAAGCACGGCTTTGGATTCTCAGCGGGTCTGATCGACTACGGCATCAACTACCACCTCTCTACGAATGCTTGGATGATCATCCCGATTGGTCTGGCATTCGCCGTGGTCTACTACGTCCTGTTCCGTTTCCTGATCGTGAAGTTGAACCTCAAGACGCCAGGACGAGAAGATGACGAAGAAATGACAGTTACAGCTACAGGAAGGAACAATTCGATGCAGGATAAAGCGATCCAAGTGCTCACTCACATTGGTGGAAAAGAAAACGTCGTTAGCGTAGACGCTTGCATCACTCGTTTGCGTCTCGTCTTGAAGGATGACAAGAAGGTCAACGACAAAGCCTTGAAGGACCTCGGTGCAGCAGGTGTTATGCGACTGGGTCAAGGAAGCGTGCAAGTCGTCTTCGGAACCCATTCGGAGCTGCTAAAAGAAGAGATCAGCAAGCTATAAAATACAACGAATGCCCGGTCACGGTGAAGTCCGTACCGGGCTTTTTTCTGTTTCCTGAACGGGTAACGGACGCGACCCGGCATCATTCCCACCATGTGTCGTACTATATGGGCATCGCGCGTTGTTTTCCAACTCCTTTTCAAATAGTATCAAGCGCTCGAGAAATCCCTCGCAAGCCGGCATACTCTGTGGCGCCATCATTTCAATTTCGTAAGCGACGGTTTTTCTCCATATTTCCAGCTGCCTTCTATTTGCCTCCCAAGCGTTCAAGCCCCCCACCCCTTTTGCCAAATCAGCAAACCATTCGGATAAAAAGATCAAGCATGTTACATCTTAGTTTTTTAGCCAACACTGGCAAATGATTAGCCTTGAAGTCATATTCTCCCTTCTCGTACTTCAAGTATGTCGAAGCATTTCGAAACCCGAGTGCTTCCGCCATTTCTTGCAAGGTCAACTTGCACTCATTACGTCGTTGCGCGATAAATGGGAGGTTGAGTCTTTCCACCAGTTATCTCCTCCTGATTTGCAAAAATGGCAAATATTTATAGTTACATCATATCCTTTCAATTTTAGCAAAGTCAATACAGATTTTGTCATATTAGCAATCTTGTTTTTTCCGTTTTGGAAAATTGTTAGAATGGAATTGCCAAAACGATAAAGGTGGTCTCACGATGTCCATAATTGGTCAACGCATAAAATGGCTGCGCGAACAAAAACAATGGTCACAACTTCAATTAGCTGAAAAGCTGGGCATACATAATACCGTACTTTCGCGGATCGAGTCAGGCGAAAAGAAGGGCGTCGATTTTCATCTGATTTCCAAAGTCGCAGATTTATTTGAAGTATCCACCGATTTTCTCCACGGGCGCACGGAGGAACCATCTTGGCAACGCGGTTCTGTCCGGGAAACACCGGCGACCTTCTTAGATGTCGATGGCCTGTCAGAGGACGAGCTGGTTGAGGTCAAGCGCCATATTGAATTTTTAAAGTGGAAGGCTTTGCAAGAAAAGAACGAAGATCCTTCGTAAAGATGAACAGATAACAGAAAAACCCCTGTCTCCAGGGGTTTTCATCGTGGCAAGCGTCAGGCGTACTCTCCTGATGCTTTTTTATATAGGCTGTGTTATTCTTCGCTGTCGTTAGCCATTTCGTCTGCATTCAACTCGATCCAGCTCTGCGACCAGGTCTCAATCCCTTTGAGCACTGGAGTCAGAGCTTTCCCCATCTCCGTTAAGGAATACTCTACGCGGACAGGAGCAGAATCAGTAAACACCTGCCGATGCACGAGTCCTTCCTTCTCCAAATCCTTCAAACGCTCAGAAAGTAGCCTTCCGCTAACTGGCAGGGCCCCTTCCAATGCACAAAATCGCTGTGGTCCCGACAACAACTGGTATAGGATTAGACCTGTCCATCGCTTTCCCAACAACTGCATACCTTTTTCGAACTTCGGACAGAGGGTAGACTCTTTCATAGGTATCACCTCATTCTCCTTTCAGTATACCGCTCTTTGTTCAATCCATCAAAACCAATGATGCGAATCAACCTTGAAAATTTCAATTGCCAACCGTTGGGATTTTAATCGAATGACTTGACTTAAGAAATTATTATTGTATACTTACTAACGAAAAGTAACTTTGTTACACATTTAAATTTATCGGAGGGATTCATACATGTCAAATCGTTTTGAATGGAGCGCACTTATTCTACGTGTGATTGCTGGTCTTACTTTTGCCATTCATGGAGTGGCTAAATTCCAAATGGGGCTGGAGAATGTCGCTGGTTTCTTCGGAACCATGGGACTTCCTGCATTCATTGCTTATCTCGTAGCCTTCTTGGAGGTAGTCGGTGGTATCGCCTTGATTCTGGGTCTGGGTACTCGCGTGTTCGCAGGTGCGTTGTCTGTTGTTATGATTGGTGCCATCTTTACAGCCAAGCTCGCTGCTGGCTTCCTGGGCGGTGAAGGTGGAGCTGGTTATGAATTGGATCTGGCCTTGCTTGCGATGTTGGTTGCTCTTGGCATCAGCGGCAGCTCCAAGTTCGCACTGGACACTATTCTGTTTGGAAAAAGCTCGGTTGAGTAATTCCATTGTTACACGTATAAAAGCCAGTCTGAAGGTCATATTCGAGCCTTCTGACTGGCTTTTTCTCTTTATTCTTTTTGCGGCGATTCCTCGATCATTTTTTTATTGATGATTCTTATTTTGTCTGCTGGAGATTGCTCGTCCTTTGCACTAATAAATACGGAGTTATCTCCCGCTTCAAAAAACATGACATAATCCTGATCGGCCATGCTCTTATCTTCACTGACAGGCGGCCCCAGATTTTTACGGATCGTGTCCAGATTCGTTTCATTTAGATGAAGACCCGCCAAATCAATTCCATATACGCGATCCTGCCCATCAAAATAAATGAGCGCACTCTTTAGCTTCTCAAAGACTTCATAGCGTCCGCCATCCCAATAATCTTGTTTCGTTACCTTTCCGTATAGCGCAGAAACCTCATCCCGCTTCATCCCGATGTGGATATCGAAGCCACTGATTTCGTTTTTGGCAAGCAGCTGCAAAAATTGCTCATCCAGCGTAATTTGACGCACGGTAGCGGTTTGCTTCTCTTGCTTTTTGTCACCCCCGCTATTTCCCGCCTCTTGCTTCTGCTCGGTAACAGGTTGTTGTTTAGAATCTGTTGATACGCTCGTGTCAGGTGAACAGCCTCCCACAATCAAACCTGCCACTACGGTCATACACACCCATTTTCTCAACCGACTTCACTCCTTTATCTCCTCTTGAATGGTCTCATCGCAACTTCGTCACTGGTAAGACGTATCTTTTAGTGAAAGTGAGGTGTTGTATGAATGCCACTCTGGTTACTCGTCGTACTTATTTTCGGAGGTCTCTTGCTGATTGGAGCCATCATCGATTGGATTGCCAAGCGCCGGAAGCAGAGAGTCCTCATAGAGCGTAACAACCGTGATTCCCATTCCTTTGATGAAGGATACGATCCGAGAAATAAAGACGAATATCTCAATTGATAGACGCTACTCCCCATCATTTGGTTACGAAACCGTCCCTAACAAAAAAGACCCCGGAAAGGGTCCCCTTCACACTACAATGCTGATGATAATTCCTGACAAAATGCTGACGAGTGTTGCCCCATACAGCAGCTTTAGTCCAAACCGAGCGACGACATTTCCTTGCCTTTCATTCAAGCCTTTTACCGCGCCAACAATCGTCCCGATGGAGCCAAAGTTCGCAAACGAGATCAAAAACACCGACACGATGGCGACCGTTCTCTCGCTTAACTGACCTTGAATTTTCGTAAAGTCGAGGATGGCGACAAACTCGTTCGCCACTATTTTAGTGGCCATGATACTTCCCGCTTGTACGGCTTCATGCCAAGGAACCCCCATAAGAAAAGCGAGGGGAGCAAAGACATACCCTAACAACGCTTGGAACGAGATACCGAATACCGCCGTGAATAACCCGTTCACCATCGCAATGATTGCAATAAATCCGAGCAACATCGCTGCCACGACTACAGCTACTTTAAATCCATCTAGAATGTACTCCCCGAGCATTTCAAAGAAGGCCTGTCTCTCTTCTTTTTCTTGATCGAGCAAGTCATCTTCCGGCTTCACTATATACGGATTAATAATGGAAGCAATGATAAAACCACCAAATAGGTTAAGCACCAACGCAGCTACTACATACTCCGGTTTGAGCATGGTCATAAAGGAACCGACAATCGACATAGACACGGTGGACATCGCAGAGGCGCACAATGTGTACAGCCTGTTTTCGGGTATAGCACTGAGCTGTTTTTTCACGGTAATAAACACTTCGGACTGCCCGACGATCGCCGAAGCAATCGCATTATACGACTCCAATTTTCCCATGCCATTCACTTTGCTCAATACGAGTCCCACATAATGAATAAATAAAGGGAGAATTCTCGTGTATTGCAGAATGCCTATCAGTGCAGATACGAACACAATCGGCAGCAAAACTTGTAAGAAAAACGGAGACGCACCCGGATTCGCAATGCCACCGAAAACAAAATTGATCCCCTCGTAAGCATACTCCAGGAGTACAGAAAAACTGCTGGCAATGCCTGATATTAAAATGAGTCCAATACTGGTTCGCAACAACAGCAAACCAAACACGATCTGAATCAGAATCATGATGAGGATAGGGCGATACCGAATGTGCTTTTTATTACTACTTGCCAGCCAAGCAAGCAAAAATACCGTGATCAAACCTATACCTGCGATGATATAATTCATGCAACCAACTCCAATAGCAAAAGATTTAGAGCCGACACGTACCATTGCCGATCCGCTTATCTCGCTCCATAATCTTCCCAAAAGAGCACAAAAAAACCCTCCTGAACGATGAATAATCGAACAGAAGGGGGATGGGACATCTATATATCTGCAACGGCGATAGCCTCAATCTCAATCAACAGCTCGTCCCTGATGAGCTTGCTCACTTCAACGGCAGAGCTCGCTGGCGGGGTTTCTGTATTCACGTACTGATCTCGAATCTCACGGACAATGTGCATCTTGGAGATGTCGGTCACGAAAAAAGTCAATTTCACTACATGCTCAAAGCTGACTCCTGACGCTTCTAACGCGAATTGGATATTATCGAAAACTTGTTTTGTCTGTGCGGCTAAATCGCCTGTGCCGACCACTTGGCCTTCCCTGTTGAGAGCCACCTGTCCCGATACATAAATCGTCCGTGCGTTCCGAACCTCCACCGCATGGGTGTAGCCAAACGTAGGTGGCATTGTTTCAGGGTTAATGAAGTTGATTCGCTTATCATTTTGCATCTGACATGCTCCCTCCGATTCTCATTTATTGGTAATTCATTCTACCATACCCGAAAAATTCTGACCATTCCTCGAGTTCTCAAAGAAAGAGAGGAATGAATAACCCGTCTCCAGCTCGGCTGAGGACGGGTTTTGCTTTTTATTGGTTTCTATTGGAGGAATTAAATTGATCAAATAGCCCGCTTCCAGAGCTTTTTGGCTGTTCTTTTTTGTTTACGGCTTCAAATTGCTGAAACAGTCCGCCATCATGCTTCTTTTTTTCTTCTACTCTTATTTCTTTCTTTTTGGGTAGGGGCTGTTGAATCGGTGTTCTTTCTGGCGTTACATTCTTTTTCTTTCTCGTATGGTTGGTGTTTTTCTTCATGATCTTGTTAGGCGGTTGATTCTTCTTCTTTTTTCTTCTATTCATATACCAATACCATAAAGGAAGAATACCGAGCATAATCGTACCCGCCGTAATGAGATACAGCTTCCAGATCGATTGCCTTTTCTCTTCCTCCTTTTTTTCTTCCCGCATCTTTTGGACAGCCTGTTCAAAATCACGAACCTTATAATTTTCTTTAACAGACGACAAGTTCTTTACAAACCCAACCGAGCCCCTTCCATAATAGATAAAATTCCGCAGGGCATTGTTCACTGTCATCTGGTATATGTATCCTGTCGGGACACCTGAATCCTGGATTTTTTCTTTGATCTCTCCCATAAGATCAGGAGAAGTCGGATCAATCATTTGGTCATATTCCAAAACTTCATAGTTCTTAAGTTCTTTTTTTCCTACTAACTGAACATTTTCCTCATTATTGAACAGAAAATACCTCGGAATCCTATTGATACTCTTCCGATAGACTTTGTTTTTCGGGAAATTATGCAAGGCCATTTCGTTGCTATGCATTTCCAGCGTTTGCTCTGACAGCAGTACCTCTTCTGCTTCTACGATGGGGAGGTTTTTCTCTAAGGCTTCATATTTAGGGAGCCATTGAATGATACCATCTGGGTCTAAAAACATGTAAATGTCCTGATATTGAAAGGATGCCACATAGATTTGATCCGTTGGCAGGCTATTAAGATAAAACTCTTTTTCAAATGGTGTTGGATCGAAATTGTATGGGATGTTAAATACTGTTGCCCCATTTATCTCACTCTCATCTACCTCTTCTAACTGTCCGTTATTATGTACGGTAAAGTATAGGGGACCATTATGAGTTGGGTCACCCCAAATGGTCGATTGATAATATTGATTCGGTTGTAAATGGTATGGTCCAATACCGCTATCGATTTGGATTAAGAGTTCGGACCGCTTGATTCTTTCCTCTTCCGCAGCGGCTTCTTCGCTCGTCTCCTCTTCTTGGCTTGTCTCTTCTTCCACGTTTTCTTCTTCATCATCGTCGTCGTCAGCCTTTTTTTTGATTTTAACCGGCTTGGATGATTTGAAACCGCTTGACGGTTTTGCGCTTTTTATCGAGGAGCTTGAACTTTTGCTGGTTGAGCTTGAACTTTTGCTGGTTGAGCCTGAGCTTTTTCCTGAAGAGTACGAGCTTCTGCCGGACGAATATGAGCCTGTACTAGATGACCCTGAGCTTCTGCCCGACGAATATGAGCTGGTACCAGATGATCCTGAACTTTTGCCTGAAGAATATGAGCTGGTACTAGACGAACCTGAGCTTCTGCCAGAACTACTGGAGCTAGAGGAACTTGAACCTCTAGATGACGCAGGCTCTACAGGAAGGATTACTAGACTAATCATTACAGCGCTAAGAAAATAGGCAAGCAAATTCCGCATGAAATATAACCCCTCTATGAACCAACCAATGGTTTTCTCTATATAACAGTTAAATACTACCACTTCGCATCATGGCAATGCTACAAAATTCCTACCCTTCCTTCTTCATCCTCTTTTGGCTTTTTACGATTACATCTATCCTGTATAATTTTTGAAAAATGGGCAATTAGAAAGAGAGGATTCGCTAGTGACAACGGTATACGATAAAGCGAAATATCATTACGAAAACTTTGAGGAAGATCTGCCTCAAAAACAGGCATACGTACATACAGGTTTTTTCATCGGCTGGTTGATTGAAAATGATATGGTTAGCGAGGAGTTTCAAAAGAGTTTTGCAAACCTGATTGCTGATTTTAAACAAAGGAAGATGACTGGTCCTGAAGTTTATGAGAAGACGGGTGGAGTATTTGCTAAAGATATGCTGAATGAAGAAGGAAACCAGTTCGCAATGTTTTACTTCGATTTCGATACGGGGGAGTATCGCTATCATTATCTCGAAGCGTTTGATTGTGAGCCAAGCGTGTACCACGTGGAAGATACTTGGGGGAATTACGATCATATCAAAGATTGGATCGACAATGAGTATGAGTACTGGTGCGAGAAAAATGAATAGGACCCTGAAACGCGTAATCCCTCCTATCAAATTGGCAGTACAATTCGCAGTAATAGACGCAAATTCTCATAACATGTCTATCTAAGAGGAAAACATGAAAAACTTTATAACTTACGGTTTATTTCTAATTGTTATATTAGGAGTCGGATTAATTGGATGTTCTTCAAACAATCAGAAAACTACTGATTCTGTAGGCTCATACAGTAACCAAAATCAAAACCGGGAAGAACTGATTATCACAAGTGAAAGTGAAACGATTACCATTCCAATTGAACAAATCCCTACTATACGTACATATTTAGAAGAATACACTACCAGTTCATCTGAACGAAAAACTGAAATAGATCGCATGAGAGTTAACCCACTTCCTAATCCCAACGCTACCTACGCAGTCATAAGTTACAGTTGTGGAATAAAGTTATGTGACAATGTTCTTGTAAACTATAAAAACGATCAGGTCACATCTATCCCCCTCCCGCAATCAAGCTTTTTTCAGGAGGCTCTATTTACGGTCGATAACAAATATTTAGCTATAAAATTTGGGAAAAATGAAGGAGCAACTGTAAGCAGAAGTAGTTTAGTGATAATTGACACCGTCGAAATTAAAAACGCGGAGTTTCAAAATAATAGCGAAATAATCAGCAAGATAACTAATGGAAATTTCACCGTACCCATTCGTAATTTGCATTGGGAAAATGATACGACGTTAAAAGTAACGATTCCCGATATAAAGGACTACTCGTTTAAAACTATTGAAAAATGGGTTAATGAGGAAAGTGAAACTAAAATCAAAGAAGTAAAAATTACTTTGGGGAGTATTCCAAATGTGTAACCTCGAATAAACGAATCTACATGCTAGACGTCTCTCCACATCATCTTAAACAAAGAACGTCCACTCCTATTTAAAGTGAACGTTCTTTCTGTGTTTGTTATCTTTATTATTTCTTCACGATAAAATCAGACATAACTACCTTCTCCCATTGGATTCCTTTTGGACTCACGTTGGTGTAAAGCGTTATGGAGTCCGCATCTTCCATTACCGCTTTCAAATGAAAATTCATGTCCTTGGGCTGCAAATATTCATCATACAGCTGTTGGTAGTTGGGATCGTTCTTTTCTTTTGCGACTTTGATGTATTCTACCGTGTCAGGGTCTTTCTCAAAGTTTTTGTATTTCACTTGATATGCGAATGTCGCTTCTACTTTTCCATCTACTGTTTTCTCTTCATAATCCGATAGTGTAAACTCCAGCAACTCATAGTAGGGGGAGAAAGCTTTCTTGCTCTCTTCTTCCATATAGCTTGCGATTTGGTTATAGCTTGTAGAGCTGTCGACCGATTGTTTCGGTTCTGTGCCAGTGTTCGTTACTTCTTTTGCAGGTGGCGCGGCAGTCTGATTTTGTACGACCGCATCTGAGCTGCAACCACTGAAGAAAATCGCCAAGACCATAGCCATACATCCTACAATCACTTTTTTCAAAAGAACCCCCCCTTATTTCGTTCGTCATTTGATATACGTTATACATTGGAGGCATGCTACACGTCTCAACAAAAAAAGAAAAAACCTTGATACACCAAGGTTTTTTCTTCGATGGCGTCCCCGAGAGGATTCGAACCTCCGACCTACAGTTTAGGAAACCGTTGCTCTATCCTGCTGAGCTACGGGGACAAATATGATCACCTACTTTCTTATTATATGTGTATATCCATTTTTCGGCAAATCCTATCCGTTCCAGTTCCTATCAGCAGTTCTCGTCTGGAATAGCTGATGCATAACGGATTGGCTTCATGATCCGTTGACGACCGGAAAAAGTAGCAATCTCCGTTACTCCCATTGAATGGAGGATCTCCAGATTCGCCGCCACGTATCTCCCAATATCGTCGGGAAAGTGCGCGTCGGACGAGAGTGTCAGTGGAACACCATGCGCCACCAAAACGTCGAGAAAAGCGGGACTTGGGCACATTTCCTTAACAGGATAACGGTAGTACAGGCCTGCATTGATTTCGGTCGCTGTATCCGTTTCTCTCAAAGCAGTTGCGATCCGGTGGTAATAGGGAACTATCTCTGATTCCTCAGGGCGATAGGAGAACACTTTCAGATTGTCCAGATGGGCAACAAAATCAAATAAATTGCTCCTGATCATGGACTCAACCGTGTGGAAAAAGTCCGCGTATAACTGTTTCAGGTCATGCTGCTCAAACAGATGGCGAGTCTCGGGATTGTCAAAGCCCCATCCTTGCATAAAATGAACAGAACCGATCACATAATCCCACGAAGCGCCTGCCAGCAAGCTTTCCAATTCTGCCTCCCCGCCGATAAAGTAATCCGCTTCGATCCCCAGCCGCAACTCCACACCGCTTGCCGACCAACGCTGCTTCGCTGCCTCGATAGCGACACAAAAGTCATTAAGACTCTCGGTGCATACTTGATCAAGCCAAGTACGCTGCAAGCGACCCAAATCGGTATCACTGAGGTCTAGATACCGTTCAAAATAGGGACGGGCTTCACGAAAGCGGTATAAATGATCGACAATCCCCACTTCCTTCAAGCCTTTGTTTAACGCTTCACGTAAATACAGATCGATCCAGGACGGTTCGTAGCACCCCAGAGACATGCGGTTATTTAATCGCGCAAGACTATCCAGCAGCCAGGCGCGGGTATGTCGAGGTTCAGTAAGCGGATAAAAGTGGTCGAGGGCAGTATTGGTACGGTCGAGCCAACGCAATGAAAAAGGCCCTTCTTCCAGATGAAGATGATAGTCGATCAGCATGTGAAGTCTCTCCTTCCCGGATGTTCGCTTATCCAGGTAGTTTGAATGCCAGACGAAAGCCATTCATCCGGCATCGGTTGGTCACAAACAACCGCGCTGACATCCTGCCAGCCGCAAATACGAAAAAATTGCGTTTGGCCGATCTTGGTTGTGTCTCCCAATACATAGACTTGCTCTGCCCGCTGTACCATCATGGTCGAGCATAGCGTTTCTTCCATGTCATAGTCGGTGAAGCCATCAGCCGTCATTCCTCCACAGGAAATAAACGCTTTATCAAAATGAAAACGAGAGAGCAGCTCGCAGGTAAACGCCCCGGCAACCGATTGTTGGGCCGGATGGGTCAGGCCCCCCAGCATAATGACCTGACCGTTGAATTGATTGGCTTCCAACAGCTCGTTTAGTAAAGAAGCCGCGGGGAGCGAATTCGTAACAATCGTTAATTGGTTGAGGCCTTTTATAGCACGTGCCAATTCCAGTGTTGTCGTCCCGACATCGAGTGCGATGGTATCCCCGTCAGACAAAAGTTCTGCCGCGATTTGCCCGATTTTCGTTTTTGCCGTCTGTTGAATCGCCTGTTTCTTTTCAAAGTGCGGTTCACGCTTCGCCAAATGATACGGGATAGCTCCTCCGTACACTCGTTTTAACAAACGTTGCTGTTCCAATTGGTCCAGATCACGTCGTATTGTCTCCGGTGTTACTGCCAGGTTTTTTGCCAGACTCATCACCTGAATTTTACCGTGGCGGTTCAATTCGTCTAGTATCACTTGCTGTCGTTCTTCAGGCAATAGTGTCATAAAGCGGAATCACATCCTTGGGACCTACATACATTGTTTTTGTTGTGCCTATCTGCTCCTGCTCGAAAGACAGGTGCAGAGTGTCCACCAGTACAGGAACATCACCAATGTTCAGCTCGTAACGGGTAATGTTGCCGAGCATGGTTACTTGAGCGATATTCCCGGTCAAGCAGATGTCCTCCCCAGTCAAAGGCTGTTCGTGAAACGTCTCGGGACGAATTGCGAAACGTTCAACTGCCGGATGAGACAAATGAGGCGCGATTTGGCTAAGCTGCTCGGCAGTCAGCACGTTGTAATTGCCAATGAAGCGAGCAACAAATTCAGAGCGAGGTTGCGTGTAAATCTCTTGAGGACTGCCGTGCTGAACGATTCGTCCACCATTCATGATGTAGATGCGGTCACTGACAGCCATGGCTTCTTCCTGATCGTGCGTAACCAGCACAGTCGTCATGTTTAACTCTCGTTGGATCGTGCGTAGCTGCTTTTGCAAATTTTTACGAATCTGAGCATCAAGCGCGCTAAGCGGCTCATCGAGCAAAAGCACTTTTGGACGGGTGACCAGAGAACGGGCAAGTGCCACACGCTGCTGCTGGCCACCAGACAATTCACGCGGGTAAGCCTGCTCCTTTCCCACCAATCCCACCAGCTCAATCATTTCTTGGACACGCACCCGAATCTCCGTTTTCGAGATTTTGTTCATTTCCAGGCCAAAGGCAATGTTTTGACTGACCGTAAGATTGGGAAAGAGCGCATACGATTGGAACACCATGCCGATCTGCCTGTTTTTTGGAGACACGTCCGTCACATCTTTGCCGTCAATGTAGATCATGCCCGTATCAGGGGCCGTCAAACCACTGAGGATGCGTAACAGCGTACTTTTGCCACACCCGCTAGGACCAAGCAAGGTAACCAGCTCACCTTTTTCAATCGCAAGATCGAGTTGCTGCAACACGTGTTGACCGTGAAAGGTTTTGGACAAGTGTTCGATTTGGACGTAGCTCATTAGGGAACCTCCTTGCGTGCGAAGCTTCGGCGCGTGAATTTTACAACCAGGCCAGTGATGATAGCCATGAGGACAAAATAAGTAACGGTAATTGCGCTGGCGACATGCCCACTTGACGATAGCTTGGCGTATAGATACATCTGCAGGGTTTCGTATCTTCCTCCCACCAGGATGTTAATCAATACGAATTCACCAAACAAAATGGAGAACGACAAGAGCGAGGACACGAAAATTCCAGACATGATATTCGGAACGATAATCCGTACAAACGCCTGCCAGTGGCTCGCACCCAAGAGCTCGGCTGCCTCCATCAACGAACGTGCCTGCAAGGCAAGCAGGCTGTTGCGCGTTCCCTGATATAAATACGGAAGCAAACCGACCAAATACGCCCCGGCGGTGATGATGACCATTGGAATTCCGTTTCCTGAATAAGTACGGATCAATCCGACCGCCATGATGACACCCGGAACGGCATAGGTCAGCATCACCAAAATTTGAACCAGCCTCTCCATCCGGGGAGCGTAGACGATAATGGAGAATACAGCAGGAACAATAATGACAACGGCAACGACAGTCGTCAGAAAGCTGAGCAAAAAAGAACGCCCGAATGCCTGCAAAAATCGGGGATCGGCATACAGCTCCGCAAACCATTTTCCTGTGAGTCCTTCCGGCAAAACCGTGCTATTCCACTCGGTTGCCAGTGAGTAAAGGATGGTAGCCGCGACAGGCAAAAACAAATACAGCATGAGCAACGCAAACGACAAGGATGGCAAACTGATCCGCTTCAAGACAAATCCCTCCGAATCTTCCGCGTCAGCCACTCGTTCACGAGCAGGGCGGCGGCAAGCGTCAGGCCGAGCAGTACAGCGAGAGCGCTACCCAGCTCGGGTCTGGCAAAAATGTCGCCAGATACTAACGCACCAATCCGAATGGGCACCAGATTGTAGTTGCTCCCGGTGAGCGCGTAGGCAGAAGCATACGCACCCATTGCGTTGGCAAACAGAATGCTGAATGTGCCGACGATGCCTGGAAGCAGTACCGGAAAACCGATTCTCAACCAAAACTTCGAGGGACTGGCCCCAAGCAGCTCGGCCGCTTCCATCCATTGTTTCTGAATGGCGTTGTACAGGGGATACAACAGCATGACTGCCAGAGGCAGTTGAAAATAAATATAAACAAGCGTTAAGCCGCTCCACGAATACAGAGTAAATGACTGACCAAAATCAATCCCCAGTTGCTTCGCGAGCAAAACAAACAATCCACTGTTTCCCAACAGGACAATGAAGGCAAATGCGAGCGGAATCCCCGCAAAATTGGAGGTTAAGTTCGTAATGACAAGAATTCGCTGTTGCAGTGACTGTGGGAAACGGGTAATCGCATAGGTAGCGAAAACAGCAACGACGATTCCAATGAGAGCAGACAGGAATGAGATGAGCACGCTGTTCTCAAAAGCCTGCAAGTAATACGGATTTGAAAAAATCTCACGATAGTGACTGATGGTAAAACCGCCGCCCCCCTCGGCCTGAAAGCTCCCTCCGATCATGGAAAGCAATGGGACGAGGAGAAACAGAGCGATCATTGCAAAGAACGGAATCGTCGTGACCCAGAGCATACTGACAAATCGTTTCATCGCAAAAGCTCCTTTCTTAGAGGAAAAGACGCCCCCTTAGGGAGACGTCTTACTCAGCCCTCATACGTTCAATGGCTGCATCTCTTTGGAGGGGGAGATGCCGAGCAAATGGCAGGCAAGCGGCGCGACCTGCAATTGCGGAATTGCCTCCTCGCGAATACCCGGAGATATCAGGTTGCTGATGACAAACAAGGGAACGTCCCGGTCAGCGCTAGAAGTGCCGCCATGATTTCCATCAGCTGTCATCCCATGATCGGCTGTTACGATGATTTGATAACCCGCATCGATCCACGCAGGAAGCACATTTGCCAGTATCGAATCTGCCGCCAGAACCCGATTTCGATATCGCGCGGAATCGGCCGTATGCTTATGTCCGTCATCATCGATATTCATGGAGTGGACGTAAAGAAAATCCGGATTGTACCCATTCAACAAAAAGTTGGCGTCAGCAAACAAGTGTGTATCCGGATAGTGATCTTCCCAATAGAACATCCCGTTTTGTATCGGCTTATCGGTGTTCAATTGAATTCGGTCGTGAAACGGATTGAACGGGGCCTTGTTATAAAGCTCGCTTACCCAGCAATAAGCGGCAGCAGCGTTGGACATCCCATTTTTCTGCGTCAGGTGAAAGAGACTCTCCTGGTGCGAAAGCCGAACCGCCTGATTGCTGGAAATTCCGTTTTTCCACACAGGGGTTCCCGTTAAAAGAACCTCGTACAAAGGACGAGAGAGACTGGGCAATTCCGATCGTACCTGGAAGCGAGCCGCAATACCGTACTCGACCAGGTGATGCAGGTACCCCATGTGCGAGATGGCTGTGTCAAATCTCAATCCGTCGAGCACAATCATGGCGAGCTTACTAGCGCACATGGATTAACACCTGCTCTTGCCATAGCTGCGGCAATTTTTTAGCTGTCTCTTCCCAAGCAGTCAAATCGCCCACCGGACGTGCGTTTTTATACATTTCATCGGGGAGCAGCATGGCTTTAGCGGATTCGTCCAGCTTGGCGTTAGCACGAATCGGTCGAGCATAGCCACGAGCCAGATTGGACTGTCCAGCGTCGGAGAGAATGTATTCACGAGCCAACATGGCAGCGTGTGGGTGCTTGGCGTACTTGTTAATTACAGTTGCGTACCCGCTGCTGACTGATGCTTCCTCCGGGATCAGGACATCAAAGCGGTTTTTATCGATTTTGTCCCGGTACCCGAGCGCGTTGAAGTCCCACAAGATAGCGACTTCGACCTCACCCTTTTCTAGATTGGCAAGGCTCGGATCGCTCGTACTGAGCCGCTTGTTTTTTGCCAACTCAGCGAAAAAGTCTATGCCGGGCTGAATATTTTTCTCATCTCCCCCATTAGCATAGGCCGCGGCCAGTACGGCAAATTGTGCCTGATTCGCTTTCATGACATCGCCGATCGCGATCTTGAAGCTGCCGTTTTTCAAATCTGCCCAGGTCTTGGGAGGATTTTGTACCTTTGTCTTGTCCGTAATAAAGGCCAGTGTTCCGGTATAGCCCAGCAACCAATGTCCTTCATCATCTTTTGCCCAGTCGGGAATGTCGTTCCAGTAAGAGGTTTTGTAAGGCAGCGTCAGCCCTTTTTGCTTGGCTAACGGTCCAAAAGCGATGCCTACGTCGCCGATATCTGCTGTGGCGTCTTCTTTTTCTGCTTCAAATTTAGCCAATTCTTCTGCGCTCGACATGTCCGTGTCCGTATGCTTCAAGCCGTATTCCTTTGCGAGATTGCCCCAAGTCTCTCCCCAGTTTGCCCACGTGTCCGGCATACCCACGGAGTTGACTTCTCCCTCCTGCTTTGCTTTTTCCACGATTTGATCCAGGGTCAATTGCGACGTATCCAGAGAAGTGCCTGATTTCGTCTCGGTGGCACATCCCGCAAGCAGAAAAACGGATGTCATGACAACAACGGTTCGTTTCCAGCTTAACTGGTTCCCTCTCATCTTTAAGGCCCCTTTTCGTTTTTATTTGTGTTTGATTCCTTTGTTTTTTCTAAGCTAATCGTAAACAACAAAAATGAAACTGATATAAATGCGTTGTTAAAAAGCTATTAAGACTCTATGAAAAATAGACGTGAACGCAAAAAGTGGCCCTCTGAATACCAGAGAACCACCGTAGTCCTTCGTTTTTCCTATTTAATTATGGGCGAATTGCTCCTCTTCCGTCGACCCGCTAAGCGCAGTCGTAGAGGAATTGCCGCCAGAGATAATCTGCGCGACCTCATCGAAATACCCGGTACCAACTTCACGCTGATGACGAGTTGCCGTATAGCCATGTACTTCGCTGGCAAACTCAGCCTGCTGCAATTCAGAGTAGGCAGCCATTCCGCGGTCACGATAGCCGCGCGCCAGTTCAAACATGCTGTAATTCAGGGAGTGGAAGCCAGCAAGCGTGACAAATTGGAACTTGTAGCCCATCTCGCCGATCTCTTCCTGGAAGCGAGCGATGGTCTGTTCATCCAGCTTCTTTTTCCAGTTGAAAGAAGGAGAGCAATTGTACGCTAACAGCTTGCCCGGGTATTTGGCATGGATCGCTTCTGCAAAACGGCGTGCTTCCTCCAAATTCGGCTCAGAAGTCTCGCACCAGATCAAATCTGCATAAGGAGCGTACGCCAGTCCACGGGCAATCGCTGCATCCAATCCGCCGCGTAGACGGAAGAAGCCCTCTGCTGTTCGTTCACCCGTCAGGAATGGTTTATCCTGCTCGTCGATGTCGCTGGTAATCAGGAAAGCGCCATTTGCATCGGTACGTGCCACGATAATCGTTGGAACCCCCATTACATCTGCCGCAAATCGTGCGGAAATCAGGTTACGGACGGCTGCTTGCGTCGGAATCAGTACCTTCCCACCCATATGGCCGCATTTTTTCTCGGAAGCCAGCTGGTCTTCAAAATGCACCCCCGCTGCGCCCGCTTCAATCATACCCTTCATCAATTCGAAGACGTTCAGTGGCCCACCAAAGCCCGCTTCTGCATCTGCTACGATCGGAGCAAACCAATTCGTCTCGGTACCCCCTTCTGATTGATCGATCTGATCAGCCCGTTGCAATGCCTGATTAATTCTTTTTACGACTTGGGGAACACTGTTTGCCGGGTAGAGGCTTTGATCAGGATACATCTGACCAGACAGATTGGCATCGGCCGCTACCTGCCAGCCACTCAAATAAATCGCTTTTAATCCTGCCTTTACCTGCTGAATCGCTTGATTCCCGGTCAAAGCCCCCAACGCTTTAATATGGTGCTCGGTATGCAAGAGGCTCCACAGACGCTCTGCCCCTAGACGAGCCAGTGTATGTTCGATTTGTACGGAACCGCGCAGACGAACGACATCTTCTGCCGTATATGGACGTGTAATTCCTTCAAAACGCTCGCCTTGCCAGCTTTGCTCCACCTGTTGAATTGCTTCTTGCTTGTTTGCTTTCGTCATTTTCATTTCCCCCACTCTTTTTATTTTTACAAATAGCGATAACCCGGTACAGTTAGGAAGTCTTCGAAATCTTCTGTCGTTACCAATTGCAAGAACAGATCACCAGCAATCGGATACTTGCTGTTGTCGTACCTCTCTTGACCGATTGCTTGCTTGATCGCTTGCAGCTCCTCACTCAACCATTGCTTCACCAAACCTTCCGTCACCTTTCTACCATCCTGCAAGACTCCGTGACGATGACGCATCCATTGCCAGACTTGTGCCCGCGAAATTTCTGCTGTAGCCGCATCCTCCATCAGATTGTTGATCGGTACAGCCCCAGAGCCTCGCAACCAAGCCTCGATGTACTGTATGCCTACGCTTATGTTCGTACGGACACCCGCTTCTGTAATCGTGCCCTCTGGAACTGCCAGCAGTTTCTTAGCGGATACATCCACATCTTCACGTTTGTACCAGATTTGGTTCGGCTCTCTCATCAAGCGATCGAACACTTCCATAGCTACCGGCACTAGCCCTGGGTGAGCAACCCACGTCCCATCATGTCCATCGTACGCTTCCCGCTCTTTGTCAGCGCGCACTTTGGCGATGGCTTCTGCATTTTGTACCGGGTCATTTTTCACCGGAATTTGTGCAGCCATTCCGCCAATGCAAGGCGCCATCCGTTTATGGCAAGTCTTCACGGCCAGCGTGGTGTATGCTTTCATGAACGGAACTGTCATGGTTACTTGGGCACGATCCGGTGTAATGACATCAGGCTGATTCCGCAGCTTTTTGATATAGCTGAAAATGTAATCCCAACGTCCGCAATTCAGTCCTGCACTATGCTCGCGCAGCTCGTACAGAATCTCATCCATCTCAAAAGCTGCAAGAATCGTCTCGATCAATACTGTCGCGCAAATCGTGCCGCGTGGAATATTTAATTCATCCTGCGCGAAAAGGAAGACGTCGTTCCAGAGGCGAGCCTCCAGATGGCTCTCCAGTTTCGGTAAGTAGAAATACGGTGCTGTCTGATTCGCGATAAGAGCGTCTACGTTGTGATAAAAGTAAAGTCCGAAGTCAAGCAGGCTGCCGGAGATCGGTTTTCGATCGAGGAGAATGTGCTTTTCTTCAAGATGCCAGCCACGAGGACGCACGATCAAAACCGCTGTCTTTTCATTGAGGGTGTATGATTTGCCTTCCGGACTGATGTAAGAGATATTGCGGCGTACCGCATCCTTCATGTTGATTTGGCCTTGGATGGTGTTCTCCCATGTCGGTGAGTTGGCGTCCTCAAAATCAGCCATGAAAAGCCGAGCACCCGAGTTCAGTGCATTGATGACCATTTTCCGATCACCCGAAGGTCCCGTAATCTCCACCCGTCTGTCCTGCAAATCTTTGGGCAATGGAGCAACAGTCCAATCTCCTTTACGAATATCCGCTGTTTCCTGTAGAAAATCGGGTAGTTGACCTGCATCGATCTGCAATTGACGCTCCACGCGTTTAGCCAACAATTGTTGTCGTCTATCGCCAAACCTTTGCTCCAGCTTCATCACGAATTGAATCGCTTCTGGTGTCAGGATATCTTGATAACCGGGGTGCATTTCACCGGAAATCTGCACCTCCAGTGGATATGGATTCGTTGGTACGGTAGTCAAAACAGCTCCTCCTCCCTTACTCCAAAGTTATTATGATACAGATTGATAAAATGTTTTTTATTATATAACAGCAAGAGCAAAAAAAATGTCCTTACTCCTGATACCCGCTGCCACTGCAATGGCTGCAGCATACATGACCATCTCCCAAGCAATTGTGGCAAGCCGCTCCGTTGGCATCATGACCAACGCCTCCACATTTTGGGCAATTTTGTTCTCCGTTTCCTTCACATCGATAGCAGTCCATTCTCCATTCCTCCATTTCTGTATTAAAACAATATTCTTAAAATTTGTTTTTATTATATAACAGAGATTAGTACAGTGCAACACGTTTTTTAAAAAATTCCACCTGTATTAGTACACAATATAAAACAGCCCTTGACCCGTTATGGATCAAGAGCTGCTTTCCTTATCTCTTGCTTATTACTTCGGTGCGATCTTGTCTACTCCGCCCATGTACGGTCGAAGAACTTCTGGAATCACGATGGCTCCATCTGCCTCTTGGTAGTTCTCCAAGATCGCTGCTACTGTACGTCCAATCGCCAAACCAGAACCATTCAATGTATGCACAAATTCCGGCTTCGATTTTGTATCGCGACGGAAACGGATATTGGCGCGGCGCGCTTGGAAATCTTCAAAGTTCGAGCAAGACGAGATTTCACGGTATGTGCCACCGCTTGGAATCCAAACTTCCAGGTCGAATTTCTTCGCAGCCGTAAATCCTAGATCGCCTGTGCACATGCTCAAGACACGGTATGGCAGTCCAAGCAGTTGAAGCACCTTTTCAGCGTTTTTCACCAGTTTGTCGAGTTCGTCATAAGACTCTTCTGGTTTCACGAATTTCACCAGCTCAACTTTGTTGAATTGATGCTGACGAATCAACCCACGCGTATCACGGCCAGCAGAACCCGCTTCCGAACGGAAACATGCGCTAAAAGCAGTGTAGTAGCGAGGGAGATCTGCTCCATCCATGATTTCATCACGATGCATATTGGTGACTGGCACCTCTGCAGTTGGAATCAGGAAGTAATCTGGTCCCTCGATTTTAAATGCATCCTCTTCGAACTTAGGTAATTGACCCGTTCCCGTCATGCTCGTGCGGTTGACGATAAACGGTGGGATCACTTCTTCATAGCCATGCTCATTCGAGTGCAGATCCATCATGAAGTTCATCAGTGCGCGCTCCAGACGTGCGCCCAAGCCTTTATAGAAAACAAAACGGCTTCCTGTTACTTTTGCCGCCGTTTCAAAATCGAGGATGCCTGCTTGGCTAGCCAGCTCCCAGTGAGGCTTAATCTCGAAGTCAAATGCACGTGGCTCTCCCCATGTCCAGGCAATCACGTTATCGTCTTCTGTCGTCCCGATCGGCGTGCTTTCGTGCGGCAGGTTCGGGAGGCTCAGCAAAATGAACTCCAACTGCTCATCCAGTTGGCGCAGCTCTTCATCCAAAGCTTTGATGCGTTCATTTACTTCTTTCATTTCAGCGATCAGATGGTCTGCATTTTCCTTATTGCGTTTCATAACCGCTACTTGCTCGGATACCGTGTTACGCTTATTTTTCAGCGCTTCTGCTTCTTGGATGATTTGGCGACGCTTTTCATCTACTTCTACGAATTGATCCAACGCAGAAATATCTTCATTGCGGTAAGCCAAACGGCGTTTTACTTCTTCCAAATCCTGGCGTAATACTTTTACGTCCAACATGTGTAAATCCCTCCGAATCGTATTGAAAAAAAACAAAAAACACCCGTCCCCTGGTAAGGGACGAGTGTTGTATACCCGCGTTGCCACCCTCGTTGACACATGCAGCAATCCTTCATGCATATGCCCACTCTTCCGTCATAACGGGACGGTTCCGGGCAAAGTTGTTGTTCCTTTGCCACTCCGAGATGGATTCTTTCACATAACCGGATCGGTTTGCACCTACCACCGACTCTCTAGGCCTGGCTCTTGTGAAGTACTTGTTCTCATCATCGCATTCTCATTCATGAATACTATTATTGTTAACTGTACTACAGGTTCTATACGTATGTAAAGAGCAGCCCACCTCGATCTTTTCAGAAAAAAAGAAGATCGGCGCCTTTTTGACGGCCGATCTTCCGGTATGACAGCTAGCTTCTGTATTCCTTGACCATGTCGAGAAAGTATTTGTGCAGTCTTGTATCTTCGGTCAATTCTGGGTGAAAGGCTGCTGCCAAATAGTGACCGCTTCGGGCGACAACAATCTTGTCTTCGTGCTTGGCCAAGACTTGACCGTTCTCTCCTACTTCCATGATATACGGTGCCCGGATGAACACTGCCGGGTAATCTGCCGCCACACCCGCAACAGGCATCAAGACTTCAAAGCTCTCCTTTTGGCGACCAAAAGCATTCCGCTCGACTTTGATGTCCATCAACCCTAGATGGCAATCGTCTTGTCCTTGAATCTGTTTTGCCAGAAGGATCGATCCTGCGCAAGTTCCGAAGATCGGCTTGTTCGCCTTACCGAACTCTTGAACCGCCTCCATGAATCCGTACTTGTGCATCAGCTTGCTAATCGTGGTGCTCTCTCCGCCGGGAATGACCAGCCCGTCGAGGTCATCCAGTTCTTCTACTTTTTTGACCGGGACGGCTGTGGCACCAACCTCTTCTAGCAGTCGCACATGTTCTGCTACAGCTCCTTGTAGAGCGAGTACGCCGATTTTCATGCTACTCACCTTACCAGCCGCGCTCTTGCATGCGATCAGCTTCACGAATTTTGGAGATTTCGATACCTGGCATTGCCGTCCCCAAGCCTTTGGATACGCGAGCAATCAGTTCGTAATCCGTGTAGTGGGTGGTCGCTTCCACAATCGCGCGAGCAAACTTCTCTGGATTCTCTGATTTAAAGATACCAGATCCAACAAACACGCCATCGGAGCCCAATTGCATCATCAGGGCAGCATCTGCTGGTGTTGCTACTCCGCCTGCTGCGAAGTTTACGACTGGCAGCTTACCTGTTTTGTGTACCGCTTCAAGAAGTTCGTATGGAGCACCCAGGTTTTTGGCTTCCGCCATCAGTTCATCGTAGGACATGGCTTGCACTTTGCGGATTTGGGACATCATCGTACGCATATGACGAACAGCCTCTACAATGTTTCCGGTTCCTGGCTCACCTTTTGTGCGGATCATGGATGCACCTTCTCCGATACGACGGAGAGCTTCACCCAGATCACGGGCGCCACATACAAACGGTACAGTGAACTCTTTTTTATTGATATGGTACAAGTCATCTGCCGGAGTGAGTACTTCACTCTCATCGAGATAATCTACACCCAGAGACTCAAGAACACGCGCTTCAACAAAATGACCGATACGAGCTTTTGCCATAACAGGGATCGAAACAGCATTCAGTACTTCCTCTACAATGCTAAGGTCCGCCATACGCGCAACTCCACCAGCTGCACGAATGTCAGACGGTACACGCTCCAAAGCCATTACAGCAACAGCACCCGCTGCTTCTGCAATTTTTGCTTGTTCAGCATTTACGACGTCCATAATAACGCCGCCTTTTTGCATTTCAGCCATACCTCTTTTTACGCGGGATGTTCCTACTTGTACCATGTCATTACCCCCTACATCATGAGTCAGAACCGAAACTGTTATGTGGTGTTATGGTTCCTGTTACCGTCATTGTAAACGATAGATGTAGGGGAAAACAACAATTATTTAATTTCCTGTCCCACTGCTAAACAAATTGCTGAAAAACTCTATGATGCTGCGGAAGAACAGACGAATCCAGCTGGCTTCCTCTACTGCCTGTCCTGCTACTACATCAACACCTGCTTTTGTCGCGTCTTCAGGCTGCAAATAATCCGTATCCTTCATGCCTTCTTCTTTCAATACGATCTTACCGACAACCTGTCCTTGCGTAATTGGCGCGGTCAGATCCTGGAAGGTAACAGTTGGTGTGAATTTTGCTTCGGTACCGATCTTTGTAATCATATTTACTTCGCTACCTGTAACGGCTGGAACTGTTACCTCTACACCGTTTTTCACAGGGGCTATTTCAAACCCTTTAACTGGTACATTCTTGTCCATTTGTTTCGTCAGTTTGTAATTGCTAAAACCGTAGTCAAACAGTTTTCTGGTCTCCGCGAAACGCTTTGTATTGCTATCTGTATTCATTACTACACTAATCAAACGCATGTTGTCACGAACAGCCGTCCCTGTAAAGCAATAGCCCGCTGCAAGTGTATGCCCTGTTTTCAATCCGTCTACGCCCGGATAGTAGCTAATCAGACCAGGCAGCATCCAGTTGAAGCTTTTCTTGCTCCACTCTTGTGGGGTACCTGTTCGGAATGTGAAGTTTGTTTTTTTGGAAACTTCCAATGCCTCAGGGAAATCACGGATCAGAGCACGTGCGAGGATAGCCGAATCACGTGCGGACATCAAATTTTCTACTTGATCGGTTTTCACTGAATACGGGCCCAACTCATTAGCTGGCAAACCTGTAGAAGTGACAAACATCGTATTTTTCATACCAAGCTCTACTGCTTTTTTGTTCATCATTTCAACAAAGGCAGCTTCACTGCCTGCGACCTTCTCTGCCAAAAGTACGGTTGCGTCGTTAGCAGAAACGATTGTCATCGCTTCTGACAATTGTTTAACTGTAAATGATTCACCTAAATTCAGGTACACACCAGACGAATCTGAAATTTTCGCGATATAAAAAGCATACTCACTTACCGGGACAACATCATCCCAGTTAATTTTCTTTTGTTTGACGGCTTCTTGAACCAGGTATTCAGACATAATTTTACTCATGCTAGCTACCGGAAGTGCTACGTCAGGATCTTTACTATAGATAACCCTTCCCGTCGATGCCTCAACAAGAATGGCAGACTTCGCTTCCAGTTGTAAATTCGCTTGAGATGCTACAGGGGCAGCTTCCACCTTTGAAACCATTCCTCCCATTGCTGTAGCAAAAACAGCGACCGAAAGGAACAGACCTGTCAATCGCTTTGTCCATGTCTTTCGCTTCATGTAATCTCTCACTCTCCTATTTCTATCGATTTCATTTTTCATGAAACAAGCACACAATTGTAAGTGTACCATAGGTTGTAGGGAGGCTTGAAGCGAGATTCCTCCCATTTCCACATGTTAGTAGCTAGTAAAAATCCCCTCTCTTATTAAAAGAAAGGGGATTTAGGTCTTCCGTACTATTTTTCGCTTAGGAAATCGAGTAGTTAGGTGATTCTTTTGTAATTTGAACATCGTGTGGGTGGCTCTCACGCAAGCCAGCGCCGGTAATGCGAACGAACTGGGAGTTTTGAATCAAATCTTCAATGGTCTTCGCCCCGCAGTATCCCATACCTGCACGCAGTCCACCAATCAACTGATACGTAACATCTGCCAATGGGCCTTTGTAAGGAACACGGCCTTCGATCCCTTCCGGAACGAGCTTTTGTGCGTTCTCTTGGAAGTAACGGTCCTTACTGCCGGCTTTCATCGCGCCGATCGATCCCATTCCGCGATATACCTTGAAACGACGACCTTGGAAAATCTCGAATTCGCCCGGGCTTTCTTCTGTACCGGCGAACAGACTGCCGATCATGATCACAGAAGCACCTGCACCAATTGCTTTTGGCAAATCACCGGAGTATTTAATGCCGCCGTCGGCAATAATTGGAATATTGTACTCTCGCGCTACTTGTGCACAATCGTGGATCGCTGTAATTTGAGGAACGCCGATACCTGCTACGACACGAGTTGTACAAATGGAACCAGGACCGATACCAACCTTCACCACAGATGCGCCAGCTTCGATCAGATCGCGAGTAGCTTGTCCAGTTGCCACGTTTCCTGCGACGATTGTGAGCGTTGGGTATTCTTTGCGAACTGCTCTTACCGTTTCAATTACGCCTTTAGAATGCCCATGAGCCGTATCAATCACCAGTACGTCCACGCCAGCTTGTACAAGTGCTGCTGTACGCTCAAACGTGTCTGCAGATACCCCAACAGCAGCACCACACAGCAAGCGGCCTTGTGTATCTTTTGCTGCATTCGGGTATTGAATTGCCTTTTCAATATCTTTAATCGTAATGAGTCCACGCAGGATGTTGTTATCATCCACCAACGGGAGCTTTTCGATCTTATGTTGTTGCAAAATCAATTCTGCCTGTTGCAGTGTAGTACCGACAGGAGCCGTCACCAGGTTTTCCTTGGTCATAACCTCTTTGATCTTGATGGAGAAGTCATGTACAAAGCGCAGATCGCGGTTGGTGAGAATTCCGATCAGTTTTTGATTCTCATCCACAATCGGAACACCGGAGATACGATATTTACCCATGAGAGCATTTGCTTCTTCGACGGTGTGTTCTTGGGACAAAGAGAATGGGTTGGTAATAACGCCACTTTCAGAGCGTTTTACACGATCTACTTCGCTTGCTTGTTGCTCGATGGACATATTTTTATGGACAATCCCGATACCACCTTGGCGAGCCATGGCGATTGCAAGTCCAGACTCCGTTACGGTGTCCATCCCAGCACTGATCAGAGGAATATTCAGCTTCACATTCTCACTCAATCGTACTCGTAGATCAACATCCCTTGGCAAAACTTCAGATTTTCCTGGAATGAGCAATACATCGTCAAACGTTAAGCCCTCTTTAACAAATTTGTCTTCCCGCACAGTTGAAAGCTCCTCTCGGCGAATGGTTTAAGACAGTTTAACAAACGGCTTAATTTACTGTCAAGAAATGAGTATATCGTTCGGTTATAGATTCAATTAGACAGATAAATCAAAAAACAATTAGGGAAACTTAACCATATTACGAAAATTGCTAAAGGTGGGTATCATGGATAACGCTTGGAAAACATTACGCTATTTTGAGACAGAACCAACTGCACGTAAATATTTGGCTGCCTGCTATCATGACATGGGTGTTGAGCATGCCGAGCGACTAGCTTTTCAACAAAGCTCGCGTTTCCTGTTTCTCTGGAGACAAGCCAGACATTTTTATTCCACTTCCGCTGTTGCCGACTTGTCCATCCAGCCATTACTGCTGTTTTATGGATGCTCTCACTTGTTGAAGGCGATGTTATTGACTCGAGATCCGTATTATCCCCAAAACAGTCGTGTTCTTCAACATGGTGTCACGACACGAAAGCTTAAACGAAACGCCTATATGCTAATGGAGGATGAAGTTCGTCCACAAAAGGAAGGTTTTTTTGCCCAATTAGCTCACGCGTTCCAGCTTGCGCCGTTACAAGATCGCTATTCAGTCCATAACTTATTTTCATCCATCCCCAGCGTCAGCGATAGTTACGGAATTGCTACGGATAAACCACGTAACTGGTTAACGCTAAAGATTGATCAAATCAGTCAGGATGATTTGGTTCGCATTACCTTTCCTGAAAAAACGGACGGGCCCTTATCCTATTCAACTGAGACTTTCATCCAATACATTCGCAGGCTTGCTCCAGCTGTTTGTAACTTGGAAAAACTCGCTTCGGTAAATAACAAAAATATAAAGGAACTGACCCTTCCTCAGTGTGCCCTGTCTGAACTGGATCAACACCCGTTATTTCGTTTGCATCAGAACGTCCTCTTCTTCTGGAATGGGTCTGCTTCTTCTCTACCTCTTCCCGAATGGGCTAGTCATTACTTGCTGCTTTATGTACTCAGCATGCTTTGCCGCTATGAAACGGAGTGGTGGGGAGAGCTGACGATGTCTCACGGACTTGTTGAGCGATATTTGGTCGAACATTTTTTGGATAACCACATGGATACTTTCCCCTCGGTTATTCGAAGGCATTTTCACCGAAATCACCGGATGTCCCTTCCCTCTTTGCCGTCCGATCTGTATTAGTTTTCCTGCCACTGATTTCTCTACACGAAAAAACCTTCCTGCCATAATCAGCAAGAAGGT
>NZ_JAQMYO010000014.1:0-132489 GCF_028369215.1 Brevibacillus sp. AG | reverse complement strand
TAAAGCCTTGGCGGGTTTTTCTTGTCTCCATTGCAATGGATGAAGGATCTTTACGTTTTTACGCTTGTAAGCTTTCCTGCCTTTTTTCCTGAGCAAACGAAGCCCACGCAAAGCCAAAGCCGACGAGAACGAGCAGACCGCCGACCCAGCTGATGTGAACAATACCTGCATGGTCTACGATCACTCCACCAAGTCCTGCACCCAGCGCCAGCCCTAGCTGAAAAACCGAGGTGTTCATACTGAGGGCCACCTGCGAAGAGTGAGGGGACAGCGTGATCAAATAATACTGCTGGGCGGGAACGGTGGTTTGCACGGCAGCTACCCAGAACATAACAGTGATGATTGCCCACGTGAACAGTTGCGATGACAGCGGCAGAATGAGCAAGATGGCCGCATGGAGAAGCAAGCTGACATACAGCGTGGGGCGAATCCCCCATTTGTCAGTGGAGACGCCTCCGATCCGCGAGCCAGCCACACTAGCGAGTCCTGCCAAGAAAAGCGTGGTGCTTACCCAAGCAGTCGTCATGGCGGAGGTGCTCTGTAGAAGCGGAGTAATGTAGGTATAGACAGTGGAATACCCTGTGACAAAAAACAAAGAGATAAATAGCGCATGGATCAACCGTTTGTTGCGGAGTGCTGCCAACTGTTTGCGTAGCGGGACGGCCTCTTCTCCTTGCTGCTTTGGCAAATAGACCAAGATGGCGAAGAAGGGAATGAGTGTCAGGACGGCAATGAGCGCGAAAACAGGGCGCCATCCCCAGATGTCTCCCAGCATGGTGCCAAGTGGAACCCCAAGCACGAGCGAGAGGCTGAAGCCCATGAGGATGATCGCGATGGAGCTGCCTTTTTTCTCTGGGGAGGCCATGTTAGCCGCTTGCGCGAGAGCTACCACGGTGTAGATGCCTCCACAAAGCCCCAGCAGAATGCGGGATACCATCAATAGGGAGAAGCTTGGGCTTATGGATGCGAGCAGGTTTGCCACTATGAAAGAAAACAGCGTCCAAAGGATGAGCTTTTTGCGTTCTACTCCCGCGGTGAGCGCAATCAAGACCGGAGCACCAAAGGCAAAGGCCAGGGAAAAGGCGGTCACTAACTGACCAGCGAGGGAGAGGGGGACATGGGTGTCATCTGCGATCATGCCGATGATTCCGGTCACGATTGACTCAGCCGTGCCAATCATGAATTCTCCCAAGGCCAGCAATCGGATTAAAAATTTTTTAGACAAGGTGGTTCACTCCTCGAGCTAACAAAATGGATGTAGTGACATTTTACGAAACGATTTCTATAATTTACATACATGAAACAAGGTCTTTGCGGTGAATGACTTTCTATATACAAGTTATTTGGCAGGAGATACTTATGGATTCGAAAGGGTGATCTGCGTGGACCAAATCGATTATAAAATCATTAGCTTGCTGCACGAAAATTCGCGGATACCATTCGCAGAGCTGGGGAGAATCATCGGGATGACGCAGCCTGCTGTGAAGGAGCGGGTCCGCCGTCTGGAGGAGCAGGGAATCATTACGGGCTACCACGCGTCGATCTCTCAGGAAAAGCTGGGTAAGCACACGACTGCTTTTGTCATGTTCCGCACCAAGCAATGTGCGGCGTTCATCGATTTCTGCAAGCAATCGCCAGAAGTGACGGACATGTACCGGATCAGTGGGGAGTACAACTACATGCTGAAAGTGGTAACAAGGTCGACGGAGGAATTGGTTGCCTTCTCGGAACGCACCGGGGATTTCGGCTTCTCCTATACGTTGATCGTGCTAACGGCGCCATTTGAGCAAAAAATGATGCTGGAGGAAGAGAAAATCTTCTGATTGTGCTTCTGGCCGAACAAAAAAGAGGCTCCGCCGTATCAGGGCGAAGCCTCTTTACTTGTGTATATAGCGAAATTGCTATTTTTGCCGTACGTACTGCTCGTCCTTCATGAACAGACGCCAGAAATAAATAAAACCGGGTACGAGAATCGCAAAGCCGACCATATAACAAATGAACAGAGCGTGGAACGTATCCGGATGTGTAAAGCTGGACTCAATCGTCACTTGGGGATAGACGATGTAGGGGAGTCGCGCTGCACCGTACGCATAGCTGGCGAGCAGGTATTGCGTTGTGGCGACAATGACCGCAATCCGCGGAAGATGGATGCCGAAGTATCGACGGTCTTGGGGCAGCAAGAGAGTGATATAACTAATGAAAAAACAGACCGCCGATGCAATAAGCCACGGTAAATAGTCGAGAATGCGGTCATACAGCCATTTTGCCTCCAGTTGCATCGTGAGCACGGTAACCAATGCTGCAAGCAACGTAATGGGCCCCAGAAACACCGCATCCCGGCGGTAGACGGTGAAGGCTTGCTTTTCACCTGCGACAAAGGAGTAGTCCGCGAGAAGCAGCGACGAGAGGAAGAGCGTACTGCTGACAGCAAGACCAATGAAAGAATAGACGTGCGCGCTGGTTAAAAACAGTCCCCAATCGAGATACTCCACACCATTGATCGTTCGAGACAACCCGCCTTGTGTCACAGGAAGTACGCTGATTAATAGAGCCGGCACCAATATCCCGGTAACGCCAGAGACGATGCTGAGCATCTTGTCATACTTGTAAATCAGATGAGAAAACACCATAAACGTACTGCGAATCAGCATCAATAACACCACGAGACATCCGGGAACCAGCAGCAGGCTCCCCAATGTGTAAGTCGCGCCAGGGAAAAAGGTGACGAGCGCGACAACTATTAACACGATAAAGACATTCACGACCTCCCAGGAGGGCGAGAGGTAGCGATTGGCGATTTGGGTGGCTTTGGTTTTTTCCCGATTCAAATAGATCATCGACCAAAATCCTGCACCAAAGTCGAAGGAGGCAGCGACGGAATAGATGACGACGAAAATCCAGAGCAGCGTAATGGCAATAATCGTGTCGGTCATGCCGTTCCTCCGTCCACTTTCGGTTGTTCTGGCGGATCGAGCTCCAAGGGGTGGCGGCCAAAATAGCTACGGAATACGAGCAGGGTGACGATCGCAAAAAATACGTACACCGAGAGGAAAATCCAGAACAGGGTAGAGATGCCTGCTGCTTGGGTAGCGGCATCTACTGTTTTCATTACACGATAAACCACCCACGGCTGGCGTCCTGTGCAGGCAAAAATCCAGCCGAATTCGATGCCTAACAAGGCGAGCGGTCCACTCGCGACAAATACCCAGAGAACCCAACGCGGAAACTGAGATCGTTTTAGGAGCTTCTTCCAAGCGAAGCCGATGAAACCAACAAAGATCAACAGGCTGCCGATGATGACCATCCCGTTAAACAGCGTATGGACGTAGAGTGGAGGCCACAGCTCCTGTGGAAAATCGTCCAGACCGACCACGACCTCGTCAAAGCGATTGGCTGCAAGGAAGCTGAGCGCCCATGGAATCTCGATGGCGTATTTGACTTCTTTCGTCTCGGGATCGGTAAAGCCACCAATCGCGAGTGGGGCGTATGCTTGTGTTTCAAACAGTCCTTCCGCCGCTGCCAGCTTTTCCGGCTGGTATTTATGCAAAAGCTGTGCGGATTCATGACCGTTCAAGGCGGTTAAAAGGGAAAAGGTGCCACCCACAATCAAGCCGGCCAAGAGTGCTTTTTGATGATACAAGTAAACCCGACTGCCTTTTTGGGCGCGCAGCATTTTCCACGCTGCTACACCAGCGACGATGAATGCCCCCGTCATATAAGCAGAGACAGTTACATGACCTGCCGTTACGATAAAGCTGGGATTGAAAAAAGCTTTCCACGGGTCCACGTCGACGATCTGCCCATCGACCATCCGGAACCCAGTTGGCGTGCCTTCAAAGGCGTGGACATTCGTAATCAGGATTGCGGAGGCCGTTGCACCAAGCAAAACCATGAACAAACTCAACAAACGCATGTTACGGGATAGGCGGTGAGCCGCGTAGACGTAGATGGACATAAATAAGGCTTCCACGAAGAAAGCGAATATTTCGATCTGAAAAGGCAGCGAGATCACCCTGCCGACAATCTCCATGAACCCAGGCCATAACAAGGAAAGCTGGACCCCAGCAATCGTTCCAGACGGGATCGCGACACCTAGCAAGATCGCCTGGGCTTTTGTCCAGCGTTTGGCCATCATCTCGTAATCGCGGTCACGCGTCCGCCAAAAGAGGAGCTCTACCAGCAAGATCATGAGCGGGAGACCAACGCCCAAGGTCGCAAAAATAATGTGAAAGGCCATAGTCGTCCCGAATATGGCTCTGGTCATCACGATATCTTCCACGTTCAACGTCCTTTCTGATCAGCACCAACTATTGTTAACGATTTCCTCGTTAATGTCCCATGAGGAGGCGGAGTTTATACGAAAAAGACCGTCACAAAAATGTGACGGTCGGGCTTGATGATAAAATAAGGACGTTTGGAAGAATTGATTATTTACGATAGAGTGGATAATCAACCTCAGTTGGTACTTGAATCAACACCAGGCGGAGCGGAGCATCCGTTACTGCTTGGTAGATGGCTGTGTTGCCTTCCTCGGAGGAGAGAACGACAAAGTCACCTTTGGTTGCTACGGTTTGGTTCTCGCTGACAGTTGCTTTCTCTGCAACGCTCCCGTTTCCTTCCACTATGACGACTGCGTGAGCATAACCAGCCGGGAGTTCTTTTGTATACGATTTTCCAGCGGGAATCGTGATGTCGCTCATCAAGGAATCTGTGACCAACTGAATGGGCGCAGCCGATCCGACGATGTGTTTCACTTGCACACCATCGACATCCTCAGATGGAAACTCCTCATGATCATACTGATGGTAAGTCGGAGGTTGCTTCGTCGTTTGTGCGAGATGCGGTTCAAACCAGATTTGAAACATTTCCGTATCTTTGCCAAGTTCTTCTGCATGGTACGCGCCAGAACCGGTTTGCATGATCTGCGCGCCGCCTGTCGACACCTCTTGAAGATTTCCGAGCGTGTCCCGATGTCCGACTGTCCCTGTGAGGACATACGACAAAATTTCAAAGCCGGAGTGAGGGTGCAGCGGAATTTCAAAAGTCTTCAGGGATTTTGCCCATGCCCAGTAAAAAAGTGGTCCTACCCGTTTGACAACGGAGCCTTCATGAGGGAAGCCAATTGGTTTATTTTCTACGATTTCACCGTCGCCAAAATGTCCTTTTGCTTGCTCGTTCTGTGTGTAGACGCGGATTTCCATCTGATGTTCCTCCCTTAGTACGATTGCTGGCTTACGGGTTGTGAGGAGTCACCATTAAAACAAAACGTATGCGCCTGGACCAATCAACGCCACACCAATAACAACTGCGATTAACGTCAGGTTGTATTCGAATCCGTTTTGTGTGACCCAATATCCATTTTGACCGTGTACCTTCAGAATGGCAACCAGCATTGTGAAAGCAAGCAAAATAGAACTTGCCCAGATACCTACGCCTGCCGCAAACATCAGACCGCCAATGAGTTCAGAAAATCCAGCGACAAAGGCCATCGCTACGCCAGGTTTCACTCCAATAGACTCCAGCCAGCCGCCTGTTCCTTTCAAACCATAACCGCCAAACCAGCCAAACAGCTTCTGCGCACCATGACCTGCAAACGTCAAACCGATGACCAAACGAATCAATAACAATCCAATATCCAACACTTTTCATCTCTCCTTAATTATTTTAAATTAGTATATCTTTAGTTTGAGATATTTGTCCAAAAAGGCTGGCGGGCCTTAGAAGGATTCCGCCAGTTTTGCTGCTTTTTCTACACCAGCTGCAACGATCTCAGCTGCTTTGTCTTGGAATTGGTTGTGACCTTCTACGATCACTTCCGTTACATTGCTGATGCCCCAGAAGCCCAGAACAGTGCGCATGTATTTGTTAGCCATTTCGATTTCAGCCATAGGGCCTTCGGAATAAACGCCACCGCGTGCGCTCAACAGAGCTACTTTTTTGTCGCCCATCAGACCAACTGGACCTTCAGCAGTGTATTTGAATGTTTTGCCTGCTTGGGAGAGGTAGTCTACATACGTGTGCAGAACTGCTGGAACCGCGAAGTTCCACATAGGGAATGCGATTACTACTTTGTCAGCATCAGCAAATTGGTTCAGGTATTTGTTTACCAGGTCAGCACCTTTTTGCTCTTCAGCAGTCAGTTCGATACCGTTTCCTGCTTTCCACATAGCAGTGAGCAAGTCATTGCCATAGTAAGGGAGGTTAGCTGCGAACAGATCCAATTCTGCGATTTCATCATTTGGATGTGTTTCTCTGTATGTTTTGGTGAAAGCTTCGTACAACTTTACACTTGTAGCCTGCTCAACTGGGCGATCGTTTGCTTTAATAAAAAGTACTTTACTCATGGAAATTTTATTCCCCTTCCGTTTAGTAAGTCACTAACTTTTAATGTGTAAATCTTGATTTTAAGATTATTACGTTTAAGATCTTTTGTCAACACTTTTTTAAAACGATTGTGGTGGAGAGAGAGGACTGCTCATCTAATAAGAAGCCTGAGCAGTGCGTCCCAACTTTTTTAGCAGTTCAATTGCTTGACGCTGTTCTTCTGGTGTGAGACCTTCCATCGCTTTCTCAATTGCGAGTTGATGAGGAGGGAAGATTTCGGACAAAAATTGGTGCCCTTTTTCCGTGAGCTCCGCATAAATGACGCGGCGGTCTGCCGAACAGGGTTTGCGAATGAGCAGTTGTTTCTTTTCTAGCTTATCTACAACGTAGGTGATGTTTCCGCTGGAGATTAATATTTTTTCGCCAATTTGCTGCAATGGTTGAGGACCTTTATGAAATAATACCTCTAGAACCCCGAATTCGGTTGGATTAAGTCCATGCTCGCGAATGTGACGATTGGAGTGAGCGGTAACCCAGTTGTATGACCTCGATAAAACTACAAAAAGATCGAGGGGATCATTTCGCAGTGGTTTGTCAGACATATGGACCCTCCTATTCATCGAAACTTCGATATCTTTAATTTAAGATAATCCTACCTCTCGTATTTACATTTGTCAAATTGAGATAAAAAATAAAATGAAAAACACGCCTGTACAAACAGTTGTCTTCGTGATAAACTTTTGTTTGTAAACAAGCTGTGAAAGAGAAACAGAAGAAAGGAGGATGACCGTGGAAAAAGACATGCAGATCCTTCATCATATCCGGCAAAATCCTTTTATCACGCAACAGGAGCTGGCTGATCTGATTGGCATCTCGCGTTCAGCGGTAGCTGGCTACATTGCACAGTTGACCAAACGCGGGGAAATCAAAGGACGGGCTTACGTACTTCGTGATGAAGGAATGATTGCTTGTATCGGTGGGGCCAACCTGGACCGCAAAGCACGCGGCAAGCAACAGGTGCGTCTACAGTCATCCAATCCAGTAACGATTATGGAATCGTGTGGAGGGGTGGCACGGAATATCGCGGAGAACCTCGGTCGTCTTGGCTGCAATACGTCACTCATCACCAGCATTGGTGAGGACAAGGAAGGCGAATGGCTCTTGCAGGAGACGAAAAAGCACGGGGTACACATCAGCCAAGTGTGGAGACTGCCTACACAGCGGACAGGAACGTATACCGCTCTTCTCGATATTGATGGCGAGATGGTTGTTTCCTTGGCGAACATGGATATTTACGATGCTCTTACACCAGAGATGTTCGCGGAGAAATGGTCGCACATTGCAGCAGCCCATGTGGTTTTCATCGATACAAACATTCCGGCGGACTGCTTGGCCTACATCATCGAACGTTGCCGGGAGGAAAACATCCTGCTCTTCGTTGACCCGGTCTCTTCCATTAAAGCTAAGAAGCTCCCACAGCAATTGGACGGAGTAGAAGCGATTTTGCCGAATCGCGAAGAAGCCGAGCTGATGGCTGGCATGAAGATCACGACGATCGAAGAATGCGCCGAGGCTTGCCGCAAGATCAGGGAACGAGGCGTCAAGCACGTCATCGTGACCTTGGGCGAAGAAGGAATTTACTATCAATCCGAGGACGTGGAGGAGCATATGTCTCCATATCCAACGGAAGTGGTAGATGTAACAGGTGCGGGAGATGCGTTCGCGTCGGGACTCTTGTATGGCATTGTAAACGGAGAGTCTTTCCAGAGAGCATGCCGCCTTGGTTTGGCAGCATCCGCTCTGACATTGCAAACAGAGCAGTCCGTATCTCCTCTATTAAAAGCAGAACAATTGGAACTGGCCGTAGAACAATTCGAAAAGGAGCGATAAGAGATGAAACAATATTTGACCTTTACTGAGGAAGTACGCCACGCACTGGAGAACAACCTGCCGGTAGTTGCACTGGAGACGACGATTATTTCGCACGGTATGCCATATCCGCAAAACATTGAAATGGCAAAAGAAGTAGAGCAAATCATTCGCGACAACGGTGCCGTACCAGCTACGATCGGGATCATGGACGGCAAAATCAAAATCGGTTTGACTGACAGCGAGCTGGAAGAGTTTGCGACGAACAAAAATGTAGCAAAAGTAAGCCGTCGCGACTTCGCTTACATTTTGGCTAGTGGTAAAATCGGTGCGACTACAGTAGCCGCTACCATGATCGCAGCTGAGATGGCTGGCATCCACATGTTTGCAACTGGCGGTATCGGCGGGGTACACCGTGAAGGTGAAATCACTTGGGACGTATCTGCTGACCTGACTGAGCTGGCGCAAACAGATGTAGCTGTAGTATGCGCAGGGGCGAAATCGATCCTCGATATCGGTCGCACACTCGAATATTTGGAAACGCAAGGTGTACCAGTTGTGGGCTACCGCACAGATGAATTCCCATCCTTCTTCGCTCGCGAAAGCGGATTTGGCGTAGACATGCGCATCGATACACCGGAAGAAGTCGGTAAGATGATGAACACCAAATGGGATCTGGGACTCAAAGGCGGTATGATTATCGCGAACCCAGTACCAGAATCCGATGCACTGAATCACCAGGAAATCGAGGCAGTGATCCAAAAAGCACTCGCAGAAGCAAAAGAAAACAACATTGCAGGTAAACAGGTAACGCCATTCATGCTCGATAAAGTGAAAAAGCTGACAGAAGGCAAGAGCTTGGCAACGAACATCGCGCTGGTGAAACACAATGCTGAAGTAGCTGCGAAAATCGCGGTAGCTTATCAGAAAGAAGCGAATCAAGGTAAATAAGAGAGAGCGAAGATCGAACAATTGCTCCCGGTTAATCCGGGGGCTTTTTTTGTTTTTTAGCGGCTGTAGTGGGGGGAAGAAGCTGTGGTTAACATCTTGAAAGCTGTCTCAAGAGGGTTACTTAGAAGACTCCCTCAAATTCAAAAAATTAACTTGGTTGTAACTCCTCCGAACAAACTCGCATTATGGTTTAAAAGCGCGGCCAAAATCTTCGCTGTTAAGAAGTACTGCCATATGTTTGGAAGGAGACCGCCCGAACGAAGTGAGGAAAAAGGCGACTGGAAAACATGTGGCAGGGCTTCGTCCGGCAGAATAGCTGGATGACAACTAAGCATTTTCCCTGTGTTTTCAGCACATAAAGCCCATTTAGAAAAAAATTGAAAAAAGCGCTTGATATACCCCAAGGGGGTATTGTATAGTAAGGGTGTGAACAGGAAACAACGTAAGGGAAACGATACGATAAAATATACCCCTTGAGGGTATTTGGAGGGATTAAAATGAGTGCCAAAACAGCAGAGGCAACAGTCGCAATCTCAGGGATGACTTGCGCAGCTTGTGCACTGCGCATCGAAAAGGGCCTGGGAAAAATGGAGGGAGTGGAGACTGCCAACGTCAATCTGGCCTTGGAAAAATCCACAGTCGTGTTCGATCCATCGAAAACGAACATCGACGACATCCGCTCCAAAATTGAATCGCTCGGCTATGGTGTCGTCACTGACAAGGTGGAGCTAAACATCTCGGGAATGACATGTGCGGCTTGCTCCACACGGATCGAAAAAGGTTTGAACAAAACAGCTGGGGTTCTGAAGGCTAACGTGAACCTGGCGATGGAAACAGCCACTGTCGAGTACGATTCATCACAGGTAAGTGTGACGGACATTATTCAAAAGGTAGAAAAGCTAGGGTATCAGGCGACTCGCAAGGAAGAAGGAAAAGAAGAAGAAAAAGTAGATCGTCGCCAGGAAGAAATCAAACGGCAGACCCGCAAGTTCTGGATTTCCGCGATTCTGTCGCTCCCGCTGCTCTGGTCGATGGTGAGCCACTTTTCCTTCACCTCGTTTATCTGGCTGCCTGAAATCTTGATGAATCCGTGGGTACAGCTCGCATTGGCAACACCTGTACAATTCATCATCGGAGCACAGTTTTACGTGGGAGCTTTCAAAGCCCTTCGCAACAAGAGTGCTAACATGGATGTGCTGGTTGCTCTCGGTACCTCAGCTGCTTATTTCTACAGTTTATGGGTCGCGATCAACTCCATCGGTGCTCATGGCGGCCATATGCTGGAGCTGTACTTTGAGACGAGTGCGGTACTGATCACGTTGATCGTCTTGGGTAAATTGTTTGAGATGAAAGCAAAGGGACGCTCTTCGGAAGCGATCCGCAAGCTGATGGGCTTGCAAGCAAAAACAGCAATAGTCGTACGGGATGGCGTCGAAATGACCATTCCTGTAGAAGAAGTGAGACTGGGCGACGTTGTTCACGTGAAGCCGGGCGACAAAGTACCTGTCGATGGCATCGTCATGGAAGGACAGTCCGCAGTGGATGAGTCCATGCTGACTGGTGAAAGTATTCCGGTGGATAAAGCCGCAGGCGATACCGTCATCGGCGCCACCTTGAACAAAAACGGCTTTTTGAAGGTCCAGGCAACCAAAGTCGGAAAAGAAACGGCTCTGGCGCAAATCATTAAAGTAGTGGAAGAAGCACAAGGAACTAAAGCACCGATTCAGCGCGTAGCTGACAGCATCTCGGGGATTTTTGTCCCAATCGTCGTAGGGATTGCCATTCTTACCTTCTTGATCTGGTACTTCTTCGTTATACCTGGCAACTTCGGTGAGGCTTTGGAAAAAGCAATTGCTGTACTCGTAATCGCATGCCCGTGCGCCCTCGGTTTGGCAACACCGACCTCGATCATGGCGGGCTCTGGACGCGCAGCTGAGTTGGGCATCTTGTTCAAAGGCGGGGAGCATCTGGAGACTGCTCACCATCTGGATACGATCGTCCTCGATAAAACAGGGACTGTAACCAAAGGCGAGCCAGAACTGACAGACGTCATTGCCATTGATATCGAAGAACAAGAGTTACTCTCTTTGGTCGGCGCCGCTGAGAAAAATTCCGAGCACCCATTGGCTCAAGCCATCGTTCGCGGAATTGCAGATAAAGGAATCACCTTGACGAATACAGATTCTTTTGAAGCCATTCCTGGTTTCGGTATCCAGGCAACCGTCGCTGGCAAAGAAGTACTCGTCGGTACCCGCCGCTTGCTTGAAAAACATCAAATTTCGTATCAAGCAGTGTCTGATACCATGCTGGCACTGGAGCGCTCCGGTAAAACGGCGATGCTCGCAGTCGTCGAAGGCAAGCTCGCTGGCTTGATTGCCGTAGCGGATACGATCAAACCGACCTCCAAGGAAGCTGTTCAACGCATGAAAGCAATGGGATTGACTGTGATCATGATGACCGGTGACAACCGTCAAACTGCTGAGGCTATTGCCCGTGAAGCAGGAATCGATCACGTCATCGCAGAAGTCCTGCCTGAAGGCAAGGCCGCAGAAGTGAAAAAACTGCAAGAACAAGGCAAAAAAGTTGCGATGGTCGGCGATGGTATCAACGATGCTCCTGCACTCGCTACCGCTGACGTCGGTATGGCAATCGGTACAGGTACAGATGTGGCTATGGAAGCAGCCGATATTACCTTGATGCGCGGCGAACTGACCAGTGTCGCAGACGCCATCGAGATGAGCAAACTCACCATCCGCAACATCAAGCAAAACCTGTTCTGGGCACTGGCCTACAACACCTTGGGCATCCCGATTGCCGCAATTGGCTTCCTCGCTCCATGGCTTGCCGGTGCTGCAATGGCCTTCAGCTCCGTATCCGTTGTACTCAACGCACTGAGACTGCAACGAGTGAAGCTGTAACAACAGTAACAAGCGGCTTTGTCCGCCTTACCTATACAACATAAAATGTAAGGAGAGATTTGATCATGACAAATATCACATTGAACGTAGAAGGTATGTCTTGCAACAAATGCGTAGCGCGCATCGAGAATACATTGAAAGAACTGGGTGCAGAAGGCAAAGTGCACTTGGCTGATAAAAAGGTTGATGTTTCCTACAATGAGAGCACATTGACACTCGAAGCAGTAAAAGAAGCAATCGAAGACCAAGGCTACGACGTCGTTTAAGCATCGTGCTATTACTATCGAAAAAAGCTCCTGCCTGATTCCATGAGGCGGGAGCTTTTTGGCTGTTTTGCTTGGAGTAGCTGTAGGGGAGGGGAAGAAGCCCATTTCCAGTCTACGCTTCGGCCTACGCCCCGCAAGGGGTTAGACTGTCCGCTCCGAAATGAATGTCGGGAGCGCTTCAAAAGTAGAGTTTCGAAGATGTATTCGCAGAGGTTGAAGCTGACAACCCCCGCCATTCATTTCTACGTTGAGTTGGGCTCCAGAGGCGCTAGGACTGGAAATGTTCTTCTTCCCAAGCGACTATTGTTTACATCTTGAAAGCAGCATTCAAGGGGGTGCTTCATTAAATGCATGTAGAATCCCAACAGCTTGTAGAGGAAACAGGAGAAATAAGCGAAGATATTTGGACACACCTACCGAGGCGCAGTGAAAAAAAGAGAAACTGCCTTTAGCGTCCACCTCTGAGACACATCTTGAATGGACTACTTTGGACGCGGTTTCGCTTTTTTTCACGGAGCCAGGCACCACATGCTTCCCAGCAGGTGTTCCAAGAAGCTGAGCGTTTTCTCCTGTTTCCTCCCCACCCCACATGCGAGAGAGAATAACGCACGATTCCTTTAATCGAATGAGTAACCGAGAGCTAATCCAATCCGACTCATAAAGAAAGACAAAGTCCGGTTAAAACCGTGCTAAACGAACGTTCACAATAACTGGAAGCGAGCGTATAATCAAATCACGATCAAGCTTAATCAAGAAACAACACATACGGCCTAGTTCCGAGATTCTCGGAAGCGGGGGAACCAATCTTTTGGGGTTAATCCTGAGTGATCAGGAGGGATGAGGAAAAGTCTTCTCTGCCATCCTACCCGTCAGCTAACCTCGTCGGCCAAAGCAGGGAAGGTCATGGATGGATAAAGTCTAGGCATATAATACGCAACAAGGGGATTCCTTGCGGGCGTGTGATAGGCCGATGCAGGCTTTTTCTTTGGGACCTTTGTTCTGGAGAAAAAGGATGGATCGGCCTATTTTTTTATGGATATACCGATGAGCAGCTTACGCCATACAGACGTTATCGAAAAACGTGTGGATCGCTGGGAGGCAGTCGGTACGACATAAACCGCTGACAATCGAAATCAGGAAGACAGAGTACAGGGAGTCCTGAAAAGGGATGCCAGGTATTACGTAAGCCTGCGGATTTTTTACACGAGTAAAAATCAAGCGTGCATGCTTGGTTTTGCTGGAGTGTGGAAACTTCGCAGGCTTTTTGCATTTACGAAAAAACGAAAGATGAGGGATACCATGCCCAAAATGAAGGTCCATCAACTGACAAAAGTGTTCGGCAAGCAGCCCGAGCTGGCCTTGAAGCTACTGGCAGAAGGACGTACGAAAGAACAAATTTACAAGCAAACGGGCCAGTCTATCGGGGTGAATCAGGTCAGCTTTGAAGTCGAGGAAGGTGAAATCTTCGTGATCATGGGCCTGTCCGGCAGCGGCAAGTCAACCTTAATCCGACTGTGTAATCGACTGATTGACCCAACGAGTGGAAGCATCGAGATCGATGGGGAAGAGATCGTGGACATGAAGGCATCGGCTTTGCGCGAGGTGAGGAGGAAGAAGCTCGGGATGGTTTTCCAAAACTTCGCCCTGTTTCCGCAGCGGACGGTACGAGAAAACGTCGAGTTCGGTTTGGAGATTCAACAAGTACCACCAGGGCTCCGGCAAGAAAAAGCACGGGAAGCGCTTGCGCTCGTTGGGTTAACCGAGTGGGAAAATGCGTACCCGGATCAATTGAGCGGAGGGATGCGCCAGCGAGTCGGATTGGCGCGGGCGTTGGCTAATAATCCAGATATTCTCTTGATGGACGAAGCGTTCAGTGCACTGGACCCGCTCATTCGAAAAGACATGCAGGATGAGCTACTGGAGCTTCAGATGACGATGAAAAAGACGATCCTGTTCATTACACATGACTTGCACGAGGCGTTGAGGCTGGGTGATCGGATTGCCTTTATGAAAGACGGAAAGATCATTCAAATCGGCCGCCCGGAAGAAATCATGGCAGACCCAGCGGATGAATTCGTGCGGAAGTTTGTCGAGGATGCCGACCTGTCCAGAGTGCTCGTTGCTGAAAATGTGATGAAACGGGCAGAAGCAATCACGCCTGACAAAGGGGCGCGAGTGGCGCTGCAACTCATGATGGATAACGGCGTGTCCAGCTTGTACGTCGTGGACAAAAAGCGCACACTGCTCGGCTTGATTACGGCGTATGACGTATCACTCGCGATCGATACGGGGGATTCACTGGAGACGATTATGAAAACCGACCTCCCTACTGTTTCACCTGACGCACGTCTGCACAGTTTGTTCCCAATGATGGCAGACCTGCACATCCCGATTGCGGTAGTGGGCGAGCAGCAGCGTTTGTTGGGTGTCATCGTAAAAGGAGCGGTGCTAGGCGGGCTGGTAGGCAAAGTCAATGTCCAAGAACACCAGAGAGCAGAGGTGATGAGTGATGGACGTCGTGCCTAAGCTGCCGATTGGCGAATGGATGGAAGGGTTCGTGGAGGTGCTGGGCCAGTACAAAGGGGTATTGTTTGATCCAGTGTCTATCGTCATTTCTACGATGGTGACTTACTGTTCCACGGTTTTGGCGGAGATACCTTCGCTGATTCTCATCTTGCTGCTGGGGGCCGCTGCGTGGGTTTTTGCAGGGAGAGCGTCAATGGTCTTTACGGTTGTCGGACTTTCTCTCATTCACAACCTGGGGTACTGGGATGAAACGATGGAGACATTGGGACTCGTCCTCACTGCCACCATGATTTCGATCGCCATCGGGATTCCGGTGGGCATTCTTTGCGCGAGATACGATACGTTTCGCAATCTGGTCACGCCAATACTGGATTTGATGCAGACGATGCCAGCGTTCGTTTACTTGATTCCCGCGATCTTTTTCTTTGGCTTGGGTGAGGTGCCGGGAGTCATTGCCTCCGTTATTTTTGCTTTGCCGCCAATTGTGCGTCTCACGAACTTAGGCATACGTCAGGTGCCAGCGGAAATGGAGGAAGCAGCGGATGCCTTTGGCGCAACTGGGTGGCAAAAGCTCGTGAAAGTGCAACTGCCGTATGCGAAATCGACGATCTTGGCGGGAGTCAATCAGTGCATCATGCTCGCCCTGTCGATGGTGGTCATAGCGGCTATGATCGGGGCAAAAGGCTTGGGTGCAGACGTATATCGCGCCGTATCGCAAGTGGATATAGGAAGAGGATTCGAGGCGGGGCTATCCATCGTGATCATCGCTATCGTCTTGGATCGGCTTACTCAACATGCAGGAAAAAAGGAGAGAAACATATGATGAACAAAGCGGTTCCAGCTTTACTGGCAGTAATGATGGGAGCGACAGCTTGGCTCGCAGGCTGCTCCAGTCAAAACACAAACACACAAATACCGACAGCAACGGTAGTCGGTCCTATTTCTTCTGAGACGTCGGACAACGCGCTAGGAGAAAAGCTCGACTACAAAATCATCGGAATCGACGCAGGAGCAGGCTCGATGGTGAAGACAGAGGAAGTCATGAACTTGTATGGCTTGGATAAATGGCAGCTTGTTGAAGGCTCCGATGCAGCGATGACAGCAGCTTTGACTAAGGCGTACGAAGCGAAGGAACCGATTATCATTACGGGCTGGACACCGCATTGGATGTTTAAAAAGATGGATTTGAAATATTTGGCGGACCCGAAGAACGGCTTTGGTGGAGCGGAACAAATCCATACCATCGTGCGCAAAGGGCTGAAAGAGGATCAGCCTGCTGCCTATCAATTTCTGGATAAGTTCTCGTGGGAGCCAGCCGATATGGAGTCAGTCATGGTCCAAATGATTGACGGAAAAGATCCGGAAGTGGCCGCTGCGGAATGGGTAAAAAACAACGAAGTCAAAGTAGCGAAATGGGTGGAGGGCATACAGCCTGTCCAAAAAGAGAAGCTGACTCTCGCTTATGTAGCATGGGATTCCGAGATTGCCAGCTCGCACGTTGTAGAGCATGTGCTGGAGCAGAAGCTGGGGTATGAAGTCGAATTGAGTCAGGTGCAGACTGGACCGATGTGGGCAGGAGTGGCCATTGGGGATGTAGATGGGATGGTTGCGGCTTGGCTGCCGTCTACAGATACGAGCTATTTGAAAAAGTTTGGTGGGCAAATCGAGGATTTGGGTCCGAATCTCGACGGAACCAAAATCGGACTCGTGGTTCCTTCGTACATGAACATCTCGTCCATTGAGGATCTCCAATAAGGAAGGGAGGCGCTGCTATGAAGCATTATCTCGTAATGGGCAAGGGGGAAGCTTTCACTTCTTTTGTCCAAACACTATGCTGTGACAGTTTGCCTGCTTTTTGGGGAAGGAATCCCGGTGCCTTTTCATTGACAGCGGGGCCTTGCGACAAGACGATTCAGCGTTTTTTGCCCATCTCATTTGACGAGTGCTACCGCGATCAGGAATCCTTGCTGCTCTACCATTCCGTCTACATCTTTCCCGATGAGTGGGCGGAGGGACGCGACTTCATTACACTGTTCAAGCAGCTTGGCACCTGCCGGATTTTTGTGATGACGCAGGAACATCGGAACGCGATGTTATACAAGGCGCTCGGGGCGAATCACGTCATTGTGAGCCAGCCCGGGTATAAAGGCTACGGCTGGTTGGCCGAACAGATGAGTGGGTAAGAGAGGAATAGAAAAGGCTCCGCCTGCAAATGAAGGCGGAGCCGCGCTTTGTAAAATTAGCCTAATATTTTTTCGAGGTCCTTGTCCAATACATAAACCTCGATCCGTTCACCCATTTTCGTGCTGATATCACTATGGCTGGATAGTACCTTGCAGCTTGTCAGCTTTTCTACGATTTCTTCCGATTCTTCGCTGTACATCTCACGGAGAACCTCGCGCATTTCTTTGACGATGCGGCGACCTTTATCGTGACTGGACAGATGCTTTTCTTCGACGGTGAGAACACCTTTAAATCTGACGATGACCATATCACCGACGATGTAGGTCTTCGCTTCCTGTGGACCTCGTCCAATCAGATCGCGCTGAAATTTTATGAATGCTTCGCTGATTTCGGCTTCCAGCTTTTTTTTGTTAGAGATGGCCAAACGCCATACCTCCCATAATTTATCATTGTGCCTAATATTACTCAGCCGTCTTGGGGCTGTCAACCTACGAAAAAAGAGGGGGGAAACATTCCTGTGGTGATCGTCTCCATTTTTGCTGTTGGTATTTTTCTCTATTTGATCTATGCGTTATTGCATGTGGAGGAGCTATGAAACAATTGATAGGAAAGGCTCTACTTGATAGTTTTCGCAAGCTGAACCCGTTGGTCATGAAATCGAATCCCGTGCTGTTTGTCGTAGAGCTCGGGACGGTTCTGATTTTGCTGATGCTGTTGTTTCCGAAGTATTTTGGTACGGAGGATCAGGTAGGGTGGAATACAGTCGTTTTTTCCGTTTTATTATTCACGGTGTTGTTCGCGAATTTTGCTGAGGCATTGGCAGAAGGACGCGGGAAAGCACAAGCAGATACATTGCGAAGGGCCAAGCGGGATACGGAGGCCAAGCGACTCAAAGCCGATGGCAGTGTGCAGGTGATTTCATCTGGCGAACTGCGTAAAGGTGATCACGTCTTGGTCGAAACAGGAGATATCATCCCAGGAGATGGTGACATTATCGATGGCTTGGCCTCCATTGATGAATCTGCGATCACGGGCGAGTCGGCTCCGGTCATCAAAAGGGCGGGCAGCGACCAGACGTCTGTAACGGGTGGGACACGTGTCATTAGTGACTCTATTATCGTGAAAATTACGACGAACCCCGGGGACTCTTTTTTGGATCGGATGATTATGCTCATTGAAGGGGCCAAGCGTCAAAAAGCACCGAATGAAATTGCCTTGAATACAGTTCTTATCGTCTTTACGCTTATTTTTTTGATTGTCGTCGTCACGCTGGTTCCGATTGCTTCGTATGTGGGTATCGAGCTGGATATCTCCGTCTTGGTCGTTTTGCTCGTTTGTCTCATTCCGACCACGATTGGCGGTTTGTTATCGGCCATTGGCATTGCGGGGATGGATCGTGTCACCCGCTTTGGTGTCATCGCGATGTCGGGTAAGGCAGTAGAAGCGGCTGGTGATGTCAACACGATCATTTTGGACAAGACAGGCACGATCACGTATGGTAACCGACTGGCGGCAGAATTCGTTCCTGTAGCAGGAGTCGACCAGAGGGAGCTGATGGAAGTCGCTGTGCTCACTTCGCTGTTCGATGATACGCCAGAGGGAAGCTCCGTCATGATGCTCGCCCAAGCAAATCAGGTTGTCTGCGATGTCAAAGCGTACGAAGGAGAGATTATCCCGTTTACTGCTGAGGAGCGCATGAGCGGTTTGAATTACAAAGGCGTCCACTATCGAAAAGGAGCAGTTAGCGCCATTAGTGCCTATGTCAGGGAGCGGGGGGGCATGGTGCCACCAGATCTTGAAGAAAAAAGCGCGCGAATCTCGCTGCAAGGTGGTACTCCGCTCGCTGTATGCAAGGACAGTCAGGTTCTTGGCCTGATTTACTTGAAGGATACGGTGAAGCCCGGGATTCGCGAGCGTTTTGAAGAATTGCGGAAAATGGGCATTAGGACCGTCATGTGCACAGGCGACAATCCACTGACAGCGGCCACCATCGCCAAAGAAGCTGGGGTCGACGACTTTATTGCCGAGAGCAAGCCCGAGGACAAAATCAGAATCGTTCGGGAAGAGCAGGCACAAGGGAAAATGGTTGCGATGACCGGAGATGGCACGAATGATGCGCCAGCGCTGGCCCAAGCCGATGTAGGCATCGCGATGAACAGCGGGACAACGGCTGCGAAGGAAGCGGCCAACATGGTCGATCTCGATTCAGACCCGACGAAGATTTTGCAGGTCATTTCCATCGGGAAGCAGCTTCTCATGACCCGCGGTGCATTGACGACCTTTAGTATCGCGAACGACTTTTCCAAGTATTTTGCGATCATCCCTGCGATGCTGGTCGAGCAAGTGCCCGAGATGCAGCTTTTGAACATCATGAACCTGCAGTCTCCGTCCAGTGCTGTTCTATCCGCACTTTTATTCAATGCGATTATTATCCCACTCTTAATCCCGCTGGCATTGCGGGGAGTGCGCTATGTGCCCATGAATGCGAACCAGCTTCTCGTCCGGAACTTGTTGATTTACGGCGTAGGAGGAATCATTTTTCCGTTCATCGGAATCAAGCTGATTGATATGGGACTGCAACTGTTCTGGTAACCAAACAGCTATGAATGACATACGGAGGTGTACTCACGTGAACGTATCGTTGCGTTCCAAAATCATGTGCGGCTTTGTCGCTACGGCCCTGCTAATCGGAGTGCTGGGGCAGCTCTATTACACAAAGCTGGTTGAAATCAATACGCGCTATGATGCCAGTTTGGGACTTGGAGAAGAAGCAATCAGGCAAGTAGAAAAGAGTGTGCTTGAGGAGCTTTCCTACATTTATGTGACGAGTGTTGGGATGTTTGTTTTGATCATCGGATTGGGCTGGATCATCTCTGGAAAAATTAGCCGATCCATTCGTGTCATTGCCGATGCGACAGAAACAATGGCAGCAGGAGATTTGACAGGAGCAGAGATTCAGATCGCCACGCAGGATGAGGTGGGGCAGGTAGCGCAAGCGATTAACCAGATGGCGAGGAATTTACGCAATTTGATCGGGCAAATCAGTACGGGAGCGGATCATGTCGCGAATGCTTCTGAGGAGCTGGCGACGAATGCCTTGCAAGCAACGGAAAACAGCCGATCGGTTGTCGCAGCGATGCAAGAGCTGGTGGATGGAGCTGGGGAGCAAATGAAAGGCTCCGATCAAACCGTCGATTCGATGGAACGCGTAGAAGAAGCTGTGAAACAAATGGAGGAGTACGCGCAGCATGTCTTCGGATCAGCCAAAAGTGCCTCTGCGGCGGCCGAAACAGGAACGGAAGTCATCGCGAAAACCGTGCAGCAGATGGCAGACATTGCGGCTGCTTTTACTACGACAGAGAAAGCCGTGACGCAGCTGGGCACGCGATCAAGGGAGATTGAAGCGTGTGTGGCTATCATTAAGGCGATGGCGAATCAGACAAATCTTTTGGCGATCAATGCTGCGATTGAAGCGGCACGAGCGGGAGCGTCAGGCAAAGGCTTCGCCGTCGTAGCCGGTGAGGTGAGAAAGCTCGCAGATCAATCCAGGCAAGCGGCGGAGCAGATTGCCGACATGCTCGAACAGATGCGACAGGATGTTGCCCGGGCAGTAGGGTCTATTGAAGGAGGAAATACAGAGGTCGCTTCTGGCGTGACGGTCGTAAAGGAAGCAGGAGATGCTTTTGCAAAAATTAGTCTGGCGGTCCAGCAAGTATCCATGCACATTAACCAAGTCGCGACAGGTCTGGATCATACCTCGGGCAAAACGGTGACAGTGACAGCCCAAATGGGTCAGCTGGCACATATCGCGAAGGCGGCGTCTGAGCGGGCTGATCAAGTGGCACAAGCGGCCTATCAGCAAAACAGTGCGGTGGAGGCGTTTCGTGAGTGCCTTGATTCACTCAGCAAGCTGGCTCACCAGCAAAAAAGTTTGATTCGCAGATTCAAGACATAGGTGATGGGTATGGGACTATGGCTAGAGCAGCAACGGATCGAGAGGCAAAAACAAACGGCGCTAAAGCTGGCTGTTGCGGTTGCCGCGCTCATGCTTGTCATCGTCTTGTTGCTGCTCTTCTTGACGGAGGAAACGCGAGGAGGTGTATGGCTGGCTGGGTTAGTGCCTATCTTGATCATCACGGCTATCTGCTATCGCATGGCTCTGAGGTACGCATGTGATACGCATCAGCTGGAACAAACGTATTGGGAGAACGAGGAAAGGAAGATTCACTCGATATTGGAGAGCATCAAAGACGGTTATTACGAATTGGACGAGCGAGGTCGGTTTCTCGCTGTGAATCCTGCACTCTCTGAAATACTTGGAGCACCTGCGCATGAGTTGCTGGGAGCAAGCTATCAGGAGTATGTGGGCAAGCAAGATGCTTTGAAGCTAAAGCACGCGTTTCGGTGGGTGTCGCATACCGGGACGCCTGTCCAGCAAATTGACTGGGCGTTTGTCCAGCGTGACGGTCAGAGGCGCTTAGTGGAGGGCTCCATTGTGAAAATTAGCGAAAAATCGGGTGGTGTCACCGGGCTGCGCGGGATTATCCGCGACGTGACGGATCGCAGGCAGGCAGAGCAGACAATCAATCACATGGCGTACCACGATGCGCTGACTGATCTCCCGAACCGTCGACTTTTCGAGGCGGAGCTGACGATTGCGCTATCCCAGGCGAAGCAGCAAGGACAGATGATGGCGATCCTGTTTTTTGATTTGGATCGTTTTAAATACATCAACGACTCCTTGGGGCATTATTTCGGGGACTGCTTGCTCCAGTCGCTCTCTCATCGATTAAAGGAAAATGTCGGCACGACAGGCATACTGGCTCGCATGGGCGGAGATGAGTTTACGATGATCTTCCCTGCGATTTCTGACGAGACAGAGGTGATTGCGTTGGCAGATCGGATCATTGCGTCCTTGCAATCGCCGCTTCAGGTGGAGGATCGGGAATGCATTGTCACGACAAGTATCGGGATCAGTATTTTCCCGAGAGATGGAGAGGATACGCAAACCCTCATGAAGCATGCAGATGCCGCTATGTACAGTGCCAAAGAAAAGGGCAGGAATCGGTACAACCTGTACTCGTCTACGATGAGCCTTCATGCGGCGGAACGGCTGGCAGTCGAGCAGGAGCTGCGCAAGGCGTTGGAGCGCAATGAGTTTTGTCTGCATTATCAGCCGCAGCTCGATTGCAAAACAAATCAGGTGGTCGGGGTGGAGGCACTGCTCAGGTGGCGGCATCCTGAATGGGGTTTGGTCTCGCCAGCCGAATTTATCCCCTTGGCGGAAGAGACTGGCTTGATTGTGCCCATTGGGGAATGGGTGCTTCGAACGGCTTGTCAGCAAAACAAAGCATGGGCAGAAGCAGGCTATCCTTCCCTGCGCATAGCGGTGAATCTATCCGCCCGCCAATTTCAGCAGGAGAATTTGGTTGGCATGATCAAACAGGTGCTCCAAGAAACGCAGATGCAACCGCAATTTCTGGAGCTAGAGATTACAGAAAGTGCCGTCATGCAAAACGCCACGCATTTCATCGGAATCCTGCATGAGCTGAAAAATCTGGGGATATGGCTGTCCATCGACGATTTTGGGACAGGCTACTCCTCGCTAAGCTACTTGCGCGATTTTCCCATTAACCGCTTAAAGATCGATCGGTCGTTTGTGAATGATATTACAGAAAACGAAGATGCCGTCATCGCCAAGTCGATCATTGCCATGGCGCACAGCTTGCAAATGAACGTACTGGCGGAGGGGGTGGAAAACGAAGTTCAGCTGACCTTTTTGCGTGAGCAGCAGTGTGATGAAATGCAGGGCTACTACTGTAGTAAGCCATTACCTGCGGAGCAATTGGAAGAATGGATGCAGCAATCAGGCACGACTGCTCTCGCAGTATGGGGAAAATAAATGAAAAAAGGAGAGAAACGATGAAATATCATGATCGGATGAGGCCTGATAGGTTTAAATCGCTTACACGGATAAAGAACGCAAAAATCGTGTGAAAAAGACTGAAATAGGACATTAACATCCGATTATGCCGGACGTATAATGAGACTCGTAACCAACAATTGCAAATATGGCCAAATCCCGAGGCACTCGGGAACGGAGGACCCAATCAGTAGGGGTTAATCCCACGCATGAATCGTGGGAGGGATGAGAAACTCTTTCGCCATCCTACCCGTCAGCTAACTTCGTCGGCTAAAGCGAGGGAGGTCTAAAGACCGCCTGTTTGAGGAGGCCTTTTTGTTATCCATTGAGGGACGACAAGGGTTGACTCGAAACGTAATGCAGGTCTTTTCGTTTTGCTCAAAAACGGTCAATGACCGTTGTTACTTACAAGTAAATAACTGTTTTCGGAAAAAGGAAACGGGAGACAAAACGCAAAGAAGGCAACTTCAAGTCGGCTGGGCGTTAGGTAGACCAATGAGTACTTTTTCTCCGATACAAAGGATCGTTTTATTTGCCGCGGGATGCGGGCGACTTCGTTCGTCTGTCCATCTTCAGTTCGGTCAAATGCGGCGGTCTTTCGGGGAAATCGTAAGCATTGGTCTATTTTTTTCCCAAATGGCAGGTTTTTTCAAAAAAGGAAGCCTGTGCAGGGGGAAGCGAGAGAGACGAGTCGGCCAGACTTCACGGAATAGTTAGTACGGCAAAAAAGGAGGGACATTGCATGGACGTGGTTTCCATACTGCTCTTGGCGCTTTCATTCGGTGTATTTTTTGCACTCATCAAGTTTTGTGACGCCGTGGTAAGAGAACAGGGAGGGAAAGAGAAATGATCTGGTTGCTGCTGATTGTGGCAGGGCTTGCGATGTACCTGTGCCACGCATTGATTTACCCGGAAAAATACTAGGGGTTAGAATCATTCGTTTATTTGGAACCATTTTTTAGAGGGAGTAGGAGGAACTGTCGTGGACTTTTTACAAATAGCGTTGGTTTTGGTGGTGCTTTTCGTGCTCGCCATACCGATGGGAAAATATTTGGCACGCTCCTTTTCGCTGGAGACGACCCGATTGGACCGTGTTTTTGGCGGGGTGGAAAAAGCGATATACAAGCTGTCTGGCATTCGCGTAGCAGATATGACCTGGAAGCAGTACGCAATGGCTGTTCTGGTCAGCAACATTTCGATGGTAGCCATTGCCTATCTCTTGCTTCGTTTGCAAGGGATGCTGCCGGGAAACCCAAGTGGAATTACGGCGATGGAGCCGTTGCTTTCCTTTAACACGGCCGTCAGCTTTTTGACGAATACGAATCTTCAGCATTACAGCGGGGAGAGCGGACTGTCGTACCTGTCGCAAATGCTGGTCATTATTTACCTGATGTTTACGACGCCAGCGACAGGGATCGCGGTCGTGATGGCCTTCATGCGCGGGCTGACAGGGCAGCGCAGCATCGGTAACTACTACGTAGACCTAGTACGTGCTCATACACGTGTGTTGATTCCGCTGGCGATTGTCGTGACATTGCTCTTGGTGTCCCAAGGCGTGCCGCAGACAATGGAGCCGACGGCAACAGCGACAACTATTAGCGGAACGGAGCAACAAATCGCTCGCGGTCCGGTCGCTTCCCTCGTATCCATTAAGCATTTGGGAACAAACGGAGGCGGATTCTTCGGAGTAAACTCCGCGCATCCATTTGAAAACCCGACACCGCTAACAAACGTGATCGAAATTATGTCGATGTTTTTGATCCCGGCTTCACTGCCATTCACATTCGGCTTCTTGGCGAAGAGCCGCAAGCAAGGCTGGGTTATTTTTGGAGCGATGTTCGCGATGTTCCTGGCGTTCCTGGTCACGGCGTATGCCAATGAAGTAAACGGTAACCCGGCGCTGGAACGGGCTGGTCTGTCACAAGTAATGGGCAGCATGGAAGGAAAAGAAGTCCGTTTTGGTATCGCACAAAGCGCCTTGTTCACTGCCGTGACAACAGCGGCAACGACAGGAACCGTGAACAACATGCACGATACATTGACGCCACTTGGCGGTTTGGTTCCGCTCGGTGAAATGATGCTCAACTGCGTATTCGGCGGAGATGGCGTCGGAACGATTAACATTTTGATGTATGCGATTTTGGCTGTATTCTTGGCGGGCTTGATGGTAGGGCGTACGCCTGAATTCCTCGGCCGCAAGATCGAAGGAAAAGAGATGAAGCTGATCGCCATTGCGATTCTCGTTCATCCCCTGATTATTTTGGCGCCAACCGCTATTGCATTGGCGACAGAAATGGGATCATCCGCAGTGTCGAACCCAGGCTTCCACGGCATTTCACAAGTGCTGTACGAGTACACTTCTTCGGCAGCCAACAACGGTTCCGGTTTTGAAGGATTGGGAGACAACACACCTTTCTGGAACATTTCTACGGGACTCGTTATGCTGTTCGGTCGATATGTTTCGATCATTACGATGCTGGCGGTAGCAGGCTCCTTGCTCGCAAAAACGCCGGTACCAGAAACGATGGGTACACTGCGCACAGACAATAGTGTATTCACGGTGATTTTGATTGCGACTGTGGTAATCGTAGGCGCACTGACATTCCTGCCTGTGCTTGCTCTTGGCCCAATCGCTGAGTGGCTAACGATCCGTTAATTAGAGGAAGTTCAAAAAGTCGACTTTTGATCACGATGTAATCGTGGAAGCAAATTCGGCATCGAAAGTAGCGTTCACCTTCGAAGTCCGGTGCTCATGTAGGTCCCCTACACTCCGCTCCTCCTTCTTCAGGTTCTCGCCACTTTCTCGGTGCTGAAAAGCCGACTTTTTGAACAAATATCCATACTAGAGGCAAAGGAGTAATTTTCCATGAGTAGAACGCGCACGGTTGCGCTTCCTAAAGATTTGTACCAGCGGGCCTTTGTCGAGTCTTTCAAAAAACTGGACCCGCGTGTGATGATGAAAAATCCTGTCATGTTCGTGGTAGAGATCGGATTCTTCATTACGCTCCTCCTGACGTTTGCACCCAATTTATTTGGGGGAGCTTCGGACCCGTTTTTCAACGGCGTTGTCAGCTTTATCCTGTTCGTGACGATTTTGTTCGCCAACTTCGCAGAAGCCTTGGCAGAAGGGCGCGGCAAAGCACAGGCAGAGAGCTTGAAAAAAACGAAGCAGGACACGCAAGCAAAAAAAGTGGGGAAAGATGGACGCATTCAAGTCGTCAGTTCCACAGAACTGCGAAAAGGCGATCTGGTCATAGTGGAAGCAGGTGAGCTGATTCCATCCGACGGGGAAATCGTCGAGGGTGTCGCCTCTGTGGACGAATCTGCGATTACAGGTGAATCCGCTCCGGTCATTAAAGAAGCAGGTGGCGATTTTAGCTCCGTCACGGGAGGTACACGTGTCGTCAGTGACCGCATCCGCGTCCGCGTGACGACGGATCCCGGCGAATCGTTTTTGGATCGCATGATTTCGTTGGTAGAGGGCGCGAAAAGACAGAAGACCCCGAATGAAATCGCGTTGAATACGCTGTTGGTCAGCTTGACGTTGATTTTCCTGATCGTCTGCACGACCTTGCAGCCTATTGCGAACTATGTGAATGCAGCCATTCCGGTTGCGACACTGATTGCTTTGCTCGTTTGCTTGATTCCGACCACGATTGGCGGACTCTTGTCAGCGATTGGGATTGCGGGTATGGACCGGGTCACACAGTTTAACGTCATCGCCATGTCTGGTAAAGCCGTAGAGGCATCCGGTGACATCAACACGATTATTTTGGATAAAACGGGAACGATCACGCATGGTAACCGGATGGCTGCTGAGTTTGTCACTGTAGGCGACAGCAAAAGCACAGAATTGAACCGTGTAGCTGCACAAAGCTCCATCCATGACGAAACACCGGAAGGACGCTCTGTTGTAGAGCTGGCGAAAAAACAAGGTCTGGCATCTGCTGAACTGGTATTGCCTGGTTCCGAGGGTGTGGAGTTCCGCGCTGAAACAAGAATGAGCGGGACGAATCTGGCAAGCGGCGTCCTCATTCGCAAAGGGGCCGTCGATGCCATCAAAAAATATGTAACAGAGCAAGGGGGCAACATCCCTGCTGACTTGGATGAAAAAGCAAACCGGATTGCAACGGCGGGCGGCACACCGTTGGCTGTAGCAGAAGGAAATACGATCCTCGGTTTGATCTATTTGAAAGATACTGTGAAGCCGGGCATGCGCGAACGTTTTGAAGAGCTGCGCCGCATGGGTATCCGCACAGTGATGTGCACGGGAGATAACCCGCTGACAGCAGCGACGATTGCCCGCGAAGCAGGTGTGGACGATTTCGTAGCGGAAGCCAAGCCGGAAGATAAGATTGCACTGATCCGCAAAGAACAAGCGGCAGGCAAACTGGTCGCCATGACAGGTGACGGTACGAATGACGCGCCAGCTCTCGCACAAGCCGATGTCGGTTTGGCGATGAACACGGGTACGGTAGCGGCGAAGGAAGCAGCGAACATGGTCGATCTGGATTCGGACCCGACCAAGATCATCGAGGTTGTGGCGATTGGCAAGCAGCTTTTGATGACACGCGGTGCATTGACGACGTTCAGTATCGCCAATGACGTAGCGAAATACTTTGCGATCATTCCTGCGATGTTCATGCTGGCGATCCCACAAATGAGTGCGCTCAACATCATGGGTCTGGCTACACCGCAAAGTGCGATTCTGTCCGCGTTGATCTTCAATGCGATCATCATCCCGATCCTGATTCCGTTGGCGATGAAAGGCGTGAAATACACGCCAATGAGCGCGACAAAGCTGCTTAGCCGCAACCTGGTGATCTATGGCTTGGGAGGAATTATCGTTCCGTTCGTGGGCATCAAGCTGATTGACTTGATTTTGGTCGGATTGAATCTGGTGTAACTCATATTGAAAAAAGAAAGCTCAGGTGAACCGATATGATATTGAAAAATTTGCGTCTCAGCCTCGTTTTGCTGCTGATTTGCGGCATTGCCTACCCGCTGGCGATGACAGGGGTTGCACAGGTTATCATGCCTGCGCAAGCAAGTGGTAGTCTCATCACCGATGCGAGCGGCAAGGTGGTCGGCTCCGAGATGATTGGGCAAACCTTCACCGATCCGAAGTACTTCTGGGGACGCATTTCTTCTATTGATAATAATGCGGCAGGCTCTGGTTCGAACAACTACGCGGCATCCAACCCGGCCCTGATCGAACGTACACAAAAGGATATCGCCGCATTTCTAGCAGCGAATCCTGACGTGAAGCAGGAAGACATCCCGGCTGATTTGCTGACCAATTCCGCTTCCGGTTTGGACCCGCATATCTCGCCAAAAGCTGCCCAGATACAAGTAGCGCGTGTAGCCAAGGCGCGCAATCTCGAACCGGTACAACTACAGGCACTGATTGAAGCCAATACAGACGGAAGAAGCTTGGGTGTTTTTGGGGAGCCGCGTGTCAATGTGGTGAAGCTAAATTTGGCCTTGGACGAATTGAAGAAGTAAAGATAGAAGGAGGGCTGCGAGATGGTAGAGCAGTTTCGGCGAAAGTCCCCGGAGGAAATCTTGCAGTCCATCTCCAGAATGCACCGGGGCAGGCTGAAAATCATTCTGGGGGCAGTCAGTGGTTCAGGGAAAACCTATCATCTGCTAATGGAAGGGCAGACGCTTAAGAAAAAAGGGATTGATGTGGTTGTAGCTGGCTCAGGTGAGGCCACTCATCCCAAGCTGGCGCAAAAGCGGGAGGGCTTGGAACAAATCCAGCCAATCATCTGGTATTCTCTCGGGGAAGCGAGACATGATCTGGACGTTGCAGCCATTATCGAACGAGATCCGGAAGTCGTGCTCGTAGACGGTTTGGCTCATCGCAATCGTCCAGATGCCCCGCGACCAACCAGCTTGGACGATGTTCAGTATTTGCTGAACCACAATATTAGTGTGATAGCGACGGTCAACATTTACGAATTGGCCGGGATGAAAGAGATGGCAGAGCGACTGACGAAGGCAGAGGTACGGATCGACCAGTGTGTCCCGGAAGATACGCTTGCCATGGCAGACGAGGTGAAGCTGCTCGATGTTACGCCAGAAGCCATCCTGAAACGGCTGCAAGAAGACGATCGCAACCCGACTCGAACCAAGCATCCGTTGTTTCGCAGAGACAATCTGCATATGCTGCGGGAACTCGCGCTGCGTTTTGTTGCTACGGGCGTAAACGAGGATTTGGAGGACTATCGGGAGAAGCACGGCATGGTGGGGGCTTCAGGAGCCACAGAGAAGGTGCTGGTTTCTGCCCAGTATCATTGGAACGGCTCGATATTGGTTCGGCGCGGACAACAGGTTGCCAAGAGACTCGGCGGAGAGCTCTTGGTCGTCTGTTTTCTCCCTTTATCTAAGAAGTTGACGAAGGAAGAAGCGACTTTTAAGAGATCCATCGGAAAGCTCGTGGACAAAGTCGGAGGTACCTTTGAAGAGCAGATGCTTGCACGTGAAAAAGACGTAGCAAACGAGCTCGTCGCTTATGCGATGGAGAATAATGTGACCCGAATCGTCATGGGGCAGTCCAAGCGTACGCGCTGGGAAGAGATATGGTATGGCTCCATCGTTCATAAGATTCTTCGACAAACGAAAAATATCGATATCTTGATCGTGGCAGATCGTTCTGAGCGGGACGGTGAGCGCGTCATGCCGACCAAGCGAGAACAAGCGGTAACGGCCAATCCGTACCGACGCCTCTCCGATGAGGAGATGCAGGAGGAAATCGGGAAAATCAAGCGTGGGACGCTAAAAGTATATGTAGGAGCCGCACCTGGTGTCGGCAAGACGTACACAATGCTGAGAGAAGGAAACGAGCTCGCCGAAATTGGCATTGACGTGGTGATTGGGCTTTTGGAAACGCATGGACGAAAAGAAACCATTGAGCAGGTAGGGGGACTTCCTCTTATCCCGCGCAAGCGCATTCCATACAAAAACGTGACGCTCGAAGAAATGGACACGGACGAAATTATTCGGCGAAATCCGGAGGTCGTATTGGTAGATGAGCTGGCACATACGAATGTGCCGGGGAGTGCCTATGAGAAGCGATATCACGATGTCGAGAAGATTTTGGCTGCGGGTATTTCCGTCATATCCACGATGAATATTCAGCACCTCGAGAGCTTGAACGACAGCGTCGAGCAAATCACGGGAATCCGCGTGCGAGAGACGGTGCCGGACCATATTCTGCATCAGGCAGATGAGGTAGAGCTGATTGATATTTCACCGAAAGCACTACGTCAGCGGATGCGAGAGGGCAATATTTACGCGATGGAAAAGGTGGAGCAGTCGCTGACCAACTTTTTCAAAACAGGGAATTTGATCGCATTAAGAGAGCTGGCCTTGCGTGAAGTTGCTGACGATGTCGATGAACGCTTGGAGGCGTGGGAGCGACGAACGTTGCGCGGGCCTTGGCGGCAGCAGGAAGTCATTTTTGTCTGTGTGAATTTGCGCGCAGACAGTGAACGATTGATTCGCCGAGGGTTCCGCATTGCCTATCGGCTGAAGGCGTCCTGGCATGTCGCTTACGTGCAGGATCATCCGTCGCTGACAGAAGAGGAAGAGACACAGCTGGCGAAGCTGAAAGCACTAACAGAGCGGCTCGGAGGTCGTTTCGAACGATACGAAGCCCCTTCCCGACGCAAGGTTTTCACCAAGCTGGTCTTGCATATGAACGAAAAAGGAACGACACAGGTCGTCATCGGGCAGTCGGCGCGGACTCGCTGGAAAGAAATTCTCGAGGGTTCGGTCATCCAGCGATTATTGCGGGAGGTCCGACACATGGATGTGCTGGTCGTGGCCGATCACGCACCCGATATGATGTGAGGGAGGTTAATGATGGGCACAGAAAAAGAAGGGCAATGGGACCAAAGTGTGGCAGACGCCTATAGCCGTTTGGAGTGCCTGATACTAGAGCCAACTACGGAGGCAGATTTGTTTTCCAGGCTGATACGGGTCTACCTGGAGGAAGAAGAGGTGCGCATACGGCAAAAGCTAAAGCGCAAATCCTCACAGCGAATCTCTCGCGTCATGCATGAGCGGGTGGGTGAGTTTTTGTCTGGGCAATTAGCCGGGCTTTCGTTTCAAGTGATTGACGGTCTGTTGTTTATGAAAAAAGACGAACAACTGGTAGGAGCACTCAAATGCATCCCTGATCTCGGCAGCTACGATACGCCGTCTTGGAATGCGACACTTGCCCGTTTTGCCAAACAGTATCAGAAGCGATTCAAGCTGGCGCCAGAGAAGCTGTTGTTCGTTGTCTGCTCGCTCGCAAAAAGCTTGGATGCAGCCCATGCCAAGGCGTTGACCGGAATTGACGTGTGGTGTGGCGCGGCACTAACCACTCCAGCCTATCGGGATGCGTTGCAAGTGTATGTCAACAAATATGTAGAAGTCATGGACGCACTCCCGCAACCTGTAAACCAAGTGTATTTCTTAAGTGCAGATGTCCATCCGAATGCGCTTGCTTGCCAATTGCTACGCGGGGAAAAAGCATCCATGCCAGATCGTTGGTTACAGCCGTCTGTCAGTGATCTCATCCAATTATTGCAAACGAAGCTGTGATATACTTTTAGGGATGTTCATACGATGAAATTCCTTGGGAGGGACTGTTTATAAACGTAAAAGTGGCTGGTATCCCGCATTTCACAGGAGCATATGTCTCTGGTACAGAATTAGCTCCGGACGCGCTTCGTACAGCAGGATTGATCGAGCAGTTGCAGCAGCATGGCTTGGATGTGCAGGATGTAGGTAATCTGCATCTTCCCGATGATTTGCCGCGCCATAATATTCCACCGGTTCGTAATTGGCCGGCTCCTCGTATGCTTTGGGATGTGCTGCAAAAGGACGCGCAAGAGTGGCTCGATACAGACGACTTTGTCTTGATGCTCGGCGGCGATTGCAGTTTGGTCGTTGCAACGGCGCAGGCTCATCGGGCTATTCATCAAGAGAAAGCGTATCTGCTGGTGCTTGACGGTCATCTGGATGCAGTAGTGCCATCGGCTTCCCGCTGTATTGGGGCAGCAGGGATGGGATTGTGGTTTTTACTTCAGGATCGCGGACAATGGATCGAACCAAGCGGCTGGGATGCAGAGCGAATCCGCCTGGTCGGCTGTCAGCAGATGCCTGCGGAGACGTTTGGCGTAGAGATCATGACCTTGGCTCAGCTCACAGAAGGAAGCATAGAGGAGCGAGTCTCTCATATGCTCCAATCGATCCCGCCGGACGCGAAAATCCTCGTTCATTTCGACGTAGATATCATGCACAAAGACGCGATGGCAGCTGCCTATTCGCCAAGTGAGATGGGGTTGTCGCTGTCCGAAGCAGAGGCATTACTGGAAACTGTCTTGCGAGATTCGCGCGTGACAAGTATGGAAGTGACGGAATTCTCAGGGGCAAGGGATACCACTGGCGAGTATGCAAGGAAACTGGTAGAGTTGCTCGCTCAGGCACTAGCTGCACGTGCGTAAAGCCCTCCCATCTATGAAATCAATTCGATAGAAAGTGAGCTCGGTAATCCTGATTCGTTCAGGCTGTCGGGCTCTTTTTTTGCGTGCTCCTCGTGAACCGAACGATTGTTTCTCGTGAATATAAAGTGAATCTAGGAAAACAAGGAGTGGAGCAGTTATGAAAAAGATGGCGTTATGTGTGGCAGCATTGGCAGTCGTTGTATCAACGGGAATCCTCGTGTCCCCGGCGTTTTTCACAAGTAGTCCGGCAGTAATGGTGAATGCAGCACCGTCTGTGAATACTAGCTTGTTTGTCTCGCAAAAGGCTGGAGATCCTGGAATTTTGCAAGCCGTTCAAAATGGATTTGCCCAGCGGCTTGATCTGAAAGTGACCGATCAAGGCTTTACCTTGGAAGCAAAAGAGGTTCTGGCAGACCCGCTTCGCATCAGTATCATCGCCGGGGTAAAAGACAAAGACGGCAAGGCAACAGATGTGTATTGGGATAATTTCCACGCCCCCACCCATGAATATCAAGAAATCACGATCAAGGATAAAGCGGGCAAGGTTTTACATAGCTCATCCCCCAATCAAGTGTCGTGGAAAACAAACCAGATAGGCGATTATATCCTGTTTGAACACGAGCTCAGAAGCTATTTTGACGATGGGAACAAGCTGCCGGACGAGCTGGTCGTAGAGTTCCACATGAAAAAGATGGGCAGTACCAAAGGCAACTGGCAGCTGTCAGTACCCGTGAACTTGAAAAAAGCAAAAGCTGCGACCAAAACAGTGGCTGTCAATCAGTCCTATACCTCTCCCCAAGGATTTCAGTTCGATTTGCGAGAGATTACCTTTGCACCGAGTGGAACAGAAGTGGTGATTGATTCGAATAACAAGGACTTCAGCTATCAGCTTGTCAATGAAAAGGGAGTCGTCCTTGGCGCATGGGACTCTGCAGTCGCTATCCATGATGAGAGCATTCAGAAAAACGTAATCAATACGATGAAATGGCGCGAGTCTGCTCCAGTGGAAAAAGGGCTGCGACAATTTCATTACTTCCACGACCTGAAAGAATCGAATGGTCTAACCTTTAAGCTGCATGCTGTTTATACAGAGGAAGAGCCAGGATTCAGCGTAAAACTGGACCCTGCCAGTGTGGGAGCAAAACCAGTTACAGCAGAAAAGAATGGGACTCGCTTCACGTTTCACAAGGTATCTAATGGAAGCAGAGAGGATCGCGACAACATCGAGTTTGAGGGGACGCTAGCGGAAGGAGTTGTGGGAATCTTCCCGTTTGATACATGGTACGTGACGGACGAAAAGGGCAAAAAGTACAGTGCGGTATACCATGTCGAGGAATCCGCCAATCAAAATGGACGGATGAAAGTAAGCGGGAATTTGGAAATCGAGGAGATGAAATTCTTGCCGAAGCAAATGACGATCACCTTTGACAGTATGTTGAAGGAGCATCGCGATGTGAGCTTTGCGGTACCTTTTTTGACAGGAAAATAAAATTTTCCAAAATAACGAGAAAGGATTTTCCAGCCCGTGCGTATTAGTTGTGAATCAACCAAAACGGAAGCTGCGCAGCATTCCCCAAAGGCTGGTCGGTTATAGATGGAGGAGTAGTAGAAATGCCGGACGATCGGGAATTGATCGAGCAAATCCTGGCTGGCAATCATCAGCTGTACAGTCAGATTATCGACAGGTACAAGGGCAAGATCGTTACTTACTTGTACAAAATGATCGGTAACATGCCTGACGCACAGGATTTGGCTCAAGACGTGTTTACCAAAACCTTTTACCTATTGAAAGACTATCGGCCTGAGCACAAGTTTTCTTCATGGCTGTATCGAATCGCGAGCAATCATTGTCTCGATGAAATAAGAAGACGCAAAAGGACAGAGCAGACCGCAATCGTAGAGGATCATATCGTTGATCCAGAGACACCAGAAACCGCCCTGTTAAAAAAGGAGCGAGACGCCCAGGTGGAACGAAGTATCATGCTGCTCGATGAGGAGTATCGCGAGGTGTTCGTCCTGCATTACTTGAAGCGTCTGTCGTATCGGGAAATCAGTGAGCGACTGTCTCTTACGGAGAGCGCTGTTCAAATGCGTTTGTTCCGTGCTCGTAAAGAGATGAAAAAAAGCCTGACGAAAACGATGGGAGGGGGAGATGTTTATGACATGCTTCATGTTTAATCAATGGAAGCTCTATGAAAACGGTGACCTCCCCCCTGCCGAAAGCAAAGGATTGGAGCAGCATGCAGAACAATGCCCACAATGCCAAAGAAAGCTGCAAGAGTGGGTAGATCACATGCTGGAAGAGGAATTCTCCGCCTATCCGGAAGTTCCTGTACCCGATACGTTTACGGATGAGGTCATGAGTAAACTGTTCGAAGAGGTTCCCGTACGTACGGAACGAAAGCGCTCCTCCCGAACCAGAAGACAAAGGGGCTGGGATATTGTGAAGAAGACAGGACTGGTAGTAGCAGGACTTACCGCGTTGGTGGTGACAGGAACCGTCGTATCACCGACGTTTGCGAATTATGTGCATAGCTTGTTCCAGATTGAAAAGGATGCGGATAGCGGCATGAAAAATGCTGTTAATAAAGGCCTTGTCCAAAAGCTGGAGCAGAAGGTAACCGATCAAGGGATTACTTTCGAAGCAAAAGAACTGATGGCTGACTCGATGCGGATTGCGGTCATCTATGATATGTACGACCAGAATGGAAAGCAGATAGAAGACCACTTTATGAAGTTTCAGTTAATTGATTCGAACGGAAAAGATTGGTTGGCGGAGGATGGAAGAGAGGAGTCCGGGAATAATCATGGACAGTTTTTCATCACTGAGGTGGGCCTGAACGATATTTTCGAATCGGCGGAGGCTACTCCTGAACAACTGACTTTGAAAATTGTACCAACAGACATCGAAGGCAAGACAGGGAAGTGGGACTTGGAAATTCCGGTCGATATGAAGAAAGCGAAAGAAGCGACCAAGACGGTTGCGTTCAAAGACGCCGTGTACCAATCACCACAAGGGCTTGAGCTTAAACTGAAACAAATCGAATTCTCCCCAAGTGCGACACGGGTTATGCTGAATTCAACGGTTCCAAAATCAGCTTATGTAGAGTTTGAACGGGCAGTGGTAAATTATGACGAGGATTATCCGAGAGGCTCCCACACCACAATCAAAAAAGTCGAACCTACGGTATCAGGAAATAATATCGCGTTCGAAATTACCAACGAGAAAGGTGAGGTCGTGGCAGCTCGGGATATGTTTCTATTAGATGAAGGAATTGTGAAAGCGAAGAATGTTCTTTACGTCGCTGGATGGAATAGTAGACGAGAAGGCGATATCACGAAGTGGTGGCATACATTTGGCCCGCTACAGGGTGAACAAAAGTTAAAGTTTCAGCTCCAAAAAGTTTATGAGAACAAACTGGCTTCTCCCAAATTCGACCTCATTCCAGAAGACTTAAACAAGAAGGCAGCGACTTTCAAGGATGAGACAGGCAGTTCGTGTACATTCTCCTCTTTTTCGTGGACACCTGCTAGCGGGGAGGAAAAAGGTGAGGCTGTGATAACTGTAGAGGGTACACTAGGAAAAGACGTGGTCTCCATCAAATATTGGTATGTAAAGGATGAGGATGGGAAGATTTACTATGCGACATTGAGATCAGAAAGCACTAGAGACAAAGATGGACGCGTACTGGTCAAAGGAGAGCTGGTCATTCCGGAATTGGAGCAAGCACCGAAAAAGCTTACCATTTCCTATCCTGAATATACAGTGGAGCACGACGTGAATTGGGAAGTACCGTTTGAAATCAAATAGTTCGAATGAGAGAAGAGGCTGAAAAAGCCTCTTCTTTTCGCGTTTAATCAAAATGTTTTTGGTAATTTAAAGAATTTATTCAAATAAGAGAAAGGTTTTTCCAGCCAATCCGTATTAGCTTATGAATCAACCAAAACGGAAGCTGCGCAGCATTCCCCGCTGGCTTGATCTGTGATAGATGAAGGAGTAGCAAAATGCCGGACGAACAGGAACTAATCGAGCAAATCCTGGCTGGCGATCATGAGCAGTACAGACAAATTGTCGACAGATACAAGGGCAAGATTGTTGGCTATTTGTACAGGATGATCGGCAACATGCAAGACGCACAGGATTTGGCTCAAGACGTGTTTATCAAAACCTTTTATCATTTGCACGACTATCGGCCTGAGTATAGGTTTTCTTCATGGCTGTATCGAATCGCGAGCAATCATTGTTTCGATGAAATGCGAAAACGCAAGCGGACAGAGCAGGTAGAAATCGATGAGGAGCAGCTAATTGACCCAGATACGCCTGAGACGACTTTGTTGAAAAAGGAGCGGGACGCCGAACTGGAACGCAGCATCATGCTGCTGGATGAGGAGTATCGGGAGGTATTCGTCCTGTTTTACCTACAGCGACTGTCGTATCGGGAAATCAGCGAGCGACTGTCCTACTCGGAGAGCTCCGTTCAGATGCGTTTATTCCGCGCCCGCAAAAAGATGAAGGACAGCCTGACAAAAACGATGGGAGGGGGAGCTATTTATGAAATGCTTCATGTTTAATCAATGGAAGCTATACGTAAACGATGAGCTTGCCCCTGCCGAGAGCAAAGGATTGGAGCAACATGTGGAAAATTGTCCACAATGCCAGAAGAACCTGCAAGAATGGGGAGAAGGCATGCAGGATGAGGATTTTTCCACCGTTTTGGAGGCTCCTGTACCCGATACGTTTACAGATGAGGTCATGGATAAGCTGTCTGATGCAGTTCCTGCACGTTCTAAGCAAAAGCGCTCCTCCCGAACCAGAAGACAAAGGGGTTGGGATATTGTGAAGAAGGCGGGATTGGTAGTAGCAGGACTTACGGCATTGGTGGTAACAGGAACCGTTGTATCACCGACATTTGCGAATTATGTGAATAGCTTGTTCCAGATTGAGAAGGATGCGGATAGCGGTATGATAAACGCCGTCCATAAAGGTCTTGTTCAAAAGCTGGAGCAAAAGGCAACCGATCAAGGAATTACTGTCGAGTTAAAAGAGCTGTTGGCTGACTCGATGAGGATCGCAGTCATCTATGATGTATACGACCAGAGCGGCAAGAAGATAGAAAACCATATTTTGAATGCGAAACTGATGGATCAGAACGGGAAGAATTGGTTCGAGGATGATGAAGGAGATAATTCGGGAAGTCATGGAGAATTTTTCATCACAGAGCGATATTTGAATGAAATCTTCGAATCATCTGAGGCTATTCCCGACCAACTGACCTTACATTTCGAACAGACCGAAATCGCAGATAAGACAGGAAAATGGTCATTGGAAGTTCCGATCGATATGAAGAAAGCCAAGGAAGCGACGAAAACGGTTGTCTTCCAGGATACGGCTTTTCAATCGCCACAAGGTCTAGGGATTGAGCTGAAAAATATCGAATTTTCCCCAAGTGCGACACGGGTCATGCTGGATACTATTTCTCCAAAATCAGCTTATTTGGAGGTTGAACGAACGTCGATCCTGTACGATCGGAATAATCCGCGAGGCTCCATTATCACAGAAAAAGAGCGTGATCCTGCTTTTTCGGGAGAGAATATGATGTACGAAATCACCAATGAAAAAGGGGAAGTGGTAGCAGCTTGGGATATGAAATCATTGGATGATGGGCTTGATAAAAAGAAGAATGTTCTTTTCACACCGAGAACAGAAGAAGAAGCGGAAGAAGGACCAGAAGGCGATGTCTTGAATTGGTGGCATACATTTGGCCCGATACAGGGAGAACAAAAATTAAAGCTTGAGCTTCAGAAAATTTATGAGAAAAAACTGGCTTCGCCTAAATTTGATCTGGTTCCAACAGAACTAGACAAGAAAGCTGCGACTTTCAAGGATGAGATAACAGGCAGTACCTTTACATTCTCTTCTTTTGCATGGGAGCCAGGTAACGGCGAAGATCTAGGTGAGGCCGTAATGACCATAGAGGGTACATTAGGAAAAGGCATAGTCGAGAACCACGATTGGTCTGTAAAGGATGAAAATGGGAAGAATTACGCTGCGTCAGTGAGTACTGAAAGCACCAGAGACAAGGACGGACGGGTACAGATCAAAGGTGAGATCACAATTCCGCGCTTGAAGCAAGAACCGAAAAAGCTCACGGTATCCTACGCTACCTATATGGTGGAACATGACGTGAAGTGGGAAGTACCTTTTGAAATCAAATAGTTCAAAGAAAAAGAAGAGGCCGACAGTGGCCTCTTCTTTTTCATCACAGGAGCTGGTTTTTATGATTTGTGTACGTAAGGCCCCAACTGTTGACGAGTAAAGGTATAACGCGAATTTTCGTCCTTCAGCCACATATTCCCCTTCACAATAAGAATGTACACCGCAACGATGAAGTAGCCCGTTCCGATGATCCAGTCTGACGTGGTTACCATGCCAGTAGAGATGATATGCCGGATATACCATACCCCGATCGGGATGTGGAAGAAGATAACGGCGAACAAGCCCGGATTGTAGAGCGTTTTTGCTTTTAGATTCGCAAAAACTCCATGCCAGATAAACTGGAAGAAGCCCATGAGAATCGGTGCCAAGCCGAGCCAGACGACCGTCGGGAAGAAGAGGGGAACTAGATAAAAGATATAGGCAATGACGAGGTTGATGATCATCGCAGACTGTGGATTCAGCGGGTATCGTTCTGGATGGCTACTTTTAAAAATCAAACCATTAAACAGTCCGGCAAAATATCCCGGCCAACGGTACTCTTCATACTGATGCACAAGGATGGCGATGAAGCTTAGCCACAACAGCCTCTCAATAGCAGGAATGGTACTCCATTGAATCATCAAGTACAGACCAGCGCCAACTGCCACTAACAGACCGAGATCAGACCAATATTTTCGCAAAAAGCCCATCTGTCTCTCCCCCTATTTCCTATTTTTCATGAAAATAGCGTGCGAATAACAAATCAATCTGTTGTTCTACGGAAGCGACCTCGATGCCAGCGCCAGTAGACAATATCGACTTGAGCAAGGCTGGCAGAAAAATCGCTCCAAACAGCTGCATGATCATCATCATGAGAACTTCATGATTTTCTTCGTGGGTCATTTCCTTCAAAACTCCCTCAATCTTCACAAACCCGATGCTTTTTAGAAATTGGCCGTACTCATATTGCGAGGTAAATACAGCGCCACCAAGTGAGAAGATTCGCGAAACCAGCTCAGGATATTGCTGGATGATCTGCACATAGCTCATGAAAAACTGCTTGAGTCGTTCTTGGGGAAGCAGAGATGTGTTTTCCAAGATATCAAATGTGGCTGTAAAGCTTCCTAAAAATGCACTGAGGGCTTCATTAATGAGCTTATCCTTGGAACCGAAATAGTAGTTAACCAAAGCTACGTTAGTACCAGAATCGGCTGCGATTTTCCGCACCGTCACACTCTCGAAGCCCTCCATCTTGATCAAATCCAGTGTCGACTGCAAAATTTTCGCTTTCGTTTCGTTGTTTTTATCTACCTGTGACATGACCAACCTCCTTTTTATTGAAAGCAAAACGTTTGTGTTAAACAAGGTTTTAAACTTTGTTTAATTAAATGGTATCACTTTCCAACTGAGAAGACAATGATTTCTTGGCACATCAGCGGAGCTTTTCGCGTATACCTAATAGGCAATGGGAAAGAGGTGACCACATATGAGCGGATGGCTCGCACTCCTGCTCGTTTCCCTGGCCATCAGCATGGACAGTGTCAGTGTAGGATTGACGTATGGTTTACGGAACATGAGAATGCCCTTTTTGTCGCTCGTCGTCGTTTCCGGTTGTTCGTTTGCTGTTGTATATGGTGTCATGCTTGTAGGCTCATCCCTCACCGAATGGTTAACCCCCGAGATCGGCAAGTATATTGGTGCCGCGGTCTTGATCCTCATGGGTTTGTTTACACTGTGGCGGCTCATTGCGACACGTTCGGGGACAGAGGCTCAGGAGTCTACTGCTGCGAGCAGCGGTGCCGTTGTAGCCGCAGAAAAACAGGAAGAGCAGGAACCCATCGTATTATTGTCGCAGTTCCGCATTTTTGGTGTCATGATTCAGATTTTAAAAGACCCCTCCAAAGCCGACGCTGACCGCTCTGGGCATATTATGGGCTGGGAGGCCGTCATGTTGGGGCTTGCCCTGTCTTTGGATGCTTTCGGGGCAGGCATCAGCCTTACGTTTTTGGGATACTCGCCACTGCTCGTCGCTCTCTGTATCGCGGTGATGAGTGCCTTGCTTCTTGTGGTAGGAATTGCCCTCGGCAGGCGCGCAGGAAAAGCCAGCTGGTTGACGCGACTCACCTGGCTGCCGCCGATTTTGTTGATTTGCATTGGTGTAGCCAAAAGCTTGAAATAACCGACAAACCAATCACAGACCCGTCCAGATAAATGGACGGGTTGTTTTATTTTCTAGCTCGTCTGCATACACATGAAAAGGAGTGAGATGTGGATGGAGGAGATGTAGGTGGATACACAGCCAATTCGAAAATGGTACACGCTGGCGGCGGCCGACGTGACCGAAGCCCTTCATAGTGATGCTGCGCAAGGGTTGACTCAGCAGGAGGCGGAGCGGCGACTGGCTAAACAAGGTGCCAACCAGTTGGCTGAACAAAAGCGAAAGCCTCTCTACTCGGTCTTTGTTGATCAGTTCAAGGATTTTATGGTACTCATCCTGTTCATCGCAACACTGATCTCATACTTCCTCGGAGAGTACCTGGATGCGATTGCGATTATCGCGATCATCCTCATTAACGGTATCCTCGGTTTTATTCAGGAGGCCAAGGCTGAGCGATCCTTGCAAGCGCTAAAGGAGCTGGCATCCCCAATGGCGCGCGTCATCCGGGGCGGGCACATTTCCATGATACCGGCTTCGCGGCTGGTACCTGGTGATCTGGTGCAATTGGAGGCCGGGGATCGTGTTCCCGCAGATTTGCGTTTGCTTTCGGCCAATCGGCTAGAGGTGGAGGAGTCTGCGTTGACAGGGGAGTCTGTCCCCGTCGGTAAAAACGTGAAAAGACTGGAGACAGCCCAGGCATCTACTGTACCGCTTGGCGACCAAAAAAATCTCGCGTTCATGGGCACGATGGTGACCGGAGGAACAGGGAGCGGCCTCGTTGTAGCGACAGGGATGAGCACGGAAATCGGGAAAATCGCGCACTTGATGAATACAGCGGAAGAAGCAGAAACCCCTTTGCAGCTGCGATTGGAGCAAATGGGCAAAATTCTCGTGGTCGTTGCACTGCTATTGACCATTGTGGTCATCGCTGCTGGTGTCTGGCATGGTCATGAGCTATTTACGATGTTCCTCGCCGGGGTGAGTCTCGCAGTGGCGGCGATTCCGGAAGGCTTGCCGGCAATTGTGACTGTCGCGCTAGCGCTTGGCGTCCAGCGTATGATCCGGCGCAATGCGATCGTACGCAAGCTCCCATCAGTCGAGACATTGGGCTGCGCCTCTGTCATTTGCTCTGATAAAACAGGCACCCTGACTCAAAATAAAATGACCGTTACGCAAGTGTGGCACAGCGATTCCACGTATGAAGTGAGCGGTAGCGGCTACGCACCAGAGGGAGCCTTTCACTATCTAGGGAAGATGGTATCTCCCGCCCGTGACGGAGCACTCTCGCAAATGATCCGAATCGCAGACCGGTGCAACAACGCCCGATTGACATGCGAGGAGCAAAGCACGCGCAATTTGCTTGGAATGGGCAAGACGTCACGCTTTTGGCAAGTCGTAGGCGACCCGACAGAAGGAGCTCTCAAGGTGCTTTCTGCGAAGGCATTGGGCGGCAATACAGAGCGTAGCAACCAGAAGAATCAGGGACAACGTGTGGAGGAGCTCCCCTTTGATTCTGACCGCAAAATGATGTCGGTTGTCGAAAAGGGGACGGACGGTGTGTATTCCCTGCTAACCAAAGGCGCAGCGGAGGCATTGCTGGCGAGATCGACACACGTTTTGTGGAAGGGAGAGCTCATTCCACTCTCCGCGACGCTTCGCCACCAAGTACTGGAGCAAACGGAAAGGATGGCAGGCAAAGCGCTGCGTGTACTGGGCTTCGCGTATAAGACACTGCAAGGCTATCGCCCGGGACAGCCGATCGGCACCCTGGAAAACAATCTCGTCTTTGTCGGATTGGCCGGGATGATCGATCCACCACGTGAAGAGGTGCGTCCAGCGATCAATCTGTGCCATCAAGCAGGAATCAAGACGGTCATGATTACAGGCGACCACAAGGTAACAGCAGAGGCAATCGCCCGGCAGATTGGCTTGATGCGTGGCTACGGAGAGGTGCTGGAGGGACGTGAACTGGACAACATGTCAGATGAGCAGCTCGCAGAGTATGCGGAGCGAGTGACTGTCTATGCCCGTGTATCCCCTGAGCACAAGCTGCGGATCGTCCGTGCCCTGCAAAGCCAAGGCCATGTTGTTGCCATGACCGGAGATGGTGTCAATGATGCTCCTGCGATCAAGACCTCAGACATTGGGATCGCGATGGGGATTACCGGTACAGATGTGACGAAGGAAGCGGCCGACCTCGTGCTCCGCGACGATAACTTCGCCACGATTGTCGCCGCCGTCGAGGAAGGGCGTAACATCTATGACAACATTCGAAAATTCATCCGTTATTTGCTGGCGTCCAACGTAGGCGAAATTCTCGTCATGTTTTTTGCAATGCTCCTCGGACTTCCTTTACCTTTGGTGCCGATCCAGATCTTGTGGGTCAATCTCGTGACAGATGGTTTACCGGCCATGGCGCTGGGCGTCGATCAGGCGGAGAAAGATACGATGTATCAGAAGCCGCGCAACAAGGCAGAGAACATATTCAGCCGAGGGTTGGGCTGGAAAATTATTAGCCGTGGTTTCCTCATCGGGGCCATGACGCTCTTGGCGTTCTGGCTGACTCTCAAAGAGAATCCGAATGACTTGGTGCATGCCCAAACTGTCGCTTTCGTCACGTTGGTTATGGCGCAGCTGATTCACGTTTTCGATTGCCGGAGTCAATACAGCGTTTTTCACCGCAATGTATTTGAAAACAAATATCTCGTCTGGGCCGTACTTTCGTCGATCGTGCTCGTGATCGGTGTCGTATACATGGAGACACTCCAGCCGATCTTCAAAACAACGGATCTGAATCTGCGGGATTGGGCATTAATTTTAGTCGCGGCGGGAGTTCCTACGTTTGTCGCGGGAATCGGTGGGGTGCTTACCAGCGGCAGACAGCGCACAAGCAAAGAGAAACGCCCAGCTATGCGTACGGTTCGTCCTGACTAACCGAGCCGCCAAAGGGGAGAGGGAGCCATTGTGCGCTTGAGAAGGGGAGGATGGAAAAGACGTAGAAGGAAAATTTTCGCTGGGATCCTGCTGATCATGGTGGTATTGATCGTTTTGTTTATCGTTGTGGAACGCAGGGTAGAGCCGACGTTGATGTTGATTGCCCAGGCCAAGGCAGAACAGGTCGCCAAGCTCGCTATTACCGATGCAGTCACCAAACGCATGTCCCAGCAGGGTCTCGACGTCAACGAAGTTGTCATTATGGAGAAAGACGAGAATGGCAGCATCAAAGCGGTGAATTTTAATTTCAAAGAGTACTCCCGGATTGTGGGAGAAACGACAGCCCGTATTCAAAATCGCTTGAAGGAATTCGAGCAGGAGCACGTCCGTACAACCATACCACTAGGCTTGGCTACCAAAAACGTCTTTCTGGAGCACTTTGGGCCTGATATTCCGGTGTCGTTCGTTCCGATTGGAGCCGTCAAAACGAAGCTGGAAACAGGCCTGAAGCAAGCCGGGATCAACATGGTGCTGGTGACTGTCTACATTCACGTCGAGGTCGATTTGCGGGTCATTATCCCGTTTGCGACCAAGCAACAGACGGTCACCACACAAATCCCGGTCTCCGAAGCCCTGATCGTCGGCAAGGTACCGACTTATTTGTACGATAACCCGTCAGGCAAGCCCGATGTGCCGATGCCACGAAACAACCAAATCCCAAGCCAGCCGTGATGTTTTTCGCTTATACGCGAACGATTTACACATCTATGAAAAATTCATTGAAACGTTTCTGAAATGGTGCCGTCCAATGAATAGAGACACACAAAAACAAGCAAGAACATTGGAGGCGTAAACAACATGAAAACAATCCGTACAGGCATGATGACAATCGCGGCACTGGCCGTTTTGGGAACTAGCGTGGTATCTGCAACCTCCGAACCAGTAAAAGAACTTTCCGTTAACATTAACGGTCAAGCAATCGCACAAGATGCGATCTTCGATAAAGGTCAACAAACCGTACTGGTTCCACTTCGTCCCGTTGCTGAAGCTCTTGGCTTCAAAGTAAGCTGGAACGACAAGGAAAAAGCAGCAGAAGTGCAAAGAGGCGCGATCACCAGCTACGCAAAAGAAGGAGAGGATCGCTATCCTTTCGCAAAAATGTACAAAACATTGGGAGCGGAGCCGCGTGTACTGAATGGCAGTACATATGTACCAGTTAAATTCGTAGACGAAATCCTGCAAGCAGAAGTGAATGTAACCGATGATGCAGTGACTGTAGTGGAAGACGAAATCGCTCCTATGCGTACAGGTACCATTACCAACATCAGCAAATCCGACAAAGGCTACTCGGTTACACTGAACATTTACGAGTCTGGCATCATCCTGCACCTGACGGAAGATACGAAAATCACGGATGAAGCTGGTAAAGTACTGAAGCCAGAAGACTTGAAGCTGGGTATGGCTGTAGATGCTACTACCGAAAAATTCATGGCGATGAGCATGCCGCCACAAACGAGTGTGCTCAGCATCACGGTAAAAGGCGGACTGGAGACTCAGGACATCCTGGCAACAGCGGGAAAAGTAGCGAGCATCTCTGCTGATAAAGATGGCAACTACAAAATGCTCGTAGAAGGTCGCGGTATTACCGAAACCTCCCAAGAAAAAATCAACCTGAACATTACCGAGAAAACGGTTATCATCAATGCGCGAGACAACAAAGTACTCTCGCCTGCAGATCTGAAAGAAGATATGCAAGTAGTTGCCTTTTACGGCCCAATGATGACAAAGAGCCTGCCGCCTATCGGCACTGCTGAAAAAATCGTAGTAGAGTAAGAGAAAGAACGGGATGGCATTTGCTATCCCGTTTTTTGCGTTCATGACTAGATCGGGTATTTCATACAGATGACGCGACCGAGTTTTTCCGTCTCTCTTTCCTCGTAGACAACAAAACCGTATCTCTCGTAAAAAGGTACGACCCGGCTATTCTTCTCCAAAACGGCCAGATGCAGAGAGGTGTAGCCGTTTTCCCGGTACCAGGCGATTAACGTATCCAGGAATTCTTTAGCGTAACCATGGTTTTGGTAAGCATTGTGCAGCATGATGAGACCTAGCCAAGGGTGGCTATCTCGCGGATTACGCAAAATGAACTGGGCGATCCCGATGATCTCTGTACCGTGTACTTCTCTTATCGAAAAGCTGTAGGAGTCCGCAAACGCAAGATTATCTTGATGGTCATCTGCTACTGTCTGTAAAGTGACGACCCGTTGTCCAAAGGCAAACTCCATATAATCGGGGTTTGAATTGTACACCGTCAGTAGCTCGGGGAAATCGTATTCCGTGACGGGCTGAAACACCAATCGAGCGCTATGGGCTGGGAAGGGAGTAGTGCTTGGCATGTCAAAAGCTCCTTTCAATATGTTTTATGTTCATCTAATTAGATGATATTCTAATTTAATAAAATGTCAATTCGAATGATGATAAGGGAATTCCCTGATACACTTTCTTTTATGGAAACTTTACAATAACGATAGAATGATTGTCTCAAAAGGAGGAGCGCATGGGTGCGTCGAGTGAAGTGCTCTCCCTGATGCAGTCCATCTTTGCCAACGCTAGCGATGCGATCCTGGTAATTGATCATGAGGGACGAATCGTAAAGGCCAATGCTGCGTTGGAGCAGATGACGGGCTGGACAGAAGAAGAGCTGATTCGAGATAAACATATTTGCGAGCTGTGTCTCGGAATGGCAACGTGTATGGAAGAAACGAGCTGCACGGATTGCTTTTTTAAGCGCGTGCAAATGCCTTCATTCGAGATGAGGCTTCGAACGAAATCGGGTGTGGATTACCCTGTCGCTGCCAGCTCTGCGAGACTAGAGGATGAATCGCAGGGGAAGCTGGTCATGATTTTGCGTGATATGTCTGCGCAACAGCGAGTGGAAAAAGAGCGCTACCAGTACAAGCTGACGAATTTTGCAATCCAAGCACAAGAAGAAGAACGAAAGCGCATCGCCCGGGAGCTGCATGATGGCGTAGGGCAGGCGCTTTATAGTATTTTAGTGGGACTAAACGTAGTCAGACAACGAGAATTGAGCGAGCCGGTTATGCAGCATGTCACGGAATTGGTGAATATGACTTCCAAGGCGATGGAGGAAGTGAAGCGCATGGCGCTGGAGCTGCGTCCGTCTGCACTGGATGATCTCGGTTTACTCCCTGCATTACGTTCGTTGATGAAACGGGTGGAAAAGACGTTTCACATCCAGGTGGAGTTGCATGTTCAGGGGGAGAAACGCAGATACTCCGCTGCGATGGAAACAGCGTTATACCGGATTGTACAGGAAGCCATGACTAATACGGCAAAATACGCAAAGGCGAGCCATCTGGGAATCATGTTCGAGAATAGGGAGAAGGAAATTGTCGTCACGATTGTGGATGACGGCGTAGGGTTTGAAGTAGAGAAAACATTGAACATCGGCAAAGGTCTCGGTGTGTTTGGCATGAAGGAGCGTGCCCAGCTGCTTGGTGGTACCGTTGATATTCGCTCCGCACCCGAGGAAGGAACGACGGTGATCGTCCGAATTCCGGTGCCGAAGGAGGGGGTAGGGAATGACCATTCGCGTCTTGATCGCTGATGATCATGCGATTGTACGCTCTGGGCTGGGGATGCTGATCAACGCCCAGGAGGACATGGAAGTCGTCGGTTATGCAGCTGACGGAAAAGAGGCATGTGAAAAAGCATGGGAAGTCCGGCCCGACGTCGTCTTGATGGACTTGAGCATGCCGCCAGGGGAAAACGGCTTGACGGCAACTGCCAGACTGAAGGAAACGGCACCCGACATTCAGGTGCTCGTGCTTACGATGCATGATGACGAGGAATACCTGTTTCGGGTACTCCAAGCCGGTGCTGCTGGCTATATTTTAAAAAGCGCCCCTGACCTCGATTTGATTACGGCGATCCGTTCGGTCAATCAGGGCATGGCCTATTTGTATCCATCTGCGACGAAATCTCTGATCGAGGAATTTCTGCAAATGGTCAAGAACGGTGAGGAGCAGGCCAAGTACGACATCCTGACTGATCGGGAAAAAGAAGTGCTGGTCTTGATTGCCAAGGGCTTTAGTAACAAGGAAATTGCGGAGCAGCTCACTGTTTCCGTCAAGACGGTAGAATCGCATAAAGCGCATATTATGGAAAAGCTCCATCTGCGTACCCGCCCTGATTTGGTGCGGTATGCGATTAAGAAGGGCTGGCTTGATTTTGAATAGAGTACGATCTCTTGTATTTAGTAAACCAAAGACGATCCCAATAAGGGGTCGTCTTTTTTTGTGTCGAACCTGTGACCAAAAACGGTCATAAAACGGTCGAAATCAGGGGTTTCCCAGAACATTTTAGGGGATTTCCCCGAATTACTTCCAAGGGGTTCCAGCGGTAAAATGAAGGCGTGAATACTACACCGCGCCCATGAGGCACGTAGGAAAGGAGAAGAGCGCGATGGAGACGCAAGTTGACAAGGCGGAGAAAGGCAAGAAATCTAAATCCAGCAAGCTGCAAACGAACCAGGAAGACTTGAAGGGAACGTTTGTCGCGGTTCTGATCGTCGGAGGTATTATTCTTGTCGGTTGGTTGGGTGTATTCGGGCTTTTCCTGGATAGGGCGTAATTAGGAAGTAAAGGAGGGTACTTATGCATTTGCATCGATATGAAAAAATCTGGTTGATGCTTGGCGCAGGTGGTTTGGCCTTATTTATTGTATTGTTGTGCGTCAATGCGTTTGCCATGGGGATGGCTCCGCCAAGTAATATGGAAATGATTGATCCGGAGAAGGTTACGGAGACACCTCCTTTTGATAAACCAGGCTTGAAACAGGTAGGAGACAACGAATACGACGCTTACATGACAGCATTTGCGTTCGGCTTCGCTCCGAACAAGATGGAAATACCTGTTGGCGCAACGGTGAATTTCCACGTCACGAGTCCAGACGTTATTCACGGATTCCAGATTCCAGAGACCAACATTAACTTCATGGTTCTGCCTGGACACATCAGCTCGGCGACACACACGTTTGACGAGCCAGGTGAGTATTTGATCCTTTGTAACGAATACTGTGGCGCAGGTCATCAGGTAATGGCGACCACGATTATTGTGAAATAAAGGTAGGTGAATCCTATGGTAATCGCACGGAAGATCGACGATACACTCCCCCATGTTCCGGTTCAGCGTTCTGCGGCAACACTTAGTTTGGCCTATGTGTGGGTAGCTTATATTGCATTCGGATTGGCAGCTGTGGCAGGGATGGTACAGGGCATGGTTCGCAGTGGAATCATGGAACTGCCGAGCTGGACAAATTACTATCAAATTTTGACCGCCCACGGCGTGTTGATGGCACTTATTTTTACCACGTACTTCATCGTCGGATTTATTTTCTCAGGAGTCGCCCGCACGACAGGTGGTTCCTTGCACGGAGCCGCTCTAAAATTTGGATGGGCCGGCTGGATTCTCATGACGGTAGGGACATTGATGGCTGTTGTTACCATTCTGCTGAATGAAGCCTCTGTCCTTTATACGTTCTACGCACCACTGAAAGCATCTCCGTACTTTTACATTGGTTCTGCCTTGCTCGTAGTAGGTAGCTGGCTAGCGGGATTCGGGGTTTTTGCCAGCTATCGTAAATGGAAACGTGAAAATAAAGGGAAAATGTCCCCGTTGTTCGTCTTCATGGGTGTGACTACCTATGTCTTGTGGATTACAGCGACAATTCCTGTAGCGGTTGAGGTTCTGTTCCAACTTATCCCGTGGTCACTCGGGCTGGTTCCAACGATTAACGTCATGCTCAGCCGTACGCTGTTCTGGTTTTTCGGTCATCCACTCGTTTATTTTTGGCTATTGCCTGCTTATATGGCGTGGTATGTATGCTTACCAAGAATCATTGGCGGTCATGTCTTCAGTGATTCGCTCAGTCGACTTGCCTTTCTCTGCTTGCTCTTGTTCTCCATCCCAGTTGGGTTCCACCATCAATTGATGGAGCCAGGAATTTCGCCAGCATGGAAAATGATACACGTGACATTAACGCTGATCGTCGTTATCCCGTCGTTGATGACAGCCTTCTCGATGTTTGCGGTTTTTGAAACGACCGGACGTAAAAAAGGTGGTGTTGGTCTTTTCGGATGGTTGAAAAAACTGCCGTGGACAGATGTACGCTTCTTCGCCCCATTTGTTGGGATGCTGTTCTTCATTCCTGGCGGAGCTGGGGGAATTATTAACGCAAGTAACCAGATTAACGCGGTCGTACACAATACGATTTGGGTTACGGGTCACTTCCACATCACCGTAGGAGCTGCGGTGGCGCTCACCTTCTTCGGCGTCAGCTTTTGGCTGATACCTGCATTGACTGGACGTCAGTTAACCAAGACTGCGAATCGCATGGGAATGGTACAAACGGTATTCTGGGCAGTAGGAATGTTCCTGATGTCGCTCGCCATGCACGCAATGGGCTTGCAAGGGGCTCCGCGCCGCACAGATTACACGACGTATATGGACCACCCGTTAGCTTTGGGCTGGATGGATTATCAGCGCGTGATGGCGTTTGGTGGCGGACTGCTGTTCGTATCCGCGATTCTCTTGATCGCCATCTTGCTGTATCTGACTTTCTACGCACCAAAGGGAAATACGGAATATCCGATTGCCGAGACAGAAACAACGCAAGAAGTTCCAAAAATTTTGGAACGCTGGCCAGTTTGGATCGGACTCGTTGCCTTCCTGATTATTCTCGCTTACGGTTATCCGATTTTGGAACAAATTCAGCATCAGGCACCAGGCTCGCCGCCTTTTGTGACTTGGTAAGACGATACGTACGAAAAAAGCCGCTCATTCCGTTTGGAAGCGAGCGGCCCTTCTTTTTAAAAAAGCTCTAGCGCTGCCAATTCGGTAAAGGCAAGAATCAGATACCCGATTGCCAAAAGCCATAGGGCGAGAATTCTGAGGTCTTCCTCTTCAAATGGCATACAACTCCTCCTTTATCTCTTGTTAGCACAATATATTCAAGAGGGAGGACATTGGTTTAGCTTATGGCTCATATATCATCTTGCGGGTCATTCCGCCATCTACAATCAGCTCAGTACCCGTAATGAAATCGTTGTCCTTTTGCGTCAAAAATAGGCACGCACGGGCAATATCATCGGGTGTACCTACGCGACCTGCCGGATGCTGGGCATGATCCTCGGGTCGAAGAGCGGCATAATCGTGGTGTTCAATCCAGCCGGGAGAGATCGCATTGACACGAATTCCATCGGGGCCGAGTGAGACACCAAGCGCATGGGTTAAGGATAATATGCCTCCTTTGGAAGCCGCGTATGCCTCTGAGTGTGGCTCGGACATGTGCGCCCGCGTCGAACAAAGATTAAGGATAGCGCCTCCACCATGGCGACGCATGATTTTGGCTGCTTCCCTCGATGCGAGAAAGACACTGCGCAAATTCGTGTTCAAGATATGGTCCCACGCTTCGACGGTCAGTTCATAGGGGGATTCCCATACGGACAAGGCCGCGTTGTTGATCAAAACATCGAGGCGTCCCCAACGTTCATCGACGGTTCTCATCAATTGTTCGATCTGCGCTGGCACGCTGACGTCAATGTGCTCGAAGTGGGCTGTGCCTTTCACTGCTTCTGTCGTGTTGATTAGCGAGGCCGTTTCTTCTCCCGCTGCGCGATTGTATTCGGCGATGACGACATGTGCACCTTCGGCAGCATACATGGTGGCAACAGCCCGTCCAATGCCTTGGCCACCGCCAGTGACGATGACAATGTTATCCGTGTATTTCATCGAGAGTGCCTCCAAACAATAGAGTATGAAGCGAAATGAAAAAAGTAATTGCAAAATGTTCGTAACGATAATAAAGTAAGTAGTATCTTTTTAACAGCGTACTATACAGTATGGAGGAGATTCAACCATGAATACAGAACTGAAAATTACCGCTGAACAGGTAATGGAAGCCCGTCACAGCGTGCGTAAATACGATCCCAATGAAAAAATTCCACAAGGCGAGCTGAACGAAATTCTGCGTCTTGCAGCAAGTGCGCCATCATCCTGGAATTTGCAGCATTGGCGTTTTCTTGTCGTGACTGATCCGGCTATCAAAGAAAAACTGCTCCCAATTGCATACAATCAGCAGCAGGTAGTGGATGCTTATGCTACCATCATCATTCTCGGCGATCTGGAGGCTTATAAGTCTGCTCGCCCTGTTTATGATGAAGCATTGGCAAAAGGATACGTTACAGAGCAAGTGCGTGAGACTATGATCGCGCAAATCGAAGGGGCTTACAATAGCAACCCAGAAATTGCGCGTGATGAAGCAATCCGTAATTCGTCCTATGCAGCGATGCAGCTCATGCTGGCGGCAAAAGCAAAAGGGTACGACACGTGCCCAATGGGTGGCTACAACCGCGATGCGCTCATTAAAGAGCTGAACATCCCATCCCGCTATTTGCCAACACTCATGCTGACTTTGGGGAAAGCAAGCGTGCAAGCTTATTCAACTTCCCGTTTTGGCCTGGACGAACTGGTCATTCAAAACAGCTTCTAATATCGTGTTCCAACAGCAAAAAACTCATCCACGCCTCATATTCAATGCGGCAAGGATGAGTTTTTTTGTCATATCTTCTCCAGGAGAGCTATTCGCTCTTCCTGCCTTATTGATTCGCCAACAACGGTAAATCCACCATAATCGATGTTCCTTGACCAAGGGCGCTGCTGACCGAAAACCGCCCGGCATGGAGTTGAATGATCTCTTTGCAGATCGCCAATCCCAGACCACTACCGGAGAGCTTGGAGCGTCCCTTGAAAAACTTTTCTGTGACATGCGGCAGGTCTTCCGGGTTAATGCCTTCACCAGTATCCGTGACGGTGACAAGGAGCCTATCGCCTGACAAGGAAGCTGCGATGACGATCGAGCCATTTTGTGGCGTGAATTTCAACGCGTTGTCCAATAGATTCACAAAAACTTGCTTCAGCCGATTCGGGTCTCCCAAAACCATGAGTGGGGTAGGGGGAGTCTCTAGCTTCAACTCGATTTGTTTCGCATTGGCACGTACTGAAAATTGAAGATGCAAATCATTGAGAAGCTCTCGGACATCCATGCGTTCGCGGGACAATTTCATCTCACCGGATTGAAACTTCGAGAAATCGAGCAATTCCTCGACGAGCCCGATCAAACGATCTGTCTCCTTGGAGATGACTTCCAGACCGAGCATCGTCTCTTCAGGCTCTTCCAGACCGCCCGAAATGAGCGTTTCGCCCCATCCTTTAATCGACGTAAGTGGGGTACGCAACTCATGGGAGACAGAGGAGATGAAGTCATTTTTCAGCTTTTCGTTTTTCCCGATCTCTGCTGCCATGTAATTGAAAGTGTCCGCGAGGGTTCCTACCTCATCTTCGAATCGTTTTGGCGCGCGGACAGCGAAATTTCCTTCCGCCATTTGTTTAGCCGCACTCGTTAAATCTTCGATAGGGTCGACGATTCGTTTTGCCATGAGTAGGCTGAGCGCAAAAGCGAGGACGACTACACTTGTCCCAACGCCTGCCCCGTACAAGGCAATGCGATTGACTGCTTGATAGAGCGGTTCAGCGGAGATCGTGTATCGCAGAACGCCTACAAATTCTCCGCTGTACGTTAGTGGATTGGACACCGCGATGACACGCTCCCGCGACTGTGGACTTTTCCCGATGTAGAGACCACTTTGTCCCTTGATGGCATCCATGACGTCAGGGGTATTGATGATCTCGCTGGTCTGAAAGCCGTAGGAGTTGAGAATGACTTTTCCTCCTGGGTCCAAGACCTCAATTTTGGCGTATTCCTGATTCGAAACATTTTCCAAAATGTAGCGTGCTTTGTCTTTTAACCGATAGCCAGTGGCGTACTTGTTAATAAAATTGGTGAAGGTCGTGCTGCGGGTCACTAATGCTTCGGTCGCAGTCCCGATGTAATACGTATGAACGGCCCAGTAAAACAGTCCTTCCAAGAGCAGTACGATTAAAAGGAGGATCAGGCCGAAATGAAGAACCAGCCTACTCTTAATGCCTTTCATCGGGGACGTCCTTTCGCCACAGGTAGCCATACCCCCAGACTGTCTCCAAGAAAGCTGGATGAGCCGGATCGTCCTCAATTTTTTGCCGGATTCTGCGGATATTCACATCCACGATTTTTAAGTCCCCGACAAAAAATTGACCCCAAACTGCTGTCAAAATCTCGTCGCGACTGATGGCTTTGTTCGCATTTTCAGCGAGTAGTTTGATGATGGCAAATTCTTTTGGCGTGAGGTCAATTTCTTGTTCCACCCGAATCAGCTTGCGTTCATCGAGCAACAGCGTGAAGGGGGCAATGTTAATTTCATTTTTGTCCTCAGCCTCAGGAATGGGTGTCAATCTGCGGTGCAACGCTTTGACACGGGCCAGCAGTTCCGCAGGGCTAAACGGTTTGGAGACGTAATCGTCTGCTCCGAATTCGAGACCCATGACTTTGTCCAGCTCCTGGCTTTTAGCTGTCAGCATAATGATCCCGAGACGCGGATATTTTTTGCGCAGCTGCCCGCATACTTCGAAGCCATCAATGCCGGGGAGCATGACGTCGAGAATTGCAATGACGATGTCCGATTGTTGATCTGCGAGATCAAGTGCCTCTTCTCCGGTGCCAGCCTCGATTACCTCATAGCCCTCGCGTTTGAGATTAATGCGCACAAAATCTCGGATGGATTTCTCGTCTTCCAGTAATAGAACCTTCATAGGGCAAATCTCCTTGATAAGGATTTACTATTTCACTTTATTCCCGGCTCGTTATCGGTTTGTAGAGCTGACGAACTTCCTCTGCGGTAAGCTGCATCGATCGATATTCCGCGAGAGCAGCCTTTCCAAGGGTAGGTGTCGTTTGCGGTAAAATGGCGATTAAGACTTGTTTTCCCTCTTCCTTCAGCAAAATGTAGGGAACTTGTTTTTGCTTCAATCCGTTTTCAAATTTCACCCATTCGTTTTGGGGGATGCTTTGCAGCGTTAGTAATTCTGCCTTATTTTTTCCATTCGCTCCGTAATAAAGGAATCGGACGAGAAACGGATTCGTATCATGGTTGATGGAGATGGTGTATTTTTCGCCCCATTTTGCCGGAATCTTGAGGTCAAACCCTTGTGTGTAATTTTGATAATGATCCTCGATGTGTTTCAAGCCCGTTTTCCCGTCCCATTGGAAGTAGGAGGAGACCCAAGGGATTTCTGCCATGGCCAAATCCTCTGTCCCAGCCGGTTGTATTTTCGTGCCGATCTCGATGATGCCATCACCGTTGATATCTTCACTTTCCAAAGAATATGGCTTGAAGGTCAGATCCATCTCTCCTTCTATTTTTGCCAAAGGGTTGGAGAGTTGTCCATTGTCCCAGAGGAGTAGTTCAGTAGAAGCAGAGTGAGCACCTAATCCAGCATCAATAAATAGTCCGTTTCGGGTTGGCGAAGCTTTTCCGATGATAGCCTGATAGTAACCATTTACATATCCGTCTAGGGCTAACTCAGTCTTTTTAGCGATTGTGCCGCTCGCCGCCCCATACAGCTCGGCTTTGGATGTGAAGTTATTTTTATCAAGAACAACGAGAGCGAGATCCGCGTGATCATCTCCTGTCAAATCACCTACTGCCATAATGGAATAGGGCTGCTTCATCAATTCCTGAGTCATATTATTGGCTAGCGAATAAACGGAGAGTTCCTTGTTCAAATCTTCGCCGCCACCCATTCCAATCAGCATATCCGGAACTTTGTCACCTGTGAGATCTTGAAAGGAGACGTAATCCAATTCGCTGCCAACACCAGTAAAGGAGGAGAGCTTTTCCCAGTTTCCTTGCTTTTGGGTAAGCACAAGCACACCGATTTCGTAGTCGGTTTTTTCTGTTTTGTAAAAAGCGACTACCTCCGCAATCCCATCTCCGTTTAGATCCTGTAGGGAGACGGCACTGGCTTCTGCGGGATGTAGAGGAACAGATAATTGTGACCCAGCCGGCAAAAATTGCATGACGGCCTGATTGATCGATTTTTGATCGCCGTCTGCTGATGGGGCGCGCATCAATTCATTGGGTGTATCTGTGAGTCCGCAACCGCTAACAAGCGAGGCGCAGAGTGCTGTCGTTACGAGCCAAGCCTTTTTCATTTCAAATGTTCCTTTCTGTTGCTGCATCCATTTGACTATATTGTAGCTTGCCCATCCAGCAAAATTGTTGCAAAACGGTAAAAAAACCCGTTTTCGAGCTTTTTCATAAAATAGCGAACGTGCTCTGAGCTTCCTTATACAGGAAAAAAGTGCGAAAGAACAGGTAGTATATTACTAGCAACAATTGACCTAACAATTTCGTTTAAAAATGTAGGATCGGAGTTGGATGTTATCTATACGAAGGAGGAGAATAGGATGAAAGCATGGCACAAAACGATGGCGGCAGTTCTTTGCAGCGGCGCGGTTCTCATGGCTTCGGGCGTTGGGGCTGACCTGGTTCAAGCGAGTGGCACCCAATCGCAAGCGTACGCGCCAGTAGTTTTATTGCAACCAGAGCAAAATATCCCGTTCAGCATACAATTTATCGATGGATTTGTGGCAAAAGTAACGAATGCAAAAACGAAAGCGACGAGTACAGTAGATATATCGGACAATAAGGCTACGTACGTGAGGCAAGGGATTTATCATGCCAATGGAAAGCTGCAAAAGGCAACCGATGGATATACGCAAAAGCTGGTGGAGTTGGTGCCATTCCGGGATACGAAAGGCAACCTGCGTTATATAGGCAAGCAAACCTTGTGGGGGCTGAATACGGAGGATCGCTTGGCAGTGGCGACCAGTGTGTGGAACATCGTCAATAAACAGCCGCAGCTTTTACAGGTAACGGTTCAAAAAGCAGACTGGGACAATATGCCGTCGCCAGATGTGACGATCAATAGCGGCTTCAATTTGGGCAACGATAGTACCTTTGTCCTTGATTCGAAGTATGCAGATGTGACCGGAGACAATATTAAGGATCACATTTTGCTTGTAGGCGATAAGATGGGCGTATCGATGAATCAGACGGCCCATAACCTGCGTGTCGTGGTTCGCGGAGGAAAGGATAATCACCAGACGTTTATCTCTGTAGGAAAACGAGACAGCGGTGTTCTTCCGAAGCTCGCCATCACGGATGGCAATGCCGATCAGGTAAAAGACATCCTCGTCACGATGCCGACTGCGACAGGTCATGTATACAGTCAACTTACATGGAAAAAAAATAGCCTGCAGCCAGTCGTCGAGCAGGGGAAATTAAATGATCGTGAGGCGTATCAGCCAGTTATTGGGGTTTATGGGGAAGCGATTGGGATGAATAAGGCGAAAAAACAATAATGGAGTAGGTGTGGAGGAAATCAGTCAGAGTGAAATCTGGCTGATTTTTTTTAATACAAATTTGCAGGCATTAGCCATCTTGCAGGATTATTCGTGAAAAGTCATTCCGAAAGGAGAAATAAAGGTTATTCTCTGGTGTTTAAATCGTAATTATTACGTTTTATATTGACTTCGGATATTTCGATGCGTTATGATAACAAACAAATCGTAATGATTACGCTTTGAGTAAAACAAAAAGGAGAACCCAGCATGAACATGAAAGAAACGAAAATCCCCGTCACAGTCCTGAGCGGGTACTTGGGAGCGGGAAAAACGACGCTACTGAACCATGTCCTGAACAATCGGGACGGGCTACGAGTCGCCGTGATCGTTAACGACTTGAGCGAAGTAAACGTAGACGCCTCTCTGATCCTCTCGGGCAGTGGTCTTTCACGCGTGGACGAAAAGGTCGTGGAGCTCTCGAATGGCTGCATTTGCTGCACCTTGCGAGAGGATTTGCTGACAGAGGTAGAGCGTCTGGCTTTGGAAGGACGGTATGACTACATATTGATTGAATCGACGGGAGTAGGCGAGCCGGTTCCTGTCGCCCAGACTTTCACATACGTAGACGAAGAAAATGGCATCAATTTATCGTCGCTGTGCCGCTTGGACACGATGGTGACCGTAGTGGATGCATACCGCTTCTGGCATGACTTTTCGTCCGGCGAAAACCTTTTGGACAGAGGGCAGGCAGTTGGCGAAGAGGATACCCGTGAGGTGGCCGATCTTTTAATCGACCAGATTGAATTCTGTGATGTGTTGATCCTGAACAAATGCGATCGTGTCGCTCCAGACGATTTAATACAGCTGGAAGCCGTTCTGCGCAAGCTACAGCCAAATGCTCGCTTCATCCGCGCTGTTCGTGGGCAGGTAGACCCGCAAGAAATTTTGAATACCAACCTGTTCGACTTCGAGGCTGCCAGTCAATCAGCGGGATGGATTGCTGAGCTGCAAAAGGAAGAGCATACACCTGAGACGGACGAGTACGGAATTTCCTCCTTCGTTTATCGCAGTCGCAGGCCCTTTCATCCAGCCCGTTTAGAAAAGTGGTTGGAGGAGTGGCCTGAGGAGGTCGTGCGTGCCAAAGGCTTTTTCTGGTTGGCGACACGGAATGACGTGGCGATGTCACTCAGCCAGGCGGGGCCATCCATTGAAATCGGAACGGCTGGCTATTGGACAGCAGCATTATCGGCGGAAGAGCAAAAAGCCATTCTGGTAGAAGAGCCAGACTGGCAGCAAACATGGCATCCCGTACATGGGGATCGAACTATTGAACTCGTCTTTATCGGGATCGATCTGAACCAGGAGCAAATCGTGAAGCAGCTCGATGCATGCCTCCTGAACGATGAGGAATACGAGGCGGACTGGAGTAAGCTGCCCGATCCACTCCCAACAGCAGATGCTGTAATCGAGACGACATTGTAACCAAAACAGAGGAGGCTGACATCCATGCGCGTGAACGTTACCCTGCAATGCACTGAAACCGGAGACCGCAACTATATCACATCCAAAAACAAGCGGAATCATCCCGAGCGATTGGAACTGAAAAAATACTCTCCGCGTCTAAAACGCTATACCCTTCATAGGGAAACAAAGTGATTCTAAAAAATGTCTGAAGACCATAGGCACCCTGCCCAACACCTTCTTATCACCAAAACATAAAATGTACGTGTGTCTATCGAATGAAGAATTCTTCCCGGATGCGATGGGCACTTGCTTTAGTGAGGAGCATCGGTCCTTTTTTGCAGGAACTTGATGAGTATGCTGCAAGTCCTAGCTCTTAAACAGGAGAGGGTTCGGTATGAAAATCGTGATCATCGCCCCCGAGCAAATTCCCGTCCCCCCCATTCTTGGGGGGTCCGTCGAAATTACGATTCTGGCGATCGCCAAAGAATTGAGTAAGTGGCACTCGGTCTCGATCATCAGCAGAGCGCATCCTCGTTATCCGAAGTATTCTGTTATTGATGGGGTGCACATTTATCGCGTTCCTACCGGCAGTCCTGCGAAATATTTGACCCATGTGAAAAAAATCCTGAAAAAACGCCGATTTGACGTTTTACAAATTGATAACCGTCCGGAGTTCGTCAGGCAGATTAAATCGATGTTTCCGAATGCAACTGTGTCCTTGTATCTTCACTCGCTGACTTTTGTCAACTTTCCCCATACTAGTCGAGCAGAGACCTTGGCCGGATTACGAAAAGCAGACTTGATTATTACCAACAGTTCTTCGCTTGAAAGTCGGCTTTCTGCTCGTTTTCCTAGTATGTCGAGAAAAATCCGGGTTGCATGGCTTGGCGTGGATACATCTCGCTTTTCCCCTATTCAAAAAACCTCTCATTGCGGTGCCTTCACCTTATTGTTCGCAGGCAGGCTGATTCCGCGCAAAGGCGTTCCCATATTGCTTCAAGCAGTTAAGCTCGTGAATAAACAGGTAGCCCAACCTGTCAAAGTAATGATTGCAGGAGGAACACCAACAAGCAAATATGCAAGGCAATTGCAGTCGCTCTCTCGTAAAATTGGGGTACATGCCGAATTTCTAGGTACGATTCCCCATTGTCATATCCACCGTGTTTTTAGAAAGGCCGATTTGTTCATTTGTCCTTCGCAAAAGCATGAATCGTTCGGCCTTGTTAACGTCGAAGCGATGTCTTCCGGATTGCCAGTCGTTGCCTCGAAAAACGGGGGCATAAAAGAAGTGATTCAGCATGGCCGTTCTGGATTGCTGATCAACCAATATAAAAATCCGCAAGCCTTCGCCGATGCGATTTGTTCGCTGATCATGAATAAGCCACTGTATTTGAAAATGAAGCAAGAAGCTCGTCAAATTGCCTTGGAGAAATTTAGTTGGCGTGCAACAGCAGATAGACTCAATCACATTTATGAATCTGAAAAAGCTTTACAAAAGGATGAGCTTCCAAAAGACCAGTGCACCGCTGTCGATTGCCATGAACGTCAAGATTTACACGAATGCCTTGGTACCGAGCATGGCGTCCAGCCCGAGCGAAGGCAAGCGGAGCCTGACAAGGGTGGAGATAATGACGAGAAAAGCAATCAATACTGTGATACCATCCTGCAACCATTTAGCATCGTCCACGATTGGAGTTGCTTTGATGATGACAACCAAAGCATCACCAGTACCGGAGTTTTCCAAAATTTTGCCGATCTGTGTACCGAAAATGGTGATGAGTTCGATGGGAGTGATTCCGCCGAAGCCACTTTCGATTTCTTTTCCGATATCGGCTATCAAAGGCTTGTCAATGCACTCCTATACGGTTAACACAATGCCGCTCAGGATTTCAAGCTATAAATCCGCATGACCTGTTCGGCTGTCTGCTCCAAGAGCGAGGCAGCTTCGCGCATTGATTGATCCAGCGTCATCGGTTTGTTGGTGATGCTGACAACGGCAGAAACGCCTTTTTCATAAAGGGCGTCGATGCCAGTTCCAATGGAGCCAGCGAGGACGATGACGGGAATGCCGTATCGTTTTGCGACTTGGGCAACTCCACATGGCGTCTTTCCTTGGGCCGTCTGGAAGTCGACTTGTCCCTCACCTGTGATCACCAGAGTGGCTTTGTCCATGGCTTCCGCGAGTCCTGTCGTCTCGATCACAATCTCAATCCCAGAACGCAGCTGGCCATTCAGAAAAGCAAGAAGGGCACCAGCGACACCACCCGCAGCACCTGTCCCAGGTAAATCGTGAATGGCGATGCCGCGGGTCTCTTCGATCAAGTCAGCGAAATGGCGCAAATGATCATCTAATTGCAGGACCATTTCCGGTGTGGCTCCTTTTTGCGGGCCGAAAACGTGAGAAGCGCCATTGGGTCCAACAAAAGGATTGGTGACATCACACGCAATGACGAACTGACAGTCAGCCAGCCGCTTATCAACCTGACTCGTATCAATACGGCTCAGTCGTGATAATTCACCACCTCCAAAAGAGAGGGGCTGATCGTCTTGATCGAGTAGCAAAAATCCGAGAGCTTGGAGCATGCCAGCGCCTCCGTCATTGGTAGAGCTGCCACCCAGTCCCAGGATGAACTTGCGGCAGCCTTGATCCAGTCCGGCCGTAATCAATTGACCAAAGCCATAGGTCGTCGTGAAAAGCGGGTTGCGATCTGCGGCAGAAATTAAGTAAAGACCAGAGGCAGCAGCCATTTCGATCACACAGGTTACACCGTCACCCAAAATGCCGAATTCAGCAGAAATGTCCTGTCCGAGCGGGTTGTTTACGGTGGCGGTCAGTATTCTTCCGTCTGTGGCATCGACCAGGCATTGCATGGTACCTTCGCCGCCGTCAGCCATCGGTTTCACGAGGAGTTCACTTTGCGGGAGTACGCGTCGAATACCTGAGCGAATGGCTTCGCCTACTTGTTTGGCAGTCAGGCTACCTTTAAAGGAGTCCGGAGCGATTACAATTTTCATGCCAGTGTTCCTCCTATCAGTAAAGAGGGTATTTTTTCCATCATAAAAAAGACTGTCCCCCGCGTCTAGGCGAGAAACAGTCTTGGTTGTGTTAGGCGTTCTTTTTCAATGCTATTTCTTCTGGCTGTGCCGTTTTCGAGAAGAACCATTTCATCATCGGTGGAGTGACGATGGTCGTCAAGAGTACGACGACAATCAGAACGGCAAACATGTCTTGTGTGAGCAAATTGCTCTCCAGACCAATTGCGGCGATAATGAGTGCCACTTCCCCACGGGATACCATCGCTGCACCAATGGCCATCGAGTTTTTCCACGGGAAGCCTGTGATTTTTGCACCAAAAGCACCACCGATGAGCTTGGAAACAATCGCGATGACGCTCAGGAGCACAATCAGTCCGAGATTTTCCCAGATACCAGAGAACTGTGCCGTTACCCCGATCGAGGTGAAGAATACTGGCACGAAAACCGCGTAGCTGATGGTCTCGACCTTGTGCGTCACTTCTTGCTTGTAATTGGTCAAGCTGATGGCAACACCGGCGATGTAGGAACCGATGATGGCGGCAACCCCTGTATATTCAGCAAAATATGCGAACAGGAAACAGATGATAAGCGCTGCGGAAATGACTGATTCTGTGACCTGCAACGGAGCGAATTTTTTCAAAATCCATGGGACAACTTTCCAAGAGAGAACGATGACGATGGCAAAAAACGCGACCTTTTTCAAAACCACCATGCCGAGATTTACGTCGCCGCCAGCAAAGCTCATCAAGAAAGCGAGTGCCAAGATGACCAAAACGTCATCAATAACAGCGGCTCCCATGATCGTTGCACCTTCTCTTGATTTTAGCTTGCCCAATTCCTTCAACGTTTGTACGGAAATACTCACGCTGGTAGCAGAGAGCAACAGGCCCAGGAAGATCGCTTCGATGTTGGAGAGACCAATCGCAATCCCGGCACCATAACCGAGTGCAAGCGGCATGACAATCCCTGCGACGCCTACGCTGGTTGAAGACTTGGCGGTGCGTTTGAACTCATCAATATCAGTCTCTAAGCCCGCGATAAACATGAGCAGGATAACCCCGATTTGGCTAATTTCCTTGAGGATTTCTGTGTCTGTGACCAGCCCGAGAACGGTAGGACCTAAAACGATACCGATGAGCAGTTTCCCCAAAACGGATGGCTGTCCCAGCCGCACGCTGATGTCACCAGCGATTTTGGAGGCGATCAAAATGACAGCCAGCTGAAAAATAAGCATGTGGTTTCCCCCTTTTACGAAATAAAAAAGAGCCCGCGATCACAGCTTTCTTTTTGTCGGCTAAAAAAGACAAAAAGAACCCTATGATGACAGGCTCCTCCAGTAACGAATCAAATATTCACTTACAATACACAAATATTTTAACATACTGGGCCGAAAAAGTAAACACTTGGTGACAAATGCTCCTCAGCGTGTGAAGATAGAGCAAAAAAACGGAGGAGGAGCAGGCATGGCGAAAATCAGCAAAGAGAATGCAGAGCATTATCATTGGGGCGATCAATGCGATGGCTGGCATCTGGTCAAAGGCCAAGAGCTCAGCGTCATTCATGAGCGGATGCCCGGAAATACCGCAGAAGTGCGCCATTATCACGAGCGGTCGCGTCAGTTTTTCTTCGTACTGTCAGGACAAGCTATGCTGGAAGTGGATGGCGTGCGTCATGTGTTGGGCAGGCAGGAAGGCGTAGAAGTCCCACCGGGAGTCAAACACCAGATGAAAAACGAGGGAGCAGAGGATGTAGAGTTTCTTGTGATCTCGCAGCCGACAACAAGAGGAGACCGCATCCAGGCAGATTAAAGAAAGCCTGACCGTCAAAAGAAGCGGTCAGGCTTTTATATGCGTCAAGCTTATTTGAAATTGGTGAAATCGGACATTTGAGCGAAGATATCTGCCAATGCGTGCATTCCTTCGAATGTTTGATAAGCGAAAATAGGCAGACCCACAACAAACAACAAAACTTCTCCGATATATTTGGCGATCATATGATCAACCTCCTTTTGGATGTTTGTTACGCTACGCGATCCAAAACGAAGGAACCATATGTATCCATTTCGCCGTCTGTATGCTGTATGCGCCTGAATAAGCGATGGCGCTGCGGTTGCCTTGCCGCCATTGGATAAGTCTCAACCAACAACTTGTTAATGGAAGGTCGGTACGTATCCGTGACGTTCTGATGAAGAGTCCGGTTTTGCAGGTAGCACTGTCTGAGACAAAAAGCAGAAGTGAAGCATCCTACAAAAAGCGCGACCAAGGCGAAGAAATCTTCCAGCGAAAACAGCAGCAATAGCATATCTTCCATGGCGATTCTCCTCCTTTCGTATTCATCATTCTACTCTTGTTCACAATATCGAGCAACCCCGAAAATTCATGAGAGCGGCTACATTGCCAAACTGCCAACTATTTCAATTTGTTAATCGATAGGTTGACACGATAGTTCCCAAAAGGAAGCAGGGCATCTAAAAAATGATTGAGGGCCTCTTGATCTGGCACGTGTACCATCATGGTATAGCAGCCTTCTCCGCTAATGCGATGGGCTTCGACGATCTCGCTGCGGCTTTTGATAAAACGAGTGAAGAGTGAATGATCGGTAGTGGTCATGAACATGGTGACCAAAGCAGTGAGGACTGGGGCGATTTTGGCTTCATCAATGAGCGTTGTATAGCCTTGAATAATGCCCTGCTCCTCCATTCGTCTAATGCGGTTGCCGACGGCTTGACCACTTAGATGTACCTGTTCGCCGATGTCCTTCCACTGCAATCGGCTGTTTTTGCGTAGCAAGGCAAGGATGGAGAGATCGGTTTGATCGAGCATGTGTATCTCCTTTCACGGCGAAAGTCGGTAGCCAGCAATCGTTTCGCGGCAACCGTTCATGGCCTTATACAATAAACGTACATCCATTATATCGATTACGAGGAAAGGAAGAAATGACATGGAGATTCAGCTTGTAAGACATGCTACCTTGCGCGTGGAATATGCAGGGCTGACATTTTTGATCGATCCAATGTTTAGCTCTAAAGGCGAAATGCCAGCAGTACCAAATACGCCGAATCAGCGCCCAAATCCAGGAGTAGAATTGCCCCTATCCGTGGAGGAAATACTTGCTGGCGTGGACGCTCTCTTGGTGACGCATACCCATTTCGATCATCTCGATGAAGCGGCCATACGCCTTCTCCCGAAGCATTTGCCTGTATTTTGCCAGCCACCTGATCGAGACAAGTTGGTGCAGCATGGCTTCGAACAAGTCATTGCCATCAAAGAGGAGTATACATGGCAAGGGGTTCACCTGCATCGGACAAGTGGTCAACACGGAACAGGGGAAATTGGGCAGCAGATGGGGCCAGTATCTGGCTTCGTTCTGGAGCGAGCTGGTGAGCCGACGCTGTATGTGGCGGGTGATACGATTTGGTGTGAGGAAGTGGAGCAGGCTGTTGCAGCATATCGTCCTGATGTGATCGTCGTTTTCGCAGGTGCGGCTCGTTTTTTGACGGGAGATCCGATCACGATGGCGAAGGAGGATATCGTCCATGTCGCAGATACCGCGCCTGACAGCCGTATTCTTGTTGCCCACATGGAGACATGGAACCATTGCTTGCTCAGCCGCCAGGAATTGAATGAATGTTTGCAGGAAAAACAGCTGTCCGGTCGCGTACATGTTCCGCAGGATGGCGAAAGTATCTCTTTTCAATGAGCGAACTGAATATAGATGAAAAACAAAAGCTCCGCAGGTCATAGCGGGGCTTTTGACGTTGTCGAAAAAAAGGCTTATCCATCATTTGACAAACAAAAACGAACGTAATAAACTATTTTTACGTAAATTATTAATGTCATGAGGTGTTGTTGTGGCGCACGAACAACTGGAAACATATGTAGTCGAGAAGCCGGAACAGGCGATGGCCTTATTGAACCCGCTCCGTGCCGAGATATTAAGCCGTTTGGCAGAGCCTGCTTCAGCAGCAGAAGTCGCACGTGGTATCAATGAAATCCCGCAGCGTGTCAATTATCACTTGAAGGCCTTGGAAAAGGTCGGATTGGTCAGACGGGTAGGAAGTCGACAAGTTCGCAATCTCGTCGAGGTGCTTTATTTGGCGATTGCGCGGACGTATGTGCTCTCGGAAGGACTGAACTGGGGCAACGATACCATTCAGCAAATGAAGGATCAAGGGTCATTGTCTCATCTGGTCCAGACAGCAGAACGGATCAAGCGGGATGCCATGCTCTTGCTGGAGCGTTCCGATCAAGAGGTGGAGGTTCCAAGTGCCTCACTGAACGCGAGTATTCAGCTTGCCAGTGCGGAACAGCGCAGTGCTTTTGTAGAGGAGTACGTCCAACTGGTGAATCAGCTTGTGGCAAAGTATCAGCCAAAAGAAAAGGGACAAGAGACGTATCAGGTCGTTCTTGCGGTTTATCCAAAACAAGGAGGAGACGAGGCATGAAGGCACAAGTGACAGAGTCTAACAAGTCCAAACCCGTAGTCATTTGGGAAAATCGTATCCAGCCACAAGCTGATCAGGTTATTGTCATGCCAGCCCGAAGCGGAAATGGGGTTGCGGTCGAAAGAGAAGCAGCTGTTCAGACATGGTCAGTAGGTCCGGCGAGTAATCCCGCAGTGGTGACGCAGGTTTCATCTGGATTTAACAAAAAATCAGTGGCAATGCCACAAGCAACCAGCATGCGTATGGCCGCGTAAAAACTCAAGCGTAAACAAGCGAAGGAGGGTTTTTCATGAATCTCATTCCGGTAGTAGTCGAGCAAACGAGTTATGGAGAGAGGTCTTATGACATTTACTCCCGGTTGTTAAAGGATCGCATCATTTTTCTCGGCAGTGCCATCGATGATCAGGTAGCCAATGCAGTGGTAGCTCAGCTGCTGTTCCTGGCAGCAGAAGACCCGAAAAAAGACATTCACCTTTATATCAATTCGCCAGGAGGCTCTGTCACAGCAGGGATGGCGATTATCGATACCATGAAATTCGTAGCACCTGAGGTGTCCACGATCTGCACGGGGATGGCAGCGTCTATGGGCGCGATGCTTCTCGTAGCAGGAGCGCCGGGCAAACGGTATGCGCTGCCTAATGCAGAAGTCATGCTCCACCAGCCGTGGGGAGGCAGTCAAGGACAGGCGAGCGATATCAAGATCGCAGCAGACCGTATTATGCGACATCGCAACATGCTGTATACGATCATCGCGGAGCGCACGGGAAAGACAGTCGAGCAAATCGAAAAGGATGCAGACCGCGACTATTTCCTTACCGCCGCAGAAGCGCTCGAATACGGCTTGATTGATAAAGTGATCGAAAAATTGTAGAGCTGGGGGTGCCGGAGTGAAGATCCTATTTTTGGGGGGAACGCGTTTTATCGGCCCACATGCAGTGAAGCGTTTGGCAGAAGCAGGTCATGAGGTTGCTGTATGTAATAGGGGGCTTTCCCTCGGCGCAGCCTCTCTACCACAAGGTGTCGTCTCTATTACGGGAGATCGTGCCCGCCTGGGTGAATACCGGGAGACTTTTCGCTCCTTTGCACCTGATGTCGTTATTGATCTGTTTCCGTACACAGAAGCAGATGCCCGCCTGCTGATAGAAACGTTTCAGGGTATAGCAGGTCGTGTCGTAGCGATCAGCAGCTGTGACGTGTATCAGGCGTTCGGACGGGTGAACAAGATCGAGTCCGGTCCGATTACGACAGAGCCGCTTACGGAGCAGTCTCCACTTTGCGAGAAGCGCTATCCGTTCCGCGGGGCCAGACCAGATCGCGAATATTATGACAAGGTACTCGTGGAGGGAGTCGTGATGGGGCAACAGAGTCTACCGGGCACGATTTTGCGCCTGCCGATGGTGTATGGCCCGCATGATTACCAGCATCGCGTCTATCCGTACCTTCAGCAGATGCGTGACGGACGTCCGTTTATTTTGCTCGAAGAAGGCTTTGCTTCTTGGCGTTGGGCACGCAGCTACGTAGAAGACATCGCGCATGCCATTTGTCTGGTGGCTACCGACGATCGAGCAAAAAATCAGATTTACCATGTAGCAGAAGAGCAATGCTTGTCGATGCGAGAGTGGATTGAACGAATCGGCAGTGTTTACGGTTGGAATGGCAAAGTGATTACAGCGCCTTCTGCTGAGTTGCCAAATGAGTGGGTTCCGCAGATCGAATCGAAGCAGCATGTTCAGCTGGATTCAGCAAAAATCAGGCGTGAGCTAGGGTATACGGAACAAGCCACCGCAGAGGAGTCTATGCGACGTACGATTGCATGGGAGCTCGACCATCCACCTGAAAACATGTTGCAAGAAAACAACTATATAATAGAGGATAAACTGCTCGCGAAGCTCGGTGTCTAGTATGTAGCACGGAGTTTCGTGCATAGTCTGTTTGAACCGTCAGGATGGTATCTGGCGGTTTTTTGTTTGCACATCAAAGTGTTTGAAGGAAGGAGGAGCTGGGTATGAACAAGAGTAGCAGATGACGGGAGGCTCACCTTGTGAAAATCAGAACAAAAATCATCCTGGCTTTTGGTATCATATTGGCAGTCATGTTCGGTTCAGGTACGTATATGTACGTGCAAATGCTAGCAATGAAGGCATCCTATACAAAAATTATCGAAGAGGAAGAATTATTGACAGACCTGCGAGAAATGCAGTTTATCATGACGGGTCGAAATAATGACGAACGAGCCTATTTGTTAACGGGCGATGAAGAATTTCGGACGGAATTGAAGGAAAAGGCAGCAAAGGTGGACAGCCTGTTTGCCAAAATGAACAGTTCTCTTGAGCCTTCTCACCATCTTGAAGAAATGGGGGAGGCAAAGAGACTATATAATTCCTATCTGGAGTCAAGCGATAAAGTGGTAGAGGCACTGGATAAAGGATTACGTGAAGAAGCCATCTCTCATCATTTCGGTCAGGAACGGCAAGCGAGAAAAGAAATGGATTCGGTTGTGAGTGGATTGGTTGAAGAGGTGCGTAATGAAATCAAGGTAGATCAACAGGAGCTGGCGGAGAACGAAGGAATTTCGGCCATGATTCAGTTGTTTTTTAATGTAGTGGGAATTCTCGTTGCGATTGTGGTTGGGGGTCTTCTGATTCGCTCGATTGTGGCACCGCTGCATCGGGTGAACAAACAGCTCCATGATATCGCTGACGGAAAAGGAGATTTGACGCAAGAGTTGACCGTCTTTTCAAAAGACGAGATTGGACAGTTGGCAGGCTCATTCAACCGGATGCTCGCCAATTTACGAGAGCTGATTTCTCAGGTTCGCGAGCATGCCCAGCAGGTTGCAGCCGCAGCTGAACAACTGACAGCGAGCTCGAAGCAAACGAGCCAAGCTACGGAACAGATCGCCATCACGATCCAGGAAATGACGGAAGGAACGGACAGGCAATCCCAAAACGTAGAGGAGAGTCAGCAGGAAGTCGAGGAAATATCAGCAGGCATTGAAAAAATTGCGGCCCGAGCGCAAAGCGTGTCTGCTGCGGCTGCCAGTACTTCGGAGCTGGCGACGGAGGGGGATCGAACCATCCAGCAGTCGGTTTCCCAGATGAACGGGATTGGAGAAACGATGGAGCATTTGACTGCACTGGTAGGTGGTTTAGGAAAACGCTCCGAGCAAATCGGCCAAATTGTCGAAGTCATTACGCAGATTTCAGGTCAGACGAATCTCTTGGCATTGAATGCTGCGATCGAAGCGGCGAGGGCGGGCGAGCATGGCAGAGGCTTTGCTGTCGTGGCGGATGAAGTGCGAAAGCTAGCGGAGCAGGCATCTGCATCGGCACAAGAAATTTCCCAGCTGGTAGCCTCGATCCAGATGGAGACGAACGAAGCGGTCCTCACGATGGAAAAAGGCTCTCAAGAAGTATCAGATGGGATGGGGGGCGTCGCAAGAGCAGGAGAAGCGTTCTCTCAAATTCGCGACGCTGTTGTGGGCGTGACAAATGAAATCCAAGAAGTATCGACTGCCGCACATACCCTTACGGAAAGTACAGGCAAGGTCGGACAATCGATGCAGATGATTGCCACTGTAGCGCAATCGGCTGTCTCTCACTCGGTGGGAGTCTCGTCTGCTACAGAAGAACAGCTTGCCTCGATGGAGGAAATCTACTCCTCGGCTGCATCGCTGGCGAGTCTTGCGGATGATTTGGAAAAACTGATAGGACATTTCAAGGTATAATGCTTCGCCACAAGAAATACCCCTTAGAATCGACAGAATGATTCTGAGGGGTGTTTTTTCGTTTTCGCCAATCTCCACAAAGCCAATCTTCGATACACGAGAAAAACCACGAGATTCCCCACTGCCGCTGCTAAAAAGACAGCCCAAGGCACGAAGGACAAAGTGGCTTTGTTGTTTTTTTAGTTAAATTTCTCAATAATTTTATAGAACATACGTTCTTGTTATGGTAAACTCCTCCTGTGAAGAGGTGAATCGCGATGCTCCGTAAAAAAGGTTCCATTTTCGAATTTTCCCTAATCAGGAACAAGCCGTACTCACCTCGAAAACATTGGGGTACAAACAAACGGGCAAAGGGTTATTCTACCATGCCTGTGCGGTTCAACTGCCACTGTTGAAAAAGGAACTGCCCTGGCTCCAAGAGGTAGATAGCACCGTCATTCAATCCTTCCTCCAATACCTCGCAGATGCATTCACCCGATTTTTCAAAAAACAAAATGAAGCACCGCGTTTCAAAAGCAAGAAGAATAAAGTCCAGACTTATACGACGAAGCATACGAATGCAAACATCCGAATCAAATATTTGGTTTCGGAAGTAATCGTGGAAGATGAGTCTGTCATAGCACCACTAGTTGCGCTATGATAAGGCTTACACGTCAAAAGGCGGAGGGGAAAGTATGAGACGATTCCGATTTGATCAGCAAGTAGGCAAAACGATTGATCGCTATAATTCCGTCCATGCGACGATTTCTCGTGTCTTACGCACACCTGATTCAGTTTCGATTGGGTGTATCCATTTGGAGGCAGGCGGAATTGTCGGCTATCATCCGGCGACTTGTCCTCAGCTGTTTCTTGTGGTGAGCGGTGAAGGCTGGGTACGCGGTGAAGGTACATCGCGCATCCCGATCCAAAGTGGACAAGCGGCATTTTGGATCACAGGGGAAGGACACGAATCGGGCAGTGAAACTGGAATGACGGCAATCCTGATCGAAGGAGATGGACTTGATCCGGAGAGCTTTATGTCCTTGTTGGAAACCTAGTATTTGTATGTATAATGGGTTTGCCATTCCACCAACCGTACATAAGCTCATTAGACTATCCTAGAAAGACGGTGTGAAAGGCGAATGAATTGGAAAACACATATGGCACTCGGTGCCATCGCAGGCTACTGTGCCTATCCTTCTTGGAAGGGCAGCGTCATTGGCGCGACGATGGCACTCGTACCTGATATTGATCAAGCAAATAGCAAGCTCGGAAACTTGATGGGGCCTGTATCCAAAATGCTGCAAAAAGGATTCGGCCATCGTACAGTGACACATTCATGGGTAATATTGTTCCTTCCATTTCTGCTATTCGGTGATTCTCCGGCTGCCATGGCAGCGCTGTGGGGGATTTTGTCCCATCTGATCAGCGATATGCTGGTGGGACGCATTCAGTTATTGTGGCCGTTGCGAGTGGGATGGCTCGGCATTCGGATGTCCAAGTCGATGTATCGGACTGTAGATCGAATCGTGTTTTATGTAGCGATTGTGTATATTGTGATCAAAGGTTATCAGTAAAAGGAATGGACATTGAGAAAGGACCTCCCTCTGGAGGTCCCACTATTAATCAGCATGATAGTGATTTATAATCAGCAGAAAAGTATTTGTACGTAATTTGACGATTTGTCCTATCTCTACATATTCATTAGGCTCTTTCTCAATGGACTCCATATGTTCATAAAGGACATCGACAATATCACTCTCTTGTTTATTTTGGCATTCCAAATAAGCATATGTCTGTTTTATTTTTTTCATAGAGGACCCTCTTTCTCTACTTGTTAGAGTCGCTTCCGATTTCTGGTTGATATCATAGCTATTTAGTGAAAACAATAACGATTTTTGACTGATTTTTGTAATTTGATCGACTTCCATGTATTCGTCAGGTTCGGTATCAAGATATCGAATGACATCTTTTATTTCTTCTAAAACGTTACGGTTTATCCCAACCCTGGATCTTGAGTGTACATAACTTTGCCCTGCTTTATGCATGTTTATCACGCATCCTTATTTTGTTGCATTTTCTATTCGCTTAACTCCAGAGAAAATTGAATATTTAGTGATTCGGTTGTTTTAATTTCCTCTAGTGACTTTTAGAAGAAGAGGTACTTGGTTCAAAGAGTGAGTTTTTCTAGAACATTGGGTATTGTGTGCTTCTATCAGGAACCGAATTATTTATGATAACGACATGTTGATCAGTTGGAGTATCGCTTGTACTTATATTATTCTTGAAACTTTTATAATAAAATGTAACATTGTACTTCGTACTTCTAACTTTTTTCACGTCATCAGCTTCATTCATCGTTATTTCACGTAATTTTTTTACATTTACGTTTTTTCCGTACTGAGTTTTTGAACTCGTAGATTTAATTGACGGATCATACTTATGTTTATTGTAAGCATGATCAGTGATAAAGTCTTTTGCGTCAAATCCACCATTCGTTTTAGTTGGTACCGAAGCTGGTCTCTTTCTCTTTTTCTTTTTAAATGCATCTATTTGTTGAGGAGAATGCGCACCATCATTGACATATGTTATCTGTCCACTAGCATTCACTGTTACAAAGACAGTAAACTCTTCACCAGTTATCTCATCCCAATCAGTAAACTCTAGAGTGTCAGAAAAAATAAGCCCTGATGTTTCAATAGCAGCTAAGTCATATGTTTCTATCTTTTCTTGTAAAGACATCGCCAAAGGTACTACATCTGTATCATTAGGAGTATTTACACTCGCTGTCGTAATGTTTAAAGCAACTTGTGATCTCAAACCATTTTTAGCTAAAGCATAGGCATCATTGGTTACAATTAAGTTAGATAAGGAAAGTAAGGACATAACTGTAAACCAAATAAATCCCTTTTTAATTTTTTTCATTTTTTACCTCCTGAGATATTTTTATTAATATAAAATATCAAAAAATAACATTATTGTAAATATTTGCGAGAGTGATAAATGCGTTGATCATTGTTAGGGTAAATACTCAAAGAATAAGGAGTTAGGGGGATAATATCGATTGAGTGTGTTTATTCTGCAAAATAGTCAGCGTGTTGGCGATTGTTCGCATATTTAGAATACTTAGGAAACTGAAAAAAAGCTGACATCAGTTGGGGACCGATGTCAGCTTGCCACTTTTTCAATGACTATCATATAGCTTTGACCATTATGAGCAGATTCTTCTTATCACGAAACAACTAAGGCATCATGAACTGTTGCACGAGTTCAGCGTTTTCAGTCATGAATTTTTCTGCGTTTTGCATGACTTCTTGTTGTGCTTCCATCATTTGTTGGTCAGTCACAGTAGCGAAGTTGATGGAGTTGTCAGCAGTCATAGCTGGAATTTCCAGTGCTTTGCCGAATTCTGCTTTGGACTTCAGCTTGAAGCTAAAGCCTTTTGGCATATCTGGAGTAGGGTTCGAGAAGTTCACTTTTACCGTGCCGTCAGAATCTACACCATTGTCCGTCTTCGTCTCGTTCACGGTAACATTACCGGTCAGAGCAACAGGGTTGGAGGAATATTCGTCTGCTGCTACGAGTGCAAAGTCATACTTTCCGGTTTTTTTCTTGTCTTGCTTGGTTGTCTCGAAAGTAGTCGAGAAGTCCAGAATTGGCTGGTCGGTTTCTTTCGCCAGGATGCTGAACTTGCCCTTTGTCTTGTCTTTTTCTTCTGTCGCTCTGTAGGTGAAGGACATTTCGCCACTTTGCAGATCAGACAGGTTGTGCAGGGAGTAACGGTAGTACGTTTCTGCACCTTTATCGTAGGAAACACTGCTGTAGACCAGCTGATCTTTTTTCTCTTTGTCATCGAACAAGAGCTTGCGGGACAAGATTTGATGGTCGCCGTCCACGAGCACGACCATTCTCAATTGATCGGTTGATTTCGTGTCGGTGTCTTGTGTGTCCTTGATGATGTCATCGAAGGCTTGCTCGTAATTTTTCTTGAATTCTTCTTTGCTGATTTCTTCTACTTTATAGCCGCTGTCGAGCATCAGTGTAGCCACATTGTGGTAGCGACTGTAGATCAGGTCAAACAACTTTTGGTCAGCTTTTGCCTTCTCTGCGATTTGCTTGGCCAGAGCCGCACCTTCTGCGTCATTAAAAGTAATCGTGATCTCACGTGCATCTTCCTTGAGTCCTTCTTCGGAGAAAGGAACACCTTTTTTGATGCTTACCTGGCTGTCTTTGATGCTTTCAGCATACAGCACGGCATACGGAGTCATTACTGTTTTGAGTTCATCTTGATTAAAATTGATCGCTTCATGCAAATCGCTATAGCTTACAATGCGTTTTGGCAGTTCTTCGCCCATCTTTTCCTTAAGAGCATCGCTATCTTTCAGGTCCATATAAGCGTATTTCGAGTAAAACTCTGGCAGCTTGAAGCCCATCACGGAATCATTCATGAAGTACTCAAGAGTAGCCAGCTTTTTATCTTGAAGGTGAACTTCCAGGTTACCTGATTGCTGATTTTTCTGTTCATCGATGTTGCTTTGCATCACGAGCTTCGCTTTGCCCAGCATGTCGACAATTTTTTGTGCTTCCGGGTCTGGGATCGTTGCATCTAGGGCAATTTCACTTACCTCAGCAGTGGAGTGAACTGGTTTTTCCAGGTATGGCTTCATGTAGTCTTGGTATTCCCCGTAAGCTTTGGATACGTCGCTTGAAAACTTCATCATGCTCTCCGCTTCAGCTTGCAGGTAAATCGTTTTAGCGCTCTTAAATAAATCGTACTTGGCATAGGCGGTACCTAATCCACCCAACACAACGACAGCCGCTGCCCCCGCGATCAACCATACTTTTTTCTTGCTTTTGCGCGGTGGGTTCACGTTTGTTGCAGTTTCCATCATTTCTCTCCCCTTTTTGCTCTCTCTTTGGTGAGTACGATGTGCGTAATGATTTTGCGCACTCGATTTTGTATTGTACCATAAGGAGGATGAAGGGGAACGATTTCCAGTAAAATTCTTCAAAAAAGAGGAAGAAAGACCCAAATGGTTGCATTCTTCCTTCTTTTGTATGCATATAGAACAAAGAAAAAGCGACAGCAGGGGGGAGATCACGTGGATTTTCGCGTGCTGCAAACGTTTATGGTGGCGGCCACGACAGAAAATTTTCACCAGACAGCAGAAGCGTTGTTCATTGCGCAGCCTACTGTCAGCCAGCATATACGACAATTGGAAAAGGAATTGGGGATCAAGCTGTTTGAACGGGTTGGCAAACGCGTTCGGTTAACGGCTGCGGGCAAACGCTACCTGCCACATGCAAAAGGACTCCTTCAACAGTGGCATAACAGTATGGAAGATTTGCAGGCTTGGAGACAGGGCTATCGGGAAAAGCTGCAACTGGCTGTTTCACCGATTATTGCCCGTGCTCGTTTTTCCCATTTGCTGCACCGTTACACCAAGCTCTATCCCGATGTAGATATCTCGATTAAAATTGTCGACTCTGTGGAAATTGGCCCGCTGGTTCAAAATGGACAGGCTGATCTGGGCTTAACCCGGATGGTGCCGGGAGAATTCCAGTTGTCTACTTATCTTTTGTACGAAGATCCTGTCGTTTTTGCAGTCCCTCACAGTGGCGGAGATATGGAGGCGCCCTTGCCTGATTGGGAGCAAGAGGTGCAAGCGAACCGTCTGCTGACCCACAATCACCCGGGTTATTGGGATGAGGTGCTGTTGCTTTTGCGTCAGAGGGGGCTTTCTTTGCGTACGATGGCTGTTTCGCAGGTAGACATTACAAAGCGATTCATCGAGGATGGATTGGGCGTTTCCTTTTTGCCTCGGACGGCTGTCGATCGGGATTTGTTTGAAAACCGTTTTATTGAACTGCCTACACCTGGCCTTGTTTTGCCGAAGGTTGCTTCCTATTTGCTGGTACCCAAAGCAGGGATTAGCGAGCCAGCGCAGCATTTTATAGATATCTTGCAGTCTTTGTATCCACCGATGCCACTTGTTCAGTCGGGGGGACGGACATAATAGATAACAAGCCTGTAAGGTAGATGTAAGGTGAATCGATAGTTTTGACCAGTATATGTAACCTATACTGAACCCTGCTAGATGACAGCAGGGGGGAATGACGAATATGCAGGCTGAACCAATCGCACAGAAGGATCGGATTTATTCTATTGATATTGTAAGGGGATTGGCTTTGTTCGGGATTTTGCTGGTGAACTTGCCGGGCTTTATCATGTATTCGGAAGACGTTCGTATGCCAATAGAGGCAGGGATCGATGCATGGATTCGCTTAAGCTATGATTTATTCATTCAGACGAAATTTTTCGGGATCTTTTCGTTTCTATTTGGCTTAGGTTTTTACATTTTTATGTCACGGGCTGAACAGCGTGGACAAAAAGTATTTCGTCTCTTCAGCAGACGGTTGTTCGCGATGTTTTTCATTGGTGTGATTCACGTCATTTTGTGGTTTGGCGATATTTTGACGGTGTACGCACTCCTCGGCTTTTTACTGATGCCTTTTTATCGAAGAAAGTCTTCTACGATTCTAGCATGGGCAGCCAGTTTGGGAGGAGTGTACATGCTCACTCAAGGTGTGGCTCTCGTACAGACGCTCAATGGTCAAGAAGTCTATCCGTTTATCGCATCATTACAGTCGACAATGATACCGATTTTCGTGATGTTCCTGTTTGGTTTGTATGCGGGAAAACGCGGTTTGATTGCTCAAATTCGCGAGCATAAGCCGTTGTTGAAACGAATCGCTGCTACTACTCTTGGAATCAGTCTTCCGATCGCAGCAGGGATTGTTTGGGCTAGCGGTGTCGGCTTTGGTCCAAAGCTTGAACAGGCGAATAAAATATTGGTTGATCTGAGTACGTTGCCTATGGCGATGTGCTTGATAGCCAGCTTGTTTCTGTTGTTGGATCGTGAGCCGGTACGGAAGGTTCTCCAGCCATTTGCCTACACGGGACAAATGGGGTTAACGACTTATTTAGGTCAGACCGTCATCATGACCATTCTGATTCCTTTGTTCGGTATTACGGCAATGCCACTTTCTTCTTGGTTTTTGCTTGCGCTGCCGATCTATGCGTTTCAATTACTCGTAAGCTGGCTGTGGCTGAAGCGTTTTAACCGAGGGCCGATGGAAAAGCTATGGCGCTTCCTGACGTACGGACGTAAAAAGAAGTCGATTCCAGCTCCTGCTAACTGATTGTAAAACGTGATCAATACTACGGTTTTCTTCTATTTCCCTTCACGATTATGAATCGATTATACTGAAGAGAAAAGAGACGAAAATGGAGTGGTGATGATGACAAAACAACATCCTTTGGCTATCGGCTTGGATGGTATCGCCGTAGCAGAAACAGACCTTAGTTTGGTGGATGGGATTAATGGACTGCTGGTGTACCGCGGTCATTGGGCGCGTGATTTGGCTATCCACCACACATTTGAGGAAGTGGCACACCTGCTCTGGTTCGGACATTTGCCTAGCGAGCAGGAGTTGACTAATTTAAAAGATAAGCTCAAAGCAAACCGTGAGCTGCCGGAGCACGTAAAGGGAATCCTGAAGCTGATCCCGGCAGATGTAGATATGATGAGTGTACTGCGTACAGGTGTTTCGGCGCTGGGCAGTTCCTCGCACGGCTTCCCGCCGAGTATTGATGAAGTGATTTCGCTGGCTGCCAAGATGCCGACAATCGTTGCGTATCGCTTCGCTTGTCTGGAGGGCCGCGAGCCGTTGGCACCGAATCCGGAGCTGGATCATACAGCGAACTACTTGTATATGCTCAAGGGGGAAAAGCCAAAAGCGGCACACGTACGTGCCCTGGATGCGTACCTGATTTTGACGCAGGAGCATGGCATGAATGCATCCACATTCTCCGGTCGTGTCGTCAGCTCGACCGAATCCGATCTGATTTCTTCCATTACGGCAGCAATCGGAACCCTGAAAGGTCCTTTGCACGGCGGAGCGCCATCTGAGGTGACGGAGATGATCGAGGCTATCGGCACGAAGGAAAATGCAGAGCCGTGGCTGCGCAACAAGCTGGAGAGCGGCGGACGCTTGATGGGCTTCGGACACCGCGTCTATAAAACGGTTGATCCGCGAGCAACGGCTCTGCGCGTTGTTGCATCCGAGCTGTCGTCCAACGATCCGTGGTTCGATCTGGCGACACATGTAGAAAAAGTAGGCTTGCAGCTGCTGGAAGAGTACAAACCAGGCCGCAAGCTGAATACAAACGTAGAGTTTTTTGCCGCAGCTGTGATGCGTGCGGTGGGTTTGGACGACAATTTGTTTACACCAACATTTGCCGTGAGCCGTGTAGTTGGTTGGAGTGCGCATATTCTGGAGCAGGCAGGCAAAAACCGCATTATTCGCCCGCAATCCAATTACATTGGCACGATGCCAGAATAATTGAGAGGTTTATCATGAAAGCTATCCGTTATGCGGGTAGCTTTTTTTCGTGTTTATAAATGTGGCTGCGGTGGGGAGAAGAATATTTCCAGTCTAGGCTCCAGGCTCCGTCCTGCTGGGGGCTGAGACTGTCCGCTCCGAAGCGATTAGCGGGGAAACGCAAAAGTGGTAGCCGCTTCGTCGTAAGGGCACGTTGCGTTTCTGTTGCCCGCTAATCCCTTCTCCGCTCGGTAGGACTCCACAAGTCGCTACGTCTGGAAATATTCTTCTCTGTCGTTACTGATGAAATTCTTCATTCATTTAAGGATTTTTAACACGATGAACACTGACAGCTTGTAGAGGAAACAGGAGAAAAAAGCGAAGATCTTTGGTACACCGACCGAGACGGAATGCAAAAAGCGAAACACGCTCTTAAGCGTCCACCTCTGAAAAACATCCTGAAAGAACTACTTTGGACGAGGTTTCGCTTTTTGCATGGAGGCGGGCAGTGAATCCCTCAGCGGGTGGGACAAGAAGCTGAGCGTTTTCTCCTGTTTCCTCCCCACCACAACAGCAGGACAAAGCATTATATCGTCTTCACAAAGTGCAACTTGGGATTGCAGATGATGCTTACTTTTGGCATGATAATAAAAAAAAGTAAGGAGTGGAGCAAATGGCGTTGTTGTCTACCCCGTTTCAGTTTAAAGGACTTAGCTTGAAAAATCGGATTGTCATGCCACCGATGTGCCAATACTCTGTGGATGCACACGATGGAACACCAACGGACTGGCATTTTGTTCATTACGTTTCTCGTGCAGTAGGCGGAACAGGCCTGATTATCGTGGAAATGACCGATGTCGAGCCTGATGGCAGAATTTCCAACGGCGATTTGGGCTTGTGGTCCGACGAGCAGATTCCGGCATATGCGCGGATCGTCTCCGAGGTTCATAAGTATGGGGCCAAAATTGGCATTCAGATTGCTCATGCGGGCCGCAAAGCGGAAGACGCAGAAGTGCCTGTATCGGCGTCTGCGATTGCTTTCCCAGGGGCACGCTACAAAACGCCACGGGCGTTGACGACAGAAGAAGTCAAGCAAATGGTCGTCAAGTTCCAGGACTCAGCCAGACGTGCGGTGGAAGCCGGGTTTGACACCATTGAAATCCACGGTGCGCACGGATACTTGATTCACCAGTTCCACTCCCCTTTGACAAATCAGCGAGACGATGAGTACGGGCGGGATAAAGCGCTGTTTGGCGTGGAAATTATTCAGGCAATCAAAGAGGTCATGCCAGCTGACATGCCGCTGATCATGCGCGTCTCTGCCGTAGAGTACGTGGATGGTGGATATGAGCTGGATTACAGTACAGAGCTGTGCCGTCGTTACAAGGAAGCAGGCGTGGATATTTTCCATCTATCCAGTGGCGGGGAAGGACCAATTGGTTCAGCAGGTCGTCCAGGTGTTCATCCTGGTTATCAAGTACCATTGGCACGCGCAATTAAGCAGGCACTGGATGTACCAGTCATTGCTGTCGGCAACCTCGATGATCCAAAAGTGGCGGAAGCATCAATTGGCAATGGCGATACGGATTTGGTAGCAGTCGGTCGTGGTATGCTGCGTGATCCTTATTGGGCACTGCATGCGATTCATGAGCTGTCGGCGGATGAATTGCAGCCACCGAAGCAATATTCAAGAGCGTTTTAATCGAGTAAAAGAGCGAGGGGCTTTCCTTTCGACTGCATGAGTCGGAGGAGAGCCCTTTTTCACGGTGAGTCCTTGACACTTTTTGACAGTCCGTTTATTATAAATGTCAGTCAGTACTGACAATCACTTCCGGGAATGAGGATCGCAATGAGCAGCAGCAAAAGTCTTACAAGCAGCGAAAAACTGATGATAGCCGCAATCGATCTCATCGCGGAAAGAGGATACAACGGCGTAACCACGCAAGAAATTGCCACTACGGCAGGATTGAGCGAGAAGACGTTGTTTCGTCACTTCGGCAGCAAGCGGAATTTGATTGAGTGCGCCTTTGACCGTTTTCATTACACGGAAGGACTGACAAAGCTTTTCGCGGAGAAGCTTATGTGGGATTTGCGCGAGGATTTGCTTTTAATCAGCCGAACGTATCACGAAATGATGAACCGCAATCGAAAAATGATTTTGATTAGCATTAAGGATGAGGCCCATTTGCCCGGATTCCGCGAGCGGACCCAAAAGCACCCGAGACAGTTGATGGTACTGTTTACAGATTACTTCAAAGAGATGGGGAAAAAGGGCAAGATGATCCAAACGAATCCGGAGGCACAGGCGACTGCCTTTATGGTCATGAACTTCGGGGCGTTTTTGAACGATCTGGATGGCACTAGCAATTTTTCAGGGGTATCTCTGGAGGCATTTATCGAAGAGAGTGTAGAGGTTTTCGCTAGGGGTTTGACTCCCTAGTTTTTTTACCACCCAAATGTCAGTCAGTACTGACAGTCAAAATGCGAATAACAAAGTGAAGGAGAAGATGCGGCATGGAAGCGACAAAAACGCAGCAAAACAGGGAAATATTAATCCGGATTTTGATGTTTACCTTAGTCATTTCCTCCATGAGTGCTTTGGTGTTTAACATTGCACTCCCCGAAATTAGCAAGGAGTTTGGTTTGAGCATCGCGCAGGTGAGCTGGCTATCGACCGCATATGGATTGTTATACGCGATCGGAACCGTGACGTATGGCAAGCTGGCGGATCGATACAAGCTCAAGAATTTGTTGACGTTTGGACTCTTGGTGTTCACGGCGGGTTCGTTTTTCGGTTTGGTCTCCGATTCCTTTGCGATGGCTCTTTTCGGTAGATGCTTGCAGGCAGTAGGGGCGGCTGTCATTCCGGCTACTGCGATGCTCATTCCTTTGCGATACTTCCCGCCTGAGCGCAGGGGTTCTGTTTTAGGAAGAACGGCAGTAGGATTGGCTCTTGGCGGTGCACTCGGTCCTGTGGTCGCGGCGTTAATCGTCAGCTTTGCCCATTGGCGCTGGCTGTTTTCCATACCGCTCCTGATCTTGCTTACACTGCCGTTCTACCGCAAATATTTGGAGGATGAGGAGACAGCGGCTGGTGGGAAGTTTGATTGGGTGGGCGGCTCCTTACTTGCGATCAGCGTGACGTCATTGCTTTTGGGAGTAACGAATGGATCTTGGTGGTCTGCATTGGGCAGCTTGGTTACTTTGCTCCTGTTCGTTGTACGAATTCGTTCGGTGGCTGATCCATTTGTCCAGCCGAAGGTTTTTGCCAACAAGCAATATACAATCGGGATTCTGATGGCATTTCTCATAAATGGAATGGGGATATCGCTTTATTATCTCAGTCCGCTGCTCTTGGCTCAGGTGCAACAGCTATCGACGAGCTGGATCGGCTTTGTGATGGTTCCGGCGGCTATCGCTTCGGCATTGCTTGGACGCGTGGGAGGAAGGCTCGCGGACAGGCGGGGGAATGTTGTTCTGTATTTCGTTGCATCTAGCTTACTGATTGGCTGCTTTGGATTGCTGTCTACTTTCACGAACACCTCGGTTATCGGCATTGCGCTCTTCTTGATCCTAGGCAATGTGGGGCAGTCTTTTATGCAAATCTCGATGGCGAACTCGATCTCGAGGACGTTGACGAAGGAGCAGGCGGGAGTAGGTATGGGAATCTTTTCGATGCTGAGCTTCATTTCCATGGGGATCGCGTCTGCGGTATACAGCAAGGTTATCGATCTTGGCGCGACTACCAATTGGAACCCGGTAAATCCGTATACGAGCGGCTTCATTTACAGCAATATATATTTGATGATGGCCCTGATGCACGTGTGTCTTATGGTCTTCTACTACTTTCAGTTCGGTAGGGCCAAGAGACAGAGCCTTCTGGCGGATAGCTGACCTTTTGTTCATTCAGGCTTCATACAATATGTGGTAGACTAAAACAAAAAAGGAAGGGGGTTCCTGTTCGTTGCGAGAGCTTTCTTCCATTCGTTTTACAGAGGGAGAACCACTGTTCATCCAAATCTATCACTTTATCAAAGACGAAATATTGCGTAACCAAATCACACATGAAGAGTTTCTCCCCTCAATCAGAAGCTGTGCCCAATCACTTGCTGTCAGCAAAAACACGGTGGAAGTTGCCTATCAGCTACTAGTATCGGAAGGGTACATCAGCAGCATTCAGAAAAAAGGGTATCAGGTGACGTACAAAGCAGGACCTCCTTCTGGGCAGTACGCAGCGGAACGAGAAGACTCTCGTATACCGTCGATTCACTATGACTTTCGCTATGGCAACATCGAGCTCGGAGCGTTCCCTTTTCATCCATGGAATAAGCTGCGCAACAAGCTCATCTCCTATCATCAGCGCACGTATATGGTGGAGGGGCTGGCTCAAGGCGAATACGTATTGCGAAAGGAACTCTCGAAATTGCTGTATGAAACGAGAGGAGTCCTCGCCACGCCGGAGCAGATCATTATTGGAGCCACCCCACAACAGTTGGTATCGATTGTCGTCCAGCTTCTGGACAGAGAGAAGCATGTGATTGGCGTAGAAAATCCGGGCTATGATGGTGCGAGAAATACGTTTCTCAACGGTGGCTACCGTGTACATGGCATTTCCTTGGAGGCAGACGGTGTATCCATCGAAGAGCTGAAGAGAAGCGGGGCAAGCATCATGTACGTGAGTCCTTCTCAGCAATTCATTAACAAAATGACGATGCCTTTGGAGAAAAGAAACCAATTGACCCTGTGGGCGCAATCCTTATCGCATTCTTATCTGGTAGAGGATGACTACGAATGGGAGTTCAAATATCAAGAGAGCTACATCCCTTCGATCCAGAGCCTGTCTCCCCAAAAGGTTGTTTACATTGGGCGGCTCTCCAAAGCATTGCTGCCGCTCGTAAACGTCAGCTACGTCGTCCTTCCTTACGAGCTGTTATCGCGTTTTCACCAGCGCGTGCCTGAATACGATCAGCCTGTTTCCCGCTTGGACCAGTTGACGCTAGCGACGTATTTGTCCGATGGCTATTGGCATAGACACTTGCAGCACATGCGAAAAAACTACGTGGAAAAGCGAGAGGTATTTCTTCAGGCGGTCGCTCGTTACATGGATGGACGTGTGAAAATAGAAGGGAAGGATACGGGGCTGCATGTATTTTTGACTGTAAAAAGTCAGCGTACGGAAGCAGAACTCATGGAGCGTGCCTATCAAAAAGGCGTAAAAGTCTACGGAACTGCCCGATACTGGCTGCATGATACAAGGGAGCATCCGACGGTATTGCTAGGATACGGAGCATTGACCCCCGACGATATTCAGGAGGGCATTCGCTTGTTGGCTAGCGCCTGGTTTGAGTAACAGATCAGTTTTCTGTCCCACTCATCTTGAACGATCTGTCCCTTTGGCCCCAGACGGCTATCCATTACGATGGACAGGACAGCGATTAGAAAGGGTGGGAAAAATGAAGTTCATTTTTGATCTGGACGGGACGATCTGCTTCAAGGGTCAACCGATCTCAACAAACATTTTGGATAGCCTGCTTGCACTCGAACAAGCGGGACATACGGTGGGTTTCGCCTCCGCAAGACCGTGTCGTGACATGCTGCCTGTCCTCGATGAGCGGTTTGCCAACCATCTCCTCATTGGCGCGAATGGAGCGATGACGCATCACCAAGGGAGCTTGCAGGGCTGCGTGCCGATCCCGGATCGTTTGGCACATGAAATTATCAGCATTCTCGATGATTATCGGGCGCAGTATTTCATCGATGACTCGTGGAATTACGCACATAATTGTGTGTCGACCCATCCTTTTTTGAGCTATATCGATCCCAATCGGACAGCCAGCCGCGTGGACGTAGATCAATTGAATGCCGTGCTGAAAATCCTGATTTTATCGTGTGACCGTTATGAAGAATTGATGGCGAGAATCAAGGAACTCGACGTTACGCTGCATTTTCATTCGGCAGAAGGCATTCTCGACCTTACTTACCGGGGAGTGAATAAATGGGCGGCCCTGAATCGGTTCGATGTGGCAGGGGAGCCGTTCATCTGCTTTGGCAATGACATGAATGATTTGCCGCTGTTTGAAAAAGCGCATCATTCCGTATTGATTGGCGAATATGAGCCGCTGCTTTCACTGGCAAAAGAAAAAATCACCATGGATGATCATGTGGAGCAATCTATTATCGCAAAATTGCGAGAGCTGGGCGCGAACAACTGAATGATGAAAAACGTCCGAATGGTGGAGATCCGGACGCTTGTTTCCATCAACGATTATTGGATCATCTCAGCACAACACCAACCGCATACACTTTGCAGCCGATCAGGATCTTCCCAGCAACAGGCTCTGCATCTCATGCTTCTTTCTCTGGGAGGATTTTGTCTAGAATAAGGATCACGATCAGGATGACGAGGAGTAGAATACTGCACCAAACGACCATTTACTTTCTTGAATCCTTTGTTGCGGGATTTATTCCTTCTCAATGATGATCACTCCTTTTGATGGGATACGATAGGGTATGCTCAAAAATTTCTATGGAATAGACATGCATCACCGATTACAAAAAATGGATCAATCACTTGTACTTATAAATTCATCTGCGGGTTGCTACATTTTCTAGGAGGCTATGACATGATGCACCCATCATTGGAAAAGAGACATCAGGCACTGCGAGAAGCAGAGACCAAAGCGGAGTTTTTATTTGCCACAATCGAAGAGAAGGGCATTATTCGCAGCGGCGTGACGGAAAAGGATATCAACAAGGAGATTTACGAGCTGGCCTTTCAATTGTTCGGGATCAAAAAATACTGGCATAAGCGAATTGTGCGAGCGGGAAGAAACACGCTGTTTCCGTACCGAGAAAATCCACCGAACTTGACTGTCGCACCCGAAGATATTGTCTTTCTCGATTTCGGGCCCATTTTTGAGGACTGGGAGGCTGATCTCGGGCGGACGTATGTGCTTGGAAATGATCCGGTAAAACAAAAGCTGCGCGACGATATTGAAAAAGCGTGGGACGAGGGCAAGGCTTACTTTTTGTCCAAGCCGGATATTACGAGCAGCGAGCTGTTTGCCTACATGTGCGAGCGCGCCAAAGCATACGGCTGGGAGTACGGTGGTCCGCACGCAGGGCATCTCATCGGCGAATTCCCGCATGAAATAATACAGGGGGAGGATATCGTCAACTATATTCACCCTGACAATCACAAGCCAATGAGAGAGCCGGATCATAACGGACGCCCGCGCGATTGGATCCTGGAGGTTCATTTTATTGATCGGGAACGAGAAATTGGGGGATTTGTAGAGAAGCTGTTGACGGTGGAGTAAGAGGGAAATAAGAAGACGCCTTTTCCAATTAGGAAAGGGCGTTCTTTATTTACCTATTCTTTGCCTTACTAATACATCACCATGTTCCCAGTCTTTTTCATATGCTTCTCCGCTTGCTTCAACAACACGACGGTCGCTGTCACGAGCACCAGCAAGACGGTGGCTAGCAGTCCCATACTCGGCAGCATTGTTTGCAGCGATGCTCCCTCCATCAGCAGCTCACGAATCAACTGAAGCGCGTAGGTCAGGGGAAAGCAAAAGGAAATGACCTTGGCCCAAACCGGAAAGGCCATCGGGGGTAGACGGACACCGGAAAAGATCAGCATCGGCTCATCCAGCACGGTGTACAAAAAGCTCGAATCGCGTGAAAACAGAAAGAGTACACAGAGAAAGCCGCCCCAGACGATGGCCGATACCAGCAAAATGAGGAAGGCGAGTGGAGGTGCCCACCAGCCGCTCAGCTGAATGCCATCGACAAAAAACAAGGCTAACAGGACAAAGCAAAAGAACAGCCAGACTCCTTCGATCAGCGAGGAAAGCGAACGCCCGTATAGAAAAGCGAGCCGGTTGACCGGGCTGATGAAGATCATTTCCATGGTTCCTGCTTGTCGTTCAAAGCTCATTTGCCATGACGACTGTACCAGGCACCAATAAAAGATATAGCCTAAATAGCCAGTCAACAGGAACAACGGCAACTGCTCGTAGCTGATGAACCGGGCTAGAGGGGAATCAGCTCCCATCCGAAACGGGGCAAACGAATAATACGCGGTTACAAAATTGATGACGGGCCAGACCAAGAGTGAGAAGTAGATCATTTTGCTGTGAAACGAATGGCGATGCTCCTTGATGATTTCGGCCAAAAGCTGACTGCCTAGCTGTTTCATGCCCCCCTCCGATCTGCCATGTGCAGGATGACGTCCTCCAGAGATGGCTGTTGCGTGGAGAGACGCAAGACAGGGGATTGGTGGGCAGCCAAGAGGGAAAGTAATGGCGTCGTCATATCCGTTTTGCCTCGTAACGTCACTTCCCAGGTCTGCTCGTCTGTTTCCGCGATTTCCCGTGAGCCGCCATAATCCAGAGCCAGCTGGCGCAGATCGTAATCGAGCGAGTCGGAGAGAGAGGGGATCACTACCTGTAAGGCTGTATCTAGGTGGAGCGATTTGGTCAGGTGCTCCGGTGTATCATGCGCCACGAGCCTTCCTTTATCGATGATGTATACCTCGTCGCAAAGCTCTTCTACCTCATGAATGTAGTGGCTGGTCAGCAGAATGGCTTTTCCATGTTGAGAAGCGAGCTCACTCACATGCTTGCGAAGCTGCCGGGCAATGGGGGCGTCCAAGCCGAGAGTCGGTTCGTCAAGGAACAGGTAGTGCGGATCATTGATCAGGCCCCGGGCGATTTGTAGTCGCTGCTTCATGCCTTTGGAATAACGCTCGACTGGGGTGTTGGCCGCCTCATACAGGCCAACCTGCAAGAGTAATGAATCGATCCGATCGCGCAAGGCCTGCCCTTGCAAACCGTACAGACTACCGAAGTATTGCAGGTTTTCCCGCCCTGTCAGCCGCCAGTACAGCATGCGCTCGCCTCCTGCGATCATGTTGACCTTGGCTTTGACGAACCGATCGTCCTTTACCGCGTCGTACCCGTCTACCGTGATTGTGCCGCTGGTTGGGGTGAGCAGCGTGGAGCACATCTTGATCGTTGTTGTTTTTCCTGCCCCATTAATACCTAACAATCCAATGATTTTGCCGGGTACCATGCGAAAGGACAGATCAGCGACTGCCTCGACCTCTGTCCATCGCTGGCGAAACCAGCCTTTTTTCTCCTTCACCCGGTATACCTTCCGTACATTCTCTGCAATCAGCATGATCGTTGTCCTCCTTGTTATCCAAAAATCGATTCCATGACGCGTTTTTCCATCTTACGAATGCCCCACACTCCGATGACGAGATAGACGAGGGACAGGGCTGCCATATGAAACAGCTGTGGTGAAACAGCATGCAGCGGCGCTCCTTGAATCACACATTGCCGAAAAGCATCCAGCGCAGGCGCGAGCGGCATGATGAGACCGAGCGGTTGCAGCCATTCAGGCAAATATGGAATCGGAAACGTGACTCCACTGACAAAGGCCATCACGGCAAACAGCGTGTTTTGTGTGATGTACGTATCGCGGAACCAAAGCATGAGACTGCCCAATACGAGCGCTTGGCAAAAGAAAGCCCCTGTAGACAATATCCAGACAAGAACGGCGCTCCATACGTTCGTATGAGAGAGCGTGAGTCCAAACAACGCCCCTACAAGCACAATCACCGAAAATTCGAACAAAGTACGCATGAGTTGTTGGGCGACATTCCCCAAAAAGTACCCCCTGCGCAAGGAAGGGGTGAGCAAAACAGCCTCCAAGGTCCCTTCCCGAAGCTCCGTAATGAGTGAGCGGCTGACATTCATCAAGGTCGAGACGGCAAACGCATAAAAAGCTCCGCCGAGGATGGCGTACGACAAGTAATCGGACGAGCCGGTGAGATGTGCGAAATTCTCGTCCAACTGTCCGGCAAATACATAGTGATAGGCGAAGAAGGCGAACAGCACCGTATACACCCCGGAAAAAATGTGGCCGATGACAAACGACCACGGATAGGCACGAATCATAACGCGGGTATTGCGGATAAAGGTAGCTTTGGCGACATGAAACACGTTATTTCCTCCGTTCTGGGGGATGTGATGAAGTAGGTGGAGCGAGAATTCCGGGAACAGGCATATCGATGAACTCATGCAGATCGACGGCGAGTTGTTCCAGCCGTGATGCAATCGCGCGGTAAAACACATACCGTCCCCGCCGTTCACTCCAGATAAACCCTGTGTCTACCAACAGATTCAAGTGCTTGTTGACGGCAGGCTCACTGATGTTGTGCAGGTCAGCCAACTGCTGCGTGCAGTAAGGATGAGCCAATAACGATTTGAGAATCGCTGTCCGCGTCGGGTCACTGAACACCTTCATTTTGCTGATAAAGTCAGCGGGAATCACCGAGGTGGCTCTGGTGCCGGGAACGTCAACGGTTAAGCACACGGAGATATGGTCGTCGTAAATGCCTAGCAACAAATGCGGCGAGACAAACGTTGAGACACGCAAATGGATACGAGCCAGCTCCGAATAGCCAAATGTGTACGTTTTTGCCTTGTGAAATTGCAAGAAGTCTTCGTGCACCTTCAAGCGCGGGTGTACCTGCGACAAAAACGGAATCGGATCAAGCTTGATCTGCTCTTGTGCTTCATGTACGGCGCGGATGAGCCACGGTTCAATCCGCCGTTCTTCTGCCTGGAAAAAAGGCAGGTAGTCGTAGCAAAACTCCAGAAAACTGCGCTTGGTCGAGAGTGGATGGCGCAAAAGCTCCCGATGCTCCGGTTTCAGCTCATCAAAAATCTCGTCTGTACGTCCTTGCATCCAAGCGTGAAGTTGTCTGGGATGATAGACGGGACCGATCATGAGTTGGGCAAACTCGCCAGCATCCATCGCCTGTACACGCTCCAATGCGGCCTCAACAGAATGCTCAAAGCACTCCTCCCAAGGTGCCAGGAAGTCCATGGCATCGAGAAACTGATTGGACATGGAACTAAAATAGGAAAGCTTTTTCAAGAGTGGGGCAGGTAAAGCAGTGAGCAACGCCTCCGCCCAATGCAAGCGGGAGGTGTGATGCTCCGGCTTGGCAAGCACATGGAGACTTAAGAAAAACTCATAGCCAGGTATGTATGCGACATGAAGATGCTTACGCAGCCAGTCAGGTAAATCTTGCACCGAGCATCCTCCTTTCTCGTTCAATTAACCATTTGGTGAATTTAATTTGGGAGTGGGCAAAATTGAAGAAATTATGCCGGAGGGGCATCCCGATGTCAAGAGAAAAAGAAAACAACCACGGCTAACGGGTAGCACGTGGTTGTGGGACAGTATTACGTCGCAGAGAAACGAGAGCCGAGCGTCTGCACGGCTTGCTGCATCGCTGTCAAATCGGCTTCGGGAAGCGACTTTTCCTGGTAGCGATATTGCTGATAGTAACGTGTGATGCGAGCGACTGCATCCAGTTGACCTGCATCTAGCAAGGACTTTTCGCGCAGCCGATTGAAAAACTCTTGGGGTGTCTCGTGCAGCTCGATGGGCAGGCCTTGCTTCTCCATGAGGACGAGAAATTGATAGTAGGCGTACCTGGTGGGGTCATCCTCTGGACCAACAGGCTGTTTGAACCATTTGGCAGAGCCATCTTCTGTGCTTTCTTCACTGGAAGAGGGAGGAACAGTGGTCAATACGGTATTTTGTACAGCCGCCACTTCTTTTTCTAGCGTAATCGTCCCCTTGAAGCGCTTTTTCCATATGTACCGGCCGAGCAGGATCACACAGGCGAGGATGAAGGCAATGATTAAGTATGGCTGTAGAACAGAAAAGAGTGGTTCTCCGAGCTGTATCTGCACACTGGCGTTATCTGGTTTTTGTCCTGTATTTTCCGTTAATAACTGAATCGCTGCTTGTTTTTGGCTCGCCCTCTCGTACAAGCGTTCAAACAATTCCACAATGAAAATAAGCACAGGCTCAAAGAGCGTATACAGACCAGCGCTGACAGGTCCTTTAATCCAACTCCAGATCCAATAGATGAGACCGAGTACGATAGAACCGACAGCCAAATAACCTGCGATCAAAAGAAAACGAGTGCCAAGCACTTGACTGCAGAGTAGCATGCTAATGCGAACAGGCAGCCTCGTAGAAAGTGATCCTTCCCGCAGTACAAACGCCCCAATCGCCACCAAAATATAGCTGAGAGTAATGAGGACAAGCATGGAAAAAGAGGCTGCGAGCGAATAGGAACCCGGGTCAACGATGGAGGTGTAAAGTACCGCTAACACAAGCTGTATCAGGCCCGCCATCAGTGCCAGAACAAATCTGCGTTGCAGACTGTCATGTCGATAACCTTCCGATGCAGCACTTTGTACTCTCCAAAAATAAACAGCAGCCAATACAAGCGCGATGAGCCAGGAATCGTAGAAGTAGAAGCTGCCGATTCCTATGATAAACACAATGGGATACAGCAACAGATGAAGCATCAAGCGACCGCCACCAGCATGGTACAACCAGCTCCCAGCCATGAGCAGTGGCGCTGCGACTAGGCAAAACGAGAGAAGTTGACCAAAGCCTGCTGTCATATACCCAAACAAGATCAGGAAAACGCCCGTCAGCATGGCCTCCAGCCAAAAAGCGAACGTCCAGCGCCCCATCAAGGAGAGTGTCATCCCATCATCACGCTCCTTTTTTTCAAGCGAGCATGCTCAAAACGCTGGATGATGACAGGGTCAGAAGAAACATCCAGCACCGCAACCTGATGACCGCGTTGAACAAGGCGCTCCGCGGAGGCTTGTACGGATTGGTCCATTCGTGGTGTCACAATGAGAATGACTTCCTTCCCATGGGTTCCCTCTAACCGGCGAAGAACAGTCGTCAGTGGCGTTGTCACAAAATGATGCATTTGCGCCAGTTGAGTCATGACGTGCTGGTGGTGCGCCTTGCCACTTCCCGAAGGCAAATGAAAATGCTCACGTCCTCGTTGCTTCACGGTGAGGTACAGCTCGTATCCGACTGATTTTCTCCTGCACTGGCCAGCTAAAGCCGCAAGACAGGAGATCGTCCGTTCATTGGTGGTATCGTTATACTTTTGCATCATCGGTTCATAGGAGGGCAGGATATGCCCTACGATTCGCCAGTTCGGATGGGCTGTATACTCAAAAAGACGCGTCTCCAGTGAGCCTGTTTTGGCGGTTGCCTTCCAATGGATGTGCTTGAAACGGTCGCCTGGCATATACGACCGAACGCCACGCTGAAAAGTGACATCGTCTAGTTGGCGCTGACGAGAAATCCGATTCCCATCTGGTTCCGTTTCAGCAAGCACAACAGGAGAAAGAGCAAGAGGCAACGGATAGACCAGCAAGGAAAAGGAAATCGACAATGTCATAGCGGTAGGCTCCTCGCCCAATAACGGCAATGTCTCGGATTGCACATCCGTCAGCCAGACCGTGCCTCGCTTGTTCGGGATGAGAATCAAGGTGCGTGTAGCACTTTGTCGCATCGGCAAATCAAAGCGCAGGCGAACGCTCGTCCGATGATTGAGGAGTCGCACCTCGTCTGCACCTTCCACCGAGACATGCTCTGGCAATGTGAAGCGAAGCCAGGTAGCAGGCAAAGGCAGCCACGAACGATTGTGCAAGCGAACTGTAATGTGCACGGGTGTCCCTGACAGGACGCGCGTTTGATCACTGGACCATTCGAATGACACCCATTTGGACATGGATTTGACCCACCAGTCTTGTGCAGCGGGGAGAAAAAAGAAAAAGCCCCCAAACAGAAAGAAAAACCAGTGGCCGGAAAAAACGGCGAAGAGCAGCAAGACAAAACCGATTACGTGAAAGGTTTGCTTGGTGATCATAGAGCTACACGCTTTCTTCGACGGGAGCGGGGACGCTAGTCAAAATTTGCTCTACGACTTCCTGCTCCGTCACATGCAGCTCTGCTTCCATGGAGAGGCGAATGCGGTGAGCTGCCAGACTGGGGAACACCACTTTCACATCATCCGGCAAGACATAAGTACGACCAGAAACGAACGCGTAAGCCTGGGCGGATCGCAACAGGGCGAGCATGGCACGCGGACTGATGCCCACCTCGACAGAACGATGCTGGCGAGTCGCTTCCGTCAGATCGATGATATAGTCTTCCACCGATTGACTGACATGAACGGTCATGACCTCGCGTTGCAGAGCCACAATTTGCTCGACAGTGATGACCGGCTCGACGGCCTCTAATGGGGAGCCGCTGCGGAATCTCCGCAAAATTTCTTTGGCATCCTCTCGCGTACCATAGCCAAGAGACAGCTTGAAAAGGAAGCGGTCCAACTGTGCTTCTGGCAATGGATAGGTCCCTTCCGATTCAATCGGATTTTGGGTCGCAATGACCAGCATGGTCGATGGAAGTGGCAAGGTGACGCCTTCGATCGTGACCTGGCGTTCCTCCATGCATTCCAGCAAGCCGGATTGAGTCCTGGGAGTGGCTCGGTTTATTTCATCTGCGAGCAAGACATCTGCAAAAACAGGTCCCTTGCGCAGTTCGAATTCACTTGTTCGTTGATTGAATACGTGTAGACCGACGACATCAGATGGCAGTAGATCCGCAGTAAATTGCAGGCGGTTGTAAGAGCCGCCAATCGCTTGCGCCAATGTTTTAGCAAGCACGGTTTTTCCCATTCCGGGCAAGTCCTCCAGCAATACGTGACCACGGGCGAGCAAGGCCGTTACCAATAGGCGGATCTGACTTTCCTTGCCCACGATAACGCTGCTGATAACATGCTGAAGGTTATCCAATGTCGGATGAGTCATGAAAATTCTCCTTTTCCCATTCAAAATTTAGGAGCCATACGGTTTTTATTATATAGGGAATATCCTGTTATTTACAAATTTTCGAAATAATATTCCCCCCAGCGCGGCGAGCACGATGACGGCACCTACAGAGATGTAAAGAGGGCGAATCCCTACCTGATCGCTTAGCTGTCCGCCAAGCCAAATACCGACGGGCATCGTCGCACGCACGATGAGCAGGCGGACAGACAGTACACGCCCCATCAACTCGGAAGGAACGTGAAGCTGATACAAGCTTGTGCTATGTACTTGGAAAAAAGGAGCAAACAGACCAGCCAGTAGTTCGATGGTGATTGCCAGCCAGATGTCATGGGTAAAGCCTATCGCAACAAAGCTTAAGCCACCTAATACCAGTGATCCCAACATGATCAGGGGCTGACCAAGGCTGTTACGGAAGCGTGGCACGAGCAAGGAGCCGAAGAAATATCCCAACGGATAACCAGCCAAAAACAAGCCTACATGAAACGAGGTGCCTTGTAGCTCGCCGACTACAAAAGGCAGGTTTAGTACGAGTGTGACTCCGACAGCAAATTGGACGAGAGCTGAGTACAGGCCAAGCCAGAGTAGAAGGGGCTTCTGCCAAAAGATCGCAAGACCAGCCTTAAACATGACAAACCACGATTGCTTCTTGCTGGCGGTATCTGCTGGGGCGATTGGACAAAGAACCAGAAAGAAACCGCTGAGCGCATAGCTGATCGCGACCAATGCGAGTACTGACTCGCCGCCGATACTGGCTACGAGAATCCCAGCCAAAGGAGGACCTGTAATCAAGGCAATGCGCAGGACACTATCCAAATAGGCATTGGCTTGGAGGAGCTGCTCTCTTTTGACCAGAACAGGGAGGAGCGATTGGCTGGCTGGCACATATAGCGGTTGAACGAGACCGTTGATCAAGGCAGTGAAATACAACGGCCAGAGCGATTCTGTCCCGGAAGTAATGACCACAAAGGACAAACAAAACGCAGCAGCTCGCATCCATTGAGAAAAAAGCATGACACGCTTCTTGTCGAATCGGTCGATGTACGGTCCGGCTACCAACTGAATAGCGAGCGACGGTATGAAATACAGCAGCCACATCTGTCCGACCGCACCTTGTGAGCCTGTTGCCTGATAGATTAACCAGCTATTGGCGAGGGTACCGAGTGAGGTCCCGAGTTCGGAAATGAGCTGACCAAAAAGAATCCAACGATAAGAACGCTGCTGCCAGACAGAGGCTTGTACCGCAGTTTGGTTCATGGGGCGCTCCTGTCCAGGAATTCATCCCATATCAGGGGGAGCTTGTCCAGAGTATGACGGCGGAGTCTGTAACGGGAGCCGACTGTTTCAACGAGATGGGCAGACCGCAGCATGGACAGGTGATGGTGCACTGTCGATTTTGCCATAGAGAGTTGCTCTGTTATTTCTTGCAGACTCAGGTCCTTTTCCGCGAGCATTTTGACCATGCGCAGCCTGTGCTCATCTCCGAGTGCTTTTAAGGCTTGCACCAGTGAAGGGGGTGGCTGATTTGGATCTACAGCATCGTGCAAATTTTCGTCGGCAACAGGGTAATAAAAAATTTTCGTCCCGACAGCATCGGCCTGTACGGTCCACGGGCGATAGATCGCTTGTGGGATCAGTAGTACGCGTGTCACGGCAGGCTCAGGGAGGTAGCTCGATCCCGTCGCATACTCCACCAAGGCTTCCGGGGTGAGCTTCCCTAGCTTGTTTTGCTTTTGCGACCAATCCCGTTCTAGCATGCGAACGATTTCTTCCTCATGCGGCTTGATGTGGGTGCCATACCAGCCTTCCATCAATCGGAGAATATGACTCCTCAGCTCTTCTGCATCAACGGAAGTAATATGTCCGATATACGATTCAAAAAAGAGGTGCGCGCGGCACGCTTCCTGTAAAGCGGCGCAATCCTCCTTGCTTCCTTGTGCAGCCTTCCAACGTGCTTCTTGCATATTCTCACCTAGATAAGGGAGGGCCTCGTATCGGAGCTGTTCTGTTGAGAGCTCTCTGACATACGAGAGAAATGAATCCAGATCAGCGAAAGGGCAAAGATCGAGCAGTTGCAAAAGCGTCTTCCACGTGTTGTGCTCCTTCGCATAGTCGACCTCTTGCCGTACAGAAGGCGATAGCTCGTCCAACAGTTGACGCCAGTAGGCAGGAGGGTGTTCCATCGTGTGATGCAATTGATCGTAGGTAGCGGCAGCGATTCCCAAGGCAGCTTCGAATAAAGGAGAATACGAAATCTCCACGCGATACGTTGTCCGTTCACTTCCGATGTTCAAAACTTTCACGTCTATTCATCCTTCCAAAATTTGTACATAATTATGTATTTTATAAATAACGAATTTAAAATTCAACATTTTTCGAACATGAATAGAAAAGTAAAAGAAGAATCATAAATCTCTATCCAGAGAGATCATGATTCTTCTTTCTTTTGAAGGTATGGTTAACCTACCGTGGATAATTGCAACGCACGCTGCAATGCCTGCTCCAGATCAGAAATGATATCGTCGATCGATTCTGTACCGACGGAGAGGCGAATAAGTCCCGGAGTCACTCCGGCTGCTGCCTGCTCTTCTTGTGTCATCTGCTGATGTGTTGTGCTAGCTGGATGAATGATGAGTGACTTGGAGTCCCCGACATTTGCGAGATGGGAGAACAGCTTCACGGACTCGATCAACGTTTTTCCTGCCTCAACGCCACCGCGAATTCCAAAGGTCAGGATCGCGCCAGCACCTTTTGGCAAATATTTTTGTGCCAACTCACGCTGGGAGTCTGACTCGAGTCCTGGATAACTCACCCACTCTACGGCAGAGTGATTGGCGAGGAATTGGGCTACTGCCAAGGCGTTCTGGCTATGCCGTTCGATGCGCAGATGCAGTGTTTCTAATCCTTGCAGGAACAAGAAGGAATTGATCGGGGCGACGGCAGCACCAATATCGCGCTGGAGCTGGACGCGCGCCTTGATAATATAGGCGAGCGGACCGACTGCCTCTGTATAGACAACGCCATGGTAGCTTGGGTCTGGTGTAGTCAGACCAGGGAATTTTCCGTTGTTCCAGTCAAATTTTCCAGAGTCTACGATAATACCGCCAATTGCTGTTCCGTGGCCGCCGATGAATTTGGTGGTGGAGTGCACGACAATATCGGCCCCGTGCTCAAAAGGACGGCACAAAATCGGAGTCGCGAAGGTGTTGTCCACGATCAAAGGTACGCCATTTTCGTGGGCAATATTGGCGATCGCCTCAATATCAGCGACATCAATGCGTGGATTGCCGATCGTCTCGCAAAACACGGCTTTTGTCTTTTCGTTGATATAGGCACGGAAATTTTCCGGATTGGAATGATCAGCAAAATGAACTTTGATACCGAGGCGGGGGAGCGTGTGGGCGAACAGGTTGTAGGTACCGCCGTAGAGACTGCTGGAAGCGACGATCTCGTCTCCTGCATGCGCAATATTTAAGATGGCGAATGTAATGGCAGCTTGCCCGGATGCGGTCGCCAATGCACCAACACCACCTTCGAGCAGGGCAACACGCTTCTCAAATACATCCTGGGTCGGATTCATGATGCGTGTATAGATGTTCCCAAACTCTTTTAACCCAAACAGATTGGCTGCATGCTCCGTATCGCGGAAAACGTAGGAGGTCGTCTGATAGATCGGAACAGCACGTGAGCCTGTTACAGGGTCAACCTCTTGCCCACCGTGTACCGCAAGCGTTTCTGGCTTCCATTGTTGTTGATCGGACATGTTCATCTCTCCTTCTACTATGAAATCGACTAATAAAAAAACGGAGCATTCTCCTGAGAAGAAGAAGGCTCCGATCATGCACGGGCTTGTGTTCATCTCTCAGAATCACTGGATTCTGCAGGAATTGGCACCATGCAGCTAGTCTGCTGGTTGCCGGGCTTCGTAGGGCCTGTCCCTCCACCGCTCTTGATGAGAAAAGTTGTTGTCGTAATTGTATGAAAATAACACCTTGCTGTCAATGTAGAATATGTAGTTATCAGGGAGGTTTTTATGTATATATGGATGAAAGGTGTTTCACTCATGCCATTAATTTGTAACGCTTTTGCCTCAAGCTGTTCACATCCCGTGTGGCTACTGCCACAGCGAAATAGGAGATAATGGTAGAAAATAGGGAGCATAGATGCAGGGTAAAGCCAAGTGCTCTTCGCGTTAGAAAAGTAAAAAAGCGTGTGATATCATGGAGGTGGTTACAACTGATCTGATCGTACATATAGGAGGATAAATAGCGATGAGCCATGGAGTAAAGGAAATGACACCACAAGAGCTGTTGGAAAAGCTGGAAGCCAAAGAGGAGCTGCAAGTCATTGATGTGCGTGAGGTCGATGAGTGGAATGCAGGTCACATTAAAGAGGCGAAGCTGATCCCACTCGGCTTTTTGCCACATCGTATCGATGAGCTGGATAAGAACATTCCGATTGTGATGGTTTGCCGTAGTGGTGCCAGAAGCCATAATGCTACAGCGTATTTGAGTGCACAAGGATATGACGTGGCGAATATGGTTGGCGGCATGCTCGCATGGCCAGGTGAAGTAGAACAGTAAGAAGTGATAGAAACAGTGTGAATGCCTCCCGTGTGTAATCAGGAGGCATCACGCATGGGACAAGCAGGGAGGAAGCAACCCGTGAGTGAAGGAACACAATTGCAGCAGGAATCTGGGATGAAAAAACATTGGTTTCCTGTGTTAGCTGGTATTATCCTTTTGGCTATCGTCGGAGTATTTGGTTATAAGTACATGACACAAGAGAAGATCGAAGTATTGAAGCCCATCGCAGACTTCACCTTAGACAACAGTAACGGAACAACCTATACATTTAATGAAAGTGCTGGTAAGGTACGACTGGTTGAGTTTATGTTTACCAAATGCCCGGATATTTGTCCGGCTACCACGTACAACATGGCCAAGCTGCAAGATCAGTTGAAGGAAAAGGGACTGTTTGGAGACAAAGTAGAGTTTATCTCCATTTCCTTTGACCCTGATAACGATACGCCAGAAGTCTTGCAAGAGTACGCAGCCAAGTTCAAGGCAGATCAGAGTGGCTGGAAGTTCCTGCGCGGTGACGCTCAGGCTGTAGAGAAAGTGACGAAGGATTTTGGTCTGATGGTTATGAAGCAGCCAGATGGTTCTTATGCGCATACGGCTCGCATGTTCCTTGTGGATGGAGATGGAAACATGCGCCGCGCGTACGGGATGGCAGCTGACATGGACATGGAAGTCATGATGAAAGAGATGGAACAGCTCGCTGACTAGCGGGTCTCCTCATAGGAGATGTTGACGACTTCTTCTGTCTGATTCACAAATTCAATATGAACGAGTAACGCCCACCTGCGATTGCCTTCTTGAAGCAAGAGCTTAAACGTCTCTTCCGACGTGGTGGGTGTTTTTGGTGTTCGTCCAACGTGCAGGTAGTCCACAATTTGAGCGTTTGGATATCGCTTCATCGTTTCCTGCATCGCGAGCCTGCCCCATTTTGCATAGGGAGGCTGGGCATAGGTAGGAAACGTCTGAAATAGAAGCAGGAAAAGTACGGGACAGAGAAGGGGCATCATGTTCCGATAGCGAAATAGGCGACGAGCGGTTTGCATTTGCTTAACCCTCTCCTTTTCGAAATGGTTTTCCATGTATTTTGAAGACTTTTCGGAATATCATTCGTAGAAAATAATGACAATGAAGTGAGGGAGGTTTTCGATGCATTACTTGCTGATTCCCTTATTTGGCGTTCCTGTTTTGGTGGGGGTTCTTGCGGCAATATTCCAAAAGCCTCCTTTCTGGAAAAAATGGGGGCCCACGATTGCTTCAGCCATATTGATTTACGGAGGTTGCTTCGCTGCGAATGTACATTGGCAAATGAAGTATGGCATTCCGGTGTTACCTACGGCGGCCGACTTGGAGCTATTTTTATACTTTTGTATCCTGTTGGTGTTTGTTTGTATCCTCATGTATATTGGCTTCTTGATCACGATGAGAAAACAGTTTTGGAAAATGAACCTCGTTTTTCTATGCACAGCCTTTGGCATGTTTAGCTTTTTTGCTGCTGCCTTTTTAGGCATGGGACCCTTTTTGAAAAAAGCGGAGTATGTCACCGTCGTACAAAAAGCAAAAGACAAGTGGAAAGCGGCGAAGATGGACAATGAGAAGCCCATTGATCTCGCCATCGTATACAGCAGACAAGATTGTACCAAAAATTGTGCAGGGTATCCGTATACAAGTCTAATCCTCGTACGGAATCAGTCGGATCAGCCGGTGGAGATTGATTTGAAACTGCGACTGCAAAACAAAAGTGGCGCCGTAGTAAAAGAAATCGAAGCCGTACCACTAAAGCTCTCTTCAGGAGAAATTACGGAGGTATGGACGGGCGATTCCTATGCAAAGGACGACTTCTGGGCGAGAGCCAGTGTCGTTACCGATGAAAGAGTTGCTGATTTGGAGTATCAGTATTCAATTATTGACCGAAGATGAATGTGTGGAATAGACAAGACTGTGTGAAACGAACGTCATACGTTGTGATATAATAAGAATGGCATGCTTGGTTCGGATTCCCATAATCATGCACGACGATGTTAGGAGGAAAGAGTTTGAGCGACGTTAAGATTTTCGCGATGGGCGGCCTCGGCGAGATCGGAAAAAATATGTACTGCGTCGAGTATGAGGACGAAATCATCATCATTGACTGCGGGGTGAAATTCCCTGAAAATGAAATGTTTGGTATTGACCTGGTTATCCCGGATGTTTCCTATTTAGTGGATAACCAGCACAAGATTAAAGCACTTTTGTTAACGCACGGACATGAGGATCACATTGGTGCGATTCCTTATATTTTACGGCAAATCAAGGTGCCGATTTACGGTGGTCGTCTGACCCTGGGCTTGGTCAAGGCGAAGCTGGAAGAGCACCGTTTGCAAAATGAAGTGAAGCTGATTCCGATTTCGGAAGATACGGAAATTCCTTTTGCGAAGCTGAAGGCGACATTCTTCCGGACGAACCACAGTATCCCTGATTCTTTGGGAATTGTGCTCCATACACCAGAGGGAATGGTTATTCACACAGGTGACTTCAAGTTTGACATGACACCAGTCGGACAAACAACGGAGTACGGAAAAATTGCACGCTTTGGTGCGAGCGGTGACGTTTTGGCGCTTTTGTCTGATAGTACGAACAGTGAGCGTCCTGGATTTACGATGTCAGAGAGAGCGGTAGGGGAAGGGATTCTCGATGTGGTACGCAAAGCGCGTGGTCGCATCATTCTGGCTACCTTCGCTTCCAACGTACATCGCCTCCAACAGGTGGTAGATGCTGCGGAGCAGTGCAATCGGAAAGTGGCGGTTATTGGCCGCAGTATGGAAAAGGTTTTCTTGATTGGACAAGAACTGGGCTATATCCAGATGCCAGAGGGCATGCTGATTGATATTAAGCACATCGACAACTACGCAGACAACCAAGTGCTGATTATTTGCACAGGCAGCCAAGGTGAGCCGATGGCAGCGTTGACCCGGATTGCAGCCGGTTCGCATCGTACCGTTTCCATTTATCCGGAAGATACGGTGATCATTTCTGCATCTCCGATCCCAGGAAATACGATTAACGTAAGCCGCACGATAGACAAGCTGTTCCGTGCAGGTGCCAACGTAGTATTGAGTCACGAATTTGATATTCACGCATCGGGTCATGGAAGCAGCGAAGAGTTGAAGCTCATGCTCAACTTCATTCGTCCGAAATATTTCATCCCGATCCACGGGGAATACCGGATGCTCAAGACTCACTCCAAGCTGGCCCAACAGGTTGGGATCGAGGAGAGCAACATCTTTATTATGGACAACGGCGAAGTGCTGAATTGCAACCGCGAAAAAGCGTGGCTCAGTAAAGTACAAGCAGGGATTGTCCTCATTGATGGCAGTGGTATCGGCGACGTCGGCAATATCGTTCTGCGCGATCGCAAGCATTTGGCTGAGGATGGCTTGATGGTCGTGGTTGTCAGCCTCGATATGAAGAACTTCAAAATTTTGACGGGCCCAGATATCGTGAGCCGTGGCTTCGTATACGTACGAGGTTCGGAATCCTTGATTCAGGAAGCGACACAGCTCGTTCGTGGTCGTTTACAGGAAGCATTGGATAAGAAAATCAAAGAATGGTCTGAGCTGAAGTCACAGATTAATGAAGTGATTAAGCCGTTCATTTACGAAAAGACAGGCCGTAATCCAATGATTCTTACCATTTTGATGGAAGTGTAGCTCCTGCTTTCTCGGGTAGGTGTGATCGGGTTATAATAATAAGTAAGTTGAACTTCGTGATATAAAGGAGAGGTTGCCCAATGATGTCTTATGAAGCATATATGAGCCAAGTAATTCAACCGATGCGCGATGAGTTAACTCGCAACGGTTTCCAAGAGCTTCGCACTGCTGAAGAAGTAGAGCAAGCATTGCCAAATGCAAAAGGCCTGACACTAGTAGTCGTGAACTCGGTTTGTGGCTGCGCGGCAGGACTCGCTCGTCCAGCAGTTGTACATTCCTTGAATCACGCTACAAAGCCAGATAACATCTTCACTGTATTCGCAGGTCAAGACAAGGAAGCGACTGCAAAAGCACGTGAGTATTTCGAAGGCTATGCACCGTCCTCCCCATCCTTCGCGATCATGAAAGACGGCAAAATCATGACCATGGTTGAGCGTCATCAGATCGAGAACAACGAACTGGCAACAATCGCTGGCCTGTTGACCAATGCTTACGACACTTACAAATAAAAAAGCACGAAGCATCACCAGGCGCTCGGCAACGGGCGTCTTTTTTGTGCGCTGGGATTGATTTCCTTTCGTTACTATACTAAAATGTTTAATAAGTATAATAATGGAGGGGAAGAGAGAATGAGCAAGCTGGTAGTGATTACAGGCGTGACACGTGGTTTAGGCAGGGAAATGGTCGAGCGTTTTCACGAAGCAGGCTGGACGGTTGCAGGCTGCGGTCGTTCGGAAAAAGAGGTGCAAGGACTGCGTCAGCAATTCGGAGAACAGCATCATTTTTCTGTCGTCGACGTTTCGGTAATGGAGCAGGTGGAAAAGTGGGCAGAGGAAATCAAAGTCGAGGTGGGCGTTCCCGATTTGTTGATTAACAATGCCTCCATTATAAACCGGAATAGCCCTGTCATTGGGCTTGCGGCAAGTGAGTTTTCGAGAGTGATGGACATCAATGTAAATGGTGTTTTCTATGTCATTCGTGCCTTTTTACCGTTTATGGTTCAGCGCGCAAATGGCGGAGTCGTCGTAAATATCAGCTCGTACTGGGGAAGACACGGGGAAGCGTTTTTATCGCCGTACTGCGCATCGAAGTTCGCCATCGAAGGATTGACGCAATCATTGGCAGCCGAATTACCTGAGGGAATGGCAGCAGTGGCGCTTGATCCAGGAGGCAGTATCGATACCTCCATGCTCCAATCATGCTCGCCAGAAGAGGTGGACACTGCACCGAATCCGGCGGAGTGGAGCCGTGTAGCGGTACCGTACATTATCGGCCTTGGTCCGCAAGACAACGGAAAGTCACTTACCTGCCCACCAGTGAGAAACAACTGAATATCGTTGCCATTGTTTTACCACGCTGCCGAGAATCCCCCGGCAGCTTTTTTAATATGAAAAAATCTCCCGTCGATGGGAGACTTTATTCATGGAGACTCATTCAATGTAGGCTTTCCAGCTTGTATTAAAACCTTATTTTTTCCTAATAACATAGCCAGTATCAAGATGAGTAACCCCGTTACAACCAAAAGCCACTCAATTTTAACAACATCTGCGATCGGTCCAAAAATAAGCATACCCATTGGCATCATCGAAGTGGAAATCATGCCGAACACACCAAATATTCTTCCCAAATAGTTTTCATCCACTTTTTCTTGAACCAAGACCATTGTCGGGGTATTGAAAATGGGCATGGCTACGCCAAATAGAGCCATGAAGACTAGATAAATCCAAAAGTTCGGAATGATACCAAGGGCAAATGTGCAGGCGCCCATGATAAAGCTCGCGAATGTCATGGTGTGCACTCTGTTTGTAAAGCCTCCCCAAGAGGCAATAATTCCGCCACCAGCCATCATCCCGACTGAAAAAGCAATTTCGATTGCCGTTAACCGCCAAACCTCGTCGCCGAAGCTACGTGTAACCTGCAGTGGGGTTAAAAATGCAGCAGGCGCCATCAAGATAAAGAAGAATGCGAAGAATAAAAAGAATTTTTTTAGAAAATCATTGTTTTTAATGTAGACTAATCCTTCTTTAAAATCGCTGAAGTAGCTCGTTTTTTGTATTTCGGAAGCTTTTGCGTGTAAAGGAATCTTGAGAAAGACGAGCAGTGTACCAATAGCAAGCATTGCAGTTATGACATCAATAAAGAAGATCATTTCAATGGTAGACATAGTGAGTAAGGCAGCACTCACCATCGGGGATACGAACATAATAACAGCCTGTAAGCTTCCGTTTATGCCATTTATTCTGGTCAGTTGGTCGCTTGGTACGATTTGCGGCAAAATAGCTCCAACAGCAGGGGTTTGAATACCGGCTCCGACTGCACGGATAGCAGCCATGAGAAAGAGCAGCCAGGTCGCATTGTATCCCATTAAAAAGACGACTGCGAGTATAAGCGTTGCAAAGGCGATCATAGCATCCGCATAAATGATCAATAGTTTGCGATTGTAGCGGTCTGCCCAAACTCCGGCAACGGGGGATAAAAGAAAAGTCGGAATGAAACCGCAAATGATATATAACGTCATCATGATACCGGATTGCGTATTCAGCGTTATATACCACATCATCGCATATTGAACGAAAGATGATCCAAAAAGTGAAATCGCCTGACTGCTTAGAAAGAGAATAATGTTCTTTTTCCAATGTGGATTTGGCGCTACATGATCATTCGCTTCCATCACCTATGTTTACCCTCTCTTTCTCTCGTTCTCGAAAGACATTCCTATAGTAGCATAGGACGTCTGCAGTGATTTCTTCCGGATTGCTATTTAGGCTACCCGACTGCCGCAAAGAACTCTCAGGTAATACAAACCTCCACTGTCTTCTTCGACTTTTTAAACTTACATAAGTTTTTCAAAAAAGTTGCGATCTTTTTCCACCATTTTCCGTCGTACTAAAGTGTACAAGCAAAAAGGCGATAGCTGCGCAGCGTACCTTTTTGAACCTGTAGCCCTCGATACAGGTTTTTGATATGGGGAGGAAGACAGATGCAGGACGACAGGCTGATCATTGAGGAGGTCCTCCAAGGGAACAAGGAGGCGTATTCTCAGATCATACAAAAATATAACAAAAGGGTCAGATTGCTCATTCGCAAGATGATCGGGCAGCCGCATCTTGAGCAGGACATGGCTCAGGAGATCTTTATCAAGGTGTATTACCATTTGGGTGACTACAGCAAAAGTTACGAATTTGGTGCCTGGCTCTACAGGATCGCTACGAATTATTGCTTTGATGAACTGCGTAATCGGAAACGATCGATTCCGGTTGCAGAAGTAGAGATTGAACTGGCTACCAGTCATACACCCGAACTCGAATACCTTGCGAAAGAGCAGAAAGTCTTTTTACAAAATCGAATGATGACCCTGGAATCAAAATACCGCGTCGTCCTGGAACTGCGTTACCTCCAATTTTTGAGCTACGAAGAAATTAGCGAGGAGCTGGGTGTTCCCATCAGTACGGTGCGAACACGTCTTTCCAGAGGCAGGGCCAAGCTCAAAAATGCCATTACAAATTCGGGGAAAGGAGGGGATCTCTACCTATGACATGCTTGGATAAATTTATGCTAAACGCGTATCTGGAAGACAAGCTTTCTTTGCGAATGCAACAAAACATACAGCGTCATCTGGAAACATGCGGTTCGTGTCAGAGCAAGTTTGAACAATATTTGGATGAGCTGGATAACTCCGATGATGAAGCCGAAGATGTATGGCAGACGGGGGCAACCATCCAAAATGTCATGGACAAGCTCCCCGCTTACCCGATGAACGTGCTTAAACCCATACAAAAAAAACCAGTTCAAATAAATTGGAAAAAGCGGAGTGTGGATATTGTGAAGAAAACTACGATTGCAGTTGCAGGGTTGGCTATGGTGGTTACTTTCGGAACAGCAGTTTCTCCTACGTTTGCGAACTATATGAATGGAATTTATGCCTCGATCAATCCGAGCGAGGTAACGGTAACAAAAGGGCCATACAATGCGAAACAAGCAGTCAATCTGTTTGATAAAAAACAGACAGACATTGGCGTGAAGAAAGCGGCAGAAAACGGCTTTGTACAGCCGCTCGACATGAAGGTAACAGACCAAGGTCTGACAATGGAAATCAATGCGGTTGCAGCCGATCCGTTGCGAATCATGATTCTGGGCTCGGTGAAGGACTCGTCAGGCAAAAAGATTCCTTCGTTCTGGAAGGATCAGTTCACGATCATTACAGGCGACACTGTGAATGAATTCAGGGAGGTTCGACTGAAAGATAAAAATGGCAAAGTAATCACAAATTTAGATGATAAATCTGAATTGATGAGATGGCTGCCGCTGCCGAACGGTGAAAACTTCGCTTACGAAGCACGAATGAACGCATACTTTAATGAAGCGAATCCGATGCCGGACGAATTGATTTTGGAAATGCGCGTGAAGCGCCTCACAGATACGAAAGGCACGTGGAATTTCGATATCCCGATTGATATGCGACCAGCAAAAGCAGCCATGAAAACAGTAGCGTTGAACAAGGAGTTAAAAACTCCAACAGGGGCAACAGTAGAGCTAAAAGAAGCGCGCTTTGTTCCCACTGCTACGCAGCTAGAGTTCTCAAACAGCCATCCGAATGAGAAAGTAGTGGAGGGTTTTCGTTACGAGCTTATCGATGAAAAGGGTACTGTAGTGGGCAAATGGGATGATATGATTGACTCGGATGAATGGAATCACGATCTCAATATCATAAGCATGAGCCATGGCGCGTCGACTGACTTCACAGAGAAGTGGCAGCCAAGTACGAGGTTTGTCCATACGTACATGCCGTTGGACCCTGCAAAAAACTTGACAATGAAGCTCGATGCTGTCTATACAGGAGAAAAAGTCTCATATCAAACCAAGCTATCTCTTACTGAACCGGAGAAAAATCCGAAAAAAGTGGATATAGCTGGGAACCAAATCACATTTAAACCGATCATTATGGAAGAGGATGAGGAGAATACCTTATTCGATATTCCATTGGAAGCCATTCTGGCCAAAGATATAGTGGGACTTCCAGAGCGATGGACGGTGAAGGACGAGAACGGGAATGATGCCAGCATAGCATGGTTACGGGTTAACAAAAAAGAAAACCAAGATGGTACGATAAAACTCGAAGGGAAGCTAGATGTGCTCTTTGATAAAAAAGATGTGAAGGAAGTAACAGTTGTGCTTGATCATGTAATAAAAGAGAACAAAGTCGATTGGGAAGTGCCAATCAAGGGAGATAAGAAGTAGTGTAATGAACAAGCCGCTCGGTCCTGTAAAAGGATCGGGCGGCTTCTTTGCAGTTTAAATCAGTATTTAGCTTCAATCTCAGTTCGGTTTTCCCGATGAAAATAAGCATGTAACAGACAGAGCAGGACCGAACCCGCAGAGACAAGCGTTGCCAAGAACAGGGTTGGATTAATTCCACCTTGGTCGTACATGAACCCCATAGCCAAAGGCCCCAGCAGTCTCCCGCCAGTTGTGATCGCCCCTACGACTCCCAAATAAAACGGTGCATTCTCCCCAGTCTTTTCCGATATAAAAGTAGGAATAGTGGGCGAGATGAGCATTTCTCCAAATGTAGTGATAACCATTCCGACAACAAATGCGTAATAACTACCGTGGTAGGCGAGCATACACCCAAAACCGACAGCATACGCGATGGCACTGACGACGAGTTGGGCAGACAAGCTCTGATTCAACAGCCGCTTGATCCAGGATGTGATGGGCTGCCCGGCAAAAATGATAATCCCGTTGATGGTCCACAGCCAGCTATACGAAGAAAGAGGCATACCTTGTTCAGTAATATAAGGAGCGACGCCTGTGTTCCATACCGTATTGGAAAAGAAAATGAGTGCTGCGCCTAATGCCATAAACAAGTACAATTGGTAGCGCAATAACAGGGTAAAGTTGTTTTTCTCGCGGTGTTTTTGCTGTTCTTCCTGTTGCTCTCCGAACAGCTCTTGATGCGAAATATTCTTCATAAAAAGGAAGAAGAACAGGGCAAACAATAAGGTGCTCGTGCTGTTGAACCAAAAAGTAAGCTGGAAGGATAAAGTGGCAATGACTCCAGCCAACGCGGTACCGATTGCCATCCCTAGGTTGTTTCCGACATAGACGATGTTAAACAATTCTCGACGCTGTTCTTTCCAGCGAAAACCGATAAATGCCTGAATGGCAGGAAACGACAGGTTGAACGTAAAGCCAAGCCCCATCATGAGTATCAGGTAGACAGGCCAGCTCTGAACGAAAGGAATGGAAAATTGAATAAGTCCTTGAATAATCAATGCTCCGACAATAAGACGCTTGGCACCTAGTCGATGAAATAACGATCCGCCGATGAATTGGCCAAAGATTCCGGCCAGAGATTGGATCATCAAGACGAATCCAGCTTCTGTCATCGAGCGTTGCAAAATGGTATGTACGTATAAGGTAGTAAGTGGCCACATGAAGGCGCTCCCGGAGGAGTTAATGAAGCTGGCGATGAGGAAGAAAATGGCCTCACGTGGATAGCGATTGAGGAAAGCTGATGGTGATATCACGCGAATACACCCCTTACCATTAAGGATAAGAATAGTATAGCGAACATTCTAAACTTTGTAAATTAAAATGTATATAATGTCACAGGTACCCAAATAAAGGCTGCTCCACTTTTGTCGAATTCGAGTATACTAGACAAAGTGGAGAGATGACATTAACTGAGGATATAGAGAATAAAGGTGGACTTTATGAAAATATGGAAACGAGTGTTGCTTCTTTTGCTTGTCGTGATGGCTACGACAGCTGGATACTACGGATACTCTTTTTATCAATTTGCTCAAAATATTCAAGAGCCTAACATCGCACCGCCTAGTGGTGGGAATCCCACCAAAGCAGCAGAAATACCAGAGTGGGATGGCAAGGAACGTGTTAATATCCTGCTGATGGGAGTAGACCGCAGAGGAATGAAAAATAACGGGCTTCCTCGTTCTGACTCCATGATGCTGGTCAGCATCGATCCTACGGGGAAACGTTATGACATGTTTTCAATCCTGCGTGATACGTATGTAGATATTCCCGGAAGAGGTAGCTCGCGGATCAACTCTGCGATTGTAGAGGGTGGACCTGAGCTGGCAATGGAAACGGTTAGTCAGTTCACTGGAATTCCAGTAGATCGTTACGTGATTACTGACTTTGAAGGCTTTAAGGCTCTGATTGATGCAGTGGGCGGAGTCGAGATCGATGTAGAAAAAAATATGTATTATCATGACCCGACAGACAAAGGTGCGTACGATATTAATCTGAAAAAGGGTCTGCAAAAGCTGGATGGAGACAAAGCCTTGCAATATGTTCGTTTCCGTCATGATGCGACCTCCGATTATACACGGACAGAGCGTCAGCGGAAATTAATGACGGCAGTCGTCGATCAGATGAAGAATGGTACGACGCTGATGCAGCTTCCTACGATTTTGAAGGAAGTAACACCATATGTGCAAACCAATATTAGCTCAATGGACATGCTGAAGCTGTCTTCACTCGGATTAAAATTGAATACGTTAGAGCCAGGTAATTATCAATTGCCACCAATGGGGATGTTCCGTGAATCACACCGCGCAGGCTCCGTTCTGGTTCCGGATGTCGATCAGGTTCAGTCGTTTGTCCAAGAAAAAATCGCACCTCCTACAGAAGCAACAGATCAACCTGTGGGAGAAAAGAAAAGCAGCACGCCAAACTAAGCGTGCTGTTTTTTTGTGTATTTTAGGAAAGACTAACCATGATTTTCTACGTGCTGAGGTGACAGTGTCGATGGATCGGGAGAGTGCACGCAATTGGTTTACACATACGAGCGACTTGGTCACTGAACATATCGATGAGCCTGAAGACCGCGTGCGACTTTTCTATTTATCGACCATGGCGGATGCCAAGGTTGTTTACAGTGAGCTCATCCCGAAGCTACGTGAGATTTGTTTGGAAGAAAGCGGAGTGGAGGAAATTGCTCGGCACCTAGGAGCGTCTAGCAGTAACCGGGTTTTTGATGAAGGGGAAGCCATTGAACGTTTACTCAGCGGTCATATTGTCATTCAAGTGGAGGACTCGTCCTACGGCTTGTCGTTCCCTAGTGATGGCACAGTTGGCAGAAGCATTCAAGCGCCCGAAATCGAAACAGTTGTACTAGGCCCACAGATCGCCTTTGTAGAAGAACTGAACGTTAACATCTGCATCATTCGCAAATATATGTCTACCCCAAGATTGTTCCATGAACGATTGAGCGTGGGAAAAAGCATACCGATGAATGTATCGATACTGTATTTGAGCGGGACGGCCGATGAGGAAAATGTGAATACGGTGCGTCAACGGATTGATGATCTGGAATTGGACACCAGTCTGGATTCTACCATACTGGCTCAGCATATCGCAGACAATGAGAAATCATTATTTCCTACTCTTCAGCAAACAGAGCGTCCAGACCGTGTCATACACGGTTTGCGCCAAGGACAGATTGCCATACTCGTGGAGGGAAGCCCGTTCGCTTTGCTCGGGCCAACCACCCTCTTGCAATTTTTTCAGTCGCCAGATGACTATTACTTGCGTTGGAGTCTTGCTACCTTTAACAGGCTCATGCGCATCTTTGCCATGATTTTGTCCCTGATGCTGACACCGATTTATGTGGCAGCTCTGACCTATCATTACGAGATGATTCCGGCTGATCTGTTGCTTTCGCTCGCGCAATCGCGCTCTCGGGTACCTTTTCCACCACTGTGGGAGGCCATTTTGATGGAGCTGATCCTTGAGCTTTTGCGGGAAGCGGGAGCGAGGCTGCCGACCAAGGTCGGTCAGACGATTGGTATCGTGGGCGGTATTGTTATCGGACAAGCCATCGTTCAGGCTGGATTCACCAGCAATATCTTGATTATTATTGTTGCCCTCGGGGCTTTGTCATCCTTTATCGCGCCTAGCTATATGATCGGTTCTACAATCCGGGTGGTTCGTTTTCCGATGATTTTGCTGGCAGGTGTGCTGGGTGCATTAGGCATTGTGGTCGGTTTTAGCTTTCTAGCTAGCCATTTGCTACGTCAGACTAGCTTGGGGCGTCCGTATATGTACCCTATATATCCCGTCCGATTTTCAGATTGGAAGGATGGCTTTATACGCGCTCCCTTATCCTCCCTTTCGGAGCGCCTCAAGTTTTTTAATCCAAAACGAATATCGCGTTTTGACAGAGACAAAGCCAAAGAGAAGAAAGACATTGACGAGTAAGCGAGGCGGCTATGAAGATCAATTTGAATGTAACGAAGAGCAATACGATATCAGCATTTCTTGCCGGGGTTCTGGTGCATGGCACTCAAATTGGGATGGGTGTCCTGGGCTTTCAACGAATCATTGCCAAGGAAGCAGGGCATGATGCCTGGATTTCGGTCATACTTGCTGGCTTGATTACTCATGTAACGGTCTGGATCATTATCAAGACCTTACAAAAATACCCTTCAGCCGATCTGTACGGGATTCAAGAAGATGTGTTTGGAAGGTGGCTTGGAACAGGCATTAGCCTCCTTTATTTGACTTATTTTTTTATATCGGCGGGAGTTATTCTGCGCAACTACATCGAAGTGGTCCAAACATGGGTGTTTCCGAATTTGCCTACGTGGATTTTGTCAGGAATCATCTTGTTTCTCGTGTATTACACCATTGTGGGGGGGATTAGAGTAGTAGCCGGATATACGTTTTTTTCGATTGCGGTAACGATCTGGCTTTTATGTGATCTTTATTTTCCGCTGCAATACGCGCATTGGGAGTATTTGTTTCCGATCATGGACAGCAGTTTGGAGAACCTTTTCAAAGGAATGCTGGCCATGTCTTTGACCAGTGTTGGCTTTGAGGTGATCTACGTGGTTTACCCCTTTGTAGAAAATAAAGATAGGGTCAACAAAAGTACCCAGTGGGCGGTGCTGGTGACGTTTCTGGCCTATTTGCTTATCATGCTCGTGTCCCTGGTCTTCTTTAGTCAGGGTCAGCTTATGCGGACGATCTGGGCGACACTCAATCTGCACAAGATGGTGTACCTCCCCGTTCTGGAAAGGTTCGAGCTGGTTGTCATTTCTTTGTTCTCATCGTCATCTTGCCCAATATTATGTTGTATTTGTGGTGCTCTGCACGTGGACTCAAACGCCTCTTCGGATTCAACTTGCGAACATCGTTGAATTGGATTATGCCCCTGATCTATATTACTTCATTGACGGTGTTTACAAGGCTGGAGATGAATATGATCAATGATTGGTATGGGACAACGAGTATGTATGCTGCATTCCTGTACCCCTATTTTTTGTACATCATGGTTCTGCTAAAGCAGCGAACGCAACCGGCGAAATCGACGAGCAAAGGGGAAAGTACCTGATGCGACATGATCGAAAATACGCGATGCCCTTGTTGAAGCGGTTTTTGGCGCTGTGGTGTTCGGGCATCTTGATTGTAACAGGCTGCTCGGATCGGCAAATTTTCGATGAGACAGGACTTGCAACGGCTGTCGGCTATGATCTGTTGAAAGATGGCAAAATTCGCGGGACGTCTGTCATGCCTTCCATTAATCCAGAGGCAAGGCATAAGATACAGATCTTATCAGCCACAGGGGAAACCAGCAAAGGAATCCGGGATAAGATGAATTTGCAATCAGACAAAAGAGTATTGGGTGGGCAAATTCGTGTTGCCCTCTACAGTGAAAACTTTGCAAAGCAGGGACTTGGCAGCATCATTGACACGTTGTATCGGGACTCGTCCCTTTCTAGCAGGATTTATCTTTGTGTGTTTGCAGGCGAAACATATGATATGCTGACGTATCCTTATTCAGAACAAGGGAATATTGGAATCTACCTGTATCGTTTGATTGAGCAAAATATCCGTGGGGAAAAAATTCCTTCTTCGACCATGCATGAGTTTTTCCGGGCTTACTATGAAAAAGGGATCGACCCGGTCATGCCGTACATAGAAAGAAAGGGAAATGAACTGAAAATCAAAGGCATCGCCTTATTCAAAGGTGATCGTTATGTGTCATGGGTTACACCCAAGGAAGCCTTTCTACTCAAACTTATCCACGGAAAGTTCCGCATCGGCAGCTATGATACTTCTGTTCCTGTTGCTATTTTTGGGGAGTCACCCAAAAACCACAACAGCAAAAAAGACCAAGTGCAGCTCGTTTTCGATACAATTTCCAGCCATTCGAAAATCAAACTAAGCCAAGTATCCCCACCGATCTTCGATATTCATGTCGAGTTGCATGCTCGAATTTTGGAGTTAACCATCCCGCTAAAGCTAGAAAATGCCAAGCTGATGAAAATTATGGAACATGGCCTGGAGAAAGAGCTTGAAAAAGAATTGCATAAACTGATAAGCAAACTGAAGAGCCTCGGTGTTGACCCAACTGGCTTCGGCTCGATCTATCGTTCAGAGAAAAGAGGAATGGCCAACATGACGCAGGCTGAATGGCGAAAGATGTTTCAGGATGCAACGTTTCGCTTCCACGTAAAGTCAAAAATCATCCGCAACGGCGTCATGGATTAAAAAACTTTTCCTTCTATTACTATTGACGTGATATTTCCGAAAAGGATATAATCCGTTTTGTATCATCATGAAATAGAAAAGACGAACATAATATACGTAGATATCTTTCTTATCAAGAGAGGCGGAGGGACAGGCCCTATGAAGCCCGGCAGCCGGTTCATTTTCGGATGAACGTCGCGGTGCCAATTCCTACAAGATTGTTTGGATCTTGTATAGATGAGAAGGGTGGATGCGAACGTATAACATTGCGTTGCAGCCCCTTTTTCGTTTATGAAAAAGGGGTTTTCATGTTTTCATATTTATCAAGATTGTGGTCGGGAGGTGGATGCGTTGATCCAACTGCGTCATTTGCATAAAAGCTATCAAGTACAAGGGAAAACCATCCCAGCGTTAACGGGGATCGACCTTTCCATAGAGCAAGGAGAAATATACGGGATCATCGGACACTCTGGTGCAGGGAAAAGTACGTTGATCCGATGCATCAATTTGCTGGAGCGTCCAACTTCAGGGGAAGTGATTGTGGACGGCGTCGATTTGACAAAGCTGGATGAAGGGAAGCTGCAAGCAAAGCGCCGCGCAATTGGCATGATTTTTCAGCACTTCAACTTGCTGTCTTCTTCAACAGTCGGCGAAAATGTCGCTTTTCCGCTTAAGCTGGCAAAGCGTCCGAAGGCAGAAATTGATAAGAAAGTAAACGAGCTGCTGAAGCTGGTTGGCTTGGAGGCACATAAGGACAAATATCCGTCTCAACTGTCTGGCGGACAAAAGCAGCGTGTCGGAATCGCCCGTGCGCTCGCGAATGACCCAAAAGTGTTACTCTGTGACGAAGCTACATCGGCTCTCGATCCGCAGACGACGAACTCCATTTTGGCACTGCTCTTGGATATCAACCGTAAGCTGGGCTTGACCATTGTGTTGATTACCCACGAGATGCACGTTATTCGCTCCATTTGTGATCGTGTTGGCGTCATTGATGGAGGAAAGATCGTCGAATCGGGTAACGTACTGGATGTATTCCTTCGTCCGAAGCATCCAACGACACAAGAATTCGTGGAACAAGTAGCGGATTCTACAGAGCTGCGTGAAGCAGTCGCGCACGAAAAGGCCTCGGGGAACCGCACGATTGCTCGTGTCACCTTCCTCGGAGAAAAAACGTACCAGCCGATCCTGTTCCAAACGATGCAAGAGACCGGTACGGTATTCAGCATTTTGCAGGGAACCATTTCTCGCATGAAGGATACGCCGTATGGTCAGTTGGTGATCGAGCTGGAAGGCGATGTCGCACAGAATCAAAAGACCATTGAGACGCTGCGCCAACGTGGCTTGGAAGTAGAGGTGATATAAATGGACTGGACATTCGAAAATGTGGATTGGGCTGAAATCGGCGTAGGCACGATGGATACGCTCACGATGCTCGGTTTTTCCACTCTGTTTACTGTCCTGATTGGTTTGCCGCTGGGAATTATTCTATTTTTGACTTCACGCGGACAGCTTCTGCAAAACCGCACTTTTTATACGATCGCATCATTCGTTGTCAACGTATTGCGTTCGGTACCGTTTATCATTTTGATGATTTTGCTGATTCCTGTGACGAAAATGATCGTAGGAACCTCACTCGGCGTACTAGGTGCTATTCCGCCACTCGTATTTGGTGCCGCTCCGTTTTTCGCACGTTTGGTGGAAACCTCTCTACGTGAGATTGATAAAGGCGTGATTGAGGCCGCACAATCCATGGGGGCTTCCAATTGGCAGATCGTCTGGAATGTCCTTTTGCCAGAGTCTAGATCAGGCCTGATCGCGGGTATTACAATTACAACGGTTACGCTGGTATCCTACACTGCAATGTCTGGGGTAATTGGCGGTGGTGGTCTGGGTGACTTGGCGATCCGATACGGTTATCAACGTTTCCAAACCGATGTCATGATTGTGACTGTTGTTATTTTGCTGGTGATGGTACAGATCTTACAATCGCTGGGGGACCGTCTGGTTCTCAAGTTCAGCCGTAAGTAGGATTTTTCCATAAAAGTTATCAAAGAATAAGACAAATACATGCAAGGGGGAAATCATTCATGAAAAAGCTAGTCGTATCTGTACTTTCTACTGTGTTGGCATTTTCTTTGGCAGCTTGCGGAGGCAAAACCGAAACAGCACCTGCTCCAGCTGAAGGTGGCGCACAAGGCGGACAACAGGAAGTAACATTGAAGGTAGGCGCTTCTCCCGTTCCACATGCAGCAATCTTGAAATTCGTTCAACCAAAACTGAAAGAACAAGGCGTGAACCTGGAAATCAAAGAGTTCACCGATTACGTACAACCTAACGTTCAAGTGAACGAGAAACAACTCGACGCAAACTTCTTCCAGCACAAGCCTTACCTGGAAGACTTCAATAAAGGACAAAACATGAACCTGGAGCCAGTAGTGGCTGTACACATCGAGCCATTCGGCGCTTACAGCAAAAAAGTGAAATCTGTGGATGAATTAGCTGATGGCGCAACTATCGCGCTGCCAAACGATCCAACAAACAGCGGTCGCGCACTCGCACTCTTGGAGAAAAACGGCGTGATCAAGCTGAAAGAAGGCGCTGGCATCAGCGGTACAGTGAAAGACGTTGTTGAGAACAAGAAAAACCTGAAGTTCAAAGAAGTAGAAGCAGCAATGCTGCCACGCGTTCTGGAAGAAGTAGATCTGGCGTTGATCAACACCAACTATGCGTTGGAAGCAAAACTTGTTCCAACCAAAGACGCTCTGTTGATTGAAGATAAAGATTCTCCATACGCAAACTTCTTGGTAGCTCGTCCTGACAACAAGGATTCCGAAGCAATGCAAAAGCTGGTAAAAGAACTGAACTCACCTGAAGTGAAAAAGTTCATTGAAGATGAATACAAAGGCGCGATTATTCCAGCGTTCTAAATCAACAAATAATTGATCGATCAACGAAACCCAACTGGCCGAAAAGCTGGTTGGGTTTTACTTTTATTTATAATATAGTGAATTTTCATAAAATTTAATTAAATCTATACTAACCCCGTTTTCAACCCAATTCCCGTCGAGTATATTGTGTTTGAAATGTGAAAATAAAGATAAGGGGGAATTTTCAGATGAAGAGAAATCTCAAGTTGTTTCTTGGCGCGATGCTGGTCGCCGGAAGCGTGTTAGCTGGATGCTCCACGAGTACGCAGCCATCAACGACAACCCCTCCAGCTGAGGGAACCGCGGCGCCAGCTGAAAAGTCTGCAAATGCAAAGCCGCAATTATTTCGGGCGAACATTATGAGTGAGCCTGCGACAGCGGACCCTGGTCTTGCGAAGGATGCCACTGCGGGAGCGATCGTTCGTGCTACGTTTGATGGCTTGACTCGCTTTGATGCAAACGCAAAGCCAGTGAATTCAGTAGCATCCGATGTGAAAATCTCGGATGACAAACTGGTGTATACGTTCACGCTCCGCGACTCCAAATGGAGCAATGGTGATCCAGTCACTGCCCATGACTTCGTGTATGCATGGAAGCGTGCACTCGGCAAGACTTTTGGGGCTGAGTATGCTTATCAGCTGTACTACATTAAAAATGCGCAGCTGATTCACAAAGGCCAGGCGAAGCCCGACGAACTCGGTGCGAAGGCAATCGATGACAAAACACTGGAAGTCACACTTGAGAATCCAACGCCTTACTTCCTGGAGCTGACGGCTTTCTACACGTACTACCCGGTTAACCAAAAAGTAGTGGAGGCCAATCCAAAATGGGCAAACGAAGCGGCGACGCACGTAAGCAACGGTCCATTTAAGATGAAAGCGTGGGAGCACAAGAGCAAGATCGTGCTTGAAAAGAACGAGCACTACTGGGATAAAGACGTAGTGAAGCTCGATCGCATCGAGATCGCGATGATCGAGGACGATAATACAGCCCTGTCCATGTTCGAAAACGGTGAGCTGGATTGGGCAGGTCAGCCACTCGGTGGACTTCCCACCGATGCGATCCCGACACTGAGAGACGCGGGCAAACTCGTTGTTCATCCAAAAGCGACGATGTACTGGTACAAGTTGAATACGACAAAAGGGCCGCTCAGCAATGTGAAAATTCGTAAAGCCTTGGCATACTCGGTTGACCGTAAAACCATCGTGGATAACATCACACAAGTGGGCCAAGTGCCAACGATGGGGATGTTGCCGCAATCCATGATTATCAAAAAAGAAGGCTACTTCAAAGATAATGATGTAGAAACGGCCAAAAAGCTGTTGGAAGAAGGTATGAAGGAGCTTAACGTGACAACGCTGTCTCCGATCACCTTGACGTACAACCCAAGCGACAGACATAAGAAAATTGCCGAGGCGCTTCAGGACCAATGGAAACAAAAACTTGGCATTGAAGTAAAGCTCATGGTGAAGGAGGCCACTGTTCACATACAGGATATGCATCAACTTAATTACGAAATAGGCCGTATCGGCTGGAATGCAGACTTTAATGATCCAATGAATTACCTGGAAATGTTCCGGGATGGTAATACAGGCAACAACGACACGGGCTGGGAAGACACACGCTACCAAGAGCTTCTGAAACGGGCATCAGTAGAAATTGATCCAGAGAAGCGCAAGCAGCTGTTTGGAGAGGCTGAGCAAATCTTCATGGATGCTATGCCTTTGATCCCCATGTTCACGGATGTCGATGTCTGGGTACAAAGCGACAAGGTGAAAGGCGTTCAAGTGGACGGACTCGGATTTATTGACCTGAAGTGGGCAGAAATGACGGAGTAACGAAAATAACAAAAATCCCGAGGCCAACGAAATTGTTGGTCTCGGGATTCTTTTGTATTAGTAGCCAAAATCAAGTGTCTTGCCTGTCTCCGCATACGTCTTGATCGACGAGAGCATCATTGGCCAATTGTTGCTGGCACTTACGTGGGAGGGGTGGTTTTCTGTCCATTGATCCTGAATCAAAGTCAGCTTGGTGCAGCCGCCAACCGGTTCTAAGGTAATGGTGACACGAGACTGTAATTCCGCATGATTCTCGTAATAGGCAGGACCAGGATGTTCAGTGAAACTGAAAATATGATGAGGTTCGAGCCGTAAGATCTTCCCGTATACATGCACCGTGTCGTCACCGTCTTTTCCCGGACCAACGTAAGCCATCTCATCGCCTACTTGAAAAGTCGAACGAATTGTACAGCCAAAGAAAGTACTCTGTACGCCTTCATCGGAAGTAAGGACATGCCAGACTTGCTCTGGCGTAGCACCAATGTAGAAATCGAAGCGAAGATCCATCGTTTTACCCCCTGATTTTTCATTTAGGAATTGTAATCAAGTCTCCCAACTACTACTCTTACTATAAGAAGAATTCGGTAGTGTGTATTGTAAAAACACGACAGGAGGCGCACCTTGGAAAATCAGACTGCCAAGCTCCCAAAGGGTGTACTGCATGCCATGATTGGGCAGAAGAAATTTTCGCTGGACAGATACGAGCCATCTGCCGAAATGAGCTACTTCGTGCAGCACTACTGGGTCGTCAGGTGGGATTTGCGTACACAACTTCCTTACTCGCAAACCGTACTGGCTCATCCTAATGTGAATCTCGTGTTTGAAAAAGGAGCAACTGGCATTTTTGGTGTAGCCCGCACGACTTCCTCGCATCTTTTAGCGGGACAAGGCCAAGTGTTTGGAGTGAAATTCAGGCCAGGAGGTTTTTATCCGTTTCTGAATGCCCCGGTATCAAAGTTGAGTGGTACTTCTACGAGTCTGGAAGCCTTATTTGGTGTTGGTGTTTCAACCGAGCAGCTTGAGAAAGAAGTGCTAAGCCTGCCAGATGATGAGCAAATGATAAAAAGGGTAGAAGCCTTTCTATTCGAATATTTGCCGAAGCCTGACCCGAATGTAGCGCGCATCAGTGAAATTGTCAGGATGATCCAGGCAGATCGATCCGTACTCAAGGTCGAGGATGCGGTACAGTTGACCGGAATGAACATGCGGACGATGCAGCGTTTGTTTGATCGTTATGTAGGTGTCAGTCCGAAGTCGGTCATCCAACGATACAGACTGCATGAGGCAGCAGAGCAGATTGACCAGGGAACAGTCCAAGATTGGCTGGACCTGTCTACCTCTCTTGGCTACTACGATCACTCTCACTTCATTCGAGATTTTCGAGCAATCGTTGGTGTAGCGCCGAACGAGTATCGACGAGCCCAAATTTAATCATAGTGAACCCCTTCGCCTTCTGGCCGGAGGGGTTGTTTCATTCCTGCATAAATTTTTATATACGAGGCATACTTCATCATGATGAAAATACCAAATTTATTTCCTTTAATAGAATTTGATGTTTGAATAAAACATAATTAATTTTACTTAAAATGTCTTCAATATTACTAAAAATGCAGTATATTTGTGGAGTAGCTTTCAATGAAGTTTTACCGATAGAAAAATAGGGGGTCAACACCGTGAAAAAAAGCGTTTTTGCAGCAATGAGTTCTATCCTGGTTCTGAGTGCGGCGCTGGCAGGCTGTGGCGGCGGCGGTGAGAAAGCAGGCGAGCAAGGCAATGCTTCTAAGGAGCAAACAAGCGGTCCTAAAGAATTGAGAATGAACATGATGTCCGAGCCACCAACTGCTGACCCTGCATTGGCTGAGGATTCTACTTCCAGTGCGGTTCTGCGTGCAACATTTGATGGTCTCACTCGTATTGGCGAAGATGGCAAACCACATCCATCTGTAGCAGAAAAAATTGACGTATCCGAAGATGGTCTTACTTATACATTCACCCTGCGTGACAGCAAATGGAGCAATGGGGAGCCAGTTACTGCAAAGGATTTCGAATTCGCTTGGAAGCGAGCGCTCAATCCGAAAACAGCATCTAACTACTCCTACCAATTGTATTACCTGAAAAATGCAGAAGAATACAACAAGGGTAAAGCAAAAGCTGAAGATGTTGGCGTAAAAGCAAAAGACGATAAAACACTCGTCGTGACTTTGAAAAACCCAACACCATTCTTCTTGGAGCTGACTGCGTTCTATACGTACTACCCAGTTAACCAAAAAGTAGTGGAAAGCAGCGATAAATGGGCGGGCGAAGCAGCTACACACGTAGGTAACGGTCCATTCAAAATGGAAAAATGGGAACATAAGAGCAAATTGGTTCTCGTGAAGAGCGATACCTACTGGGATAAAGACGTTGTAAAACTCGACAAGCTCAACTTCTCCATGGTTGAAGATGCAAATACAGAGCTGTCCATGTTCGACAATGACGATTTGGATTGGTCCGGAGCACCTTTGAGCTCACTTCCTACCGATGCGATTCCTGCATTGAAAGAATCCGGCCAAATGCAAACACGCCCGATCGCGGGTACGTACCTGTACAAATTCAATACGGAAGTTCCGCCGTTCAACAACGCGAAAATCCGTAAGGCGTTTGCTTATGCAATCGATCGTAAATCTATCATCGACAACATCACGCAAGCAAACCAAGAACCAGCAATGGGTCTGATCCCGCCAACAATGGCAGTGGCAACAAGCCCGTACTTCAAAGACGGCGATGCAGAAGTAGCGAAAAAATTGCTGGAAGAAGGTATGAAGGAAGAAGGCATTACCAAAATGCCGACCCTTACTCTTTCCTTCAACACGTCTGAAGGTCACAAGAAAATTGCCGAAGCGATCCAAGACCAATGGAAGAAAGCACTCGGCGTAGACATTAAGCTGGAGAACAAAGAATGGAAAGTATTCTTGGAAGATGTAAACCAAGGTAAATTCCAAATCGCACGTTCCAGCTGGACTGGTGACTACAACGATCCATACACATTCTTGGACCTGTTCAAGGACAAAGATGGCGGAAACAACGACACGAAATGGGAAAATCCGAAGTACAAAGAGCTGCTGAACCAGTCTGCTTTGGAAAAAGACCCAGAAAAACGCAAACAAATCCTGGCACAAGCAGAAGCCATTTTCATGGACGAAATGCCAGCAATGCCAATCTACTACTACACTCATTCTTATGTGAAAAAAGACAAAGTAAAAGGTGTAGTACTCGACGGTCTCGGTTTCGTAGACTGGAAATGGGCAGACATTCAATAAGAAAAAGCGCATAATACGTTGTAACAAGAGAAGGGTGCTACGGCACTCTTCTTTTTTTATAAATCATTTATAAGAGAGAACAATCGAGCAGAGAATGGATAACGATGTTAGAAATTATAAAATTATAAATTAAATCACTATTTCGATTTTACTGAATGTAGATGAAGTTGGGTGAATGAAAAAAATATATCAACAAATGAAGTTTGGGTCCTCAACTCTGAAAAAACTTGATATTATGCGGTTTCACTTAGGAATTTCGAGATAGGGATGTTCTGGAAAATTTATTTATCGATCAATATATTTTATAATTCATTAATTTTCTTTATAAATAAATAAAAATTTATTAAATCATTCTAAAACATATTTAAAAAATATATAAAACCATGTATATTGATAAAAGATTTAGAAAAGGGGGATTACTTGTATGAAAAAGAATGTTTTCGTGGCAATGAGTTCTATCCTCGTTCTTGGTGCGGCACTCGCAGGATGCGGTGGCGGAAACCAGGCGGCACCAGCAGATAGCAATGCATCCGCAGGAAAGACAGAAAATTCTGCACCAGCAACTGGCCCTAAATTACTGAAACTGAACCTGCACTCCGAGCCACCAACAGCTGACCCAGGTATCGCGGAAGATACAACTTCCAGCACAATCATCACAGCTACCTTCGAAGGTCTGACTCGCGTTGGTAAAGACGGTAAATATGCTCCAGCAGCAGCAGAGAGCTATACTGTTTCTGAGGACGGTAAAAAATATACATTCAAAATCCGTGATAACAAATGGAGCAACGGCGATCCTGTATCGGCTAAAGATTTCGAATATGCTTGGAAACGCGCTCTTAATCCAAAAACAGCTTCCAACTATGCATACCAATTGTACTATGTGAAGGGCGCAGAAGCCTACAACAAAGGCAAGGGTAAAGTAGAAGACGTTGGCGTAAAAGCAGTTGACGATAAAACACTCGAAGTAGAATTGGCGAACCCAACTCCATTCTTCCTGGAGCTGGTTGCATTCAAAACATACTTCCCAGTTAATCCAAAAGTAGTAGATGGCAACGAGAAATGGGCTACCGATGCGAAAACAGTTATTGGTAACGGTCCATTCAAAATGGATTCTTGGGAGCATAAGAGCAAGCTCGTAGTTTCCAAAAACGACAACTACTGGGATAAAGACAATGTAAAATTGGACAAAATCGAATTCTCCATGGTAGAGGATGAGAATACTGAGCTGTCCATGTACGAAAACGGTGAACTGCACTGGGCAGGTGCTCCAACATCTGCGTTGCCAACAGACGCGATCCCGGCTTTGAAAGACTCCGGAAAAATGACAACTCAGCCAATCGCGGGTACTTACTTCTACCGTTTCAACACAGAAAAACCACCGTTTAACAACGTAAAAATCCGTAAAGCATTTGCTTATGCGATCGATCGTCAAAGCCTGATCGACAACATCCTGCAAGCTGGTCAATTGCCTGCAACAGGCTATGTACCACCAAGCATGGCACTGAACAAAGACGGTTTCTACAAGGATAATGACATCGAGACAGCGAAGAAATTGCTCGAAGAAGGATTGAAAGAAGAGGGTCTCAGCAAATTCCCGGCACTTACTCTTTCCTTCAACACTTCCGAAGGTCACAAAAAGATTGCTGAAGCAATCCAAGACCAATGGAAGAAAAATCTGGGCGTAGACGTGAAGCTCGAAAACAAAGAGTGGAAGGTATACCTGGATGACGTACACCAAGGTAAATACCAAGTGGCTCGTGCAGGCTGGTTGGGAGACTTCAACGATCCAATCAACTTCCTGGAAATGTTCAAGGAAAAAGACGGCGGAAACAACGATACTCGTTGGGAAAATCCGAAGTACAAAGAACTCCTGAACCAATCCGCTCTGGAGCTAGACCCAGAAAAACGTAAAGCAATCCTGGCACAAGCGGAGCAAATCCTGATGGATGAAATGCCAATTATGCCAATCTACTACTACACACAATCTTGGGTGAAAGACGACAAGGTTCAAGACGTAATCATCGATGGTCTGGGTGCTGTAGACTACAAATACGCAGATATCGCAGAAAAGAAATAATAGCTATGTATGTAAAAGAAGAGCGGTGTTATACTCACCTCTCTTCTTTTTTTATCTATTTAATATCCAAATTTTTACACTTTTCATGTATACTAATTTTTGGAAGATTTTCATTAAGAAAATAGGGGTGTGTATGATGAAAAAGAGTGTTTTTCTGGCTTTGAGTTCAGTCCTCGTTTTCGGTGGAATGATGACAGGGTACGAAGGCGCTATCCAAGCAGCTGAACCTAAAGTATTAAGAATGAATCTGCAAGGGGAGCCTCCTACAGCAGACCCAGGAATTGCGGAGGATACTACCTCTAGTACGATCATCACAGCTACATTCGAAGGTCTGACACGTCTCGGAACAGATGGAAAGCTGCACCCAGCCGCTGCCGAGAGCTTTACCGTTTCTGAGGATGGGAAGACTTATACATTCAAGATTCGTGAAGCAAAATGGAGCAACGGCGATCCAGTAACGGCATATGACTTCGAATATGCTTGGAAACGTGCTCTCGATCCAAAGACAGCTTCTAACTACGCCTACCAGTTGTATTATGTGAAAGGTGCAGAAGACTTCAACAAAGGGATTGGCAAGGCGGGAGACGTTGGCGTAAAGGCGATTGACGATAAGACGCTAAAAGTGGAACTGACAAACTCGACACCATTTTTCCCGGAGCTGGTTGCTTTTAAAACATACTTCCCAGTGAACAAGAAGGTAGTCGAAGGTAACAAAAAATGGGCTGAGGAGGCCAAGACGGTTGTTGGCAATGGACCATTCAAAATGGAAACATGGAAACACAATAGCAATCTGACTGTTGTGAAAAACGAGAAGTACTGGGATAAAGCCAATGTAAAATTGGATAAGATCGAATTCACCATGATAGAGGATGAGAATACGGAATTATCCATGTTTGATAACGACGAACTGGATTGGGCTGGTGCTCCAAACTCCTCGCTGCCAACCGATGCACTTCCGGTTTTGAGGGAAGCTGGCATCTTGAAGACACAGCCAATCGCCGGTGCCTATTTTTATCGTTTCAATACAGAGCAAGCACCGTTTACCAACGCAAAAATTCGTAAGGCGTTCGCGTATGCAATTAAACGTGAAAGCATCACCACCGATATCCTGAAAGCTGGTCAAGTACCGGCAACAGGCTATGTACCTCCGAGCATGGCGTTGAACAAAGACGGTTACTTCAAAGATAATGACCTTAAAGTTGCAAAGAAATTACTGGTAGAAGGTATGGAGGAAGAGGGTATCTCCAAACTCCCGCCAATCACACTCATCTACAACACATCCGAAGGTCATAAAAAGATCGCAAAAGAAATTCAGGCTCAATGGAAGAAAAACCTCGGTGTAGATATAAAGCTCGAAAATAAAGAATGGAAGGTATACTTAGAAGACGTTCACCAAGGTAAGTATCAAATCGCTCGGGGAGGCTGGTTGGGTGACTTCAATGATCCCATCAACTTCTTGGATATGTTCCAGGAAAAAGACGGAGGAAACAACGATACACGTTGGGAAAATCCAAAGTACAAGGAGCTCCTGAACCAATCCGCTCTGGAGCAAGACCTGGAGAAGCGCAAAGCAATTCTACTGCAGGCGGAGCAAATCCTGATGGACGAAATGCCAATCATGCCAATCTACTTCTATGCGAACTCTTGGGTGCAGAACGAAAATCTGAAAGATGTCGTGATGGATGGACTTGGGGATGTTGACTTCAAATATGCGGATATCACCAAAAAATAAGAATGCAGGAGAAGAGGGCTATTTTCGTGTCCCTCTTCTTTTTTTTAGTCTCATGGACAAATGACCAATCCATTACGCCCTTGGCTACATAGAGTAAAAAGGAACTAACTGCAACCAGGGGGGATATTGATGGATATTGGTTCTTTGCTCAACATTGTCAAATCAATTCCTAAGGAAAAGCTGAGGACAGATGCGGGAATCAAGGAAGTCATTCGTGAAATGGCCAGAAAGTCAGGGAAAAAATTGACCGAGCAAGAGGTAAACAGTTATGCTGCGCAGTTTCGTCAGATGCAGAAAACAGAAAATGTCGGAAGCCTGTTGAATAAGCTTTCGAAAAAAGGTGTCACTGCAAAGGATTTGGAAAATATAAAAAAACGTTTTAGATAAGGGGGTAGAGTGAGGAGGGAGGTGGGATTATCGTTGAAAAAATGAAAGCGAAAAAGAAGCAGGTTGTCCCCAGGGGCAATTTGCAAGAATCGATCAACAAACTAGCGGATGCACAGCATGCAAATAATGCCCAAATAATGAGAGAAATGAGTCAGGTGCGACAGGAGCTGCAGGATATGAAGAATACACTGGGGCGTCTCAAACAAGCACCTCCAAGAAGTACAGGAGAACGTCGAGGGCTGCTGTTTGGAGGACGACGGAATGCCGCTCAAGTGGAAGCTGTACCCCAACCACAAAAGCCTGCCATTTCTATCGAAGACTTACTACCGCTTTTACCGTATCTAGGCGACGCTATTCCCCAATTGAAAAACCCCAAGGTAGCCGACTCCATTAAGGTGCTGTCGAATCCAGCTGTGATTTCGCTGATCCAGCAATTTCTTGCCAACGGGGGCTTGAACATGATAAAAAAACCGGTTCAAGAAGTAAGTAGGCAAGAGAGAAGGGGATTTTTTCGATAACAAATGATTAGTTGCAAAGACTGTCTCGCGGGGCTTGCGGAGGCGGTCTTTTCATTTTGGTACCAAAAGACTATAAACTTTACAGATCATCTAGCGTCTAATAGAATGGTGAACGTTGCACATTGGCTGACGCCACATAACGAAGAAAACAGACATCACGGAGGAGGTCAGGATGAAGAGACGATTTTACCCTCTGCTTTTTGCATTGCTGGTCCTACTGCTAATCCCCGGTTGGGCGGTTGCAGCAAGCAGTGCTTCAGAGGAAGCTGTCAATCTCATGATTGGTGGACAAGCAGTGAATGCTGAAGTGCCGCCAGTCATCAAGAATGGACGCACGTTGGTTCCCGTCCGTGTCATCGCCGAAGGGCTAGGTGCAAAAGTGGAATGGAATGAAGCTACTCGAACAGCTGTCATTTCCAAAGGCACGCAGCAGCTCTCCCTTACACTTGACTCCAGTACGGCAATGTTGAACGGTAAACAAGTGAAGCTCGATACGCCACCTGTTATTTCACAAAAGCGTATGCTGCTGCCACTGCGTTTTGTCGGGGAGTCACTTGGTGTTACAGTCGGGTGGGACAACAGCACACGAACTGTCATTGCAAACGAAACACTACAGGTAAAGCTGAATGGCAAGGCACCAACCGAGCCGATCAAGCTGTATCAAGTGGAAGACACGATGTACGCGTCCGCACAGGCTGTAGCTGAGCAAGTGGGACAAAAAGGCTTTGCGTGGAAACGACCTGAGCGCGGGATGACGATTGATGATCAGTTGGTCCTCCCATTACGTCAATTGGAGGACGAGCTTGGCGGGTCATTTGCGTGGGACAAGAAAAATAATCAGGTTGAGATCGATCGCCTCAATGTTTTGAAAGATGTATCTAAGGATGGCGACCGTGTTCGTATTGAAACGACCATACCTGTAATTCCTCAGTCCTTTGTGATGACAGGTCCTCACCGGATCGTCTTGGATCTCCCACAAACAGCATTGGATGATGATTTAGTCGAAGATCTAAAACGTCAAGACGAAAAAAATGATAGTGTAGGCGAATCCGAGGAAATCGCCTACGCTGATGATGAAGACCAAGACAGAGATTCAGATTCTGATGAACAGAATCAGGCAGAACAAGCGAAAGAAGAACCTCTCATCGCTGACCTGCGTTACAGCCAATACAGTGCATCTCCTGACACGGTCCGCGTTGTTATTGAGCTGAACCAAAAGAGCACGTATGAGCTGGCTTACACGAAAGACGGTATCGAAGTAAAATTGACGCCAAAACCGAAGAAAACAGGCTACCTGATCGTTGTTGATGCCGGTCATGGAGGAAAAGACCCAGGCACGAAGGGCTCCGCTGGCAACAATGAAAAAGATTACAACTTGGCTGTCTCCAATAAGATTGTGGCTTTGCTGAAGCAATATCCAGAGTTTCAAGTCGTTCCCGTACGCACGACAGATGTGTTTTATGAACTGTCAGAGCGTGTCGCTTTTGCCAATGAGTTAGAAGCCGACATGTTCTTGTCTATTCATGCCAACGCATTCCCGAAACCGACGGCTGCAGGAACAGAAACTTTCTATTATAATGAAAACAGTAAAGACTTTGCCCAAGTGGTACATAAACATTTGCGTGGGGCAACGCAGTTCCCGGATCGAGGCGTCAAACAGAGTGGCTTTTATGTGATCAAAAACACGAAAATGCCTGCTGTGTTGACCGAGACAGGCTTCCTCTCCAATCCACAGGAGAACGCGCAGCTGACGAATCCGGCATTCCAAGATAAAATCGCGAAAGCCATTGTTGCGGCTATTCGTGAATACTACGAGTCTTATCAGTAAGGGGGCTTTTCACGATGAAAAAAAGTCGAGTGATCTGGATGGCAGCGTTAGTGATGCTGCTTTTGGCCGGATGTGGGCAAAACGCGACAGAAACACCACAGCCAACCACACCAGTAGAACAGCCATCTGGTTCAAACACTGATCCATCGACAACAGAGCCGACTCTGAAAAAGCAAATGGTCACCGTTTACTATTCGGATAATAATGTGATGGAGCTGCAAAAAGAAGAGCAAGAGATCACGTTTGCAGAAGATATCGAGAAGTACAAAAAGACACTTGCCCTGTTGGAGACACCTGTAAAGCCAGACGTACACATTCCACTGTGGAAAGACTTTAAGTACCATTCGATCACATTTGATAAAGGAACCCTGACGATTGATGCGGATAGCAAGAATCAGTTCAATATGGGTTCAAGTGGCGAGACGATGGCTTTGGATGCGTTGAAGAATACATTCTTTCAGTTCTCGGAAGTAAAGGAAATTGTCTTCTTAGAGGATGGCAAGAAAGTAGAAACGCTGATGGGGCACGTAGATCTCTCCGAGCCACTGAAACGAGACAATTAATTCATCACCATAAAGGCGGCCATCCTGTTAATCGGGATGTGCCGTCTTTTTTCATAATAAAGTGGTTCATGTATCGTGGCTGTCGTGAGGAGAAGAATATTTCCAGTCTAGGCTCCAGGCTCCGTCCTGCTGGGGGCTGAGACTGTCCGCTCCGAAGCGATTAGCGGGGAAACGCAAAAGTGGTAGCCGCTTCGTCGTATGGGCACGTTGCGTTTCTTTTGCCCGCTAATCGCTTCTCCGCTCGGTAGGACTCCACAAGTCGCTACGTCTGGAAATATTCTTCTCTGTCGTGACTGAGTACATTCTTCAATCTTTTTTTAAGGCTTTTAAAACCTCGAATAGCACGGAAAGCTCGTAGAGGAAACAGGAGAAATAAGCGAAGATCTTTGGTACACCGACCGAGGCGTAATGAAAAAAAGCGAAACAAGCTTTTAGCGTCCACCTCTGAGACACCTCTTGAATGGACCACTTTGGACGCGGGTTTCGCTTTTTTTCATGGAGGCGGGCAGTGAATCCCTCAGCGGGTGGGACAAGAAGCTGAGCGTTTTCTCCTGTTTCCTCCTCTCCCTAACAGCCGGACAGCGGGACATCATTTTTTATGTTGGTGTTTCTTCGCGATCCGTGAAAAGAAACTTGATGGCATACACCCCAAACAAGCCTACCATCGTATACACGATTCGACTTACGATAGATTCCGCTCCACCAAACAAGCTTGCGACTAAATCAAATTGAAATAACCCGATTAATCCCCAGTTCAGGGCACCAATGATCACAAAAAGTAAGGCCAGCCGTTCCACATGGACACCCCCACCAAAAGAATAGGGACAGTATTCCCATGCTTGCGCCGTTTTACAACAGGAACCCCTGCATCTTTAAGAAAGCTTTACATTCACAACATAATACGACAACATTCCCGCTGTATAGTTTGTACTTGTAAGAGAGAAAAAAACAAACCGAACCTTTTAAGGAGGATTTTCATCCAATGAAAAAACTCAGCAAAATGTTTATTGCGCTGACATGTGTAGGGGCATTACTCGCGGGGTGTGGAAGCGGCAACACGGCACAGACTCCAGCACCAGCGCAACAACCAGCTAAAGAGCAAAGCAACTCTGGTTCGACACCAAAAACTTCCGGTGAACCTGTAACAGCAGTGGGTTCTACCGCTTTACAGCCTCTGGTCGAGCAAGCGGCCAAAGACTTTATGGCAAAAAATGCAGGCGCACAAATCCAAGTACAAGGCGGAGGAAGCGGCACGGGCTTGAGCCAAGTAGCAAGCGGTGCAGCAACGATCGGTAACTCCGATATTTTCGCAGAAGAGAAAAAAGGCATTCCAGCAAACGAACTGGTAGACCATAAAGTAGCGGTTGTCGGTATGGCAGCAGCAGTAAGCCCGCAAGTAAAAGTAGACAACTTGACTAAGCAACAATTGATCGACATCTTCACTGGTAAAATCACCAACTGGAAAGACGTTGGCGGTGAAGACATGAAGATCACGCTGGTTAACCGTCCGAAATCTTCCGGAACTCGCGCGACATTCAGCAAATTCGCGTTGGATGGTAAAGAAGAAGCAGAAGGTATCACAGAGGATTCCTCCGGTACTGTTCGCAAAATCATTGCTGAAACACCAGGTGCAATTGGTTACTTGGCTCTGTCCTACTTCAATGACTCTGTAAAAGCTCTGAAATTGGATGGTGTGGAAGCAAACGCAGAAAACATTACATCGAACAAATATCCAGTATGGGCGTACGAGCATATGTACACCAAAGGTGAAGCAACTGGCGATGCAAAAGCGTTCCTGGACTTCATCCTGACTGACGAAGTACAAAAGAAAACTGTAACAGAATTGGGCTTCCTGCCAATCACAGATATGAAAGTGGAACGTGATGCAGAAGGCAAAGTAACACAAAAATAAGCGTTATCGTCAACAGCAAAATAGAGGGGTAGGGGGGCCTTCCCCTCATTTTGCTTGCGTACAGTCGTTTTCTTTCCAGGAGGGAGAACATGAGCCATCGTACTGAAGGGGTAAATACAGAGCGTAAATCGATGATTGCGCAAAAAATGCTGACAACGAACAAGCGTCAAAAGACAGAGAATATTACCGGCAAAACCATCGCGATGATTTGTGCGGGTTTGCTCGTTATTGTTGTTTTATCGATCACCTATTTTATTGCTTCAAAAGGGCTGTCGACGTTCTTTGTCGATGGAGTAAGCTTCAAAGAATTTTTAACGCATGACAAATGGGACCCAGAAGGTGAACCATCCGCATATGGTGTGTTGCCCTTTATCCTCGGTTCGTTTTTCGTAACGGCACTGGCTGCTTTGATTGCCGCGCCACTTGGAATCGGCGCCGCTATTTTTATGACAGAGATCTTTCCTGGCTTCGGGAAAAAAGTATTGAAGCCGGTTATCGAGCTGTTGGTTGGTATTCCATCAGTCGTTTACGGTTATGTTGGACTAACTTTGCTTGTTCCATTTATTCGCGAACAATTTGATGTTCTTGGCTTCAGCTTATTGGCAGGGGGACTTGTTCTTGCCCTGATGATTTTGCCTACCATTACGAGTGTGGCAGCAGATGCAATTGAGGCTGTTCCGCAAGATTTGCGCAACGCTTCACTCGCGCTGGGTGCTACTCGCTGGCAAACCATTTGGAATGTCGTGTTGCATTCCGCGCTTCCTGGCTGTTTAACGGCCATTGTTTTGGGGATGTCTCGCGCTTTTGGAGAAGCTTTGGCTGTGCAAATGGTTATCGGTAACACAACGAAGCTGCCAGGCGGTTTGTTCGAACCGATCAGTACGCTCACTAGCGGTATTACATTGAACATGGGGAATACGATTCAAGGAACTCCGTATAACAATGCTCTCTGGTCAATGGCTTTGCTGCTCTTGGCGATGTCTTTCATCTTTATCGTGATTTTGCGCCTGTTGGGCAGAAAGAGGTTGGCGAAATAGATGAAAGCGAGACTGATGGACCGCGCTGCTACTGTTGTTTTGACACTGATTGCCGTACTGATTATTGGTACCTTGGTGGGACTATTGGGCTTCATTCTCTCTCAAGGTTGGCATAAGCTGAATCTCGACTTTTTGACCTCTCCGCCGGATATCGTCAATGCGGGTGGCGGGATTGGACCACAGCTTTTCAACTCGTTGTACTTGCTGGTCCTGACCATGCTGATCGCGTTGCCACTCGGAATCGGAGCAGGCATTTATATGGCCGAATATGCGCCGGATAACAAGATTACACAGTTTATCCGCATGAGTATAGAAGTATTGTCTTCCCTTCCGTCTATCGTAGTTGGTTTGTTTGGATTACTCGTGTTCGTAAATATGACTGGCTGGGGCTATACCCTGTTTGGTGGAGCACTTGCGCTGACAGTATTTAACCTGCCACTCTTGGTTCGCGTAACAGAGGATGCACTGCGCAACGTACCTCGTAGTCAAAAGGAAGCGAGTCTCGCGCTTGGTATTACCAAATGGCGTACCATCGTGTCTGTCATCCTTCCAGCAGCGCTCCCAGGTATCATTACGGGTGCCATTCTGGCATCTGGCCGTGTATTTGGGGAAGCGGCTGCCTTGCTGTTTACAGCAGGGATGTCTTCACCGAATCTGGATTTCACCGACTTCTCATTGAATAGTACGACCTCACCGTTGAACCCGTTCCGTCCTGCCGAGACATTGGCCGTGCATATTTGGAAGGTAAACAGCGAGGGGCTGACACCGGATGCGCGTGATGTCGCAGATGGCGCGGCTGCTGTTCTGATTATTGCCGTCTTGCTCTTTAACCTTTCCGCTCGTTGGTTCGGGAATTGGGTTTACAAAAAGATGACGTCAGGATCAAACTAAGAAGAGGTAGGTGGCAGCCATGTCCGTACTGACCATGCAAGAAACGATCATTCAGACGAATAACGTGAATGTATACTACGGAGAGAAGCAAGCCGTAAAAAATATATCAATGGATATTGAACGCAACTCCGTGACGGCCTTTATCGGTCCGTCCGGATGTGGGAAATCGACGCTTCTACGGAGCTTGAACCGGATGAATGATCTGGTTCCTTCTTGTCATGTAGAGGGCTCCATTATTGTAGATGGTATCGACATTAACAGCTCGCAAGTAAACATCGAGAGCCTGCGCCAAGTGGTAGGAATGGTGTTCCAACGAGCGAATCCATTTTTCAAATCGATCTATGAAAACATCGCATTTGCACCGCGTTTCCACGGGATGACCAATAGACGTGATTTGGATGAATTGGTTGAGTCGAGCTTGCGAAAAGCAGCGCTTTGGGATGAGGTAAAGGATCGTCTTCGCGATTCAGCGCTCTCCCTTTCTGGTGGACAGCAGCAAAGGCTTTGTATCGCGCGTGCAATCGCGATGCAACCAACCATTTTGCTGTTGGACGAACCGGCTTCCGCACTCGATCCGATCTCTACCATGAAAATCGAAGAGCTGGTCATGCAGCTAAAAGATGAGTATACGATCGTGATCGTTACCCATAACCTCCATCAGGCAGCGCGAATTTCAGAGAAAACCGCCTTCTTCCTGATGGGTGAGCTGATCGAGATGGATGAGACGGGGAAAATCTTCACATCACCTGAGAACGAAAAAACCGAAGCGTATATTAGCGGACGTTTTGGTTAATAGAAAAGAAAAGCCCTCCCGAGCACATG